>NZ_JBWKPQ010000028.1:511-106415 GCF_059418345.1 Variovorax sp. GW821-FHT09B01 | reverse complement strand
GTAGCGCTCTTGGGCCTGCCTGTAGCTCAATTCGCCTTTTTCTACCTGATCGACCACCGACAGCTTAAAAGCCAGCGCGTAGTCGCGCTGTGTGCGTTTGACGCCTGATTCCATTGACTCGCCTTTTCTCGAAGGAAAAGGTGTCAACCCTGGGCAGGACGGGTCAGGTTCCAAAAACAAAGGCGGCCGTGGCCGCCTTTTTTCATGGGCCCCGGCGGCCGCTCATTCGAAGCGGTACTTGAGCTGGAAGCTCAGCGCGCCATAGAGCCGGTTCTTGACCGTCGGCACGTAGGCGATGTTGAGGCCCCAGTTCTTGCCCTCGATCGCCGCGGTGGGGATCAGCGCCGGGAACCAGTTGCCGTTGCGGTAGTTGGGGTAGCCGTCGAAGCCGCCGACCACGGCGCCGAAGCGCACGCCGTGGAATTCGAAGGGCAGCACGTAGAGGCCGAGGTAGTGCGACTGGCGCCGGTCGCTGTTGTGGAAGGTGCCCAGCGTGACGCGGTAGACGTCGTTGAGCGGGTACTCGAAGCCCAGGCCGGGGTTCTTGTTCTCGAGGCCCTTGTCGCGGTCGAAGTGGGCCGAGTAGAAGCCGACGTTGATCCAGGTCTTCTGGATCTCGAAGGGTTGGTCGAAGGTCGGCAGCGTGAAGTCCACCGACTGCGCGAGCGCCGGACCACAGACGAGGAGGGCGGCACTCAGGACCGGCAGCAGGCGCAGGGATTTCATGGCTGGATGTTCTGGAGATCTCGTGCGGCTCGAGTCTGGCCGCGATGGCTTCTACCCTGTGATCGTTGGCGCCGGCTTTGCCGGACGCGGGCGCAATATACACGCGGGCACGGTCCGAAGCGCGAGCGCACGCGACGATTTTTCTGGGCCTGCTGTCATCGCCGTGGCACACGGCCGTGCGCAAGCGAGGGGCCGTTGCTCAGGCCGGCCGCGCCAGGTATTTGCGAAACAGCTCGGCCAGCCGCAGCGCGGCCAGCGACAGCGGCTTGCCGCGCGGCGAGACGATGCCCAGCTCGAGCGGCGGCACCGGCATCGCGAGCGGCACGCGCTCCACCAGCGCGTCATAGGGCGGCATCGTGAGCATGCCGGCCGGGCCCACCATCAGCGCGTCGCTGCGCGTCAACAGGCCCCAGCTCACGCCGAAGGAGGCGACCTCGATGCGATGCTCGGGCAGCGGCAGTCCCTGCGCTGCGTACTGCTCGAGCAGGAAGCTGTGCTGGCTGCCGGGTGCCAGGTGCATCAGCCATTCGGCGCCCGCGATCTCCTCCCAGCGCGTGGCGTGGCGCAGCGGATGGCCGCGCCGGCACAGCACGGCCATCTCGATCATGTCGAGCCGCTCGAACGCGAAGTCGGCATCGAGGGCCGAGGCCACCGGGCCCGCCACCGCGAAGTCGACCGCGCCCTCGCGCAGCAGCGGCAGCACTTGCGGGATCAGGCCGTCGAACAGCTTGAGCTGCGCCTGCGGCATGGCCTTGCGGAAGGCGCGCACCACCTCGGGCAGCACGCCGAGGAACACCATCGGCGTGACCGCCACCGCCACGCGGCCGTGCTGGCTGCCCTGGAGGATGCGGATGTCCTGGCGCGCGAGCTCGAGCTGCTGGTGCGCGAGCCGCGCGCGCACCGTGAGCTGGCGGCCGGACTCGGTGAACTCGATGCCGCGCGAGCTGCGCAGCACCAGCTGCGCGTCGACCTCGGCCTCGAGCTCGCGGATCGCCTTGGTCACCGCCGCCTGGCTCAGGTGCAGGCTGCGCGCGGCGGCGCGGATGCTGCCGGTGTCGGCCAGCCGCAGCCAGGCCTTGAGCTGGTGATCCTTCATGCGGGCATTCTGCCGCCCGGCCGTGCGCGGGAATCTACCGACAAACGCAGGTTGTCATCGCGACAAGCGATTGTCTTTTGCGGCGCGGGCCCGGTTCCTAGACTTCGGCCACCAGCCGGCTCGTGGTGAACGGCGGGATTCCCCAAGAGGAGATGCTTCGTGCCCGCCCTGTCATTCGCATGGACCCGCCGCGCCGTCGTGGCCGCCCTGGCCGCCGCCGCGCTGGCCGCTTCGGCCCAGTACCCCGAGCGCCCGGTGAAATTCATCGTGCCCTATGCCGCCGGCTCCGGCGTCGACGTCGCGATGCGCCCGGTGGCCGACGCGATGGCGCGCGAACTGGGACAGGCCATGATCGTCGACAACCGGCCCAGCGCGGGCGGCATCGTCGGCACGCAGGCCCTGGTGAGTTCGGCGAACGACGGCTACACGGTCGGCTACGGCAACCTCGTGACCCTGAGCATCAACCCGGCCTTCTTCTCGAAGCTGTCGTACGTGCCCGAGAAGGACCTGGTGCCGGTCGGCCTGATCTCGAGCAACGCCTACGTGCTGATCGTGCGCAAGGACCTGCCGGTGCGCAGCCTGCAGGAGCTGGTCGCCTACGGCCGCGAGCATCCGGGCAAGCTCTCGGTCGGCACGCCCGGCATCGGCAGCGCGGGCCACCTGACCGGCGAGCTGCTGAAGACCGAGACCGGGCTCACGATGGTGCAGGTGCCCTACAAGACCGGCACCCAGGCGGTCGCCGACATGGTCAACGGCCAGCTCGACGTGACCATCGAGAACATCTCGGCGGTGCTGCCCTTCGTGCAGCAGGGCCGGGTCAAGGCGATCGCCGTGACCAGCGCGAAGCGCGCCGCAGTGCTGCCCGAGGTGCCGACCGTGGCCGAGAGCGGCGTGCCGGGCTTCGAGGTGGTGGCTTGGGGCGCGCTGATGGCGCCCGCGGGCACCTCGCGCAAGACCGTCGACCGGCTCAACACCGCGCTGCGCGCCGCGCTGGCCGACCCGGCCGTGGTGCGCGCCAATGCCGCGCTGTCGATCGAGGCATTGCCCTCGAGCCCCGAGGAGCTCAGCGCGCTGATGAAGCGCGAGAAGCCGCGCTGGGCCGAGGCGGTGCGGCGCGCGGGCGTCAAGGGCGACTGATCCATCCATCTTTTTCGAGGAGACAAGCCATGCATCCCTGGCAACTGGAAGCCGCCGAACTCGCGCGGCGCATCGCGGCACGCGAACTCTCGTGCGTGGAGGCGGTACGCAGCAGCCTGGAACGGCTCGAGGCCGTCAATCCGCGCATCAATGCCGTGGTCGACGGCGGCGCCGAGGAAGCGCTGCAGGCCGCGCGGCAGGCCGACGCCGCGCTGGCCGGCGGCGAGGCCACCGGGCCGCTGCACGGCGTGCCGGTCACCATCAAGGTCAACGTCGACCAGCGCGGGCATGCCACCACCAACGGCGTGGCGGCCTACCGCAGGGTCGTGGCCGCCGAGGACAGCCCGGTGGTCGCGAACCTGCGGCGCGCGGGCGCGATTCCGATCGGCCGCACCAACACGCCCGCGTTCTCGATGCGCTGGTTCACCGACAACGCGGCCCACGGGCGCACCCTCAATCCGCACGATGCGGCGCTGACGCCCGGCGGCTCGAGCGGCGGCGCGGCGGCCGCGGTCGCGGTCGGCATCGGCGCCATCGCGCACGGCAACGACCAGGGCGGCTCGATCCGCTACCCGGCCTATGCCTGCGGCGTCTACGGCCTACGCCCGAGCTTCGGCCGCGTGCCGGCCTTCAACCCGTCGGGCACCGGCGAGCGGCCGCCGGTGGTGCAGCTCAGCTCGGTCCAGGGGCCGCTGGCGCGCAGCGTGCGCGACCTGCGGCTGGCCTTCGCCGCGATGGCCGCGCGCGACGTGCGCGATCCGTGGTGGGTGCCCGCGCCGCTCGAGGGCGCGCCGCCGGCCGGCCCGTTGCGCGTGGCGCTGTGCACCGCGCTGCCCGGCTACGCCTGCGATCCCGAGGTGGTCGATGCCCTGCAGCGCGCCGCGCGCCGGCTCGAGAGCGCGGGTTACCGCGTCGAGCCGGTGGAGCCGCCGCGGCTGCGCGAGGCGGCCGAGCTGTGGCTCGCGCTGACCATGGCCGACAGCCGGCTGCTGGTGGAACCGGCGCTGCTGCGCGACGGCGACCAGACCATCCGCCAGGCCTACCGCGCGATGGACGCGCATGCGCCGCCGTTCGACACCGAGGCCTACATGCGCGCGCTGGCCGCGCGCACCGGGCTGATGCGCGACTGGGCGCTGTTCCTGCAGCGCCATCCGCTGCTGCTGATGCCGGTGTCGTGGCGCCATCCGTTCCCGGTCGATGCCGACCAGCGCGGCGCGGATGCGATGCGCGACCTGCTCGACGCGCAGAGCCCGCTGCTGGCGACCGCGATCCTGGGCCTGCCGGGGCTGTCGGTGCCGATGGGGTTGCGCCAGGGCCTGCCCACGGGCGTGCAGCTCGTGAGCGATCGCTTCCGTGAGGACCTGTGCCTGGCGGCGGCCGAGGTGCTCGAGGCCGAAGCCGGGCCGGTGATGCCCATCGACCCGGCCTGAGCCTCCCGCTCAGCGCTTGCGGAAGATCTCGCGCGCCGCCTCGACGGTGGCCGCGATGTCCGCGTCGCTGTGCGCGGCGCTCACGAAGCCGGCTTCGTAGAGCGCGGGCGCGATGTACACGCCGCGCTCGAGCAGGCCGTGGAACAGCGCGTTGAACTGCGCGTTGTCGGTGGTCATCACCTTGGCGTAGTTCTGCGGCAGCTCGTTCATCAGGAAGAAGCCGAACATGCCGCCCTCGCTGTCGGCGCTGAAGGGCTGGCCCTCGGCGGCGGCCGCGGCCTTCAGGCCGTCGACCAGCGCGCGGGTCTTGCGGCCCAGTGCCTCGTAGAAGCCGGGCTTGGCGATCTCCTTGAGCGTGGCCAGACCGCAGGCCGTGGCCACCGGGTTGCCCGAGAGCGTGCCGGCCTGGTAGACCGGGCCCAGCGGCGCGAGCTGTTCCATGATGGCGCGCGGCCCGCCGAAGGCCGCCAGCGGCATGCCGCCGCCGATGACCTTGCCGAGCACCGTGAGGTCGGGCCGGATGCCCAGCACGCCCTGCGCGCCGTGCAGGCCGACGCGAAAGCCCGTCATCACCTCGTCGAAGATCAGCAGGGCGCCGTGCTGCGTGCACAGCGCGCGGCAGCGCTGGGCGAACTCGGGCGTGGCGCGCACGAAGTTCATGTTGCCGGCGATGGCCTCGATCATCAGGCAGGCGATGTCGCCGCCGTGCAGCGCGAAGGCCTCCTCCAGCTGCTCCAGGTTGTTGTACTCGAGCACCAGCGTGTGCTGCACCACCTCGCTCGGCACGCCGGCCGAGGTCGGGTTGCCGAAGGTGGCCAGGCCCGAGCCGGCCTTGACCAGCAGCGCGTCGGCGTGGCCGTGGTAGCAGCCCTCGAACTTGATGATGGTCTTGCGGCCGGTGGCGCCGCGCGCCAGCCGCAGCGCGCTCATCGCGGCCTCGGTGCCCGAGCTCACGAGACGCACCATCTCCATCGACGGCACCAGCGCGAGGATGGCCTCGGCCAGCTCGATCTCGCGCTCGGTCGGCGCGCCGTACGAGAAGCCTTCGAGCACGGCCTTCTGCACCGCCTCGACCACCGCCGGATGGCCGTGGCCCAGGATCATCGGGCCCCAGGAGCCGATGTAGTCGATGTAGCGCTTGTCGTTGGCGTCCCAGAAGTAGGCGCCCTCGGCGCGCTGGATGAAGCGGGGCGTGCCGCCGACGGCCTTGAAGGCGCGCACGGGCGAGTTCACGCCGCCGGGAATCACGGCGCGGGCGCGCTCGAAGAGGATGTCGTTGCGATCGGAAGTGGGCATCTGGAACGGGGGAAGTGGAATCAGTGGCGGGTGTCGTGGGGCGGCAGGGCGAAGTCGGGCACGTCGTCGCCGGGCTCGCCGTCGTCCTCCTCGGGCTCGGGTTCGGCCCAGAACAGGCGGTCGGGCAGCACGTGGCCCATGCCGGGGCGAAAGCCGGCGTCGAGGCAGCGGTCCATGTAGGCCAGCGCTTCGGTGGTGGCGGCCACCAGGTCGGTGCCGCTGGCCAGCAGCGCGGCCAGCGCGGCCGACAGCGTGTCGCCGGCGCCCGAGAACACGGCCTCGAGGCGCTCGTACTTCTCGCTGGTCAGCACCGACTGCGGCGAGGCCAGCACGTTGTCGATGAACTGGTCGGGCAGCACCAGGCCGGTGACCAGGGTGTAGGGCACGCCGAACTCGCCGGCCGCCATCGCGATGTCGCGCGCGCCGGGCGGGCGCTCGCCGCTCCAGTCGGGCAGCAGCCAGCGCCACAGCGTGCTGTGGTTGCCGACCAGCACCGTGGTCTGGGGCAGCACCAGGTCGCGGAAGGCGTCGAGGTAGGCGTCGATCTCGTTCTCGTCCCACCACGAGAGGTTGGGCATGTACGCCACCACCGGCACCTCGGGGTAGTCGGCAGCGGTCTCGGCGATGGTGCTCAGCGCCTCGGGCGTGCCGGCGAAGCCGACCTTGATCAGCTGCACCTCGACGTCCTCGAGGATGGCGCGGGTCTGCTCGGCGATGGCCTCCTCGTCGAACGCGAAGTGGTCGAAGATCTCGGCCGTGTCGCGCGCGTAGGCGCCGGTCACCACCGGCAGCATGTGGGCGCCCACCGATCCCATGGCCAGCCCGTCGCCGGCCAGGCCGCCGGCGCCGCTCGGGTCGCTGGCATTGAACACCAGGACGCAAGGGGGATTCAGGTCCTGATCCGCCAATGCATCGTCGTCGGGCAGCGGATCGTTAAGATCGCCCGGTTTGTCAACGCTGTCTGCTGGATGTAAGTGGAAGGTCATACGCCGGGCGGAATCCGCTGGATGGTGGCATGGGCGCGACGTTTACACGGCGCCAGTGAGATACGCATAGATACACTCGTTGCATTTAATGAACAAGGACTTTAAGCTCCGATGAATACGAAAACTTGGATGTGCCTGATTTGTGGGTGGATCTATGACGAAGCTGTAGGTGTACCGGAGGACGGGATTGCGGCAGGCACGGCCTGGGCCGACGTCCCGATGAACTGGACCTGTCCCGAGTGCGGTGCGCGCAAGGAAGACTTCGAAATGGTTGAAATCTGAAAAGCATGGCATAGAGCTACGCGATCTGCGCCGGTGTACGGCGCGGCGGGCATCCAAGTCTCATGAGCAGGAGCTTTTGCAATGGGCCCGAATGGATCAGGTTACAAGGTGCTGGTCATCGACGACAGCAACACCATCCGGCGCAGTGCCGAGATTTTTCTGAAGCAGGGTGGTCACGAGGTTCTCCTCGCCGAAGACGGCTTCGACGCGCTTTCCAAGGTTAACGACCACAAGCCGCACCTGATTTTCTGCGACATCCTGATGCCGCGGCTGGACGGCTACCAGACGTGCGCCATCATCAAGCGCAACGCTCATTTCTCCAAGGTCCCGGTCGTGATGCTGTCGTCGAAGGACGGCGTGTTCGACAAGGCGCGCGGCCGCATGGTCGGCTCGCAAGACTACCTGACCAAGCCATTCACCAAAGACCAGCTGCTGCAGGCCGTGCAGCAGTTCGGCAACGTTTCACAGGAAGTGCAGTAAATGCCCATTCGAAAAATCCTCGTCGTCGACGACTCCAAGACTGAATTGGTGTTCCTGTCCGACCTGCTCCACAAGAACGGCTTCGCCGTGAAGACCGCCGAGAACGCCGAGGACGCCATGCGCCGCCTCGAGGAAGACCAGCCCGACCTGATCCTCATGGACGTGGTCATGCCGGGCCAGAACGGCTTCCAGCTCACGCGCGCGATCGCCCGCGATCCGCAGTACGCCGCGATCCCGATCATCCTGTGCACGAGCAAGAACCAGGAAACCGACCGCGTCTGGGGCATGCGCCAGGGCGCGCGCGACTACATCGTGAAGCCGGTGAACGCGCAGGAGCTGATGTCGAAGATCAGCGCGCTGAACTGAGCGCGGATCTGCCGAGTCCATGGCGAATCGCGACGCACTGAGAGCCTTCCAGTCCCGGCTGGCGAGCCGCCTGCAGGCCGCGCGCACCACCGGCGTGGCCGCGACCTGGCTCGCGGTCGAGGCGGGCGAGGGCAAGTACCTGTTCCCGCTCGGCCATGCCGGCGAAATCTTTCCCTGGACGCCGCCGCAGCCCGTGCCCTACACGGCGCCGTGGTTCCTCGGCGTGGCCAACCTGCGCGGCGGCCTCTACGGCGTGGTGCAGCTGTCGGCCTTCGCCAGCGGCGCGCCCAGCGGTCCGGCCGCCAGCGAAGCGGCCCGCATCCAGTCGCGGCTGGTCGCGCTCAACGAGCTGCTCGACGTCAACTGCGCGCTGCTGGTCGACCGGCTGGCGGGGCTGCGCGGCGTCGAGGCTTTCGCGGCCTCCGAGCCCCCGGGCGCCGATGCGCCGCCCTGGGCCGGGCACCTCTACATCGACGCCGCCGGCGAACGCTGGCAGGAAGTCAACCTGCAGGCGCTGTCGCAGCAGCCCCAGTTTCTGAGTATCGGCGCCTAGCTGTCACAGGCGCCTCTGCACCCGACCACCACCTGAAGGACCGACCGTGAGCTCGATCGCCGACAAGTTCAAGAAATTACTGCCCGCCAGCGGCAACGACAAGGCCCGCGTCGATGGTTCGGGTTCGCTCGCGATCGACAACGTCGACACGGTGCAGGTCCCCGACGAGAAAACCGTGCGCATCGCGCGCGCGCCGGGCGACGGTTCGTTCGGCGGCGCGCCGGCCGCCGGCTCCTTCAGCGAAGGCGGTGCGCTGGTCGATGGCGGCGAGGCCGCCAACGAACCGGGCCGGCCCGATGCCGCCGACCTGCTCGCGGACGATGGCCGCGCCGGCCAGAGCCCCGCGCGCCAGCAGCGCGTGCTCGCGATCCTGTTGGCGGTGGTGGTGCTGGCGCTGCTGCTGGTCGCCGGTCTCGCCATCCTGCGCGCCGAACGGCTGGCGCAGCAGGTGGCGGCCACCGGTCAGTCGCTGATGCAGTCGCAGCGCCTCGCCAAGTCGATCTCGCAGGCCCTGGTGGGCAGCGCGCCGGCCTTCACCGAAGTGAAGGACAGCGCCGACGACCTCACGCGCCGCGTCAACGGCCTGACCAACGGCGACGAGGCGCTGCGCCTCGAGGCCGTGGGCGAGGCCTACGGCGAGGACATGGGCAAGATCGGCCCGCTGGTCGCGCGCGCCGACGCGAGCGCCAAGGCCGTGCTGGCCCAGCGCCAGATCCTGACCCAGGTGGGTGCCGCTTTGCGCGACATCAACCAGCAGTCGTCCACGCTGCTCGAGATGACCGAGACCGTCGCCTCGCTCAAGATGCAGCAGAACGCCACGCTGCCCGAGATCTCGGCCGCCGGCCAGCTCGTGATGCTGACGCAGCGCATCGGCAAGTCGACCAACGAGTTCTTCACGGTCGAGGGCGTGAACCCCGACGCCGTGTTCCTGCTCGGCAAGGACCTGAACACCTTCCAGGAAACCACGCGCGGCCTGCTCGACGGCAATGCGCAGCAGCGCTTCCCCGGCTCGAAGGACCCGCAGACGCGCCAGCAGCTCGAAGCCATCCTGAAGACCTACGAGCAGATGCGCACGCAGGCCTCGGCCATTCTGGGCAACCTGCAGGGCCTGGTGGCGGCGCGCGAAGCGCAGGCGTCGATCCTGACCGACAGCGAACCGCTGCGCAAATCGCTGGGCGAGCTGCAGGACAAGCTGTCGGCGCGCACCGGCCTGGGCGCCGGCACCATCGTGCTGCTGTTCGTGCTCTCGCTGGCCGCCCTCGCACTGGCCGGCGCCATCGGTTTCGTGCAGGTGCGCGAAGGCCGCGAACGCGCCGCCAACGCCGAGCGCGAACGTCTCTCGGCCGAGCAGGCTTCGGAGGAAGCCAGCCGCATCAACAACGCCAACCAGGCCGCCATTCTTCGGCTGATGAACGAACTGCAGACGGTGGCCGAAGGCGACCTGACGCAGGAAGCCACCGTGACCGAGGACATCACGGGCGCCATCGCCGACTCGGTGAACTACACGGTGGAAGAGTTGCGGCTGCTGGTGGGCAACGTGCAGAACACGGCCACGCGCGTGGCGCTGACCACCTCGCAGGTGGAAAGCACCTCGACCGAGCTGCTGGCGGCCTCGACCGAACAGCTGCGCGAGATCCGCGAAACCGGCCAGTCGGTGCTGACCATGGCGGAGCGAATCAACGGCGTGTCCTCGCAAGCGCAGGAGTCCGCCACGGTGGCGCGCCAGTCGCTGCAGGCCGCGTCCTCGGGCCTGCAGGCCGTGCAGAACGCCATCGGCGGCATGAACGCCATCCGCGACCAGATCCAGGAAACCTCCAAGCGGATCAAGCGCCTGGGCGAATCCTCGCAGGAGATCGGCGAAATCACCGAGCTGATCTCGGACATTACCGAACAGACCAACGTGCTGGCACTGAACGCCGCCATCCAGGCCGCGTCGGCCGGTGAAGCCGGTCGCGGCTTCTCGGTGGTGGCGGAAGAAGTGCAGCGGCTGGCCGAACGCTCCGCGGACGCCACGCGCCAGATCTCGGCGCTGGTGAAGGCGATTCAGACCGACACGCAGGATGCGGTGGGCGCCATGGAGCGCTCCACGCAGGGCGTGGTCGAGGGGGCCAAGCTGTCCGACAACGCGGGTACCGCGCTGTCCGAGATCGACCGCGTGTCGCGCCGCCTCGCCGAGCTGATCGAGCAGATCTCGCAGTCCGCCTCCCGCGAGGCCGATTCGGCCAACGTGGTGGCCGCCAACATCCAGCACATCTTCGCCGTGACCGAGCAGACCGGCGAAGGCACGCGGACCACCGCGCAGCAGGTGCGCGAACTGTCGCAGATGGCCGAGGAACTGCGTCGTTCGGTGGCCCGTTTCAAGATTGCCTGACACAGAAGAACGGCGAGCATCCAAGGTGGCTATCCAATCCCCCGTCGCGGCCCCCCTCGCCGGCAATCCGCCGGCCACCGAAGACCTCGGGCCGCTGGCCTGGGTGCTCGGAGAAATCCAGAAGTCGCTCGAGAACGTCGGCAAGTCGCTGCGCCGCTTCGCGCGCGACGTCGGCAATGCGGCCGAGATCGAGAGCGGTCCGCTGCAGATGGCGCGCCAGCAACTGCACCAGGCCGTCGGCGCGCTGCAGATGGTGGGCCACAACGCGCCCGCGCTGGTGCTCGGCTCGATCGAGTTCGCGGTGCAGGGCTTCGTGGCCGAACCGCAGCGCTGCACCGACAGCGCCGCGCTGAAGATCGAGCGCGCGGGCTTCGCCGTCACCGATTTCCTGCAGGCCCTGCTGGCCGGCAAGAACGTGTCCTCGATCGCGCTGTTCCCGCAGTACCGCGACGTGCTCGAACTGGTCGGCAACGAGCGCGTGCATCCGGCCGATCTCTGGAGCGCCAGCTGGCGCTGGGTCGAGATCCGTCCCGCGCTCACGCAGGCCTCGCTGGCCTACGACCCCTCGGTGCGCTCGCGGCTCGACCGCGAGGTGCTGCAGCTGGTCAAGACCGGCGACACGCAGGCCGCGCGCCGCCTGCAGGCGCTGTGCCTGGGGCTCGGCCGCGGCGCGCTGCTGCCGCGCGTGGCCAGCTTCTGGACCCTGGCGGCCGGCTTCTTCGAGGCGCTGGCGCTGGGCCTCGTGCCCGCCGACAGCTACGTCAAGCGCGCCGCCTCGCGCGTGCTGCTGCAGTACGCCACGCTCGCGCGCGGCGACAGCGTGGTGTCCGACCGGCTCGGCCAGGACCTGCTGTTCTTCTGCGCCCAGGCCATGCCCACCGCGCGCGACGAAGCCACCACCCTGCGCAGCGTGCGCACGGCCTGGGGCATCGCGCATGAACAACGCGTCGACTACACGGTCGAGCAGTTCGGCCGCTTCGATCCGCTGGTGCTGGCCCAGGCCCGCAAGCGCATCGAGACCGCCAAGGAGATGTGGTCCGGCCTCTCGGGCGGCGACATCACGCGCACCCGCCAGGTGGCCGACACCTTCGCCCAGCTCGGTGAATCGCTGCACCGGCTGCATCCGCCGAGCGAGCCGATGGTGCAGGCGCTCGCGCATGCGGTCGACGCCTCGGTGCGCAGCGGCCAGCCGCCCGACACCGAGCTCGCGATGGAAGTCGCGACCTCGGTGCTCTACCTCGAGGCCGCACTCGAAGACCTCGACCCCAGCGATCCGCAGCTCACCCAGCGCATGCTCAAGCTCGCCGGGCGCATCGAGCGCGTGCGCGCGGGCGGCCATTCCGAGCCGCTCGAGCCCTGGATGGAGGACCTGTACCGCCGCGTCAGCGACCGCCAGACCATGGGCACCGTGGTCGACGAGCTGCGCAGCCACCTGAGCGAACTCGAGAAGTCGCTCGACCAGTATTTCCGCCGCCCGGGCGAAAAGGGCCTGCTGCGCACCGTGCCGAGCCAGCTGCAGCAGATGCGCGGCGTGTTCTCGGTGCTCGGCCTCGACCAGGCCGCCCACACCGTGCAGCGCATGCGCGACGACGTGGAGTCCATGGTGGGCAGTGCCTCGCCGGCCGACGAGATGGCCGGCTTCGACGCGCTGGGCAACAACCTCGGCGCGCTCGGCTTCCTGATCGACATGCTGGGCTACCAGCCGGCGCTGGCCAAGCGCCTGTTCGTCTTCGACGCCGAGGTCGGCGAACTCAAGCCGTTGATGGGCCGCCAGGCCGCCGATGCCGAGGACGCCGAGAGCGTGGCCGCGCCGGCCGCCGAGCCCTTGCTCAGCATCGAGGAAGTCGATGCCCAGATCGCGTCGAAGCTGGCCGCGCTGGCCACGCCGGCGCGCAAGGCCAAGCCCTCGCCGATCGAGGAATTCAGCCGCAAGGCCGACAGCTGGACCGCCAAGATCGTCGGCCCCGGCGCGCTGCCCGACACCGAGGTCACCGAGCTCGAGGAAGACGACCTGCAGAACATCTTCCTCGACGAGGCGCGCGAGGTGGTGCACAACGGCCAGAACGCGATCGTCGCGCTCGGCAGCCGCCCCGAGGACACCGACGAGCTCACGATCCTGCGCCGCGCGTTCCACACGCTCAAGGGCAGCTCGCGCATGGTCGGCCTCACCGACTTCGGCGACGCCGCCTGGTCGCTCGAACAGGTGGTCAACACCTGGCTGGCCGACCAGCGCCCCGCCACCCCCGAGCTGCTGGCCGGCACGCAGCAGGCGCTGCGCGACTTCGGCCTGTGGGTCGAGGACATCGCGGCCTCGGCGCCGCATGGCTGGCAGTCCGCCCCGTTCAGCCGCCTCGCCGAAGCCTTGCTGGCCGGCGAGCCGGTGCCGACCGCGCCGCCGCGCGTGGCCGATGCCGAGGCGCTCGCGATCGCGGCGCGCCAGATCGCCGCCGATCCCCTGCCCACCTCGCCGGCCCCGCTCGAGGAGCTGCCGCCGCAGTTCGCGCTGCCGGCCGCGGCCGCGCAGGCGCTGCCCGAGTTGCCCGAGCTGCCGGACCTGTCGCTCGAACCGGCCGACGCCTCCGACACCTCCGACGTGCCGCAGGCCGCGTCGCGCACCGTGGGCCCGGAGGACGACGACTTCGTCTCCACCGACTTCCTCGACTTCGAGACCCGCGAGCCTTCGTCCACCGCGCCGGCACCGCTGCCGACCGCGCTGAGCGACGGCATCGACTTCGATTTCCTGGCGCCGATCGGCGCCGCCGCGAAGGCGTCCCAGCCGGCCGAGGAGGCCGCGATCGAGGCCGCCGGCCTGTCCGAACTGCCGTCCTCCGCGCTGTCGATCGACGCCGCGCAAGCCTCGGCCGAGCGCGCCGAGGCCACCGCGCCCGCGCTGCCCGACCTCGACTGGACGCCCGAGCCGCTGCCGCTGCGCGAAGCCAGCGATGCCGGCACGGCCGCGCCGATCGACTTCCCCGAGATCCAGCTCGAGCCCGTGGAGGCTTCGGCCGAGTTCGCCCAGGCCGCCGTGGTCGCGCCCGAACCGGCCGCGCCCGAGACCGCCGCGCTGCTCGATGTCGCGGCCCAGGCCCTGCCGCTGGAGGCACCGGCCGAGCCCGAGGAAACGGTGCAGTCCGAGGCCGCGCCCGCCGCGGAGGCGCCGGCCGTTGCCGAGCCGCAGCCCGTGCCCGTCGAATCCGTCGACACCGTCGAGGTGACCGCCGCCGGCAGCGCCGACGACCAGGTCAAGGTGATCGGCCCGCTGCGCATCGGCATCGCGCTCTACAACGTCTACCTCAACGAGGCCGACGAATGGTCGCGCCAGCTCGCCACCGAGGTCGGCGAGTGGGCGCTGCAGCCCTACGAACGCGTGGCCGACTCGACCATCGCGCTGGCCCATTCGCTGGCCGGCAGCTCGGCCACGGTCGGCTTCCACAGCCTGTCGGGCATGGCGCGCTACTTCGAGGCCGCGCTGCAGCACCTGCAGATGCAGGGCAGCGGCACGCGCGAGCAGGGCATGGTGCTGGTCGCCGCGGCCGACGAGCTGCGCCGCCTGCTGCACCAGTTCGCGGTCGGCCTGCTGCGCGACCCCTCGCAGCAGACGCTGCAGGCGCTGCGCGACATCGCGGCCTCGCCGATGCCCTCGCCCTATGCCGAGGAGCTGGCACGCGACGAGCCGCGCGCACCGCTGCAGGTGGTGTCGCCGCAGGGCGGCGCCGACGTGGCGCTTGACGACTCCGAGGACGCCATCGATCTGGCCGACGCGGTCGACGTCGACCTGTTCCCGATCTTCGAGGAAGAGGCGGCCGAACTGCTGCCGCAGCTCGGCGAGGCGCTGCGCCAGTGGTCGCACCACCCCGACGACGGCGCGCCGCGCACCTCGGTGCTGCGTACGCTGCACACGCTCAAGGGCAGTGCCCGGCTGGCCGGCGCCATGCGCCTGGGCGAGCGCGCGCACCGCATGGAATCCGAGATCGAACTGCTGGGCACGCAGGGTCACGTCGACCGTTCCGACATCGAGAAGCTGCTGGCGCGCCTCGACACGCTGCAGGCCACCTTCGACGCGCTGCGCGCGGCCGACGATGCGACTCAGGTCGAGCTGGCGCAGCGCGTGGCGGAAGCCACGGCCACGCCCGCGCCTGTCACGCCGATCGAGCATCCCGAGCTGCGCGCCGAGCCCGCCAACGACGCCATCGCCGCGGTCGATGCCGACACCGACGCCGAACCGACGGCCGCCACGCCCGCACCGGTGCGCCCGGCCCCCGCCACGCTTGCGCCGCTGCGCGCGCCGGTCGGCCAGGCCGTGCGCATCCGCACCCAGCTGCTCGACCGCCTGATGGCGCAGACCGGCGAGGTCATCATCACGCGCTCGCGGCTCGAGGCCGAGATCGGCTCGCTGCGCGGCTCGCTGGCCGACCTCACGGGCAACCTCGACCGCCTGCGCCAGCAGCTGCGTGACATCGAGGTGCAGGCCGAGAGCCAGATGCAGTCGCGGCTGGCGCAGGCCAAGGATTCGCAGCAGGGCTTCGACCCGCTGGAGTTCGACCGCTTCACCCGCGTGCAGGAACTCACGCGCATGATGGCCGAGTCGGTGAACGACGTGGCGACCGTGCAGCGCACCCTGCAGAAGACGGTGCAGGCGACGGAAGACGACCTCAGCGTGCAGGCGCGCCAGACGCGCGAACTGCAGCGCGGCCTGCTGCGCACGCGCATGGTGGAGTTCGAGGGCATCTCCGACCGCCTCTACCGCGTGGTGCGCCAGGCCTCGAAGGACACCGGCAAGCAGGTGCGCCTCGACATCACCGGCGGCTCGATCGAAATGGACCGCGGCGTGCTCGACCGGATGACGCCGGCCTTCGAGCACCTGCTGCGCAACTGCGTGGCCCACGGCATCGAGGACGCCGCGCGGCGCGAGGCTTCCTGCAAGGACGCCAGCGGCCTGATCGTGATCGACCTCGCGCACGAGGGCAACGACGTGTCGGTGAGCTTCCGCGACGACGGCGCCGGCCTCGACCACGAGCGCATCGCCGAGCGAGCCCGCTCGCTGGGCCTGCTCGCGGCCGACCAGCCGCTCACCCCCGAGGAGGCCACCGAGCTGATCTTCCGGCCCGGCTTTTCCACGGCCGGCCAGGTGTCGGAACTCGCGGGCCGCGGCATCGGCATGGACGTGGTGCGCGCGCAGGTCGCCGCGCTCGGCGGCCGCATCGAGACGCGCAGCCAGCCGGGCCAGGGCACCACCTTCAAGCTGGTGCTGCCGCTGACCACCGCGGTGACGCACGTGGTCATGCTGCGCTTCGGCGAGGTGTCGATCGGCGTGCCGTCGAACCTGGTCGAGCTGGTGCAGCGCGTGAACGCCACCGACCTCGAGTCGGCCTACCTGCACGACACCCATCCGTTCGGCAGCGAACAGGTGCCGTTCTACTGGGGCGGTGCGCTGCTGCAAGCCTCGCCGCGCAGCGAGCACATCGCGGGCCGCACCAACACCCTCGTGATCGTGCGCAGCGCGGCGCAGCGCGTGGCGCTGCACGTCGACGAAGTGCTGGGCAACCAGGAAGTGGTGGTCAAGAACCTCGGGCCGCAGCTCGCGCGGCTGCCGGGCCTGGCGGGCATCTCGGTGCTGGCCTCGGGCGCGGTGGCGCTGATCTACAACCCGGTGGCATTGGCCGCGGTGCATGGCGAACAGGCGCGCGCGCGCCAGGCCGCGGCGCTGGCGCAGCCGGTGGCGGCGGCCGACGAGCCGCGCGGCCCGCATGGTCAGGACCCGGCCGCGGCGCTGGCGCCGGTGGTGCCGCAGATCCCGCTGGTGCTCGTGGTCGACGACTCCATCACCGTGCGCCGCGTCACGCAGCGCCTGCTGCAGCGCGAAGGCTACCGGGTCTCGCTGGCGGCCGACGGCCTGCAGGCGCTCGAGCGGCTGCAGCAGGAACGCCCGGCGGTCGTGCTGTCCGACATCGAGATGCCGCGCATGGACGGCTTCGACCTCGCGCGCAACATCCGCGGCGACGCGGCGCTGGCCGAGCTGCCGATCATCATGATCACCTCGCGCATCGCCGAGAAGCACCGCGACTATGCGCGCGACCTCGGCGTGAACCACTACCTCGGCAAGCCCTACTCCGAAGAAGAGCTGCTGCGGCTGGTGCGCGCCTACACCAGCGACACGGCGACGCTCGCGGCGGCCTGAGGCGCGCGCCTGCGAAAAAGCCCGGACGGCGACGCACCTCCGGGCTTTTTCTTTGGGGGACGGCCGGCGCTACTTCTTCGCCAGCGTCTTGCTGCGCGCCACCGCGTAGCGCTGCAGCGTGCGCTCGCGCGCCTCGGCATGGTCGACCACCGGCACCGGGTAGTTCTCGCCGAGCTTCACGCCGGCGGCCTCGAGTTCAACCGGCGTCGCCGTCCACGGCGAGTGGATCGCGCCGTTCGACAGCCCCGCGAGCTGCGGCAGGTAGCGCCGGATGAACTTGCCGTCGGGATCGAAGCGCTCGCTCTGCGTCACCGGGTTGAAGATGCGGAAGTAGGGCTGCGCGTCGCAGCCGCTCGAGCTGGCCCATTGCCAGCCGCCGTTGTTCGAGGCCAGCTCGAAGTCGTTGAGGTGCAGCGCGAAGTAGGCCTCGCCGCGGCGCCAGTCGAGCCCCAGGTCCTTGCACAGGAAGCTCGCCACCACCATGCGCAGCCGGTTGTGCATGTAGCCGCTCTGGTTGATCTGCAGCATGGCCGCGTCGACCAGCGGATAGCCGGTGCGGCCCTGGCACCAGGCCTCGAACAGCTGGTCGGCGTGCTTGCCGTGGTGCCACTGGATCTTGTCGTACTCGGGGCGGAAGCTCTTCGATTCGCCCTTGGCGTGCACGTGCGGGAAATGGGCCAGGATCTGGAAGTAGAAGTCGCGCCAGATCAGCTCGCTGAGCCAGGTCGCGGCGCCCGCGTCGCCCCGCAGCGAGAGCTGGCGCGCCACGCCCGCCACCTGCCGGATCGACACCGTGCCGAAGCGCAGGTGCACGCCCAGGTAGCTGGGCCCGCGCACCGCCGGATAGTTGCGCGCCGCCTCGTAGCGCTCGATGCGCTCGAAGAAGTCCTCGAACAGGATCGCCGCGCCGCGCGTGCCGGTCGGGATCTCGAGCGTGCCGAGGTTGCTCTTGGCGAAGCCCAGCGCCTCGAGCGAGGGCACGGGCGCGCGGTAGCCCTCGGGCGGCGGCACCAGGGCGTCGGCATGGCCGCGGCTCGGGTAGGACTTGAGGAAGAAGTCGTCGACCTTGGCCAGCCAGGCCCGCTTGTAGGGCGTGAAGACCGTGTAGGGCTGGCCGGTCTTGGTCATCAGCTCGTCGCGCTCGAAGACCGTCGAGTCCTTGTGGGTGTGGAAGCTCACGCCCGCATTGGCCAGCGCACCGAACACGCCGGCGTCGCGCGCCAGCGCCCCGGGCTCGTCGTCGCGGTTGGCGAACACCGCCTGCACCTCGAGCGCGCGCGCCAGCGCCGGGATCTCCTCGGCCGCCGCCGCATGCCGCACGATCAGCCCGCCGCCGAGCGCGCGCAGCTCCTCGTCGAGCTCCAGCAGCGATTCGCGGATGAATTCCACCCGCCGGTCGACCCGTGGCAGGGGGTCGAGGATCGCCGTGTCGAACACGAACACGCAGACCAGCTGGCGGCAGCTTCGCAGGGCGTGGTAGAGGGCCGCGTTGTCGTCCACGCGCAGGTCGCGGCGGAACCACATGAGCCCTTTGGGGTAGGTCTTGTCGACGGCCAGTAAAATCGGAGGCATATGGCTTCCGATTCTGCCCCGATGAACCTGACGCATCACTTTTTGATAGCGATGCCGGGCCTGGAAGACAAGACCTTCAACCGCAGCGTCGTCTACCTGTGCGAGCACAGCGAGCGCGGCGCCCTGGGCCTGGTCATCAACAAACCCAGCGACATCAACCTCAAGGTGCTGTTCGAGAAGATCGAGCTGCACCTCGCGCGCCCCGAGCTCGGCGAAGCCCCGGTCTTCCAGGGCGGCCCGATGCAGACCGAGCGCGGCTTCGTGCTGCACGAGCCGGTCTTCACCGAGGCCGACAAACCCGAGGAATCGGTCTACGCCTCGACCATGACCATTCCCGGCGGCCTCGAGATGACCACCTCGAAGGACGTGCTGGAGGCCCTGGCCACCGGCGCCGGCCCGCGCAAGGTGCTGGTCTCGCTGGGCTACGCGGCCTGGGGCGAGGGCCAGCTCGAGTCCGAACTGGCCGAGAACAGCTGGCTCACGGTGGGCGCCGACCCGGCCGTGATCTTCGACACCCCCATCGACCAGCGCTACGACAAGGCGCTGCTGCTGCTGGGCCTGGAGGCCTGGAAGCTCTCGCCCGACGCGGGGCATGCGTGAACGCCACGGCCATGCCTGACGCGCCAGCTTCCGCTTCCAGCCCCGCTTCCCTTCCCGTTCCCGCCCATTTCCAGAGCTTCCTGGCCTTCGATTTTGGCCAGAAGCGCACCGGCGTGGCGAGCGGCAACCGGCTGCTGCGCAGCGCCACGCCGCAGGCCACCATCAAGGCCGAGGGTGCCGATGCCCGCTTCGCGCAGGTCGAGGCGCGCATCCGCGAGTGGCAGCCCGATGCGCTGGTGGTGGGCGTGCCCTTCCATCCCGACGGCGCCGCGCACGAGAACACCCGGCGCGCGCAGAAGTTCGCGCGCCAGCTGCGCGGCCGTTTCAACCTGCAGGTGTTCGAGGTCGACGAGCGCTACAGCACCACCGAGGCGCTTTCCCAGGGCGCGCGCGATGCCGATGCCGCCTCGGCCTGCATCATCCTGGAGCAATTCTTGAGGAGTCTTCCGTGAGTTCCACCCCCGCCATTCCCGACGCCGAGGCGCTCTACACGCAACTGCTGGCCGGCGTCCGCGCGCTGCTGCGCCCCGACACCCGGCTGGTGGGCGTCACCTCGGGCGGCGCCTGGCTGGTCGAGCGGCTGCAGAAGGACCTGGGCCTGGCCGGCGCGCCCGGCGTGATCTCCTCGGCCATGCACCGCGACGACTTCGCGCGCCGCGGCCTCGCGGCCAGCGCGCAGACCGCGCTGCCCTTCGACGTCAACGGCGCCGACGTGCTGCTGCTCGACGACGTGCTCTACACCGGCCGCACCATCCGCGCCGTGCTCAACGAGCTGTTCGACTTCGGCCGCCCGGGCTGCGTGCGCCTGGCCGTGCTGGTCGACCGCGGCGGGCGCGAGCTGCCGGTGGCGGCCGACTTCGCCGCCACCACGCTCGCGCTGCCCCATTCGCAGTCGCTGGCGCTGGCGCGCGCGGACGACGGCGCCTTCAGCCTCCAGGTCGAGGAAAGCAAGTAAGCCATGCTCTACAAGCGCAATCCCCAGCTCAACAAGAACGGCGAGCTCATCCACCTGCTGTCGATCGAGGGCCTGCCCAGGGACATCCTCACCCACATCCTCGACACCGCCGCCAACTTCACGAGCGTGAGCGACCGCGAGGTGAAGAAGGTGCCGCTCTTGCGCGGCAAGAGCGTGTTCAACCTGTTCTTCGAGAACAGCACGCGCACCCGCACCACCTTCGAGATCGCGGCCAAGCGGCTGTCGGCCGACGTCATCAACCTCGACATCGCGCGCTCCTCGGCGAGCAAGGGCGAGTCGCTGCTCGACACCATCGCCAACCTGAGCGCGATGGCGGCCGACCTGTTCGTGGTGCGCCACAGCGAGTCGGGCGCGCCCTACCTGATCGCGCAGCACGTCGCGCCGCACGTGCACGTGGTGAATGCCGGCGACGGCCGCCACGCGCACCCGACGCAGGGGCTGCTCGACATGTACACCATCCGCCACTACAAGAAGGACTTCGCCAACCTCACGGTGGCGATCGTCGGCGACGTGGTGCATTCGCGCGTGGCGCGCTCCGACATCCACGCGCTCACCACGCTGGGCTGCGCCGAGGTGCGCGTGGTCGGCCCCAAGACCCTGGTGCCCGGCGACATGGCCGGCATGGGCGTGCGCGTGTGCCACACGCTCGAGGAGGGCATCAAGGACTGCGACGTGGTCATCATGCTGCGGCTGCAGAACGAGCGCATGAGCGGCGCGATGCTGCCCTCGTCGCAGGAGTTCTTCAAGACCTACGGCCTCACGCCCGAGAAGCTGCAGCTCGCCAAGCCCGACGCCATCGTGATGCACCCGGGCCCGATCAACCGCGGCGTCGAGATCGACTCGGCCGTGGTCGATGGCCGGCAGAGCGTCATCCTCCCGCAGGTCACCTTCGGCATCGCCGTGCGGATGGCCGTGATGAGCATCGTCGCAGGTAACGAAGCATGAACATCCACATCACCAACGGTCGCGTGGTCGACCCCGCCTCGGGCACCGACAAGCAGGCCGACATCGCCATCGCCGACGGAAAGATCGCCGGCATCGGCAACAGCATCCCCGCCGGCTTCAAGGCCGAGCGCACCCTCGACGCCAGCGGCTGCATCGTCGCGCCCGGCTTGGTCGACCTCGCCGCGCGGCTGCGCGAACCCGGCTACGAGCACGAGGGCATGCTCGAGAGCGAGATGGCCGCGGCCGTGGCCGGCGGCGTCACCAGCCTGGTGTGCCCGCCCGACACCGACCCCGTGCTCGACGAGCCCGGCCTGGTCGAGATGCTCACCTTCCGCGCCGGCAAGCTGCCGGGCGCGCGCCTGTTCCCGCTCGGCGCACTCACGCGCGGCCTGGCCGGCGGCGTGCTGACCGAGATGGCCGAGCTCACCGAGCGCGGCTGCGTCGGCTTCAGCCAGGCCGACGTGCCGCTGGCCGATACGCAGGTGCTGCAGCGCGCGATGCTCTATGCGAGCACCTTCGGCTACACCGTGTGGCTGCGCCCGCAGGACCGCGACCTCGGCAAGGGCGTGGCCGCCAGCGGTGCGCTCGCCACCCGGCTCGGCCTCGCCGGCGTGCCGGTGGCGGCCGAGACCATCGCGATCTTCACCATCGTCGAGCTGATGCGCAGCACCAAGGCGCGCGTGCACCTGTGCCGCCTCTCGAGCGCCGCGGGGCTCGCGCTGGTGCGCGCCGCCAAGGCCGAGGGCCTGCCGCTGAGCTGCGACGTCAGCATCAACTCGCTGCACCTGGCCGACACCGACATCGGCTACTTCGACAGCCGCGCGCGCCTGAGCCCGCCGCTGCGCCAGCAGGGCGACCGCGACGCGCTCTCGGCCGCGCTGGCCGACGGCACCATCGACGCGCTGGTGTCCGACCACACGCCGGTCGAGGCCGATGCCAAGAACCTGCCGTTCGCCGAGAGCGAGCCCGGCGCCACCGGCCTCGAGCTGCTGCTGCCGCTGGCGCTGCAATGGGGCGAGCGCAGCGGCGCGGGCCTCGTGCGCGCGCTCGAGGCGATCACGAGCGCGCCCGCGCGGCTGCTGCCCGGCACCGAAGCCTGCGCCGGCATCGGCCGCCTCGCCGTCGGCGGGCCGGCCGACCTGTGCGTCTTCGATCCATCCCTCGAATGGCAGGTCACGCCCGAGGCGCTGCGCAGCCAGGGCAAGTACACGCCGTTCGGCGGCTACGCCATGCAGGGCCGCGCGCGCCACACCCTCGTGGCCGGACGCGTGGTCCACGGCTGAGCCGCGTTCCGGCGCGCGACGACGACAACAACAACAGGAAGAAGGCGGTCGGGCCGATGCTGCATTCACTCAAGGCACTGCGCCGGCTGCTGCATGCGATCGCGCATGCGGTCGCCGGCTGGTGGACCATCCGCTTCACCTTCCCGGGCCTCGACCAGGCCGAGCGCAACGCGCGCGTGCAGGCCTGGGCCGCGCGCATGCTCGAGATCATGGGCATCACCTTGCGCGTGCAGGGCACGCCGCCCGCGCACGGGCCGGTGCTGCTGATCTGCAACCACCTCTCGTGGCTCGACATCACGGTGATCCACGCGGCGCGCCACGTGCGCTTCGTGTCGAAGTCCGACGTCAAGCACTGGCCGCTGATCGGCACGCTGTCGAGCGGCGCGGGCACGCTCTACATCGAGCGCGAACGCCGCCGCGACGCGCTGCGCGTGGTGCACCACATGACCGACGCGCTGCGCAACGGCGACATGATCGCGGTGTTCCCCGAGGGCACCACCAGCGACGGCCGCGGCCTGCTGCCGTTCCACGCCAACCTGCTGCAGGCCGCGATCTCCTCGGGCGCGCCCGTGGTGCCGGCCGCGCTGCGCTTCGCCGATGCCGCCACCGGCGAGACCAGCCAGGCGCCGCGCTACATCGACGACGACAACCTCGCCACCTCGCTGTGGAACACGCTGCGCGCGCCGCCGCTCTTGGCCATCGTGCGCTTCGGCGAGCCGCAGTCCTCGTACAGCCGCGAGCGCCGCACCTGGGCGCAGACGCTGCACGAGGACGTGCAGCAACTGCGCCGCGACACGCACTGAGCGGGTCTTCAGCGAGCCGGCTGCAGCGCCCGTGGCATGACGGCCGACGGGCTGTAGCCGCGCCGATCGGTGGGCACCACCAGCACGTCGCCCGTGGCCCAGCACAGCACGCGCTGCGCGACGCTGCCGAAGAAGAAATCGGCGAGCGGATGGGCGCGCCGCTTGCCGACCACGAGCAGCTCGGCGCGTGCGTGCTGCTGCTGCACCGTGGCCTGCCGCGCCGGGTCGCCGCGACCGATGGTCGACAGCACGCGGTTGCGCCGCGCGCTCGATGAATCGGTCAGCGAGAACAGCCGCTCGCGCGCCTGTCGCTGGCAGTCGTGGCGGTAGGTCCTGATGGCGTGGTCCGAGACCTCGGCATAGCGCAGCTTGCTTTCGTGCATCGTGTTGAGCGCATGGAACAGCTCGAGCGCGGCGTTGGCGTCGAGGCCATGGGCCAGGCTCACGAGTTCGTGCGATGCGGGCGTGAAGTCCACGGCCACCAGGATGCGGCCATAGCGCGGCCGCGCGGCCAGCCGCGTCACGAGCACCGGGCAGCGCAGTTGCCGCAGCAGGCGCTCCACGGGCTGGCCCGTGAAGAAGGCGCCGGGCGAACGGTCGCGTTCGTGCCGCAGCACCACGAGGTCGGCGTGGCGCGCTTCATCCACGATCTGCGCGAGGCCGCCGCTCGAGATCGCGACCTGCTTGACCAGCACATCGAAGCGCGCGGCCATGGCGCGGGCCAGGGCCGCGAGCGCGGCGGCCGCTTCAGCGTGCGCGAGCGGTGCGAGGCTCGCGGGCGCGTACATGAGCTTGAGCAGCGCGCCGTGGTCCGCCGCGAGCCGGGCGGCGCGTTCGACAGCGTGCTGGCTGCGTGCCGACAGATCGGTGAGCGCGAGGATGGATTGAAAGCAAGGCGTGCCGGATGCGGCGTTGCCGTCGGGACGCACGTGCTCCCGCTGAACCTGGGGGTGATGCATGACGCACTCCATTCGAACGCGCCCCTGATGACGGGGGCGCAGTCACGCAGGGCGAGGGCCCGGCGGTCGATGGTCTGCGTTGAAGGTGAAGGGAAGGAGGTGGACCGCCGGGCTCAGGAATGTGCGGGCGTTGGCCGAGCCGCCGCCGTCATCCACGCACGCGCCAGCGTGCAGCCGCCGAAGCGGAACGCCGGGGTGTGGAACAGCGAGTGAGCATGCATGCGGCGGAGTCTAGGCCGGATGCGGCCGGCACCCGCTCAGTACCCGCACGGCCTTTGCCAGATTGAGGGAGGCGCCGAGACCCTCCCAAAAAAAAGCGCGCCCCGAGGGACGCGCATCGGTGCACGAGGCACCGGAGGAGTAGAGGAAGAGCAAACGTAAAAGAGACGAGCGCGGGTCAGAGAATCCCGAAGATCTTGAGACCGATGATCACGGTGATCGGCACGCCGCAGGCCCAGAGGATGAGGCTTTTCATGAAGGTTCTCCTGTGTTGTGAGTGGCTTGCAGATTCACACGCGGCGAGGGCCGCGCATTGCAAGAGAACCGAGGCACCGTGCGTGGGCAGGTGCCTACATCTTCAGCCGCGCGCGGCAGGCACCTCGGGCGGCACGTAGCCGAGCCGGCGCGAGATCTCGAGCGCGCAGGCGCGCAGCGGCACCGCCACGCGGCCTTCCCAGTCGCTGTCGAAGGTGGCCTCGGGGCCCATCGCGGTGATGCCCAGCACGATGTTGTGGGTCGAGTCGAATACCGGCGCGCAGAAGGCGTCGATGCCCGGGATCGGCTGGCCCAAGGTGCGCGACATGCCGTGCATGCGCGTCTCCACCAGCAGTGCCTCGAGCTGCGACTGCGACAGCTCCTCGGTGCCGCGGCCGCCGGCCGGGCCACGCAGGCGCGCGAGGTCGTCCACCATCATCTTCTCGACCACCTTGGGCGGCAGGTAGGCCGCGAACAGCCGGCCCGTGGCCGTGTAGGCCAGCGACATCACGGTGCCGGTGCGCAGGTTCACGTGCAGCGGATGGATCGGTTCCTCGAGCCGCACCACGGTCGGCCCGAAGTTGCCCCAGACCGCGACCGCGATGCTCTGCTCGGTTTCCGAGGCCAGCGCCTCGATCAGCGGCGAGGCCTCCTTGATCGGATCGAGCCGCTGCAGCTTGGCCAGCCCGAGCTGCAGCGCCAGCGGGCCCAGTTCGTAGCGGCCCGCGCTGTCCTGCACCACGAAGCCGACCTTGAGAAAGCTCACCAGGTACGGATGGGCCTTGCCCACTGGCACGCCGGCGGCCTTGCCGAGGTCGCGCAAGGCCATGGGCGCGACATGCCGCCCGAGGGCGACGAGCAGCTGCGTTCCTATTTCGACGGATTGGATGCCACGTCTCGGCTTTTCCATGGGGCGCCCGGCGTGGGGGTTGAGAGTGGGGGCGAGTATAGCCATCAGGGTTTCTACTGATATTGTCGTGTTCAATCGATGATGACTGATCATCTGATAGTAACTAAACGACTTGACCATATCAATGTCGCTGCCTAAACTTCGCGGCAACTTAAGTCCTACAGAAACAAGGCAGACAGGCAGAGATGGAACAGAACACGTTGGAATGCGATGTGCTCGTCGTCGGCAGCGGCGCCTCGGGCATGGCGACCGCGATCACGGCGGCGTCGCAGGGTTTGAAGGTGCTGGTGGTCGAGAAGGAACCGCGCTTCGGCGGCACCACCGCGCGTTCGGGCGGCTGGCTGTGGATCCCGGGCACGCGCCTGGCCACGGAGCAGGGCATCCACGAGCCGGCCGGCGCCGCGCTCGACTACATGAAGCACGAGACCACCACCCACTTCGACGCGGCGCGCGTGAGCGCCTTCCTCGAGATGGGCCCGAAGGCGATCGACTTCTTCACGCGCAACACCTGCGTGCAGTTCGACATGCCGCCGGTGTTCCCCGACTACCACGCCGAGGCGCCCGGCGGCCAGCCGGGCGGGCGCTCGATGGTCACGCGCCCCTTCGACGGCCGCGAGCTCGGTCCGCGCATCAAGCAGCTCGCGCCGCCGCTGCCCGAGCTCACGGTGTTCGGGATGATGTTGGGCTCGGGCCCCGAGATCAAACACTTCATGCGGGCCTTCAAGTCGCCGACCTCGTTCTGGTACGTGACCAAGCGACTGAGCCGGCACTTCCTCGACGTGCTGCGCCACGGCCGCGGCATGACCCTGACCAACGGCAACGCGCTCGCGGGCCGGCTCGCCAAGGCCGCGATGGACCAGAACATTCCCGTGTGGCTCTCCTCGCCCGTGAAGAAGCTCGTGGTCGAGTACGACGGCGTGTCGGGCGCGGTGGTGCAGCACGAGGGCAAGAGCGTGCGCGTGGTGGCCAAGCGCGGTGTGGTGCTGGCCTGCGGTGGTTTTCCTTATGACGTGGAGCGCCGCAAGCAACTGTTTCCGCATGCGCCCACCGGCAAGGAGCACTACTCGCCATCGCCTTCCACCAACACCGGCGACGGCCTGCGCCTGGCCGAAGCCGTGGGCGGCCGCGTCGACGGCACCATCCCGCATGCCGCGGCCTGGGTGCCCGCATCGGTCACCACGCGCCCCGATGGCACCAAGGGCGTGATGCCGCACTTCATCGACCGCGCCAAGCCCGGCGTGATCGCGGTCACGCCCAAGGGCCGGCGCTTCGCCAACGAGGGCAACTCGTACCACGACTTCGTGCAGGCGATGGTCAAGGCCTGCGCCGGCGAGCCCGAGGTCACGGCCTGGCTGCTGTGCGACCACAAGGCGCTGCGCGACTACGGCCTGGGCTGCGTGGCGCCGGCGCCGCTGCCGATCGGCCGGCACCTGAAGAGCGGCTACCTGAAGCACGGCGCCAGCATCGGCGAACTCGCGCAGCAGATCGGCATCGCGCCTGAGGTGCTCGAGGCCACGGTGAAGGAGTTCAACGACAGCGCGCGCACCGGCGACGATCCGCTGTTCGGCAAGGGCAGCAAGGCCTACAACCGCTACCAGGGCGACGCCAACGTCACGCCCAACCCCTGCGTCGCGCCGCTGGAGCATGGCCCCTACTACGCCATCAAGCTCGTGGTCGGCGACATCGGCACTTTCGCCGGCCTGGTGGTGGACGAGAAGACCCGCGTGCTCGACGTCAACCGCCAGCCGATCAAGGGCCTCTACGCGGTCGGCAACGACGCGGCCAGCGTGATGGGCGGCAACTACCCGGGCGCCGGCATCACGCTCGGCCCGGCGCTGACCTTCGGCTACGTCGCGGGCCTGCAGGTGGCGCAGGGCGCCACGGTCGCCGCCGCGTTGCAGGTCGAACAGCGCGAGGCCGTGCCCGTGCGCCGCACCGCCTGAGACCTCTCCCCTTCAACCACGCACATTCATCAGAAGGAACCCTCCCGATGGCCTTTCCTCCCCACGTCGCGCCGCGCCTGCTCGAAGGCCGCCTTGCGCTGATCACAGGCGCCGGCCAGGGCAACGGCCGCGCGCTCGCGCTGGGCCTGGCGCAGGCCGGCGCGCGCGTCGTCGTCACCGACATGAACGAGGCCACCGTGGGCGAGACCGCGCAGCTGGTGCGCGACGAAGGCGGCCAGGCCTGGTCCTTCGTGCTCGACGTGACCTCGCCCGAGGCCTGCCATGCGCTGGCGGTGCGCGTGGGCGACGAGATCGGCGCCATCGATCTGCTGGTGAACAACGCCGGCATCATCATCCGCGAGGGCACGGCCAGCCCCAATGCCGCGGCCAACTGGAAGAAGACGCTCGACGTCAACGTGCACGGCACCTTCAACGTCACCCATGCCTGGCTCGGCGCGATCAAGGCCACGAAGGGCGCGGTGATCAACATCGCCTCGATCGCCGCCTATGCGGGGCAGGGCGCGAGCCTCGGCTATTCGCCCTCGAAGGGCGCGATCAAGATGTTCACGCAGTCGCTCGCGCAGGAGCTCGCGCCCTTCGGCGTGCGCGTCAACGCGCTCGCGCCCGGCGTGATCGAGACGCCGATGACCGCCGCCACGCGCGAGAACCCGCAGCGCCTCGAATCCTTCATGACGCGCATCCCGATGGGCCGCGTCGGCCAGACCGAGGACCTCGTGGGCCCGGTGATCTTCCTCGCGAGCGACATGTCGCGCTACGTCACCGGCATCACGCTGCCGGTGGACGGCGGCTTCCTCGCGGTCTGAGCCTTCCGCCGCTTTTCGCTTTCCCGACCGTCAATCCTCCAGGAGACAAAGAATGAAGACCTTCCGTCTGTACAAGACCTTGCTCGCGAGCGCCGCCTTCTGCGCGTTCGCCGCCGGTGCCTCGGCGCAGGACATCAAGCTCGGCTACAACGGCGACCTCTCGGCCTCGCCCTCGGCGCAGAGCGGCCAGGCCGCGGTGCTCGGCATGGAAGCCGCGATCGCCGACCTCAATGCCGCCGGCGGCGTGCTCGGCCGCAAGTTCACGCTGGTCACGCGCGACGACGTGTCGGCGCCGCCCAAGTCGATCCAGAACATGAGCGACCTGATCGACAACGAGAAGGTGGTGGCGGTGTTCGGCCCCACCAACTCGGGCAACGCCATGGCCTGGAAGCACATCGCCAACCAGAAGAAGATCCCGGTGCTGGGCAACGTGGGCTCGGGCACCGACATCACCAAGCCGATGAGCGCGGGCGCCGACAACTACATGTTCCGCGTCTCGATGGTCGACCGCGAGCAGGTCGCGGCGCTGATGGCCTACGTGAAGAAGAACACCGCCGCCTCGAAGGTGGTGGGCCTGATGGCCGAGACCACCGGCTACGGCCAGGGCGGCCTCAAGGACATGGAGGAGATCGCCAAGCTGCAGGACATCAAGATCGCGGCCACCGAGCGCTTCGGCGTCGGCGATACCGACATGACCTCGCAGCTCAGCAAGATGAAGGCCGCCAACGTCGACACCGTGGTGGTGTGGGCGCAGGGCACGCCGATCGCGCAGCTGGTGCGCAGCATGGAGAAGATCAACTACTTCCCGCTGACGCTGACCTCCTGGGCCGCCGACAACATCACCTTCTACGACGCGGCCGGCAAGGCGCTGGCCGAGAAGCCGATCTTCATGCGCACCGTGAGCGAGACCCGCACGCCCGCGCAGCAGAAGCTCTTCGACCGCATCGGCAGCAAGCTCAAGGCGCCGGGTTCGTTCTCGTTCGCGCTGCATGGCTACGACTCGGTGCTGCTGCTGGCGCAGGCGATGAAGCAGGCCAACGGCACCGACGGCGCCGCCGTGCGCGCCGCGCTGGAAGACCTCAAGACCCCGGTGCAGGGCGTGCTCAAGACCTACGAGAAGCCCTTCAGCAAGACCAACCACGAGGCGCTGACCGCCAAGGACCTGGTCTGGATCCGCTGGAAGGACGGCAAGCTGCTGCCCTACAGCGACGCGCTGATCCAGGGCCTGAACCCGGCCGACTTCAAGCAGTAAGAGCAAAAAGGAAGCGAGGCCGGCGCGCCCGCGCGGCGCCCGGCCTCGCCTCGCAACGGAGATACACACATGGTTGAAGCGCTCCTGCAGGCGCTCATCAGCGGGCTCGCCGTCGGCGGTGCCTATGCGCTGGTGGCACTGGGATTCAGCATCACGTTCACGACCACCAAGACGCTGAACTTCTCGCACGGCGAGTTCGTCTCGGCCGGCGCCTTCATCGGCATGAGCGCCCTGTTCCTGGTCCTGGGCAAGCCGCTGGCCTCCACCACCTTCGGCGACTCCGTGCCCGGCGCCGGCGCGCAGCTGTTCGCGCTGCTGGCGGCGCTCGGCGTGATGGGCCTCTTGGGCTGGCTGCTCTACGTGCTCGGCGTGCGGCCGTTCGCGGGCCGTCCCGGCATGGCCTGGGTGATGAGCACGCTGGGCTTCGGCGTGATCCTGCAGAGCGTGGGGCTCGCGATCTGGGGCCCGAAGCCGGTGGTGGTGCCCGCGCCCGTGGGCGACACCGTGATCCGCATGTTCGGCGTCGGCGTGCGGCCGCAGGAACTGCTGACCCTGGGCGTGGCCGTGGTCGTGATGCTCGGCTTCGACCGCGTGATGAACCGCACCATGGTCGGCAAGGCCATGCGCGCGGTGGCGCAGAACGGCAACGTGGCCAGCCTCATGGGCATCAACACCAACGCCATGATGATCGGCGCCTTCGTCGTCAGCTCGGCGCTGGCGGGCCTGTCGGGCTTCCTGCTCGCGCCGATCGCGCAGGCCTCGCTGTTCATGGGGCTCACGGTCGGCCTCAAGGGCTTTTCGGGCGCGATGATCGGCGGCCTCAGCAATCCGCGCGGCTGCGTCATCGGCGGCTTCCTGCTCGGCGTGCTCGAGTCGATGGTCAATCTCTGGCAGGCGCAGTGGCGCGAGGTGGCGGTGTTCGCGCTCGTGATCCTGGTGCTGGCCTTCCGGCCCACGGGCCTGTTCGGCAGCCGCGCGGTGGAGAAGGTATGAAGCGCCTGGTCCATCCCCTGGCCGTGGTGGCGGTCGCCGCGGCGCTGATCGGCATCGTCTCGCTGTTCGGCAACGACTACTACCTGCGCATCGCCTTCATGATGTGCGTCTACTACCTGTGCGCGGCCGGCATGAACGTGCTGGTGGGCTACGCGGGGCAGAAATCGCTGGGCCAGGCCGGGCTGTTCGCGGCCGGCGCCTACGGCGTCGCGCTGCTGACCTCGCGCACCGACATGGACCCCTGGCTCGCGCTGCTGCTCGCGGCCGTGATCTCGGGCCTGTGCGGCGTGCTGATCGCGCTGCCCTCGCTGCGCGTGAAGGGCCCCTACCTCGCGATGGTCACGCTGGCCTTCGGCATCGTGGTCGAGAAGCTGGTCGGCGAATGGACCGACGTGTTCGGCGGCGCGCAGGGCATCTACGGCATCCGTCCGCTGACCTGGAAGGGCGCTCCGCTCGACACCACGCAGTGGGTGGTGCTGGGCATCGTGCTGAGCGCCGCGTTGCACCTGCTGCTGCGCAACCTGCTGCAGGGCCGCTTCGGCCGCGCGCTGCTGTCGCTGCAGGCCGACGAGATCGCGTCGTCGTCGGTGGGCGTGCGCGTCTACCGCGCCAAGGTCATGGCCTTCGTGGTCGCGGCAGTCACCTGCGGCATCGCGGGCGCGCTGGTGGCGCAGCAGAACCAGTACATCAACTCCGACTTCATCACCTTCCACCTGTCGATCTTCATCCTGCTGCTGGTGCTGTTCGGCGGCGCGGGCTCGATGTACGGACCGATCGTGGGCGCGGTGCTGCTCACGCTGACCGACGCGCTGCTCGCGCGCTGGCCCTCGGCGCAGCATTTCCTCTACGGCTTCCTGCTGCTGTTCGCGCTCTACGTGATGCCCGGCGGCGTGGTGGGGCTGGTCGACAAGTGGGTCAGCCGCTCGCGCCACCGCGGCGAGGGCGCCGGCGGCCAGGGCGTGCCGGGACAGATCGGTCCCGGCGGCGAGGGCGAGCTGCTGGTGGTGCAGGGCGTGACCAAGTCCTATGGCGGCGTGAAGCCGGCGCAGGACGTGTCGTTCAGCCTGCAGCGCGGCCACATCCATGCGCTGATCGGGCCCAACGGCGCGGGCAAGAGCACCATGATCAACATGCTCACGGGCGTGATCCAGCCCGATGCCGGCGCGATCCGCTTCCTCGGCGAGAACATCGTGGGCCGGCCCGCGCACACCATCTGCTGCCTCGGCATGGGCCGCACCTTCCAGAACCTGCGGCTTTTCGCCGAGCTCTCGGTGCTCGACAACGTGATGCTGGGCCGGCACAGCCGCATGAGCAACGGTTTCCTGTCCTCGCTGCTGGCCTGGCCCACGGCCGGCAAGCAGGAACGCGAGACGCGCGAGCGCGCGCTGCAGCTGCTCGACCTGGTCGGCCTCGGCCACCTCGCGCACTGGCCCGCGGGCAGCCTGCCCTACGGCCTGCAGCGGCGCGTGGAGCTGGCGCGCGCGCTGGCCACCGAGCCGCAGCTGCTGCTGCTCGACGAACCGGCCGCCGGCCTCAATCCGCAGGAGACCGCCGAGCTCGGCGAACTGCTGCTGCGCATCGGCAAGTGCGGCGTCTCGATCCTGATGGTCGAGCACCACATGGACCTGGTGATGTCGATCTCGGACCACGTCATCGTGCTCGACTACGGCATCAAGATCGCCGAGGGCCGGCCGGCCGAGGTGCAGGCCAATCCGCGCGTGGTCGAGGCCTACCTGGGCGTCGACGACGACGAAGCCGACCACGCGCCGCACGGCTTGCAGCCGCAGCCCGCCTGAGCGAAAGGACCCCCACCATCATGTTGAAGATCGAATCGGTGAAGGTCTCGTACGGCGCCATCGAGGCCGTCAAGGGCGTGAGCCTCGAAGTGCGCGCGGGCGAGGTCGTCACCATCATCGGCGCCAACGGCGCCGGCAAGAGCACCCTGCTCAAGAGCATCGTCGGCCTCGAGCCCGTGGCCCAGGGCCGCGTGCTGATCGACGGCAAGGACTGCACGCAGGTGCCGCCGCACCAGCGCGTGGGCCTGGGCGTGGCGCTGTCGCCCGAGGGCCGCGGCGTGTTTCCCGACCAGACCGTGCGCGAGAACCTGATGCTCGGCGCCTACTCGCGCCGCGCCGACAAGGCCTTCGTCGAGAACGCCATCGAACGCGAGTTCGCGCGCTTCCCGCGCCTGAAGGAACGCCAGCACCAGCCCGCGGGCACCCTGTCGGGCGGCGAGCAGCAGATGCTCGCGATCGCGCGCGCGCTCATGAGCGATCCGCGGCTGCTGCTGCTCGACGAGCCCTCGCTGGGCCTCGCGCCGCTGATCATCAAGGACATCTTCGATGCCATCCGCCAGCTGCGCAGCTCGGGCCTCACCATCCTGCTGGTGGAGCAGATGGCCAAGCAGGCGCTCGGCGTGGCCGACCGCGCCTACGTGCTCGAGACCGGCTGCATCACGCTCGAGGGCTCCGGCCGCGAGCTGCTCGACAACCCCAAGGTGAAGTCGGCCTACCTCGGCACGCACTGACCCCAACGTCCAACCCTTCGCAAGGAAAAACCAATGACAGCACCCGCCACCAAGAAATTCGCCAGCCAGGCCGACCTCGAGGAGAAAAAGGTCTCGTTCACGCGCCTCTCGGAGAACGCCTACGCCTACACGGCCGAGGGCGACCCGAACACCGGCATCTTCATCGGCGACGAGGCCGTGATGGTGGTCGACACCCAGGCCACGCCCGCGATGGCGCAGGACGTGATCCGCCGCATCCGCGAGGTCACGCCGCTGCCGATCAAGTACGTGCTGCTGTCGCACTACCACGCGGTGCGCGTGCTTGGCGCCTCGGCCTATTTCAAGGAAGGCGCCGAGCAGATCATCGCCAGCCGCGACACCTACGACCTGATCGTCGAGCGCGGCGAGCAGGACAAGGCCAGCGAGATCGGCCGCTTCCCGCGCCTGTTCCGCAACGTCGAGTCGGTGCCGCCGGGCCTGACCTGGCCCACCATGACCTTCGACGGCACCATGAGCGTGTGGCTCGGCAAGAAGCTCGAGGTGAAGATCGCGCAGGTCGGCCGCGGCCACACCAAGGGCGACACCATCGCCTACCTCGAGGACCAGAAGATCTGCTTCGCGGGCGACCTGGTCGAATACCAGAGCACCGCCTACGCGGGCGACTGCTACTTCCGCGACTGGCCCACCACGCTCGACCGCCTGGCCGGCTTCGGCTTCGAGAAGCTGGTGCCGGGCCGCGGCGCCGCGCTCGAGAACGCCACCGACGTGCGAAAGGCCATCGCCTCCACGCGCGCCTTCATCTCCGACGTCTACACGCTGGTCAACAACGGCGTGGCGCAGGGCAAGACGCTCAACGTCATCTACAAGGAGACCGTGGCCGCGCTGCGTCCGACCTATGGCCACTGGGTGATCTTCGACCACTGCATGCCCTTCGACGTGACGCGCGCCTACGACGAGGCCACGGGCCACGTGCATCCGCGCATCTGGACCGCGGAGCGCGACATCGAGATGTGGAACGCGCTGGAAAGCTGAGGTGAACCGCAGCGCGGCCGCGCCGGTCGCCACGCCGGCCTCGGTGCAGGGCTGGATGCTGCTGGCCATGGTGCTGTGGGGCGTCAACGTCTCGGCCGTGAAGGCGCTCACCGCCTCCTTCGAGGCGCTGCCGCTGGCGGCGCTGCGCATGGCGGTGGCCTGCGTCGCGCTCAGCGCCGTCGTGCTGTGGCGGCGCGGCGGGCTGCCGCTGCTCGGGGCGCGCCAACTGGCCGCGATGGCCGGCTGCGCCTTCCTCATGGTGTACGCCAACCAGATCCTGTTCGCGCACGGGCTGCAGCGTTCCACCGCCACCAACGGCGCGCTGATCATGGCGCTGAGCCCGCTGGTGTCGGCGCTGATGGCCGCGCTGGTGTTCCGCGAGCCGCTCACGCCGCGCCGCCTGCTCGGCGTGGCGCTGGGCTTCGCGGGGGTGGCGGCCGTGGTGCTGAGCCATCCGGGCGCCACGCTCTCGCATGCCGGCCTCGGCGACCTGATGCTCGCGCTGTCGGTCATCAGCTTCGCGGTCGGCGGCGTCGGCGTGCAGCGGCTCGCGCGGCAGCTCGATCCGCTGTCGATGAGCTGGGTTATCTACCTGATCGGCACCGCGATGCTGATCGTGCATGCCGCGCTCGGGCCCTCGCCGCTGGGCGTGGCGCAACTCTTTCCGGGCGCGTGGCCCTGGGTGCTGGTGCTGTTCTCGGGCGTGGCCGCCACCGCGGCCGGCAACCTGATCTGGAACCGGTCGATCTCCGTCATCGGCATCGCGCGCACCGCCGTGTTCCTCTACTGGGTGCCGGTGTTCGGCGTCGGCTTCGCGGCGCTGCTGCTGGGCGAGACGCTGACCGTCTGGCACCTGTTCGGCTTCGCCGCCGTGATGGGCGGCACCTGGCTCGGCACGCGGCCGGCCAGGCCTTCTTCCTGAGTCATCCATGTCCGATCCGCTTCCCCTGCTGTTCCAGCCGCTGCGCCTGCGCGGGCTCGAGCTTTTCAACCGCGTCGTGATCTCGCCCATGTGCCAGCACGCGGCCGAACGCGGGCATGCCACGCCCTGGCACCTGGTGCACCTGGGCAAGTTCGCGCTCGGCGGCGCCGCGCTGATCCTCACCGAGAGCACCGCGGTCGATCCGCGCGGGCGCATCGGCACCGCCGACCTCGGCCTGTGGAAGGACAGCCAGGTCGCGCCGCTCAAGGCCGTGGTCGATTTCGTGCATGCGCAGGGCGGCGCCATCGGCGTGCAGCTCGCGCATGCGGGCCGCAAGTCGGGCAGCGAGCCGTTGTGGGAAGGCGGCGCGGCCTTGAGCGCGCAGACCATGGCGGCCGACGAGGAGCCCTGGGAGCGCCTGGGCCCGAGCGCGCTCGCGGCCGGCCCGGGCTGGTCGGCGCCGCGCGCGCTCGGCCTCGACGAGATCGAGGCCGTGGTGCAGCGCTTCGTCGATGCCGCGCGGCGCGCCGACGAAGCGGGCTTCGACGTGGTCGAGCTGCACTTCGGCCATGGCTACCTGGTCGCGAGCTTCCTCTCGCCCAACGCCAACCGGCGCGACGATGCCTACGGCGGCAGCCGCGACAAGCGCATGGCGCTCGCGCTCGAGATCGCGCGCCGCGTGCGCGCCGCCTGGCCCGAGCACAAGCCGCTGTTCTGCCGCCTCTCGGCGGTCGACGGCACGCTCGACGGCTGGAACCTCGACGACTCGGTGGCGCTGTCGCGCGCGCTCAGTGACTGCGGCGTCGACGTCATCGACTGCTCCTCGGGCGGCCTCACCGAGGAGACGCGTGCCTTGCCCGTGCCGCGCGGCCTGGGCTTCCAGGTGCCGTTCTCGGCGCGCATCCGGCGCGAGGCCGGCGTGACCACGCAGGCCGTGGGAATGATCGTCGACGCGCGCCAGGCCGAGGCCGTGCTCGCCGCCGGCGATGCCGACCTGATCGCGCTGGGCCGCGAGGCGCTGTTCGATCCCTACTGGGCCCACCACGCCGCCGCCGAGCTCGGCGTCGATCCCGCCTACCGGCGCTGGCCCGTGCGCCATGGCGTGTGGCTCGCCAAGCGCGCGCCGGGCCTCGCACGCGCGCGGGCCGAGGCGGCCGCCGCATCCAACGACAAGGAGACACCCGCACCATGACCGACGCCACGATTCCTTTGCGCATGGGCCTGATCCGCAAGAAGCCCGACTGGACCGACGAGGCCTTCCGCCACCACTGGCGCCACAGCCACGGCCCGCTGGTCGCGCAACTGCCCACCTTGCGCAGCTATCGCCAGAACCTCGTGACCGACCGGCTGCAGCGCGGCATCGACTTCGCGCGCGGCCCGTGGGATTTCGACGGCTTCTCGCAGCTCGGCTTCGACGCAGCGGCGCAGGCGAATGCCGCCTTCACCGACGGCGAGCTCGCCGCGCGCATCCGCGAGGACGAACGCCATTTCCTCGGCGGCCTGCACATCGTGAGCGTCGCGCAGAGCACCGTCATCGCGCCGCCGGCCGAGCCGCACCGCCTGCTCAAGCGCATCTCGACACTGCGCCGCCGCACCGACCTCTCGGAGGACGACTTCCGCCGCGAGTGGAAGGTGCATGCCGGCCACGTGCGCCAGATGCCCGGCGTGGGCGGCTACCGGCAGAACGTCGTGACCGCGCGCGAGTTCGACAAGGGCACGCCCTGCGGCTACGAGACGCTGCCGATCGACGGCATCGTCGAGCTGTGGTTCGAGAGCACCGACACGCTGGACGCCGCCTTCGGCTCGGCGCAGGGGCAGCGCACGATGGCGCATGCGAAGAGCTTTCTGGCGGAGATCACGGCGTTCGTGGTGGAGGAGCACCGGGTGGTGTGAGGCCCGTGCGGCCGAGGGCCGACAGGCGCGGATCCGCGGGATCGAAACCCCAGTCGCGCAAGGCCTCGTCGCCACCGCCGCGCGCATCGGCCGGCGCGCGGCCCGCGACGCTCGCGGTGCGCGAGAAGCGCGGCGCCGGCGCGGGTTGCTGCACGCCACCGACCGGCACGAAGCTCTGGCGCGCCACGTGGTGCGCATGGCCCGGCACTTCGCCGAGCGACAGCACGGGTGTCACGCAGGCCTCGGTGCCGTCGAAGACCGCGCACCACGCATCGCGCGTGCGCGTGGCGAAGCAGGCGGCGAACCGGCGCCGCGTTTCGGGCCACGCAACGCGGTCGTGCTGCGGCGGCAGCGCATCGGGCGCCAGGCCCAGTCCCGCGAGCAGCGCGGCGTAGAACGCGGGCTCGATGGCGCCGACCGCCAGGTGCCGGCGGTCGCTCGTCTCGTACACGCCGTAGAACGGGGCGCCGCCGTCGAGCAGGTTGGCCTCGCGCCGGTCCAGCCATTCACCCGTGGCCACGCGCCCCAGGATCGGCGCCATCAGCAGCAGCGAGCCATCGACCATCGCCGCGTCGACGACCTGTCCCTGGCCGCTGCTGCGTGCCTCCAGCACGGCGGCCATGACACCCAGCGCCAGCAGCATCGCACCGCCGCCGAAGTCGCCGACGAGGTTGAGCGGGGGCACTGGCCTGTCGGCCGTGCCGGTGGCATGCAGCGCACCCGTGAGGCCGATGTAGTTGATGTCGTGGCCCACGGCCCGCGCGAGCGGCCCGTGCTGGCCCCAGCCCGTCATGCGCCCGTAGACCAGCGCGGGCGATGCCGCGAGGCAGGCCTCGGGCCCGAGGCCCAGCCGCTCCATCACGCCGGGGCGGTGGCCTTCGAGCAGCACGTGCGCGTTGCGCGCCAGCGCGAGCACCGCATCGCGCGCGGCCGGGTCCTTGAGGTCGGCCGTCACGCCGCGCCGGCCGCGCAGCACCGTCTCGTGCCGCGCGTCGCGCGCGATGCCCATGCCGGCCGGCACGGGCCGCGCGATGCGCAGCACGTCGGCGCCCATGTCCGCGAGCATCATCGCGGCCCAGGGCACGGGGCCGATGGCGTCGAACTCCAGCACGCGAAGGCCGTGCAGCGGTCCCATGGCCGAAGTCCTTCAGCGCGAGAAATCGACGAGCACGCGGCCCGAGCTCGCACCGTCGAGCTGCCGCGCGCTGTGTGCCATCAATGCGCCCAGCGCGATGTGCTGCACGTGCGGCAGCACGGCCGCCATGTCGGGCTTCCATTCGGCCGCGAGCTTCGTCCACAGGCGCCGCCGCTGTTCGACCGGCGCATTCGCCACGATGCCGAACAGTTGCGCGCGCCGCATGATGAAGGGCAGCACGCTGCCCTCGTAGCTGTTGCCCGCCGCATTGCCCACCGATGCCACGGCGCCGCCGTCGGCCATCGAGCGCAGCAGCCACGACAGCATCGGCCCGCCGACGTTGTCGATGGCGGCGGCGAAGCGCGGCTTCTCGAGCGGACGTTGCGGCGCCTCGAGCACGGCGGCATCGATCACCTCGTGCGCGCCGATGGCGCGCAGCCGCTCCTCCTGCGCCATGCGGCGCGTGATGGCTGCCACGCGATAGCCGGCGCGCGCGAGGATGGCCGTGCCCAGCAGGCCGACCGCACCGCCCGCGCCGCTCATCGCCACGCTGCCCGCGTCGGGGTCGATGCCGAGCTCGATGAAGCGCTCGAGCGCCATCGCGGCCGTGAAACCGGGCACGCCGATGACGGCCGCCTCGTGCGGCGTGAGCCCCGGCGGCACGGCCTGCACATGCGCGGCGGGCACGCGCACGCAGGCGGAGAAGCCGCCGTCGAACGCGATGCCGGTCTGGAAGCCGTGCACGAGCACGGCCTGGCCGGGCTCGAAAGAGGCCACCGATGACGCGAGCACCTCGCCGACCAGCTCGATGCCCGCCACGCGCGGGTACGACGCGATGATCTTCGCGCGGCCGTGCAGCGAGAGGCAGTCCTTGTAGTTCACGCCCGCGTAGCGGGTGCGCACCACGACCTCGCCGGCCGACAGGTCGTCGAGCCGCAGGGTCTCCAGCCGGCTCTGGACCTGGCCTTCGGCGGTCCGGTGCGTGCGAAGGGCTTCGAATGTCTGGGGAATGGGCATGGGGCCATCTGACCAGCCGCGGACCGCATCGGCAAGCGGGTGTTTCGCCTGTCGAAACACGGCTCGACCGCGCGTGCCGCGCGGCGCCACCATGCGTGCCCTCAACAGGAGACCCACCGATGACCACAGGCACCCGCGCCGCCCGACTGTTCGGCGATCACTTTCTCGAACGCCTGCAGCCCGGCGAGCAGGCCACCGTTCAACAGGTGCGCGACCTGTGCCGCGACACGCTCGGGCCGCAGGCCGACGCCGTCTCGCGCGAGGACCTGTTCGCCTGGGACACCTTCCGAACGCTCGCGCGCGAAGGCGTGATCGCCACGGCGTTCCCGCGCGAGTACGGCGGCACCGATGCGCGCCAGGCCCTGCGCATCCGTCTCATCGAGGAGCTGGGCCGTGTGTGCAGCACCTCGGCCTCGATGATCACGGGCACCGACCTGTCGAGCCGCGCCATCGTCGCGGGCGCGAGCGAGGCGCTGCGCCGCGAGATCGTGCCCGGGCTTTGCACTGGCGAGCTGCAGGCGGCCTTCGCGCTGACCGAGCCCGGCGCGGGCTCCGACGTGCGCGGCCTCTCGACGACGATCCGCCGCGACGGCGGGCGCTACCTCGTCACGGGCCGCAAGAAGTTCATCACGCGCGCGAGCACGGCCGACTGGTTCGCGGTGGTGGGCCGCGCCGAGGACGATCCCTCGGTGTTCATCGCGGTGCTGATGCCGCGCGACGCCCGGGGCTTTCGCATCGGCGCGGAGGTCGGCAAGCTCGGCTGGTTCGGCGTGCCGATCTCTTCGCTCGAGTTCGACGCGGTCGAGGTGCCCGCCTCGCACCGCCTCGGCGCGGAGGGCGATGGCTTCTCGCTCGCACAGGACGCGCTGCTGCGCGCGCGCATCGGGCACGCCGCGATGGCGCTGGGCCGCGCCATCGGCGCGGTCGAGATCGCGAGCCGCTATGCGAGCGACCGCACCGTGTTCGGCAGGCGCGAAGGCGAGCACCAGGGCGTGCAGTGGATGCTGGCCGACATGGTCACGCAGATCGAGGCCAGCCGCGCCCTGCTCGCGCTCACGGCCGACAAGTACGACGCGGGCGCGAGCGACGTGTCGATCTTCGCGTCCATGGCCAAGCTGCAGGCCACCGACCTGTGCATGAAGGTCGTGACCGATGCGCTGCAGCTCACGGGCGGGCGCGGCTACCTGCGCGACTTTCCGCTCGAGCGTTTCTTCCGCGATGCCAAGCTCAACCAGATCGGGGAGGGCGCGAGCGAGGTGCACAAGACCGTCATCGGCCGCGATGTGATGCGCCGCGCGCCGCTGGCCGAGCGCAACCCGTGCCTGCGCGACGGGCCGCTCACCGACTACTGAGGGTTCAGATCACCTTCTCCGCGCGCAGCGCATCGAGCGTCGCGGCGTCCAGGCCGAACTCGCCATAGACCTCGGCGTTGTGCTCGCCGGTGTCGGGCCCCGTGCGCGGGATCGGCAGTTCGCGGCCCGGCACGCGCGGCACCACGCAGGGCGCGGGCAAGCTGCCGTAGTCGGGGTCGGGCAGCCGGATGATCGCCTCGCGCGCGCGGTAGTGCGGGTCCTGCTCGATGTCGGCGATGGTGAAGATCTTGCTGAAGGGTATGCCGGCCTCCTCGAGCCGGCGCTCGATGGTGTCGTAGTCGTGCGCGGCGAACCACGCGCCGAGCCCTTCGTCGAGCGCCACGAGGTTCACCACGCGCGCGGGATTGCCGGCAAAGCGCGGGTCGCCCGCCCACTCGGGTTTGTCGACGGCCACGCACAGCCGCTGGAAGATCGGGTCCGACGACGCGACCACCGAGAAGTAGAGGCCGTCGCGGCTGCGGTACATGTTCGAGGGCGCGGTGTAGCTCGCGCAGTTGCCCGCGGGCATGCGGACCGTGCCGAGCAGCTCGTGTTCCACGGGCAGCGGGTCGAGCAGGCGGAACAGCGCCTCGGTGGCGGCCAGGTCCACTTCGCAGCCGAGCGCCTGCGGGTCGCCGCGCAGCCGCGCCATTTCCGAGGCGATGGAGAAGGCGCAGAACAGTCCCGCCACCGCGTCGCCCACCGGGAAATTGCTATGCAGCGGCGAGCCGCCCGCTTCGCCCGTGAGGTTGGTGAAGCCGCTCATGGCCTCGAAGATGCGCGCGAAGCCCGGCCGTGACTTGTAGGGCCCGGTCTGGCCGAAGCCCGTGAGCCGCACCACCACGAGCCGCGGGTTGGCGCGATGCAGCGTGGCCAGGTCCAGGCCCCAGCGGTCGAGCGTGCCGGTGCGGAAGTTCTCCACCAGCACGTCGAACCGCGTCACCAGCCGAAGCAGCAGCGCGCGGCCGGCGGGCTGGCGCACGTCGAGCGTGATGCCGCGCTTGCCGCGGTTGGCGATCTTCCACCACAGCGCCTTGCCGTCCTTCACGGGCTGCAGGCCGCGCAGTGCGTCGCCACCGCTGGGCAGCTCGAGCTTCACCACTTCGGCGCCCTGGTCGGCGCACAGCGTGGCGCCCAGGGGCGCGGCCAGCACGGTGGCCATGTCGAGGATGCGCACGCCCGAAAGGGCGCCGCGCGCGGGTCGTCGTTGGGTGTCGTCGGGGGAATGCAAACGTGGCTCCAAGGCCGGGGCGAAGGGCTCCGGGTTCGAGCCGGTTTTGCCAGACGCCACGCGGGCCAACAATCGCTGTTTCGCACAGCGAAACACCCTCCGCGTTTCATTGACGCCCCATTTCGAACGGCCAATCATGCCCACACCACCGCGCTCCTCCTCCCGCATGACAAGCATCGCGCTCCCGGGTCTCGTCGATCCGCACGACCTCACCGCCGACCGCCAGTTCTCGATGAACCTGGCACGCGGCATGGAAGTGCTGCGCGTGTTCACCAGCGCCGACCCGGTGCTCGGCAACCGCGAGATCTCGGACCGCAGCGGCCTGCCCAAGCCCACGGTCTCGCGCATCACCTACACGCTCACCTTGCTGGGCTACCTGAGCCGCGACGGCGCCACGCAGAAATACAAGCTCGGGCCCGGCGTGCTGTCGCTGGGCTACCCGCTGCTGGCCAGCATGCAGGTGCGCCAGATCGCGCGACCCATCATGGAAAGGCTGGCGCGCGAGACGGGCTGCTCGGTGAACCTGGGCATGCGCGACCGCTCCGACGTGGTCTATGTCGACACCATCCGCACCGACAACACCAACACCCACATGCCCGACATCGGCAGCACGCGCCCGCTGCTGGCCGCGGCAATCGGCCGCGCGCTGATGCTGGCCTGCACCGCGCCGGAACGCTCGGCCATCCTCAACCGGCTGCGGCTGCAGGACGCGGCCCTGTTCCAGCAATTGCGCCCCGCGTGGGAAGCCGACCAGAAGCTCTTTGCCGCGCGCGGCTTCTGCCACTCGCGCGGCGACTGGAAGAAGGACATCCACGCCGTTGCCGTGCCCGTGCGCGTGCCGCCGCGCGAAACGCCGCTGGCGATGAACTGCACGCTCGCCACCTACCGCTCGCCCGGCGAGCGCATGGAACGCAAGGTCGCGCCGCTGCTGCTCGATGCCGTGCGCCAGCTCGAAACCGCGCAAGGCCTGCGCTGAACCAGAAACCGGAACCTCGAACCCATGATCCGCAGCCCCGACAAGTTCAACGCCCTGCTCGCCGAAGTCCGCGACTTCATCCGCAACGAATGCATGCCCATCGAGGCCGAGGTCGACCGCGACGATCTCATCCCCGAGCCCGTGGTCGAGCGCATGCGCGCGCTGGGCCTGTTCGGCCACAGCATTCCCGAGCAGTACGGCGGCGCGGGCCTCACGAGCGAGGAACTGTCGCTGGTGAACATGGAGGTCTCGCAGGCCGCCACCACCTTCCGCGCGCGCTTCGGCGGCAACACGGGCATCGCGTCCGAGTCGCTGGTGGTCGACGGCACGCCCGAGCAGAAGCAGCGCTGGCTGCCCGAGCTGGCCAGCGGCCGCCTCACGGGCTGCTTCGCGCTCACCGAGCCCGAGGCCGGTTCCGACGCCACCGCGCAGCAGACCGTGGCCGTGCGCGACGGCGATCACTACCGCATCACGGGCCGCAAGTGCTTCATCACCAACGCGCCCATCGCCGGCCTGTTCACCGTGTTCGCGCGCACCGACCCGCAGGCCAGGGGCGCGGCCGGCATCACGGCCTTCCTGGTCGAGCGCGACACGCCCGGCCTCTCGGCGCCCGCGGGCTATCGCAAGATGGGCCAGCACGGATCGCCGGTCGGCGAGGTGATCCTCGAAGGCTGCCGCGTGCACGCATCGGCCATCGTCGGCGGCGTGCCGGGCCTGGGCTTCAAGACGGCGATGAAGGCGCTGAACAAGCAGCGCATCAACCTCGCGGGGCTGTGCATCGGGCCGGCCATCCGGCTGGTCGACGAGATGGTGGCGCGCGCCGCATCGCGCCGGCAGTTCGGCCAGGCCATCGGCGAGTTCCAGCTGGTGCAGCAGATGATCGCCGAGAGCAACACCGAAGTGCACGCCGCCCGCGCGCTGCTGCTGGAGACGGCGCGCAAGCGCGACGACGGCGCCGACGTGACCATGGAGGCGTCGATGTGCAAGCTGTTCGCCTCCGAGATGTGCGGCCGCGTGGCCGACCGCGCGGTGCAGGTCTTCGGCGGCGCCGGCTACATCAACGACAACGTGGCCGAGCGCTTCTACCGCGACGTGCGGCTGTTCCGCCTCTACGAAGGCACGAGCCAGATCCACCTCACCAACATCGCGCGCCGCACCATGGCACGAGCCGGGCACCAGACCTGAGCCGGCGGCGCGCGCAAGCCATCATCAACGGAGACAACCCATGACCCTCAAAGGCACCCTGCTGGCCGCGCTCTTCGCCGTCCAGTCCCTCGCAATGACCGCGCCCGCGTTCGCGCAGGGCAACTACCCGAGCAAGCCGATCCGCATCATCGTGCCGTTCACCGCCGGGGGCGTGGTCGACTCGATCGCGCGGCTGGTGGGCGAGCGGCTGTCGGCCAAGTACGGCCAGCCCGTCATCGTCGAGAACCGGACCGGTGCCGGTGGCTCGATCGGCACCGACTACGTGGCCAAGGCTGCGCCCGACGGCTACACGCTGCTGTGCGTGAGTCCCGGCCACGCGGTCACGCCGAGCCTGATCAAGGGCGTGGCGTGGAATCCCGTGCGCGACTTCCGCGCCATCGAGGGCTTCGGCGTGATCCCCAACGTGTTCGTGGTGCCGACAGAGGTGCCGGCGAAGACCATGGCGGAGCTGGTCGCGATGGCGAAGAAGGCCAATCCGCCGCTGACCTATGCGACGGCCGGCGTGGGCACGTCCAACCATCTGTCGGGCGAGCTGCTGGCGCAGAGCGCGGAGATCAAGCTCACGCACGTGCCCTATCGCGGCCAGCCCGATGCGCTCGGCGATCTGCTCGCGGGCCGCGTGACGATGATGCCGCTCACCGTGGCGCTGGCCGTGCCGCACATCAAGGCCGGCAAGCTGCGGCCGCTGGCCGTGACCACGAGCAAGCGCTCCAGCGCCTTGCCCGACACGCCCACCGTGGCGGAGGCCGCGGGCCTGAAGGGCTACGACGTGGGCACGTGGTTCGGCTTCGTCGCGCCGGTGAAGACGCCCGATGCCATCGTCGCCAAGCTGTCGGCCGACGTGGCCGAGATCCTGGCCGATCCCGCGATGAAGCCCAAGCTCGACGTGCTCGGCCTCGAGGTGGCGCCGCAGGGCCCCAAGCAGTTCGACGCCTTCATCGCCAGCGAATACGACAAGTGGAGCAAGGTCATCAAGACGGCGGGCATCGAGGCGCAATGAACATCGCAAGCGAATCGCCCGTGCGACCGCCGTTGTGCGACAGGCTGGGCATCCGTCATCCGATCTTCGGCTTCTCGCACGCGGTGGACGTGTGCGCGGCCATTGCGCAGGCGGGCGGCTTCCCGGTGCTCGGACTCGCGCGCGAGCTGCCGCACGAGATCCCGCACATCCTGGCCGAGGCCAGCGAACGCATGGCGGGCCTGCCCTACGGCATCGACCTGATGCTGCCCTCGCAGGTGCCCGACGAGGCCGCGAGCATCGAGAGCGTGCGCGCGCAATTGCCCGCGCGGCACGTGGCTTTCGTCGACGACCTGCGCGACCGCTTCCAGGTGAAGCCGCCGCAGCGGCCCAGCTTCTTCACGAGCCAGGTGCGCACCCGGGCGCTGTTCGACGCGCAGATCGAGGCCGTGCTCGACTCCGACGCGCGCGGCGTGGCCACGGCCATCGGCCTGCGCGCCGACCTCATCGAACGCGCGAAGGCGCGCGGCAAGCTCACCTTCTCGCTGGTCGGCTCGGTGCGGCATGCGCGCAAGGCGCTCGACATGGGCGTGGAGGTGCTGGTGGCGCAGGGCTACGACGCGGGCGGCCACACCGGCACGGTCGGCACGCTGTCGCTGCTGCCGCAGGTCATCGCCGAAGCGGGCGAGGTGCCGGTGCTGGCGGCCGGCGGCATCGCCACCGGCGCGCAGGTGCTGGGCGTGCTGGGCATGGGCGCGCAGGGCGCGTGGCTCGGCACCTTGTGGATGGGCGCGAAGGAGAACCACACGCCGCCCGCGCTGCTGCAGCGGCTCATCGCCAGCGGCAGCGAGGACACCCTGATCACGCGGGCCCACAGCGGCAAGCCCTGCCGCGTGGTGCGCAGCGACTGGATCGACGCCTGGAACGAGCCCGGCGCGCCCGCGCCGCTGGGCATGCCGCTGCAGCAGGCGCTCACGGGCGATGTGTTCGCCTCGATGCACGAGTTCGACGACGCGCGGCTGATCTACGAGGCGGCCGGCCAGAGCGTGTTCGGCATCGAGCGGGAGACTACGGTGGCAGAGCAGATGGATGCGCTGGTTGAGGGCATGGGGGGGGCGTGGGAGCGCATGCGGGGCTGGGACGCTCACCGGAGGTGAAGCGTTGATCGCTTGCATCCGGTGTTTGTCCGGATTGGGTTGGAGAGACTGGAAGTCGTCAAACACCAGGTTCTTCTGGACAATGCCAGACGCCAGTGATTCGGCCGAACAACAAGCGCGACGGTTTGTCGATCATCTCCACGGTCATGAACAAGGGGCCGATGCGATGGAAGGCCTTCAGCGGGGCGCTCCACTCCGACATCCCGATCGACTTTTTTTGGCTCGGGCTATCAAGGATGCCGCGCGCAAGGGCTATCTGATCGGGGGCAACCTGCGGACTCATCACAGCGAGTCTGTGAAGGCTTAGCTGGCTGGGCATCAACACGCCATCGAGGTCTCCTATCTGCCTCTGCTACAGCCCGGAATTTGACTCCAACGAGATGCCAATGTCGATCTCAAGCAGGCGGTCACCAAGCTTGTACCGGCGCGCACCCAGCTGGAAATGGTCAAGGCCACGGGCAAGCATCTGCATAGCGTGCGGTTTCAATCCAAAAGGATCAGAAACTAATTTCAGCATGTACATGTCCGCTATGTCGCGTGAGTTCATTGAGTCAATTCCGGGTCGATGAGTCAATCGATGCCGAGCACCGCAGCCGTTCAATCGATGCGAAAACGCTGTTATCGAAACTTGACTGCGGTAGTCGCTGCCTGCATCAATTCAGGGCGGCCGCTTTCGCGACGTCCAATCTCACTGCCAATCTTGAGCAGCTGAGATTAGGTGGTGAGTACCCAAGAACTAAATTAAATAATTGCTCAGAATAGCTAAGATTTGCCGAATCCGTATTTGTGATCTTATGCGCACAGCTGACATGTGCCCGCCCCCCATTTAGACGTTTAGACCCCCGAGAATAAAGATCTGACGTGTTTCGACGCAGAACCGTCGCACGTATTCAGAAGATCTCAGGGAGTCCAAGGCATGAATCGCCAGCTTCACCGCGTCATTTTCAACGCCGCCAGAGGCATGCGGATGGTGGTTCAAGAAACCGCCGCGGCTACGGGCAGGGGCTCGACCAGAGCGACGGCCGCTGCCGTATTGACTGGGGCTGCCGCTTTGACTCCCGTGCTGATCGGTGCTGCTTTGGGGGGCATGTTCTGGCCGACATCAGCCCAAGCGCAGATCGTTGGCGCGCCCAACGTTCCCGGCAACCTGCGTCCGACCGTGCTGGTCGCACCCAACGGCGTTCCATACGTCAACGTTCAAACGCCCTCAGCCGCAGGTGTATCGCGCAACGTCTACAACCAGTTCAACATTGGTGCCAGCGGGGCTATCCTCAACAACAGCCGGGTCAATGTGCAGTCGCAGCTTGGGGGCTACATACAGGGCAACCCATTCCTGGCCACAGGACCCGCGCGCATCATCGTCAACGAAGTCAACGGCGGGAATCCGAGCCAGATTCGCGGCCATCTGGAAGTTGCGGGCCAACGCGCCGAGATCATCATCGCGAACCCGGCAGGCATCAGCATCGATGGTGGCGGTTTCATCAACGCGTCTCGCGCAACGGTGACCACGGGTACCCCACAGTACAACGCCGTCGGCGGCCTCGATCGCTTTCTCGTTCGCGGTGGCACCGTCACCATCGGCGGTGCGGGCCTCGATGCCAGCAAAACGGACTACGCGGCCATCCTCGCGCGCGCCGTGCAACTCAATGCGGCGATCTACGCCACCGATCTCGAGGTGGTCACAGGCGCAAACCAGATTAGCGCCGATCACACGCAGATTACCCCGACGACAGGTACTGGCGCTGCACCGACCTTTGCACTCGATACCGCTGCTTTGGGAGGCATGTACGCAAACAAGATCACGATGATCGGGACCGAGGCGGGCCTCGGGGTGCGCAACGCGGGGAATCTCGGCGCCAGCAACGGCAATCTCATCGTGACCGCTGCGGGAAGGCTCGAGAACACCGGCACGCTCGAAGGCACGCGCGTCGAACTCGTCAGCGCAGGCGGCATCGACAACCGCGGCGGAATGATCCGCCAGACCAGCAGCGCCGGACTTACGATCACGTCACCGACGTTATCGAACACGAATGGCGGGGTGATCGGTGTCGAGCCTACGGCCGGCGCAAGCGGTGGAACCGGCACGAGCACTGGAGGCGGCTCGGGTAGCGGCACAGCTGGTACGACCATCGCCCCGACCACACCCGCCGCTGGAACTGGTTCCAGCTCCAACGGCTCTACCGCCGCACCGGCGCCAGCCCCATTCATTCCGACATCACCTGGCACCATCATGGCGACGGGCGCCATCTTGAACGACGGAGGGAAGATACTTGCTGGCGGCCCCGTCGCGCTGCAAACGCCGCAGATCAACAACACTGGTGGGACTCTTTTGGTGGCCACCATGGCGGTCACCGGATCGAGCTTCAGCAACACAGGCGGGATCCTCAACGTCAGCAACAGCTTTAGCGCCAACGTCGACCAGTTGGACAACACGGGTGGCAAGCTGACTGCCGGCTCGTTGAACATCGTCACCGGCGCCGACCTGATCAACACCGACGGCGTATTGAGCAGTGCCACCGATGCCAACCTCACTGTCGGCGGCAAGATCGAGAACACACGCGGATCGATCTCGGCAGCGGGCGCACTGACAGCGAACGTGTCCGAGGCCACCACCAACAGCAACGGCACCCTGGCTTCCAATCAGGCGCTGATGCTGAACACGGGTTCGTTACAAAACACCAGAGGAAACATCCAATCGGCACAGGCCGGCGTGCAGCTCGGGGTGACCAACGCCTTGACCACCGGCACCGGCGGCAGCATCAGCGCAGCTACCGACTTGGGCATTCAGGCTGGTTCGCTTGCCAACGGTGGCAGCCTGCGAGGTGGCATCGATGCCAGCATCGCGGTTGGCGGTGTGCTTGCAAATGACGGCAGTATCACGGCGAACCGCAACACCACGATCACGGCTGGCAGCGTGCAGGGCGGGACGTCAAGTGTGCTTGGCGCGGGCATCCAGAACGACGGCAAGTTCGGTGGAACTGGCGGCCTGCGCGTGGTCACCGCCGGCGCATTGGTCGTTAACGGCACGAATCTCGCGGCAGGCAATGCCACTCTGCAAGGCGCGAACGTCGATTTGTCGGCGAGCCAGACCAGCGCCGCGAACATCGCGGTCACGGCCACACAAGGCAATGTCACCACCGGCAGCAAGGCAAGGCTGGTCACTCCCGGTACGCTGGCGGTCACCGCCAACAGCAACGCAGCTCAAACCCTCGTCAACGACGGGGGTCAACTCAACGCCGGCCAGTTGCAGATCAATGCCTCGAACCTCGCCAACACGAACGGCGGCGAGATCGTGCAGACTGGCACGGGCGCGACCACCATCGCCGTGGCCGGCACCCTGAACAATGACGGCGCTCGCATCGCCAGCAACGGCCAGGATCTGATCCTGAGTGGAAGGACCGTCACCAACAACGCGGGCACGATCGAACATGCCGGCACCGGCACCTTGAAGATATCCGGCCGTGGCTACACGGGTGCCAACGGCCAGATCACCACGAACAGCGCACTGGTGGTCACCGTGTCGGGCGCCTTCAACCAAGATGGCGACAAGGCTCAGACCAGCGCCAAGCAGATCACCGTTGACGCAGGTTCCCTGAGCAATCGCGGCGGCAAGATCATCCAGACCGGTACCGAGGCCACCCGCATCAACGTGGTCGGCGCCATCGAAAACAATACCGGAACCCTTGTCAGCAATGGCGACACGAGCATTACGGCCGGTAGCTTCGCAAACCAGGGCGGTTCGACCCAGGCAGCCGGCACCGCCAATCTGGACCTCAAAGTCAGCACGGGCCTGGACAACAGCAAGAGGGGCACGATTGGTGCAGGCGGCAACGTCACCGTCACTGCAGGCAGCCTGAACAACGATGTCGGCAGCGTGACAGCTGTCGGCGATCTGAAGGCCACCATCGACAAGGCTGCCACCAACGCAGGTGGAATGCTTGCGGCCAACGGCAACACCACCCTTGCGGCGGACACGCTGGACAACAGCGGCGGGACCATAGGGGCCGTCAAAGGCGATCTGAGCGTCACAACCACGGGCAAGTCCATCAACGATGCCGGCGCCCTGCAAGCGGGCGACAAAGCCACGCTGAGCAATGGAGGCCTGAGCAACCAGGGCGGCAAGGTCTTCGGCAATAGCCTGTCCATCGATACGCACGGCAATGCCCTGGACAACAGCAAGGAGGGCACGCTCTCGGCCACCACCACCGTCGACATCAAGTCGGGGGGCTTGAACAACGACGGCGGACTGATCCAGTCCATTGGCGCCATGACCATCGACACCGATGGCAAGAAGCTCACCAACACCCACGCGGCGGACTACACCACCAAGCAAGGCGGCATCGCCAGCGCGGACACGCTCGTGCTGAGGACGGGGGAAGTCGACAACACGGACGGCTACCTTGGTGCAAAGAAGACGCTGAGCATCGATACCCACGGCCAAGGCTATGACAACAGCAGTGGCCAGACCGTGGCCGCGAGTGACCTGAGCATCAGCGCCGCAGCCCTGACCAATGCGAGCGGCCTGATCCGCTCAGCCGCCACGACCACGATCAATGCCAGCAGCGTCGCCAACAACGATACATCCGGCACCGATCAAGGCATCGAAGGAAAGTCCGTTTTCATCGATACCGGTGACCTGAACAACACCTCTGGCGCCATCCGTGCCGATGCCGATACGACCATCATCGCCAGCGGCACCCTGACCAACACCAAGGGCCTAATCTCGGCCGGCAACGAACTGAGCATCCGCGACCCGAATCGCGCCGATCCCGGTGCCAAGGCACTCAATGTCGTCAACACCGGCGGCACCCTGGTGGCCGACAAAAGCCTCAAGCTCGATGCCGCCAGGTTCAGCGGCGACGGCAAGGCCGTCTCAGGCAAGGATCTGAGCATCGCGCTCACTCAAGACATCGTCAACAACGGCGAGGTCGCCGCCAACGGCAATCTGAGCTACACCACCGCCGGCAACTTCACGAACAACCGCAAGCTGCTGGCGGGCCAAGCGCTCACGGTGGGGGGCAACAACGTCGAGAACACCGCCAATGCAGAAATGTCGGGGACAAACACCACCGTCAACGCCAGCGGCACGCTGACCAATCGCGGTCTGATCGACAGCAAGGGCCAGACGCAGATCAATGCGGACACGCTGAAGAACATCGGTACCGGCCGTATCTACGGCGATGCGATTTCCATCGGTGCGATCACCGTCGAGAACGGCGCCGAGACCATCACGAGCGCCGATGGGGTAAGCCAAGCGAAGGCAGGAACCATTGCCTCGCGCGTCGACCTTGTCATTGGCGCGAACACCATCACCAACCGTGAGCACGCACTGATCTTCAGCCAGGGCCGCATGTCCATCGGTGGAGCGCTCGACGCTAACCGCAAAGCCACCGGCCAAGGTGGCGTGTTGAACAACCTGAGCGCCGACATCGAATCCATCGGCGACATGGCCATCTCCATGGGACAGGTCAACAACCGGGATGTGCATATCCAGAAGGGGGCGCCCAGGGTGACGCCCAGCGCCGCGGTAGGCATTGCGCCGATAACCCCCATGGGCAGCGGCGTCGGCAGGACCTCCATGTACCTGCCCGACGAAGTCACGCTCGACTACGTCAACGGCCTGGTCTTTCTTAAGAAGACAGGCGAACTCGTGGGGATGGGCGGCTTCGCCTATTGGACCAACCAGATCATCACCACCGAAGAAACCGCAACCAACGTCGAGCCCGCCCGTCTCGTCGCAGGCGGAAACATGAACATCAACGGCCGTCTGTACAACCAGGACAGCCAGGTGCTCGCCGGCGAGACCATCACGGCGTCGGACTACGTGCCAGACCAAATGACCGGCCAAGTCTCGGTCATCGGCTTTGCGAATGTGGTCGACAACAAAGGACAGGCGCAGGGGCCGCCCAACATCCCGCTCGTCATAGCGCCCAAGTCGATCAATCTCGGCGCGTTCAAGTACCAGGAGTACATCAACGCTACCAATGGCTATGACGCGGGCACGGCGCCGGTCGGTGGCACGACGGGAAGTACAGGCAGTGCAGGAGGCGTGAACGGCGGCAACCGTCCCGACGTCATCGTGCAAGTGCCGGCCAATGTCGGGGCGGTCGTCAAGACCTCGGGAAATACGGCCGGTGCAACTGGAGGTGCCAACGGGGTCGGAAGTGCGGACGCGAGCCAGATCGTCCCCGCGGTCGTGCGCACCAGCACGCCGAACACGCGCATTCCCAATGCAAGCCTCTTCAATGTTCGCACGGGCGGCAGCTACCTAGTCGAGACCGATCCACGCTTCGCCAACTACCGCAGCTGGCTCAGCAGCGACTACCTGCTCAACAGCCTCGGGCTTGACCCAAGCAATACCCTCAAGCGCCTGGGAGATGGCTTCTACGAGCAGAAGCTCATCCGCGAGCAGGTCGCCAAGCTCACGGGCTATCGCTACCTGGAGGGGTACAACAACGACGACGATCAGTACATCGCGCTGATGAATGCTGGCGCGACCTTTGCGAAGCAATACAGCTTGCGCCCCGGTGTCGCATTGAGCGCGGCGCAGATGGCCCAACTGACCAGCGACATCGTCTGGCTGGTCGAGCAGACGGTCACCTTACCGGATGGCTCCACGCAGAAGGTACTTGTGCCACAGGTCTATGTGCGCGTGCGGCCCGGCGACATCGACGGCGCAGGGGCACTTCTGAGCGCCGATGCCACGGTCATCAAGAGTTCGGGCGATCTCGTGAACACCGGCACCATCGCCGGTCGCAGCCTGGTCAAGATCGATGCCGAGAACGTCAGCAATCTGGGCGGTCGCATTGCCGGAGGCGCCGTCGGTGTCAACGCTCGCAACGACCTGAACAACATCGGCGGCAGCATTACTGCCCGGGATGCCGCGGTCCTGACCGCCGGACGCGACATCAACATTCAGACGACGACATCGACAGCCGGCAGCAGTACCGCCATCGACCGCGTGGCCGGTATCTACGTGACCAATCCGGGCGGCACGCTGATCGCCTCCGCGGGCCGTGATGCGAATCTCGTGGCCGCTGCCCTGGTCAGTGCCGGCAGCGCGGCGGTGGGTGCTGGGCGCAACGTCAACCTGGGCACCGTGACCGAGGGATACACCATCTCGTTCGCAAGCAAGAACGGGGCTGGCATCTCGTCGGAGCGCCGGGAGGTGGGTTCGGTCATTCAAGGGCAGGACAATGTGCGCCTTGCAGCCGGCAATGACCTGAACATCCGCGCGGGGGCGGTCGCCAGCGTGGATGGGGCCTTGGTCGCCACAGCCAAGAACGACATCAATGTCACGGCGGGCCTGGCCACCACCAGCGTTTCGGCAGCGACCCAGAGGTCTTCCAAGAGCCTGTTCAAGAAGAGCAGCTCCAGCACCTTCGACAGCACCACGACGACGGATGTTCTCTCCAGCAGCCTGAGCGGCAAGAGCGTGGCGCTGGTGGCGGGCAATGACATCAACTTCCAGGCTGCGCAGCTTCGCTCCGACGATGCGATGAGTCTGTCGGCGGGGCGCGACATCAACCTCACGACCGCCAATCGGACTACCCAGGAGTTGCATGCGGCGCAGAGCCGCAGCAGCGGTACCTTCCTGGGGCAGGCGCTTGCCGCCGCGACCTTCGCTGGCGACGTCACAGCCGTTGCCATTGCCGGCAACAAGAAGTCCAGCAACAGCGCCAGCGCCAGCATCGAAAACCAGGCCATCGGCACCAGCATCTCGGCCGGCAGCCTGCAGGCCGTGGGCGGACGCGACACCACCTTGCAAGGGGCCACGGTCGTTGCAGACAACAGCATCACCCTGATGGCCGGGCGCAATCTGATCATCGAGAGCGCGCAGAACACCCGTGTCGAGAACAGTTACGACGCCAGCAGCAAGTCAGGGATGATCGGCCAGTGGTACAACCCGGCCATTGGCAACGTCAAGGGCTCGCAGGCGAATGCGACCACCAGCACGACGCAGCAAGCCAGCCAGGTGGCCAGCCTGCAAGGCAACGTGACACTGGTGGCGGGCAATGAGTACCGCCAGACGGCCAGTAGCGTATTGGCGGCAGGACAGGCTGGCCCATTGGTCGGCGGCGACGTCAACATCCTCGCCAAGAACGTCGTCATCAACGAGGCGTACAACACCACGCAGTCGGTCACGTTGGACAAGAGTTCCAGCACCATTGTGGGAGGCAGCGCCAACTTCATGGGCGTGGGCACCGATACCCTCAAGGGAGGCTCCAGCACGATCAAGGCCATCGGTGACATCGGCGGCGACGGTCGCATGCAGGCCCTGGGTGCCATCAACCTGGCTATGAGTGGCAAGCAGGCCTATGACGCCGTGCAGGCGATTGGCGGCACAGGTCCGCTGAGCTATGGCGTCAGCGTCAACGTGAGCCGCAACACCAGCCAGAGCACAAGCTTCACCAACAGCAGTGAGGCGGTGGGTTCCAGTGTGGTGGGGGCGAACAACGTCAACATCGTGGCTACGGGTGGTGACAAGGACTCGAACATCCACGCGGTGGGCTCCGCCATCGCTGCGGGCAATACCGTCAACGTGGCGGCGGACAACGACATCACCCTGGAGGCCAGCAAGAGCACGAGCGTGACGGTCGGCCAGAACTCCAGTCGTGGCGCCAATGTGGGTGCGACCGTCGGCGCGGGTGCTCAGAACGGCTTCAGCATCCAGTTGGGCGTGAACAGCGGCAAAGGCAGCAACAACCAGAACGACACCAAGTACAACGCCACCCAGGTTTCCGGTGGCAAGGCAGTGAACGTCTCCACGGGGCGCAACCTGACGCTCGATGGAGCGACGATCGAAGGCAACCGCGTGACGGCGGATGTCGGAGGCGACCTGAAGATCACCACCTTGCAGGATGTGAGTGTGGGCCAGAGCCGGCAGTCCAGCGGCGGTTCTGGAGTGAGTTTGTGCATTCCGCCGATCTGCTACGGTGCGGTGGCCTCTGTCAGCGGCGGCGCGGCAGGAGCGAAAGCGGACGGAATCTTCATCAGCCCGGCCGTGCAATCGGGCATTAAGGCCGGAGATGGCGGCTTTGATGTGAAGGTCGCGGGAAATACCGACCTGAAGGGTGCGGTGATCGAGAGCACACAAGCAGCCATCGACGGCAAGAAGAACAACTTCAGCACAGGCGGTTCGCTCACCATGACCGACTTGCAGAACGTGAGCCAGTCAAGTGGCAGTAGCTACTCGGTCAGCGGAGGGCTGAGCGTGGGCTACACCACGGCGCCGAGCGCCGCCACGGATACGGCGCCCGCCAGAGACATGACGGCATCGTGGACCGGCCCGAGCAATCGGCCCATCGGGGCCGCGGGTGTGAGTAACTACAGCGGCAACAACCAAGTCAGCGTCACGAAATCCGGCGTCTCGGGCATTGCGGGTGATCAGAATGTGCGAACGGGGGACCACAGCAGTGCCGGCATGTTGATCAAGGACTGGAATACCCAGAGCATCGTCAAGAACGTCCAGGCACAAGCGCAAATCATCCAGCAATTCAACCAGAATGCCGCACGCGAAGTAGGAACCTACGCAAACAATCAAGTCCGCAAGTACGAAGTTGCCCAGTCGTTAGCCCAAGGCGCGCAAAAGGTCTTGGACGATGCTGCGGCAAGTGAGCAGGGCAAGAGCGCCGCACGGACTCAGTTGAGCGCTGCGCGCCAGACCATGGGTGCGGAACAGGAAGCCTACGATCATTGGAAGGAAGGTGGCGATTACCGGGTCGCGCTTCATGCGGCCGCGGGCTCCTTGAGTGGTGGCGTGGCGGGGGCGCTAGGTGCAGGAGCTAGCGCTGCATTGATGCCCCGACTGGGCGATGCAATCGGTGCGATGGGGTTGCCCTTGCCAGTTGTGCAGGCCTTGGAGGCCGTGGCCGCTTCAGCTATTGGCAATATTGCAGGAGGTCCGGCGGGGGCTGCCAGCGCATACGGCGTTGACATCAATAACAGGCAACTGCATCCAAGTGAAGTCAAGCGCATTAAGGATTTGGCAGGAGAAGATCCAATAAAAGAAGCGCGCCTGACGGCGGCCGCATGTGCTCTTGTGCGATGTGCCGACGGCGTTCCTCGTTCAGCGCCAGAGTACGCCTACTTGTCGCAGTTGCAATCTGCGGGACGTTCCATGGTGGACGAACTCTCATTGCTAAGCCAACAAACGATCAACGGAAGTGAACGACTTTTTGGTTACGACAAGATTGATTCCGCCAAAGATTGGGCCGGAAGAAATGCGCTTGCAACCCGAGCTGTAGGGGCAGCACAGGGGTTGGCGGGATCGATAGGGCTTGTCGGAAGCTCCGCGCTCTGCAGCACTGGGTTAGGGTGTGTGGTTGGAGCACTTGGCGCAACAGTGAGCGCGGATTACGCTCAAGCTGGCGTCAAACAGGCTGCAATTGGTCAGGGCCAAACTCCGTATGGTCAGCAGGTTTTCGAATCGCTTGGCCTGTCGTCAACTGCGGCTGCCTACACATATGCGGCCTTGGGAGTTGCACCGGTTGCGTTGGAAGGGATCGCCCTGATGCGAGCAGCGAGCGCCGCGTCGCAGTACAACTCACTTGCTCGTGCGAGCTATGCGGACTTTGCGACAAACGGAGTTCCAATCAATGCCGCAACCATGGGGTCTCCCCCAGCACAAGCTCTCGTTGCGGAAATCAAAGCGGCTTCGCCCAGCTTAAGCGATGCAACGGTAAAAGAGATCGCAGCGGGCATGATTGCTTCGGGAAAATCGCTGCCAACCGTCAGCACTGCTGCACCTGGGAGTGTATTGGTGAAGGTTGTGCCTAGAGGGGATGCTGTCAGCGCGTATAGCCCCTACTGGATGTCTGCTGAACAAGCACGCGCGATTGCATCGATGGGAGCGGCAGATGCGGGTATTGCACTTGGGTTGCCTGCGGCTCAAGCTGCCAAAATATTCAAAGATGGCATGGACTTCTATGCGATCGCGGCACGTCCCGGATCTCCTGCACGTGTGTTCGTTTCTGAAATCGCCCCAACCACACAAGGCGGCGTCACAACCGCACCAAATGCACTTCAAGTGCTTGTTCCCAATCGATCGGCGTGGAGTCCGCCTGTTCAGGTTAATCCATACACGTTGGGCGCGCTTTGATAATCGATCATGAGTACTGAAAATCTAATTTCTTCGGCACGAAGGCTTCAGCAAGAACTCTTGTTGCTCTCTGATGAAGATGCAATTTTGAGGGAGACACGCTCCGTCTTGTCTCCATTGGTTTCTCTGGCTTTGGAGAAAAAGATCGACGAGTTACCCGAAGATCTTCCAAGACCCCATTTTTTCTTTGGAATGCGGGATGACTGTCTGGCGGGAGCACATCTTGAAATGGCGGAACTCCTCAATGCAATCACAGATTTTGGTGCTGCGCTAAGAACGATCAAACAGCGCGGCGATTCGGAGAGCCGCCCACCCACGAACTAAGTGTCAAGTTCAGACCTACTTGGGAAGATGCACTGCTGACACAGCGCGCAGTGCGATCAAAGAAGGGTTTTCTAATTTTTCAGGGAGCGGAATGAGGTCATCCAAGAACCACACTTGGCACATCGCAGCGATACCATGCTTCGTCGCAATTGCGATTGCCGGCTGCACCTACTCGCAGATCAACCCGGACGCTGCAGCGGAAGATGTACGCGCCAATAGCGGCTATAACGAGTTGAAGGACATCGAGCCCGGTACTTCCAAGTTGGTCATGCGCACCTTTGGGACTTCGGCCAACGCCCAGTTCGACGTGAGCACTTCCGAGGTGCCTTGCCAGAGTTTTCAGCACTTGGGTGTGGCCGCCTACACGGGAAGTGGCGTTGTCTACCCTTGGATTGCAAGCGCCTTGCGCGCTGGCACGCGCGCCAGTCCCTATCTGGTTCATGAAGCAACGCCAGGGCAACCGATTCAGGTCCGCAGCATCGGAAACTGGAACAAGAGCGGAGCGGGTGTGGCCTTCCACACCGGCAGTTGCGGTCCGATGACCGTGCGCTTCACGCCGGTGGTGAACCACGCCTATACCGTCGAGTTCATTTGGGGGGAAAAGATGTCATGCCACCTCGCAGTCATGGATGCAACCGATCCTGATGCGCCGCAGCCGGTGATGGCCAATAGCATCCCTGGTTGCCCGGCACCCGCGCGTTGAGCGTTGTCGCAATGAAGAATCAAGCAGTGGCGGCAGTCGCCGTCGCGTTGCCGTTATTTGCGTTCGCGCAAGCGCCCAGCACGCCGCAACCTTTTGTCGAACAGCAACGCCAGCAAGAGCGTGAACGCGCCTTGCGTGAACAGAACGAACGGACCGTCGACCAGCGTCCGCAAGCAGCGCTCCCAGCTCCAACCCAGCGCATCCCTGAGGCCGAGGCTCCATGCTTTCGCATCGACCGCGTGCTGTTGGTCGGCGAGCAGTCCGAGTCCTTCCAATGGGTTGTTGCCGACTTGTCCGGTCCCGATGGCAACGATTCGCCCATCGGCCGATGCCTCGGCACAGCCGGCGTTAACGTAGTTCTCGCTCGCGCCCAACAAGCCGCCATCGCTCGCGGCTTTGTCAGCACCCGAGTCCTCGCCGCCCCACAGGACCTGTCGACCGGTACGCTGACCCTCTCTCTGGTGCCAGGCCGCATCGCAGCCATCCGCACGACCGCAGACTCCTCATCGGCCTTGCTCGGCAGCTCAGCCCTGCTCGCCACCGCCATCCCCGCACGCCCCAACGATCTCCTGAACCTGCGCGACATCGAACAGGGCCTGGAAAACCTCAAGCGTTCCCCCACCGCCGAGGCCGACATCCAGATCGAACCCTCCACAGCCGCAGGCGCCAAGCCCGGCGACAGCGATCTCGTCGTCAAGTACGTCCAATCCAAGAAGTGGCGCGTCACCCTGAGCCTGGACGACAGCGGCACTGAAGCTACTGGCCGCTACCAGACCAGCGCAACCTTGTCCCTTGACAGCCCCTTCGGCCTGAACGACCTGTTCTACGTCAGCGCCAACCACAGCATCAACGGCCACCTGTTCGGCGACCCGGCCAGGGGCACCGAAGGCCAGACCATTCACTACTCGCTGCCCTACGGCTACTGGCTCCTGGGCTTCACCGCCTCCAACGGTCGGTATCGCCAGAGCGTGGCCGGCCTGAACCAGGACTACGTCTACGCCGGCAAGACCAACAACGCCGAGGTCAAGCTCTCGCGCTTGCTCTATCGCGACCAGAGTCGCAAGACGAGCGTGTCGATCAAGGGTTGGCGGCGCGAATCTCGAAACTTCGTCGACGACACCGAGGTCGAGGTTCAACACCGCGTGGTCGGAGGCTGGGAGCTCAGCCTTAGCCACAAGGAGTACGTCGGCGAGGCGACGCTCGAGGGCACGCTGGCCTACAAGCGCGGCACAGGTGGCTTCGGCTCGCGTACCGCGCCGGAAGAGGAGTTCGGCGAGGGCACTTCGCGGCTGAAGCTCTACACCGCCGACATCAGCCTCAACGCGCCATTCAAAGTCGGTGAACAGAAGCTGCGCTACTCAGGACTGATCCGCGCCCAATGGAACCGTACGTCGTTGACGCCGCAGGACCGCTTCGCCATCGGCGGACGCTACACGGTGCGCGGCTTCGATGGCGAGACGAGTCTGATGGGCGAGCGCGGCTGGCTCATCCGCAACGACATCGGATGGGCTGTGGGGCAAAGCGGGGCTGAGTTGTACGTCGGTGCCGACTATGGCCACATAGGCGGCCGCTCGACGGTCGACCTGCTCGGTCGCAGCCTTGCCGGCGCCGTCATCGGCATGCGCGGCCAGTGGAGCAAGCTGAGCTACGACTTCTTCATCGGCGCGCCGATCAGCAAGCCAGAGGGCTATCGCACCGCGAAGGTCACGCTGGGCTTCAATCTCAATGCAAGTTTCTAACCAAGGAGGAAATGGAAAAAGGAAGAAAAACACACATACAGTCAACGGCGATGTCGTAGCCGCGCCTGATGCCTGAGAGATCTGTCCAAATCGGAGATGACGGCAAAAAGAAGTGGCGCGTTGCAGTGTGAGCAACCACCGATGCCTCCCAGGCACGACGGACGGGCGTCATCCCATGTCCTGAGGCAGATCCAAGGCCCGTATCGCATAAGGTGTCGTCGGTCGCGCCGAGCGCTGCCCGAGCCCGTCGCCCGTGAAGTTGCACGGCAGCAAGTTGAGCCGACGATATCGATGCAGTGCTCTGCACGTCTGAGGGCTACGTGCATGGCAACGGCCGCAATTGACTTGCCGTCGCTAGCGGCTGCACCGGCCGGCCAACGAGGGACAGGCCCACATCTGCTGTCCTTGCGAAGAGCTCGTCTTAAAAATTGATGGCCCCAGGCCTAGCCTTCTGCCCCCACGATGCCCCCAAGTGTTTCGGATGGCGTTCTACCTCCGTAGACGTGCTGGACAGGTTGCCCTGTATTTTCGGGGGAGGCTGCGGTTGAAGTACGTTGATGGATCTTCTGGGACATCAACATGGTGCCTTCGACAGGAATCGAACCTGTATCTGAGTCTTAGGAGGACCCCGTTCTATCCATTGAACTACGAAGACGGTGGGCGGCTGGACTTTACCAGTTCGTCCGGTCTTTCCTGCGACAGCGCGCCCGCGCTCAGCGCAGCCCGACGCGCGAGGCGTGCCAGCGCAGGGCGGCGGCGCGGGCCGGGTCGGTGGCCTCGATGCGGTCGGCGCGGCGTTGCAGGGCGCGCATCTGCTCGACCTCGGCGATGACCTTGTTGGGGCTCAGCAGGGTGCCCAGCAGCATGTCGGCCTCGAAGGCCAGTCTCTTGAGGACGACCGTGGCGCGACGCAGCAGCTTCGCGGGGGCGGACGATCGGTCGAGGCTGGGCATGGCGGGAAGCTCCTGGGCATGGAAAGTGGACGGGGGCGTCGATTTTATAGGGTTAACCCGAATCCCCTGAGGAGGCGGGGTCGGGCCTCCCGAAGCGCCTCTCGCCAGCGCGCCGAACGCATCGCGCGAGCGGCCCGCGAGGCGCTGCGCAGGGTCCGCGCGCGCATCGCCGCGACCGATCGCGGGGTGGGCTTACCCCGATACGGAATCTTCAAAAAATTGACCGCGATCAAGCCGGCGCGTTTCGCGCACGCGCACCATCTGCGCTGTTCGGATCCGGCTCAGACTCACGAAAAAAAAGAGCGCACCCTCTACAGCAGGAGACAACAGATGAAGCATTTCATTCCGCGCCTCGGCGCGTGTCGCGCACGAGTCCTGGTCGCCACCGCCGCCGCCGCGGTGATGGCAGCCGCCACCCCCGCATGGGCCTGGGAACCCGCCAAGCCCGTCGAGTTCGTGATCCCCGCCGGCACCGGCGGCGGCGCCGACCAGATGGGCCGGTTGCTGCAAGGCATCGTCATCAAGTACAAGCTGATGAAGGAGCCGCTGATCGTGGTCAACAAGTCGGGCGGCGCGGGGGCCGAAGGCTTTCTCTCGGTGAAGGAAGCCAAGGGCGATCCGCACAAGATCATCATCTCGCTGTCGAACCTCTTCACCACGCCGATGGCCACGGGCGTGCCCTTCAACTGGAAGGACATGACGCCGGTGGCGATGCTGGCGCTCGACCAGTTCGTGCTGTGGACCAACGCCGAGCAGCCGTACAAGACCGCGGGCGAGTACGTGGCCGCGGTGAAGGCGGCGGGCCCGAACAAGTTCAAGATGGCCGGCACCGGCTCGAAGCAGGAAGACCAGATCATCACGGTCGCGCTCGAGAAGGCCACGGGCACCAAGTTCATCTACGTGCCCTTCAAGGGCGGCGGCGAGGTCGCGGTGCAGCTGGTGGGCGGCCACGTGAACTCCACCGTGAACAACCCGATCGAGGCGGTGGCGCAGTGGCGCGCGGGCAAGCTGCGCGCGCTGTGCGTGTTCGACGACGAGCGCATGCCGTTCAAGGCCAAGGTCACCGACACGCAGTCGTGGAACGACGTGCCCACCTGCAAGGAAGCGGGCGTGCCGGCCAAGTACACGATGCTGCGCGGCATCTTCATGGCACCGGGCGTCAAGCCCGAACAGCTGGCCTTCTACAAGGACCTGCTGACCAAGGTGATCGCCACGCCCGAGTGGAAGGAATACATGGAGAAGGGCGCCTTCAACCCGACCTTCATGACCGGCCCCGATTTCGAGAAGTGGCTCGCCAGCGCGGAAATCACGCACAAGACGCTGATGACCGAAGCCGGCTTCCTGGCCGCCAGCAAGTAACAGGCAAGAAGGCACCGGCGGCCGGGCGCGCCGCCGCGATGCATCGGACGACGTGAGCATGCGCCCGCGCGGGCGCGTGGCGTCGCGCCCGGTTTTCTCTCTCGACAACAACACGATGGGGGCTCCATGGAGCACGACGACAACGTATCCGACCCGGCCGCGCGCACGGGCGTGGCCACGAACAAGGTCGAGGCGGTGGTGGCACTGCTGCTGCTGGCGATCGGCCTGGTGGTGATCTTCGAAAGCCGCCGGCTCGGCGCGGGCTGGACCAGCGACGGCCCGGGCGCGGGCTACTTCCCGTTCTTCATCGGCCTGATCATCACGATCTCGGGCATCGGCATCCTCTACCAGTCGCTGCTGGGCAAGAACCGCAATACCGAGGTCTTCGTCGACCGCGAGCAGCTCAAGCGCGTGCTCTCGGTGCTGCTGCCGGCGGTGGTCTACGTGCTGGGCATCGCGCTGCTCGGCCTGTATGTGGCCTCGGCGGTCTACATCGCGCTGTTCATGGTGATCCTGGGCAAGTACTCCTGGGTCAAGGCCGCGATCGCGGCGCTGGCCGTGAACACGCTGTTCTTCTTCATGTTCGAGGTCTGGTTCAAGGTGCCGCTGTTCAAGGGCGCCCTGGATCCGCTCTCGTTCCTCGGCTACTGACACCTCACGGAGCACAAGCGAAATGGAAGAAATCGGTGCCCTGATGCAGGGCTTTTCGGTGATCCTGACACCGACCAACATCGGCCTGATGTTCGTCGGGATCATCCTGGGCGTGCTGATCGGCGTGCTGCCCGGACTGGGCGGCGCCAACGGCGTCGCGATCCTGCTGCCGCTCACGTTCACGATGTCGCCGACCTCGGCGATCATCATGCTGTCGTGCATCTACTGGGGGGCGCTGTTCGGCGGCGCCATCACCTCGGTGCTGTTCAACATTCCGGGCGAGCCCTGGTCGGTGGCCACCACCTTCGACGGCTACCCGATGGCGCAGCAGGGCCGCGCGGGCGCGGCGCTCACCACGGCCTTCACCTCGTCGTTCGTGGGCGCCTTCCTCGCGGTGGTGATGATCACCTTCCTCGCGCCGCTGGTGGCCAAGTTCGCGCTGAAGTTCGGCTCGCCCGAATTCTTCGCGGTCTACCTGCTGACCTTCTGCAGCTTCGTGGGCATGGGCAAGGGCTCGCCGTTCAAGATCCTGGCCTCGATGGCGCTGGGCTTCGCGCTCGCCAGCGTGGGCATGGACACGGTCACGGGCCAGCTGCGCCTGACCTTCGGCCAGCCCGAGCTGATGCGCGGCTTCGACTTCCTGATCGCGGTGATCGGCCTGTTCGGCATCGGCGAGATCCTGCTGTCGATGGAGGAGGGCCTGAAGTTCTCGGGCAAGAGCGCGAAGATCGATCCGAAGGTGGTGCTGCAGACCTGGAAGCAGCTGCCGCAGTACTGGATGACCTCGCTGCGCAGCTCGCTGATCGGCATCTGGATGGGCATCACCCCGGGTGGCGCCACGCCCGCCTCGTTCATGGCCTACGGCCTGGCCAAGAAGATGTCCAAGCGCGGCTCGAAGTTCGGCACCGGCGAGGCCGAGGGCGTGGTCGCGCCCGAGACCGCGGCGCACGCGGCCGGCACCAGCGCGCTGCTGCCGATGCTGGCGCTCGGCATCCCGGGCTCGCCGACCGCGGCGGTGCTGCTGGGCGGCCTGCTGATCTGGGGCCTGCAGCCCGGGCCGCTGCTGTTCGTCGAGCAGAAGGACTTCGTCTGGGGCCTGATCGCCAGCATGTACCTGGGCAACATCGTCGGCCTGATCGTGGTGCTGAGCACGGTGCCGCTGTTCGCCTCGATCCTGCGCATCCCGTTCTCGATCATCGCGCCGGTGATCATCGTGATCTGCGCGATCGGTGCCTACACCGTGCACAACGCGATGCTCGACATCTGGTTCATGCTGGGCTTCGGCGTCATCGGCTACCTGTTCAAGAAGCTCGACTTCCCGCTCGCGCCGCTGGTGCTGGCGCTGGTGCTCGGCGACAAGGCCGAGGACTCGTTCCGCCAGGCCATGCTGGTGTCGCAGGGCGACGTGATGATCATGTTCTCGAACCCGCTGGTCGGCGGCATCACCACCCTGGCGCTCACGCTGCTCTTCTGGCCGCTGATCTCCAAGCTGCTGGCGCTCTTCAAGCCGAAGAAGCCCGACGAGTTCGCCGTCGAGCGGCCGGTCGATTGAACCCGGAGGTCACGCCATGCCCGTCATCGCACTGACCCAGGAAATGGGATCGCTCGCCAAGGACGTGTCGGTTCAGCTCGCCGAGGAAATGGGGCTGGAGCTGATGCGCCACGAGGTCATCGAGCGCGTCGCCGACCGCATGCAGGTCTCGACCAGCCTGATCGGCCGCCTGCGCGGCGGCAAGGCCGGTTTCGTCGAGCGGCTCACGACCGACCGGCGCAGCCTCGCGCTCTACACGGCCGAGGAACTGTTCGCGCTGGCCGACCGCGGCAACGTGGTGCTGCGCGGCTGGGGCGCCACCTGCCTGCTGCGGCCGGTGCCGCACGTGGTGTGCGTGCGCATCACGCGCTCGCTGAAGAAGCGCATCGACTGGCTGATGACGCACCTGGAGACCGACGACGCCGAGTTCGCCGAGGCCGAGATCCGGCGCAGCGACGAGGCGCATGCGGCGCGCATGCATGCGCAGTTCGGCGTGAGCTGGGGCGACCCGGTGCTCTACGACCTGGTGCTCAACACCGACCGGCTCACGGTCGACAGCTGCGTGGCGCAGATCCGCGCGCTGGCAGCGCGGCCCGAGTTCGCCGAGACCGCGCGTTCGCGCGCGCTGCTGGCCAACATGGCGCTGGCGGCACGCGTGAAGGCGGCGCTCAAGGACGCAGCGGCCACGGCCGACATCCGCGTCACGGTGGAGGCCGACCACGGCCGCGTGAGCCTGCGCGGCATCGTGCTCGACGCGGACGAGCGCGCGCAGACCGAGGCCGTCACGGCGGCGGTGGAGGGCGTGGGCGCGGTGGACAACCAGCTGCGGCTGATGGCGACGACCCGGCGCTTCGCGTCGGCGAAGCAGACCTAGGGGGTATTGGACGGCCTCAGATCTTCCCGCGCTTGCGCAGCCGACTCAGGGTTTCTGCGGAGAGATTGAGGTAGGACGCGAGCTCCTTGCTCGGGATGCGGTCCACGAGCTCGGGGTGCTTGCGCAGGAAACGGTGCACCCGGCCCGGCGCGTCCAGCAGGTGCAGCGTGATGGTGTGCGCCATGATCTCGCTCATGCCGCGCATCACGAGGAACTCGAACAGTTCCTTGGTCTGGGGATGGCTCGCCAGGAAGGCGGTCCATTCCTTCAGCGGCAGGCTCGCCACGCGGGCCTTGGTGACGCAGACGATGCCGTAGGGCGTGGGCGTGCCCAGGCGCATGGCCGCGTAGCTGGTCTCCATGTCGTTCTCGTCGGCGAAGCGCAGGATCATCTCCTTGCCCTCCGGGTTGCTCACCACCCGCTTGAGGATGCCGTCGAGGATGAAGTACTGCTCCATCTCCCGCACCCCCTGGTGCAGCAGGAAATCGCCCTTGTTGCCGTCGACGATCACCAGGTGAGCCTCGAGCTCGGCGCGCTCGCCCTCGTTCAGGTCCTTGAGCAGGATGTTCTGCCGGAGCTGGGCGCGAATGATGTTCTTCTCCGGGTGGTTTTCCAACAACGTCATGGTCACCGTCTTGCTCGATTTCGTCGCCTGCGGCGCCGCTTCATCGGGGGTCGGCGCCGTTTTCGGGAAAGTTGACCGAGGTCAACGGCCGAAAGGATGGCCCGAATCATAGTCGCGGCTCGGGCCTCGGCCATTCACCCCAGCAGAAGGAGAGACATGTCTTCAGTTAGCACAGCCAAAGAGGCGGCCACGACGCTCGATGAGGCGATCAAGCCCAAGAGTCGGCCAGCCAACGGCGCCGCCGACGATCAGCAACTCGTCGCGCGCGCCCTCCAGCAGATGACGCAGGAAGCGCCGGAAGCGGAAACCACCGATGGTTTCCACCTGGTGATCGATGCGCTGAAGCTGAACGACATCGACACCATCTTCGCGCTGCCGGGCATCCCGATCACCGACCTGACCCGCATGGCGCAGGCCGAGGGCATGCGCGTGATCTCGTTCCGCCACGAGCAGCACGCCGGCAATGCCGCCGCTGCGGCCGGCTTCCTCACGCAGAAGCCCGGCATCTGCCTCACGGTGTCGGCGCCCGGCTTCCTCAACGGCCTGACCGCGCTGGCCAACGCCACCACCAACTGCTTCCCGATGATCCTGATCAGCGGCTCCAGCGAGCGCGAGATCGTCGACCTGCAGCAGGGCGACTACGAGGAGATGGACCAGCTGGCGATCGCCAAGCCGCTGTGCAAGGCCGCGTTCCGCGTGCTGCACGCCGAGGACATCGGCGTGGGCATCGCGCGCGCCATCCGCTCGGCCGTCTCGGGCCGCCCCGGCGGCGTGTACCTCGACCTGCCGGCCAAGTTGTTCGCGCAGACGATGGACGCCATCAAGGGCAAGAACTCGCTGATCAAGGTCATCGACCCCGCGCCGCGCCAGATCCCGGCCGCCGATGCCGTGCAGCGCGCGCTCGACCTGCTCAAGGGTGCGAAGCGCCCGCTGATCCTGCTGGGCAAGGGCGCCGCCTACGCCCAGGCCGATGCCGACATCCGCGCGCTGGTCGAGAAGACCGGCATTCCCTACCTGCCGATGTCGATGGCCAAGGGCCTCTTGCCCGACACGCATGCGCAATCGGCCGCCGCGGCGCGCTCCTACGTGCTGCAGGAAGCCGACGTGGTGCTGCTGGTGGGCGCGCGCCTGAACTGGCTGCTCTCGCATGGCAAGGGCAAGACCTGGGGCCAGGACAAGGGCGCCAAGCAGTTCATCCAGATCGACATCGCGCCGACCGAGATCGACAGCAACGTGGCGATCGCCGCGCCGGTGATCGGCGACATCGGCTCCTGCGTGGCCGCGCTGCTCGCGGGCATCGACGCCAAGTGGGCCAAGCCGCCGACCGAGTGGACCGGCGCCATCGCCGAGCGCAAGGACAAGAACCTGTCGAAGATGGCCGCCACGCTCGCCGCGCGTCCCTCGCCGATGAACTTCCAGAGCGCGCTCAGCGTGATCCGCGACCAGGTCAAGGCCCGGCCCGATGCGATCGTCGTCAACGAAGGCGCCAACACGCTGGACTTCGCGCGCAGCATCGTCGACATGTACGAGCCGCGCAAGCGCCTCGACGTGGGCACCTGGGGGATCATGGGCATCGGCATGGGCTTCGCGGTGGCCGCGGCCGTGGTCACGGGCAAGCCGGTGATCGCGATCGAGGGCGACAGCGCCTTCGGCTTCAGCGGCATGGAGGTCGAGACCATCTGCCGCTACAACCTGCCGATCTGCGTGATCGTGTTCAACAACAACGGCGTCTACCGTGGCACCGACGTGAACCCCAGCGGCACGCCCGACGTGGCGCCCACCGTGTTCGTGAAGAACGCGCGCTACGACAAGCTGATGGAAGCCTTCGGCGGCGTTGGCGTCCATGCGACCACCGCGGACGAGCTGCAGGCGGCCCTGACCGAGGCCGTCGCCACGGGCCGCCCGACCCTGATCAATGCCGTCATCGACGAGACCGCGGGCACCGAGAGCGGCCGCATCACCAGTCTCAATCCGGCCACGGCGAAGAAGAAGTGATTCCTTTCATTCCAGGAGATTCGACATGAGCAACAAACCTCTCAACGGCATCAAGATCATCGACTTCACGCACGTGCAAGCCGGTCCGGCCTGCACCCAGCTGCTGGCCTGGTTCGGCGCCGACGTGATCAAGGTCGAGCGCCCCGGCGCCGGCGACGTCACGCGCTCGCAGCTGCGCGACATCCCCGACGTGGACGCGCTGTACTTCACCATGCTCAACAGCAACAAGCGCTCGCTGACGCTGGACACCAAGCAGCCCGAGGGCAAGGTGGTGCTCGAGAAGCTGATCAAGGAATCGGACGTGCTGGTCGAGAACTTCGGCCCCGGTGCGCTCGACCGCATGGGCTTCAGCTGGGAACGCATCCAGGAACTGAACCCGAAGATGATCGTCGCCTCGGTCAAGGGCTTCAGCGACGGCCACCACTACGACGACCTGAAGGTCTACGAGAACGTCGCGCAGTGCGCGGGCGGCGCCGCCTCCACCACCGGCTTCTGGGACGGCCCGCCGACCGTGAGCGCCGCGGCGCTGGGCGACAGCAATACCGGCATGCACCTGGCGATCGGCATCCTCACGGCCATCATCGGCCGCGAGCAGACCGGCAAGGGCCAGCGCGTGGCCTGCTCGATGCAGGACGCCGTGCTCAACCTGTGCCGCGTGAAGATGCGCGACCAGCAGCGCCTGGACCGCCTGGGCTACCTCGAGGAATACCCGCAGTACCCGCACGGCACCTTCAGCGACGTGGTGCCGCGCGGCGGCAATGCCGGCGGCGGCGGCCAGCCGGGTTGGGTGCTCAAGTGCAAGGGCTGGGAGACCGACCCGAACGCCTACATCTACTTCACCGTGCAGGGCCATGCCTGGGCACCGATCTGCGACGCCATCGGCAAGCCCGAGTGGAAGACCGATCCCGACTACATGACCGCCAAGGCGCGCCAGCCGCACATCACCGACATCTTCGCGACCATCGAGGGCTGGCTGCAGGACAAGACCAAGTTCGAGGCGGTCGACATCCTGCGCAAGTTCGACATCCCCTGCGCGCCGGTGCTGACGATGAAGGAACTGCTCAACGACGAATCGCTGCGCAAGAGCGGCTCGATCGTGGAAGTGCCGCACAAGGAACGCGGCACCTACTTCACAGTGGGCAGCCCGATCAAGTTCTCGGACCTCAAGCCCGAGATCACCGGTTCGCCGCTGCTGGGCGAACACACCGACGACGTGCTGGCCGAACTCGGCTACAGCCAACAGCAGATCGCCGCGCTGCACGAAGCGAAGGCAGTCTGACCCAGGCGTTCCCCCGGGGCTTTTCCAGTCCACGAAGCGCCGGGGGGCGCGGTATTTCGGATGCGTCGAGGCGGGAGGCCAGCATGCAAGCTTCAGTGGATTTCAGGCAGCTCGTCGAAGGGGCGGGCGATGCCATCATGGTGTGCGATGCGGCCGGGGCCATCGTTCTGTGGAACCCCGCGGCCGAACGCATCTTCGGCTTCACCGAAGCCGAGGCGCTGGGTCGCTCGCTCGACCTCATCATTCCCGAGCGCCAGCGGCAGCGCCACTGGGACGGCTACCACAAGACCATGGACACCGGCATCACCAAATACGGTGCCGATCTGCTGCGCGTGCCGGCCCTGCACAAGGACGGCCGCACCTTGTCGATCGCCTTCACGGTGTCGATGCTGTTTTCGCCGGAACGCCAGGTCTCGGGCATTGTCGCCATCGTCCGCGACGAGACAGCCCGATTTGCGGAAGAGCGCAAACTGCGCGCTCGTCTGCTAGAAGCGGAAACCACGATCAAAGAAGGAGACAGTCGATGAGTCAAGCGCTGGAGGGTGTCCGCATCCTCGATTTCACCCACGTGCAATCCGGCCCCACCTGCACGCAGTTGCTGGCCTGGTTCGGCGCCGACGTCATCAAGGTCGAGCGCGCCGGCGAAGGCGATGCCACGCGTGGCCAGCTGCGCGACATCCCCGGTGTGGACAGCCTCTACTTCACGATGCTGAACCACAACAAGCGCTCGATCACGCTCGACACCAAGAACCCCAAGGGGCGCCAGGTGCTCGACGAGCTGATCAAGACCTGCGACGTGCTGGTCGAGAACTTCGCGCCCGGCGCGCTCGACCGCATGGGCATCACCTGGGAACACATCCAGAAGCTCAACCCGCGCATGATCGTGGCCTCGGTCAAGGGCTTCGGCCCCGGCAAGTACGCCGACTGCAAGGTCTACGAGAACGTGGCGCAGTGCGCCGGCGGCGCGGCGTCGACCACCGGCTTCGAGGACGGCCCGCCGATGGTGACCGGCGCCCAGATCGGCGACAGCGGCACCGGCCTGCACCTGGCGCTCGGCATCCTGGCGGCGCTGTTCCAGCGCAACAGCACCGGCCGCGGCCAGAAGGTGCTGGCGCCGATGCAGGACGCGGTGCTCAACCTGTGCCGCGTGAAGATGCGCGACCAGCAGCGGCTGGAACGCACGGGCACCATGCACGAATACCCGCAGTACCCCGACGGCAAGTTCGGCGACGCGGTGCCGCGCGCGGGTAATGCCTCGGGCGGCGGCCAGCCCGGCTCGATCCTCAAGTGCAAGGGCTGGGAGACCGACCCCAACGCCTACATCTACTTCATCACGCAGGCGGCCGTGTGGCCGGCGGTGTGCAAGGTGATCGGCGAGGAAGGCTGGATCACCGACGAGGCCTACGCCACGCCGGCCGCGCGCCTGCTGCACCTGAAGCCGATCTTCGCGCGCATCGAGCAATGGACCATGACCAAGGACAAGTTCGAGGCCATGGAGATCCTGAACCAGTACGACATTCCGTGCGGGCCGATCCTCTCGATGAAGGAGATCGCCGCCGACGAATCGCTGCGCGAGACCGGGACCATCGTCGAGGTCGACCATCCCACGCGCGGCAAGTACCTGACGGTGGGCAATCCGATCAAGCTGTCGGACAGCCCCACCGAGGTGAAGCGCTCGCCGCTCCTGGGCGAGCACACCGAGGAAGTGCTGATGCAGCTGGGCTACGGCCTGGAAGACGTGGCGGCGCTGCGCGCCGAACGCGTGATCTGACGACGAAGAACGCGGCGCGGTAATTCCGCGCCAATTCGAACGAATCCGCAATTGATTCGCCAATGGCATTGCCGGCGGCGAAGGGATTCGTTCGTCTTCTTTCTTTGAATTGAATTGGAGTCATGCATAACTCCAAATGAATGCTCTCAATAAAATAGTTTGACTGTTATTTATCGTTCTGCGCTTCTACAGTTTGAACATGCCGGCAAGTCATTCAATTCACCGCACGGCAGTCATTCGAAAGGAGCAGACCATGCAGAACCTCACGCCCGTTCAATACTGGCTCGATGAAACCGAACGCAATGCCTACAACGCCGCCTTCTACGAACTGGGCTTGCGCTGGCATTGGGACCGCCAGACCTATTGCGACCTGATGGGCACGTCGCAGGAACCCGAAAAGCGCATTGGCCATTATCTCGAGGCGAATCATCCGCATCTGCTGCGCGCCTACGACGCCGCATTCCTGGCCGATGCGATTGAACAGAAGAAGGAAGCCTACAAGCGCCGCGAAGGCGAAGGTTCCTCGCCGCTTTCCAGGCGCCATTTCAATTGGGCCGAATGCCGCGGTGCCGAACTCGGCGCCTGAATTGCAATTGAATAGATCAAACAACGGTTGATTCAATGAACATCCACGAATACCAGGGCAAGGAAGTGCTGCGCCGCCATGGCGTGGCGACGCCGCGCGGTTTCGTCTGCCGCACGAGCGACGAGGCGGCCGATGCCGCCGCCCGGCTCGGTGGGCGTTCGTGGGTGGTGAAGGCGCAGATCCATGCGGGCGGACGCGGCAAGGGCGGCGGGGTGAAGCTGGCCTGGTCGGGCGCGGAGGTGCGCCGCCATGCGGAAGCGCTGCTCGGCATGACGCTGCGCACGCACCAGACGGGGCCCGAGGGCCGGGTGGTGAGGCAGCTGCTGGTCGAGGAGGGGGTGGAGATCGACCGGGAGTTCTACCTCGGCATGGTGGTCGATCGCGGTGCGCGGCGCGTGGCGCTGATGGCTTCGAGCGAAGGCGGGATGGACATCGAGGAGGTGGCCGCGCGCTCGCCCGAGAAGATCCACACGCTGTTCATCGACCCCGAGACGGGGATCAAGGCAACCGAGGCCGATGCGCTCGCACGCTCGATCGGGCTCGCGGGCCGCGACGTGGTGCAGGCGCGCGAGTTCATGCAGAAGCTCTACCAGGCCTTCGATGCGAGCGACGCCTCGCTGGCCGAGATCAACCCGCTGGTGCGCACGCGCGACGGTCGGTTGATGGCGCTCGACGCCAAGCTCAGCTTCGACCCGAATGCGTTGTTTCGCCAGCCCGAGATCGCCGCGATGCGCGACCTCGACGAAGAGGATCCGACGGAGATCGAAGCCTCGAAGTTCGACCTGTCGTACATCTCTCTCGACGGCGACATCGGCTGCCTGGTGAATGGCGCGGGCCTCGCGATGGCGACGATGGACGCGATCAAGCTCTATGGTGGATCGCCGGCCAACTTCCTCGACGTGGGCGGCGGCGCGAGCGTGGAGAAGGTCACCGCGGCCTTCCAGCTGATGCTGCGCAACCCGCGCCTGAAGGCGGTGCTGGTCAACATCTTCGGCGGCATCATGCGCTGCGACGTGATCGCCCACGGCATCGTCGCCGCGGCACGCGAGACGGCCCTGTCGGTGCCGCTGGTGGTGCGCATGAAGGGCACGAACGAGGACCTGGGGCGGACCATCCTCGCGCAGTCGGAGCTTCAGATCATTGGGGCCGAGGATATCGGCGAGGCGGCTCGGCAGGCGGTTGTCGTGGCTCGGGTTCCTAAGGGGTAGCGATGAACGTTGGACGAGCTTTTTGCCGTTCGTTGCGGGCACGCGCCGACGGGGTACTCCCCTCCGCGAATGTCCCCCGGCCTTCGGCCTCCTCCTTTATTTCGCTGCGGGGAGTACCCCGCCGACGCGCGCCAGACGCGCAGCAGTTGATCGGCCGGCACCACCGATGCGCCTCTGTGCACAGGGCAGTGGGTGCTTCCCGCAGCGAAATCAAGGAGGAGCCGAAGGCGGGGGACATTCGCGGAGGGAAGTACCCGCTGTCCTGTGCACGCGCCCCGAACAGCCGTTCCAGCAAAACAAGAACGGACCTCACAGAGCGGTAAAGGAAAAAGATGTCGATCCTCATCAACCGCCACACCCGCGTCATCACGCAGGGCATCACCGGCAAGACCGGCCAGTTCCACACCCAGGCCTGCCTCGAGTACGGCCACGGGCGCCATTGCTTCGTCGCTGGCGTCAATCCGATGAAGGCCGGGCAGGCCATGGCCGGCATTCCCATCTACGGCACGGTCAAGGAAGCCAAGGCTCGCACCGGCGCCACCGTGTCGGTCATCTATGTGCCCCCGGCCTTCGCCGCCGCGGCCATCGATGAAGCGGTGGATGCCGAGCTCGACCTCGTGATCTGCATCACCGAGGGCATTCCGGTGCGCGACATGATCCGTACCCGCCGCCGCATGGAAGGGCGCAAGACCCTGCTGCTCGGGCCCAACTGCCCCGGCCTCATCGTGCCCGACGAGATCAAGATCGGCATCATGCCGGGCCACATCCACCAGCGCGGCCGTATCGGTGTGGTCTCGCGCTCGGGCACCCTGACCTACGAGGCCGCGAGCCAGCTCGGGCGCTTCGGCATCGGCCAGTCGACCGTGGTCGGCATCGGCGGCGATCCGGTCGGCGGGCTGCGGCACATCGACGTGCTGAAGATGTTCAACGACGACCCGCGCACCGACGCCGTCATCATGGTCGGCGAGATCGGCGGCGATGCCGAGGAAGAGTGCGCGCGCTGGATCCATGCCCACATGCGCAAGCCCGTGGTCGGCTTCATCGCCGGCGCCAGCGCGCCGCCCGGCAAGCGCATGGGCCATGCGGGCGCCATCATTTCCGGCGGCAAGGGCACGGCGCACGAGAAGCTCGCCGTCATGAAGGCCTGCGGCATCCACGTGACCGACAACCCGGCCGAGATGGGAAAGCTGCTGGCCTCGCTGGTCGTTCCCGACTACCTGCCGTTCGACTAGGCCCCGCACCCGCGCAGCGCCTGTCGACCCACCCGCATTCACAGCATCAAAAGAAAGCACAACATGCCACAACGTTGGGTCCGTTTCGAACACGCCGGAGAAGCCGCCTTCGGCACCCTGGAGGACGACGCCGTGCGGGAGTACCGCGGCGACATGTACGGCACGCCCGAGCCCACCGGCCGCGTGTTCGCGCTGGCCGGCCTGCGCCTGCTGTCGCCGAGCGAGCCGACCAAGGTCATCGCGCTGTGGAACAACTTCCACGCCCTCGGCGAGAAGCTCAAGCTCGCCGTGCCCGAAGAGCCGCTCTACCTGCTGAAGGCACCGAACTCCTTCTCGGCGCACGAGGCACCGATCCGCAAGCCGCTGTGCGACGGCAAGGTCGTGTTCGAGGGCGAGCTCGGCATCGTCATCGGCAAGACCGCCACCGCCGTCTCCGAGGAGCGCGCGCTCGAGCACGTGTTCGGCTACACCTGCGCCAACGACGTCACCGTGGCCGACATCCTCAACCGCGATGCCTCGTTCGCGCAGTGGGTGCGCGCCAAGGGCTTCGACACCTTCTGCCCCATGGGCCCGGCCATCGCCACCGGCCTCGATCCCGCCACGCTGGTGGTGCGCACCGTGCTCAACGGCGAGGAGCGGCAGAACTATCCGATCAGCGACATGCGCTTCTCGGTGCAGCGGCTGGTCAGCCTCATCTCGCAGGACATGAGCCTGCATCCCGGCGACGTGATCCTGTGCGGCACGTCCGTGGGCGTGGGCTCGATGAAGCCCGGCAGCCTGGTCGAAGTGGAGATCGACGGCATTGGCCGCCTCTCGAACCGCTTCGGCTGACGCGAAGAATTTCAACTCTTGGGGATCGACATGAAGATAGCAATCATCGGCGCGGGGGCCATCGGCGGCCTGGTGGGCGCCAAACTCGCGCTGGCCGGGGAGGACGTCACCTTCATCGTGCGCGGCGCCAACCTCCAGGCCATCGGCGCCAACGGCATCAAGCTGGTGTCGGCCGAGGGCGAGGAGCAGGTGGCGCGCAACGTGCGGGCCACCGACCGCTACGACGAGGCCGGACCGCAGGACCTCGTGATCCTCGCGATGAAGGCGCACCAGGTCGAGGCCGTGGCCGACGACGTGGCCAAGCTCTTCGGGCCCGAGACCGCGGTCGTGACCATGCAGAACGGCATTCCCTACTGGTACTTCCAGAAGCACGGCGGCGTGCTCGAGGGCACCACCGTGCGCAGCGTCGACCCGCAGGGCGTGCTCAACACCAAGATCCCGCCGCGGCGCGTGATCGGCTGCGTGGTCTATCCGGCCTCCGAGCTGATCGCGCCCGGCGTCATCAAGCACATCGAGGGCGACCGCTTCCCGGTCGGCGAACTCGACGGCACGACCACCGAGCGCGTCGAGCGCATCGCGGCCTGCTTCGCCAACGCGGGCTTCAAGGCGCCGGTACTCGACAACATCCGCGCCGAGATCTGGCTCAAGCTCTGGGGCAACCTGACCTTCAACCCGATCAGCAGCCTCTCGCACTCGACCCTGGTCGACATCTGCCAGTACCCGCCCTCGCGCGAACTCGCGGCCGCGATGATGCGCGAGGCCCAGGCCGTGGCGCACAAGCTCGGCATCGAGTTCCGCGTCACGCTCGAGAAGCGCATCGCGGGCGCCGAGAAGGTCGGCAAGCACAAGACCTCGATGCTGCAGGACGTGGAGGCCGGCCGCGCGCCCGAGATCGACGCGCTGGTCGGTGCGGTGGTCGAGCTCGCGCGGCTCACCGAGACCTCGACCCCGCACATCGACACCGTGTATTCGCTCGTGAAGCTGCTCGCGCGAACCATGGAAGAACAGCGCGGCCAGGTTCGGCTGCGCGAACTCGCCTGAGGACACCCACACCATGCGACGCCTTCGCAGCGCCAAGATCGTGGCCACGCTCGGTCCCGCCACTTCCGACGAGCCCGCGATCCGCGCGCTGTTCGAGCGTGGCGTGGACGTGTTCCGCCTCAACTTCAGCCACGGCACGCAGCACGACCATGCGCGCCGCCTCGAGACCATCCGCCGGCTCGAGAAGGAATTCGGCCGGCCCATCGGCGTGCTGCTCGACCTGCAGGGGCCGAAGCTGCGCCTGGGCACCTTCGAGGGCGGCCGCGCGCAGCTCGAGGCGGGCGCGCGCTTCCGGCTCGACATGGACCGCAGCAGCGGCAACGGCCGCCGCGCGCCGCTGCCGCATCCCGAGATCTTCGCGGCGCTGCAGGAGGGCACCGAGCTGCTGCTCGACGACGGCAAGCTGCGGCTGCGCGTCGACCGCCACGGCGCCGACTTCGCCGAGACCACCGTGCTGGTGGGCGGCCCCATCTCCGACCGCAAGGGCGTCAACGTGCCCAGCGTGCTGCTGCCGATCTCGCCGCTGACGCCGAAGGATCGCGACGACCTCGACGTCGGCCTCGCGATGGGCGTGGACTGGGTGGCGCTCTCGTTCGTGCAGCGCCCCGAGGACATCGACGAGGCGCGCGAGATCATCGGCACGCGCGCGGCCATCATGGCCAAGCTCGAGAAGCCCGCGGCCATCGAGCACCTCGACGCCATCGTCGAGCGCTGCGACGGCATCATGGTCGCGCGCGGCGACCTCGGCGTCGAGCTGCCGCCCGAGCGCGTGCCCGAGCTGCAGCGCCAGATCGTGCGCGCCTGCCGGCTGCGCGGCAAGCCGGTGGTGGTGGCCACGCAGATGCTCGAGTCGATGATCGCCGCGCCGGTGCCCACGCGCGCCGAGGTGTCGGACGTGGCGACCGCGGTCTACGACGGCGTCGACGCGGTGATGCTCTCGGCCGAGTCGGCCTCGGGCAAGTACCCGCTCGAGGCGGTGGCGATGATGGACCGCATCGTCGCGCGCGTGGAGGCCGATCCTTCGTACCGCACCGGCATCGATGCCACGCACGAGAGCGCGCAGTCGACCACGGCCGACGCGGTCTGCACCTCGATGCGCCAGGTGGCCGCGCTGCTCGCACCGGCCGCCACCGTGACCTACACCTCCTCGGGCTTCACCAGCCTGCGCGCGGCGCGCGAGCGGCCCGCGGTGCCGATCCTGAGCCTCACGCCCGACATCGCGACCGCGCGCCGCATGGCCATGGTGTGGGGCGTGCATGCGGTGCTGGTGGACGACGTGCACGATGTGGGCGAGATGATCGAGTGCGCCTGCCGCACCGCGCATGCCGAGGGCTTCGCGCAGCCCGGCCAGAAGGTGGTGGTGGTGGCGGGCCTGCCCTTCGGCCAGTCGGGCACCACCAACCTGCTGCACGTCGCGCGTATTCCAAACCATTCCTGATCGCGAATACTTGACCGCGGTCATGCGGCGCGCGCGCCGCCGGCCATAGCATGGGACTTCCGAACGAAGCAGTTCTCCAGGAATCCCCATGAAGCACGCGACACTGCGCCAGTTGAAGGTCTTCGAGGCGGTGGCGCGGCTCTTGAGTTTTTCGCGCGCGGCCGAGGAGCTGCACCTCACGCAGCCCGCGGTGTCGACCCAGGTGCGCAAGCTCGAGGACCACGCCGGCAACACGCTGTTCGAGCAGTTCGGCAAGAAGGTCTATCTCACTGCCGCGGGCACCGAGCTGCTGCAGCTCAGCCGCGCGATCATCCAGCAGTTCGAGGCGGCCGAGAACGCGATGCTGCAGTTCAAGGGCATCTCGGGCGGCAAGCTCAACGTGGGCGTGATCAGCGCGGGCGACTACTTCTTTCCGCGCCTGCTGGTGGAGTTCGCGGGCCGGCATCGCGGCGTGACCCTCAACTTCACGGTGCACAACCGCGAGGGCCTGCTCACGCACATCGCCGAGAACCTCACCGACCTCGCGATCATGGTGCGGCCGCCCACCGACCTCGACACGCTGAACCAGCCGTTCGCGCCGCACCCTTACGTGATCATCGCGGCGCCCACGCATCCGCTGGTGGGCGTGAAGGGCGTGCCGCTCAAGCGGCTGATCCGCGAGCCCTTCGTGGTGCGCGAGCGCGCGTCCGACACCTGGCATTCGATGGAGGAGGGCTTCGGCGCCGCGCTGTCCGAGATCAACATCGCGATGGAGATCCGCAGCACCGAGACCATCAAGCAGGCGGTGATCGCGGGCATGGGCGTGAGCTTCGTGTCGGCCCACACCATCAGCCAGGAGCTGCGCGCGGGCAGCGTGCGGGTGCTCGACGTGCAGGGCTTTCCGCTGATGCTCAACTGGTACGTGGTGCACCGCCGCGGCAAGCGGCTGCCGCCGGTGGCGCAGGCCTTCAAGGACTTCCTGCTGAACGACGGTACCGCGCTGATCTCGCAGATCGTGCCCTTCGATCCGGCGATCTGAAGGCGAAAAAAAAGAGCGCTCGCGGCGCTCTCTCTTCGGGGTGGAGCCTCGAGGGCTCCGGGCATCAACGCTGTTGCAGCGCGGCGCGCACGGCCTTGGCGAAGATCACGATCGGCAGCGCGGCGATCAGGTCGCGCAGCACGCCGTTCGAGGCGAAGGAGGGGGCCTTGAGGGCGGCGGAATTCAGTGCGGTGTTGTTCATGGATGTGCTCCGAATACGGGTGGGTGGGAATGCGAACCTCCGAATTATAGGGTTTACCCTGGATTAGGGCAAACCACGAGTGACATGCCCTTTTCGCGAGCAGGGCGCGCGGAGGCACTCCAGAGTGGGCTGCGACGCGGTCGAGGTGATCGCGAGGGACCTGCCGAAGACGCCACCGACTTGCATCAAGCCGCGCCTCGCGTCGCGCGACCCGTGCGCCGTCGCGCGCGTTCTCATCGCACGCTAAGACGACCATGCTAGGGAATCCACGGGGGTCCGCGGCCGGGTCCCTTCGAGGGAACTTGACGAGGGTCAAGAGTTTTTGGGTCGCTGCACCCGACAGTCATCCGCACGCAGGAGGCTGCGGGTCGACGGTGTCGCGAAGCGAGGCCGACGGGACCGGAGGATCAGCCGAAGCGTGTCGATTGCGTGATGCGACGCCGTACTTGTTCGCATCTCTGCTTCGGGGACCGGTGACTCGGAACGAAACCGGCGGCGCCTCGATGCGATCCGCCGGACTTCAACTCAAACACAAAGATGAAGGACATTCAATGACTCGGCAAACGACCACGATCGCGGGTGCGAACCCCGCGATCTATTCCCCCTCGGGACACTCTGGCGCCGCGGCGGCGCAGCGCTCGCACAGTTACCGATGGGGGCAACTCCTGATCGGCATCGTGTGCATGGCGATGATCGCCAACCTCCAATACGGCTGGACCCTGTTCGTCAACCCGATCGCGGAGAAGCACGGCTGGAGCCGCGCCGCGATCCAGGTGGCCTTCACCATCTTCGTGCTCACCGAGACCTGGCTGGTGCCGATCGAGGGCTACCTCGTCGACCGCTTCGGCCCGCGTCCCGTGGTGCTGGTGGGCGGCGTGCTCTGCGGCATCGGCTGGGTGATCAACTCCTTCGCGGCCTCGCTGCCGGTGCTCTACATCGCGGCGGCCATCGGCGGCATCGGCGCGGGCGCGGTCTACGGCACCTGCGTGGGCAATGCGCTCAAGTGGTTCCCCGACCGGCGCGGCCTCGCGGCGGGCCTGACCGCGGCCGGCTTCGGCGCGGGCTCGGCGCTCACCATCATCCCGATCTCGGCCATGATCAAGAACAGCGGCTACGAGGCCGCCTTCCTGTATTTTGGGATCGGGCAGGGACTGATCGTGTTCCTGCTCGCATGGATGCTGACGCGCGCGCCCGAGCATTCGAAGGCCGTGAACACCCGCAACGTGCAGCAGTCGCGGCGCGACTACGCGCCCTCCGAGGTGCTGCGCTCGCCCGTGTTCTGGGTGATGTACGCGATGTTCGTGATGGTGGCCGCCGGCGGCCTGATGGCGACCGCGCAGCTCGCGCCGATCGCCAAGGACTTCAAGATCATCGACGTGCCGGTGAACATCATGGGCCTGGTGCTGCCCGCGCTGACCTTCGCGCTGGCGATCGACCGCGTGCTCAACGGCCTGACGCGGCCGTTCTTCGGCTGGGTGTCGGACAAGATCGGCCGCGAGCAGACCATGTTCATCGCCTTCGCGATCGAGGCGGTCGGCATCCTGATGCTCTACAAGTACGGCCACAACCCACTGCTGTTCGTGGTGCTGACCGGCATGGTGTTCTTCGCCTGGGGCGAGATCTACAGCCTGTTCCCCTCGACCTGCGCCGACACCTTCGGCGGCAAGTACGCGGCCTCGAACGCCGGCATGCTCTACACCGCCAAGGGCACGGCCTCGCTGCTGGTGCCGCTGTCGAGCGTGCTGGCCGCGAGCACCGGCAGCTGGGAGGCGGTGTTCTTCGTCGCGAGCGGCGTCAATGCCGTTGCCGCGCTGATGGCCTGGTTCGTGCTGCGGCCCATGCGCCGCAAGCACATCGAACGCAGCGAACTCCCGCACTGAGCGCCGGCGGGTCGCGAGCCGCTACCATCGACGCCTTTGTCCAGGAGAACGGCGTGACCCTCTACAGACTCGACGAACATGAACCGTCCATCGACGCCAGCGCGCGCGTGGCGGACACGGCGAGCGTGATCGGTCAGGTCGTGCTCGGCGCGCGCAGCAGCATCGGGCCGCGCTGCGTGCTGCGCGGCGACAACGAGCCCATCACGGTGGGTGCGGGCAGCCACCTCGAGGACGGCGTGATGCTGCATGCCGACCCCGGCTTCCCGATGACCATCGGCGCCGACGTGACGGTCGAGCGGCACGTGATGCTGCACGGCTGCACCATCGGCGACGGCTCGGTGGTCGGCGAGGACACCGTGGCGCTCAACGGCGCGGTGGTGGGGCGCGAATGCATCGTCGCCACCGGCGCGCTGCTGACCGAGGGCAAGGTCTTTCCCGACCGCTCGCTCATCTCGGGCCGCCCGGCCAAGGTCACGGGCCAGGTCGACGATGCCGAGGCTGCGCGCCTCGTGCAGCGCGCGCGCGAACTCGCCGCGCGCTGATCCACACGGGGCCGCCGGCGCGAACGGCCCCGCGTTCTTCCCTTTCCGTTCCCGCACGCCGCGACGGATTCGCGCGCGGAATACCTCGGTGTTGCGAACGGTTCGCACGCGTCCCCGCGAGGCCCCCGGATATTCCGGCCGCGGCCCAGCGAAAGAGTCCTTTTCACAGGGCTCGCTCGCATTGACACCACCCCTGTTTCGATGGAAATTGACCTGCGTCAAGGTCATCCGCGCGCGATTCATCGACAGTGAATCCCGAGGCAGATGACCGCGCGCGGCTTCCCGTCCCCGCACAGGGAGGCGAGCGCGAATTGACGCCACGATGACAACGGATCCGCCGGCAGGCAGACAGCGGCGGACCGGCAACGGCACCAGATCGGACGGGACCATGACAACAGAAGCGCTGAACGCGTACGCAGCACCGCACCTGGCCGCACCCGCGGCATGCGTGGAGGCCGGCCAATGAGCGAGGCCCTGCGACTTTCCGCGGCCGACGAACTGGCCGAGGTGCGCCGCGTGCTCGCCGCGCATGCGGACGAACAGGGCGCGCTGCTGCCGATCCTGCACGAGGTGCAGGACACGCTGGGCTACGTGCCCTCGCATGCGGTGCAGACCATCGCCGACGCGCAGAACCTCTCGCGCGCCGAGGTGCATGGCGTGATCACCTACTACCACCACTTCCGCGCCGAGCCGCCGGGCCGGCACGTGATCCAGATCTGCCGCGCCGAGGCCTGCCAGGCCATGGGCGCCGATGCGCTGCTCGCGCATGCCGAGAAGCACCTGGGCTGCGCGGTGCACGGCACCACGAAGGACGGCGCCTTCACGCTCGAGCCGGCGTTCTGCCTCGGCCTGTGCGCCTCCTCGCCCGCGCTGACGCTGGACGACGAGCCGCATGCGCGCATCACGCCGCACCGTTTCGAGACCCTGGTCGCACAGGCGGGAGATTGCGCATGAACGCCGCCGTGAAGATCTACGTGCCGCGCGACTCCGCGGCGCTCGCGGTCGGCGCCAACGCCGTGGCCCAGCGCATCGCGCAGGAAGCGGCCGCGCGCGGCCTCGCGATCGAGCTGGTGCGCAACGGCTCGCGCGGCATGCTGTGGCTCGAGCCGCTGGTCGAGGTCGAGACGCCCGCGGGCCGCATGGCCTACGGCCCGGTCACGGTCGACGAGGTGCCGGCGCTGTTCGATGCCGGCCTGGGCACGGGCGCGCGCTCGCATCCGTTGTCGCTCGGTCCCACCGACGAGATTCCCTACCTCAAGAAGCAGGAGCGCCTGACCTTCGCGCGCGTCGGCATCACCGACCCCGTGTCGCTGACCGACTACCAGGCGCACGAGGGCTACGCGGGCCTGCGCGCCGCGCTCGCGATGGCGCCGGCCGACATCGTGCAGCAGGTGCTCGACTCGGGCCTGCGCGGCCGTGGCGGCGCGGCCTTCCCGGCCGGCATCAAGTGGAAGACGGTGCTCAACACGCCGTCGGAGCAGAAGTACATCGTCTGCAATGCCGACGAGGGCGACTCGGGCACCTTCTCCGACCGCATGACGATGGAGGGCGACCCCTTCGTGCTGATCGAGGGCATGACCATCGCGGGCATCGCCACCGGCGCGACGCAGGGCTACATCTACGTGCGCTCCGAGTACCCGCATGCGATCGCCGCGCTCAACGAGGCGATCCGCCACGCGGAGGCCGCGGGCTTCCTCGGCGACAACGTGCTGCGCTCGGGCAAGCGCTTCCGGCTCGCGGTGCGCAAGGGCGCCGGCTCCTACGTCTGCGGCGAGGAGACGGCGCTGCTCGAGAGCCTCGAGGGCAAGCGTGGCATCGTGCGCGCCAAGCCGCCGCTGCCGGCCATCGAGGGCCTGTTCGGCCAGCCCACGCTGATCAACAACGTGATCACGCTGGCCAGCGTGCCGATCATCCTGGCGCGCGGCGCCACCTTCTACCGCGACTACGGCGTGGGCCGCTCGCGCGGCACCTTGCCGATGCAGCTGGCCGGCAACATCAAGCACGGCGGGCTGGTCGAGAAGGCCTTCGGCGTGACCCTGCGCGAACTGCTCTACGACTACGGCGGCGGCTCGGCCTCGGGCCGGCCGATCAAGGCGGTGCAGGTCGGCGGCCCGCTGGGCGCCTACCTGCCCGAGTCGCAGTGGGACCTGCCGCTGGACTACGAGGCCTATGCGGCCGTCGGCGGCACCGTGGGCCACGGCGGCATCGTGGTGCACGACGACACGGCCGACCTCTCGAAGCTGGCGCGCTACGCGATGGAGTTCTGCGCGCTCGAGTCGTGCGGCAAGTGCACGCCCTGCCGCATCGGCTCGACGCGCGGCGTCGAGGTCATCGACAAGATCCGCGGCAACCAGAACCGGCCGCAGCAGGTGATCCTGCTGCGCGACCTGTGCAACACCATGGTCCATGGCTCGCTGTGCGCGATGGGCGGCATGACGCCGTTCCCGGTGCTCTCCGCCCTCGACCACTTCCCGCAGGACTTCGGCATCGAGGCACCCGACCGCAAGGCCGCCTGAGCCCCCAGAGAAAGCAAAGACATGTTGAACCATCTCAAGGAAACCGACTACGGCACGCCCAAGCGCGAATCCGAGCGCGAGGTCACGCTGGAGATCGACGGCACCGAGGTCACGGTGCCGGCCGGCACCTCGCTGATGCGCGCGGCCGTCGACGCCGGCATCCAGGTGCCCAAGCTGTGCGCCACCGACAGCCTCGAGCCCTTCGGCTCGTGCCGGCTGTGCCTGGTCGAGATCGAGGGTCGCCGCGGCTTCCCGGCCTCGTGCACCACGCCGGCCGAGGCCGGCATGAAGGTGCGCACCCAGACGCCGAAGCTGCAGGACCTGCGCAAGGGCGTGATGGAGCTCTACATCTCCGACCATCCGCTCGACTGCCTGACCTGCTCGGCCAACGGCAACTGCGAGCTGCAGGACATGGCGGGCGTGACCGGCCTGCGCAACGTGCGCTACGGCTTCGACGGCGCCAACCACATCAAGAGCGAGAAGGACGAGTCGAACCCGTACTTCACCTACGACCCCTCCAAGTGCATCGTGTGCAACCGCTGCGTGCGCGCCTGCGAGGAAACCCAGGGCACCTTCGCGCTGACCATCAGCGGCCGCGGCTTCGAGTCGCGCGTGTCGCCGGGCCAGGACCAGCCCTTCATGGAATCGGAGTGCGTGAGCTGCGGCGCCTGCGTCGAGGCCTGCCCCACCGCCACCCTGCAGGAGAAGTCGGTGATCTGGCTCGGCCAGCCCGAGCACAGCGTGATCACCACCTGCGCCTACTGCGGTGTGGGCTGCGCCTTCAAGGCCGAGATGAAGGGCAACGAGGTGGTGCGCATGGTGCCGTGGAAGGACGGCAAGGCCAACGACGGCCACTCCTGCGTCAAGGGCCGCTTCGCCTGGGGCTATGCCTCGCACCAGGACCGCATGCTCAAGCCCATGATCCGCCAGAAGATCACCGATCCGTGGCAGGAAGTGAGCTGGGACGAGGCCATCAACTACGCGGCCGGCGAGTTCAAGCGCCTGCAGGAGAAGTACGGCCGCAACGCCATCGGCGGCATCACCTCCTCGCGCTGCACCAACGAGGAAACCTACCTGGTGCAGAAGCTGGTGCGCGCGGGCTTCGGCAACAACAACGTCGACACCTGCGCCCGCGTGTGCCATTCGCCCACGGGCTACGGCCTGAAGCAGACGCTGGGCGAATCGGCCGGCACGCAGACCTTCCAGTCGGTCGAGAAGTCCGACGTGATCATGGTCATCGGCGCCAACCCGACCGACGGCCATCCGGTGTTCGCCTCGCGCATGAAGAAGCGGCTGCGCCAGGGCGCGAAGCTGATCGTGGTCGACCCGCGCCGCATCGACATCGTGAAGTCGCCGCACATCCGCGCCGCGCATCACCTGCAGCTGCGCCCCGGCACCAACGTGGCGGTGGTCACGGCGCTCGCGCACGTGATCGTCACCGAAGGCCTGATGGCCGACGCGTTCGTGGCCGAGCGCTGCGACACGGCCTCGTTCGCCGAATGGAAGGCCTACGTCGAGCGCCCCGAGCAGTCGCCCGAGGCCACGGAAGCCTTCACCGGCGTGCCGGCCGCCGAGATGCGCGCCGCCGCGCGGCTGTTCGCCACCGCCGGCAACGGCGCCATCTACTACGGCCTGGGCGTGACCGAGCACAGCCAGGGCTCGACCACCGTGATGGGCATCGCCAATCTCGCGATGGTCACCGGCAACGTGGGCCGCGAGGGTGTGGGCGTGAACCCGCTGCGCGGGCAGAACAACGTGCAGGGTTCGTGCGACATGGGCTCGTTCCCGCACGAGCTGCCGGGCTACCGCCACGTGTCGGACAGCACCACGCGCGGTTCCTTCGAGGCCGCCTGGGGCGTGCAGCTCGATCCCGAGCCGGGCCTGCGCATTCCCAACATGTTCGACGCCGCGATCGGCGGCAGCTTCAAGGGCCTGTACTGCGAGGGCGAGGACATCGTGCAGTCCGACCCCAACACCCAGCACGTGGCCGCCGCCATGATGGCGATGGAATGCGTGGTGGTGCAGGACATCTTCCTCAACGAGACCGCCAAGTACGCGCACGTGTTCCTGCCGGGTTCCTCCTTCCTCGAGAAGGACGGCACCTTCACCAACGCCGAGCGCCGCATCTCGCGCGTGCGCAAGGTGATGCCGCCGAAGGCCGGCCTGGCCGACTGGGAAGTCACGGTGAAGCTGGCGAACGCGCTCGGCTATCCGATGAGCTACAAGAACCCCGAGGCGATCATGGACGAGATCGCCGCGCTGACGCCGAGCTTCCACGGCGTGAGCTACAAGCGCATCGACGAGCTCGGCAGCATCCAGTGGCCCTGCAACGACGCGGCGCCCGAGGGCACGCCGACCATGCACATCGACAAGTTCGTGCGCGGCAAGGGGCGTTTCATCGTCACGCAGTACGTGCCGACCGACGAGAAGGTCACGCGCCGCTTCCCGCTGCTGCTGACCACCGGGCGCATCCTGTCGCAGTACAACGTGGGCGCGCAGACGCGGCGCACCGACAACAACATGTGGCACGGCGAGGACCGGCTCGAGCTGCATCCGCACGACGCCGAGGAGCGTGGCGTGAAGGACGGCGACTGGGTCGGCATCCAGAGCCGCGCGGGCGAGACGGTGCTGCGCGCGACGGTGTCCGAGCGCATGCAGCCGGGCGTGGTCTACACCACCTTCCACTTCCCCGAGTCGGGCGCCAACGTGATCACCACCGACAACTCCGACTGGGCCACCAACTGCCCCGAGTACAAGGTGACGGCGGTGCAGGTGATGCCGGTGATGCAGCCCTCGGCCTGGCAGCAGGAGTACAGCCGCTTCAACCGGGTGCAGAACGAGCTGCTCAGCGCGGCCTCGGCGCCTGCGCCGTCGAACGAGACGGTGCCGGCCAAGTAGGGCACGAGAGCGCAGCGCCATGAACATCGCCACCCTGCCGCTCGCGAGCGCCGACACGGCCGCCTTCTGCGAAGGCGCGCGGCTGCTGCCTGTGCGCGGCGTGCGCGGCGGCCAGCCGTTCGCGGTGCAGGACTGGGTGGCCGAGGAAGTGCCGGTGGCGCTCGAATACAACGGCATCTCGCACGCGGTGATGCTGGCCACGCCGCTCGACCTGGAAGACTTCGCGCTCGGCTTCTCGCTGAGCGAGGGCATCCTCGATGCGGCGCACGAGCTCTACGGCAGCGAGATCGAGAGCGCCGAGCGCGGCATCACGGTGCGGCTCGAGGTCTCGGCGGCCGCGTTCGCGCGGCTCAAGCAGCGGCGCCGTTCGCTGGCCGGGCGCACCGGCTGCGGCCTGTGCGGCACCGAGAGCCTGGCGCAGGTGGCGCGCGAACTGCCGGTGCTGGCCGCGGGGCCGTCGTTCGAGCGGGCCGCGATCGGCCGCGCGATGGCGCAGTTCCAGTCGCTGCAGACCCTGCAGGAAGCCACCGGCGCGGTGCATGCCGCGGCCTGGTGCTCGGCCGACGGCGAGGTGGTGTGGCTGCGCGAGGACGTGGGCCGCCACAACGCGCTCGACAAGCTGGTGGGCGCGCTCGCGGCCAACGAGGTCGATGCCGCGGCGGGCTTCATCGCCGTGACCAGCCGCGCGAGTTTCGAGATGGTGCAGAAGGCCGCGATGGCCGGCGTCTCGCTGCTGGCGGCGGTGTCGGCGCCGACCTCGTTCGCGGTCGAGACCGCGCAGCGTGCCGGGCTCACGCTGGTGGGCTTCGCGCGGCGCGAGGACCTGGGGGTCTACAGCCATCCGCAGCGCCTGCCGGCCGACACGGCGCCGGCTGCGGCAGCCAACGGGCGTCGCCCGCATTGATGACGAACAACCTCACGACGACAACGAGCGGAGACACAGCGCATGCATGACCAGTCGGTGCAATTGATCAAGATGGCCAACCAGATCGGCACCTTCTTCGAGGCCCAGACCCCGTCGGATGCCGGGGCGGCCACGCAGGCCATCGCGGCGCACCTCAAGTCCTTCTGGGCGCCGAGCATGCGGCTGGCGCTGGTGGAGAGCTTCGACCAGGGCAAGGCGCAGGCGATGCTGCCGATCGTGGCCACGGCCGTGCGCGACCACCGCGCCAGGCTCCTGCCCGACGGCGGGCACATGGTGGCGGAGGCGAAGCTGCTCTATCCGCAAGGCGGGGGCGACGCGGGCTGAGGCTCGGCTACACCGCCGCGTGCGACAGCGCTTTCGCCTCGCGGCGTTCGGCATTGCGCGCGCGGCGCCGCTCGTGCGCCTGCAGCAGCGATTCGTAGTAGAGGCCCAGCGGCATCGCCACGAACACCATGCCCGCGACGTAGATCACGAGGCTGGTGATGGGGAAGCTGTCGCCGCCCCAATGGGGAACGGAAGCCGCCGCCGCGATGGCGGCGACGATCGCGATCGTGGCGCGGAAAGCGCCGCGCAACCAGGCGATGCGGGTCTCGTCGCCCTGCGATGCATCGTCTGCCAGACGGTCTGATGCCGTGTTCCTCCCGCCTTTGTCTCCGTGCTCGTTCATCGTCGGCTCCTTGGAAGGCGTCTTCGATGATTCTTATCACGCGCCATCGCGGGGTCAAGATCGAAGTCCCGTACGAAACGCGGCTTCGTGCATGCGGCATGTGCCGCATGCGTACCTCAGTCGTACTTCACGGTGTAGATCAGGTCGAGGCCGCTGGTCTGCCCGGCCTGGCCGCGCAGGGTGAGGCGCTGCGTGAGGTCGTAGAAGATGAACAGCGTGCCGAAGGTGCCGCCGATGCTGCGCTCGTAGGTGACGTAGAAGTCCTTCGACAGCCGCTTGCCGAAGGTGACGGCCGAATCGCGCACGTCGCCGCCGCTGCCCGGGCCCTTGAAGCCCAGTTCGTCGAGGCCGAAGCGGCTGGCCAGGCTGCCGCCGCTGGCACCCTTGCTGATGCGCCCGAGCAGCGAGAGCGCGGCCTGCTGCAGCAGCGCCGACTCGCCGCCGCTGGTGGCCGAGGCGCGGCCCAGCACCACCCACGACAGCGTCTCGGCGTCGGACAGCGCGGGCTCCGAATAGAGCTTCACGCGCGGCGACTGCGCGCTGCCGCTGATCTGCACGCCGGCGCGCTGCGTGATGTTGGGCCGGATCGCGAGGATGTCGAGCTGCGGGTTGTCGTAGGGGCCGTTGAAGCGCGCGATGCCGGTCTCCACGTCGAGCTGCTGGCCGTAGGCGCGGTACTGGCCCTTCACGGTCTTCACCTCGCCGGTGATGCGCGGCGGCGCATCGAGCCGCGTGCTGCGGATGTCGAGCTGGCCCTCGAGCCGGGTCGTGATGCCGCGGCCCTGCACCGCGAAGTCGTCGCCGAGGTCGAACTCGACCGCGATGTCGGGCGGCTTCGCGGTCTGCGGCTTGGCGGCCTGGGCCGCCTGCGCATCGCTGCGCGCGGCCTCGCGCTCGCGCGCCTCGGCCGCCTCGCGGTCCTTGGCGGCCGAGCGCACGATCACGTCGCTGCCGAGGCTGGGCGCGGTCTCGTCGGGCAGGATGATCACGGCGCGGTCGGTCTTGAGCTTGCCGCGCACGATGAACTGCCGGTTCTCGAGCCGCGCCTGCAGGTCGCCCGAGAGCGTGACCTGGCGGTCGGTGCGCACCAGCACGCGCAGCGCGCGCAGCTCGGCCTGCAGCGCCATGCGGATGCCGGGCGCGCCAGCGGCCGTGCCCGCGCCCGACCAGTTGAGTTCGCCGCGCGCGCTCAGCGTGCCGCCATCGGTGCCGGCCTCGCTGGCCGCGGTGCTGCGGTTGCCGCTCTGGCCCGCGATGCGCGCCGTGCTGCCGGCGCCGCCCTTGAGCGTGAACTCGGCGATCTCGACGCGGTCCCCGGACAGGTTGGCGCGCAGCCGGCCGTCGCGCAGGTCCAGGCCCTCGACCGGCGCGCGCAGCGCCAGCTTGTCGGCGCCCAGCGTGCCGTTCCAGCGCGGCGCCGCGCGGCTGCCCGAGAGCGTGGCATTGGCGTCGAGCGTGCCGGCCACGCGCCAGCCCGGCGGCGCGAGCATCGACCACACGCCGAGGTTCGGCAGCTTGGCGGCGACACGGCCCGTGAGCGGCGCGTCGGGTGCCCATTGCCAGCCGCCGGCGCGCTGCTGGAAGCGCGTGCCGGCCTCGGCATCGATCTGGCCCGCGCGTTCGCTGTCCCAGGCCAGCGTGGCGCGCACCGCCTCGCCCTGGGCATCGAGCCGCAGCTCGGCGCGGCGCAGCCCGGCCGGCGTGCTGGGGCTCAGGCCGGCCTCGCTGGAATTCATCTTGCGTTCGCTCGCGGTGCCGGTGCCGCGGCTCTCGATGCGCGTGATCAGCGCGGCCTCGCCGGCCTGCACGCGGATGTCGCCGCTCTGGCGCGCGAGCCGGGCCTGGGCGCGCAGCGTGTCGCCGGCATCGATGTCCCAGTCGCCGTCGAAGATCAGGTCGCCGCTGATGCCGAGTTCGCCGAAGGTGGTGCTGGCGCCGAAGGCCTCGGCCCAGGCCATCGGCAGGCCCTTGAGCTCGCCCTTCGACTGCACGCGGAACACGCGGTTGGCGGCGGCGCCGCTCTGGCTGAAGCGCAGCGGCTGCCAGTCGATGCGCACCGTGCCGGGCACGGGCCCGCGCAGGGTGGCGCCGGCGGCCGAGGCCTCGACCTCGAGGCGGTCGCCGCCGGTGCGCACCGTGGCCGTGACCTCGCGGCCGAGTTCGAGCACCCAGGGCGACTTCTGCGTGGCGGGCTGGGCGCTGTCCTGCGCCTGCAGCCGCAGGCTGGCGAGCGCGGCGCGCCACTGGCCGGCGCCCGCGAGGCCGCCGCTGGCGCGGGTGTCGAGCACCAGCTTCTGCGTGCCGGTGGCGGCCTCGCCCTGCAGCGACAGCGTGGCCTGCGCGATGCTGCCCGCGAGCTCGGCGCGCAGCGCGCTCAATTGCACCTGGGTTGCAGCGGCGCCGGCCTGGGCCGCGGGCAGCAGCAGGTCGAGCCTGGGCACGGTGAGGCTGGCCTTCAGGCTCGGTTCGGCGTTGCCGCGCGCGAGCGGCGCGGCGGGGTTCTGCAGCCGGCGCTGGAAGTTCTGCCAGCCACCCTGCCAGCTCGCGTCGAGCCGGGCCGAGCCCTTCGCGCTGCGGCCCGCGAACAGGCCCGCCATCTCGGGCAGGCTCTCGATCCAGCGCTGCACGGCCTCGGTGTCGTCGATGCGGGCCTTGAGCTCGCCGGTGCCCTGCGCGGGCGCCATGCGGGCGTCGAGCTGCGCCTCGGCGCCGGGCAGTGCGAGCTTCAGGTTGCCGCTGCCGGCCTGCTCGGCCACGCGCACCTGCAGCTTGCCCTCGACGCTGGCGCGCTGCGCATCGACGCGCAGCGTACGCAGGTCCAGCACCTGGTCCTTCCACTGGCCCTGGGCCAGCACGCGGTCGAGCCCGAAGCCCGGCAGCGCCTTGCTGCCGGCGCCGCCCTCGGCGCGCAGCGCGAGGTCGAAGCCGATGCCGTCGTCGCGCTGCTGCGCGGTGACGCGGCCGCTGATCGGCGCGCCCGAGAGTTCGCTGTACAGCGCGCCCAGCCGCACGCCCTGCACCTCGGCGCGCGCCTGCCAGGGCGCGGGCGCGGGGCTCCAGCGGCCCGCGGCCTCGATGCGGCCGCCGCCCGCGCGCAGCGTGGCCTGCGGGATGTCCCAACTGGTGCCGTCGTAGCCGACCTGGGCCTGCAACTGCTCGAGCGGCAGCTTGCCCTGGTCCCACGGGCCCGGCCGCGCGTTGCGCAGGTCGGCCTGGGCCTTCCAGGCGGCGGGGCCGGTGGCGGCATCGGGTTCGAGCGCGACACTGCCCGTGAGCAGCGTCTGCGGCGCGCCGGGCCACAGGCTCGACGCATCGACGTTGCGCAGGTCGGCCTTGGCCGCGATCACGGGTTGCGGCTGCCAGGGCGCGATGGTGGCCGCGAGCTTGGCCTCCATCGGCGCGTCGGCATCGGGTTCGGCCGGCGCGAGCTCGGCCTGAACGTTCAGGCGCGCGTCGGCGCCCGCGAGCGTGCCCTGGATGCCGGCCTTGGCCAGCACCTCGAGGCTGCGTTCCTCGGGCAGCGGCGCCTTCACGCGGCCGTCGAGCGTCGCCTCGATCGCCATCGGCGCCGCGCCCTGCAGCTTCACGCGCGCGCTGTAGTGGCCCTCGGCGATGTCGACGCCCTCGACGTCGAGCTTGTGCTCGCCGCCGGTGTAGCGGTAGTGGCCCGCGAGCCGTTGCGCCTGCAGCGCGGGCGGCCCGGCCCAGCGCAGGTCGTCGATGCGGAACGGCAGGTCGACCTCGACCGGCAGCACGATCTTCTCGAGCGGCTCGGCGGGCTTGTCGCTGGGCGCACCGCGCCGCTCGATCAGCAGCTGCGCCGCATGCACCTCGCCGAGCTGCACCTTGCGCTCGAACAGCGGCGCGAGCTGCCAGCCGATCTTCGCCTCGTGCACCTCGACCGCGAGGCTCTCGCTCTGCCAGCGCAGCCAGCCGATGCGCCCGCCGGTGCGCAGCGAGCCCGTGACCTCGCGGCTCTCGAGCGTCTGGCCGGCCGGCAGGTAGGCCGCGGCCTTGGCGAGCGCGAAGGCCAGCGACTGGTTCGAGCCCAGCCACCACCAGGCGGCGCCGAGCACCAGCAGCAGCGCGACGAACAGGCCGGCGACGGTCCACGCCAGCGCGCGCAGGGCGCGGCGGGTGCGCGAGCGCCGGGCCGGCGGCGTGGGCGGCGTCGGCGGGGTTGGGGTCTCGGTCGCTGCGTTCGCCATCGTGCTCAGAAGGTGAAGCCCAGCCGCACGTGCAGCCGGAACTTGCGCGTGTCCACGCCATAGGCCAGGTCGGCCTGCACCGGTCCGACCGGGCTGCGCCAGCGCGTGCCCACGCCCACGCCGACCTTGGGCTTGAGCTCGCTGGGCTTGTCGGCCACCGCGCCGGCATCGACGAACACCACGCTCTCGAAGTCGGTGAGCTTGTCCTTGTAGACGAAGGGGCGCTGCCACTCGAGGCTCAGCACGCCGAGGTAGCGGCCCGCCACGGTCTGGCCGTCGGCGCGCACCGTGCCGATGTCGCGGTAGGCGTAGCCGCGCACCGTGGTGTCGCCACCGGTCAGGAACATCAGGGTGGACGGGATCTGTGCCGAGTCCTTGCCGACCACCGCGCCGGCCTCGGCACGCAGCTGCAGCCGGCTGCGGCGCGCCAGCGTGGCGGCGTCCTTGCCGTCGGCCCAGCCGACCGGCACGATGCCGAGCCAGCGAACGTAGGTGCGCGTGAACGGCAGTTGCTGGCCGGTCAGCGTGTAGCCCGCGGCCAGTTCGAGCGCGAGGCCGTAGCCGCGCCGCGGCGAGCCGTTGTCGTCGAAGTAGCGCCCGGTCCAGCCCCAGTTGGCGGTCACGGCCGAGGCCGAGGGTGGGGCATCGGTGCCGCGGTTGGTCGCGTAGTCGTACTGCAGGAAATAGCTGCGGTCGATGTGGTCGCTGGTCTTGTTGCGCCCGCCGCGCAGCCGGCCGCTGTCGACCACGTAGCTGCCCGACTGCTCGCTCTTGAGCTCGGCGCCCGAGAACCAGCGCCAGCCGTCGTCGCCGGGGATCGCCTTCCACTCGGTGCCCAGCGACTGGATGTCGCGGTCCACCGACAGCCGCGACACCGCGCGCCAGCCCAGCAGCGGCAGCTGGTTGTGGATGTGGTCGATCGACAGCCGCGGCCCGTTGTCGGTGGTGAAGCCCACGCCCAGCACCACCTTCTGCAGCGGCGCCTCGCGCAGCTGCGCGATCACCGGCGCGGCCAGCGGCGTGCCGCTCTCGGTGTCGAGCGTGAGGAACACCGAATCGAAGTAGCCGCTGCTGGCCAGGCGCTGCTGGGCGTCGAGCAGCTTCTGCTGGTCGTAGTCGGCACCACTGGGCAGTTGCGCGATGCGGCGGATGCCGTCGGCGCTGTAGCGCTGGTTGCCGCGCAGCAGCAGCGGGCCGAACTTGTAGGCCGGGCCCGACTGGTAGGTGGCGCTGAGGCGGGCCTCGTGGCGGTCGGCGTCGACCTCGGCGCGGCTGATCTCGATGTTGCCGGTGGGGAATCGCTTGGCCGTGAGGCTGCGCAGCGCGACCGCCTTGGCGTCGTCCCAGGCCTGCTGGGTGAAGGGCTGGCCCGCGCGCAGCGCCCAGGCGGTGCGGATGGTGTCGCGCTGCGACTCGGCGCTCGGGTCGTCGGCGATCGGGCCGGCATAGCTGAGCTGCACGTTGCTCACGGTCGTGATCTCGCCGGGCTCGACGGTGACCACGATCTCGCGCGGCGCCTTGTCGCTCGCGGGCGTCTCGTGCAGCTCGAGCGTGAGCGCGGGCGTGAAGTAGCCCAGCGTGGCGAGCAGCTCGCGCGCATTGGCCTCGGCCGCGACCATCAGGCGCGAGATCTCGGTGGCGCCGAGGTCGTCGAGCGTCTTGTAGCGCTGGATCTCGAGGTGCAGCGAGAGGTACTCGCGCACGCTGTCTGGGCCGCGCACGTCGACCGAGAAGGCATCGCGGCGCTTGCCGTCCTTGCCCTCCCTCTCGCCGTCCGTGGACGCGCTGGCCGCGCGGTCGCCGCCGTCGCTCACCAGCGCGGGGGTGGACGCGGCCGAGTCGCCCGCGTCCTTTTTCGGCAGCAGGCTGCAGCCTTGCAAAAGCAGGACGCCGGAAAAAAGCAATGCCGGCCAACACGCCGGCAAAACGACACGAACCACCCTGAACATGGGCGATGATTCTGACAGCATGATCCGGCGCGTCCGTGTCGGACGCGTTCGGATACATGATGTGCGGGCCGCCAGGCTCGCGCGGCCGGGGCTCGGGGGCCGTCAAGGCCCGGTATGCCGGGAGGTCTTTTCCGTTACTTGGACAGCAGCCGCATCGCCTCTTCGAGGCCGCGCAGGGTCAGCGGGTACATGCGGTTGGACATCAACTGCTGCATCACCGAGATGCTCTGGCGGTACTGCCACACGCCCTGGGGCTCGGGGTTGATCCAGGCGAACTTGGGGAAGGCGTGCGTGAGGCGCTGGATCCACTCGGCGCCGGCTTCCTCGTTGTTGTATTCGACGCTGCCGCCGGGCTGCAGGATCTCGTAGGGGCTCATGGTCGCGTCGCCCACGAAGATCAGCTTGTAGTCCTTGTTGTACTTGCGCAGGATGTCCCAGGTCGCGAACTTCTCCGAGAAGCGGCGGCGGTTGTTCTTCCACATGAAGTCGTAGACGCAGTTGTGGAAGTAGTAGAACTCCAGGTGCTTGAACTCGGTCTTCACGGCCGAGAACAGTTCCTCCACGCGCTGGATATGCTCGTCCATCGTGCCGCCCACGTCCATCAGCAGCAGCACCTTGACGTTGTTGTGGCGCTCGGGCCGCATCTTGATGTCGAGGAAGCCGGCGTTGGCCGCGGTCGAGTGGATGGTGTCGTCGAGGTCCAGCTCTTCCTCGTGGCCCTCGCGCGCGAACTTGCGCAGCCGGCGCAGCGCGACCTTGATGTTGCGCGTGCCGAGTTCCTGCGTGTCGTCGTAGTCCTTGTAGGCGCGCTGGTCCCAGACCTTGACCGCGCTCTTGTTCTTGCCGGCGCCGCCGATGCGGATGCCCTGCGGGTTGTAGCCGCCGTGGCCGAAGGGCGAGGTGCCGCCGGTGCCGATCCACTTGCTGCCGCCCTCGTGGCGCTCCTTCTGCTCCTCGAAGCGCTTCTTGAGCGTCTCCATGAGCTCGTCCCAGCCCATCTTCTCGATCTTGGCTTTTTCCTCGGCCGAGAACTCGCGCTCCAGCGTCTTGCGCAGCCAGTCGAGCGGCACTTCCTTGGTGAAGTCGGTCAGCATCTCCACGCCCTTGAAGTAGGCGGCGAAGGCGCGGTCGAACTTGTCGTAGTGTTTCTCGTCCTTCACGAGCGCGGTGCGCGAGAGGTAGTAGAAGTCGTCGAGGCCATAGGCGTCGTCGGAATTCGGGCCCACCACGTCGGCCTGCAGCGCCTCGAGCAGCGTCAGGTATTCCTTGACGGAGACCGGCAGCTTGGCCGAGCGCAGGGTATAGAAGAAATCGATGAGCATGGGACGCTCCTTGGGGTTGTCAGCCGCGCGGCTTGTCGAGCAGGTAGAGCAGCTGCGCCCTGACCTCGGGCCATTCGCCCGCGCGCAGGCTGTACATCACGGTGTCGCGGATGGTGCCGTCGCGGCGCATCGCGTGGCCGCGGATCACGCCGTCCTTCTTCGCGCCCAGCCGCTCGATCGCGCGCTGCGAGGCGTGGTTGAAGTTGTCGGTGCGCCAGCCCACCACGTTGCAGCCCAGCGTGTCGAAGGCGTGCGTGAGCATCAGCAGCTTGCAGGTGGTGTTGACGTGGGTGCGCTGGCAGCGCTTGGCGTACCAGGTGTAGCCGATCTCCACGCGCTTCACGGCCGGCAGGATGTCGTGGAAGCTGGTGCTGCCGAGCACGGTGCCGGTGGCTTCCTCAGTCACGGCGAAGGCGAAGCGGTCGGCGGTCTTGAGCGCGGTCTCGATGTAGGCGCGCGTATCTTGCGGCTCGGGCACCGAGGTCACGCGCAGCTTCCAGAGCTCGCCATCGGCGGCCGCGGCGCGCAGGCCCTCTTCGTGCGCGAGCGCGAGCGGTACCAGCGCGAGGCCGCGCGATGTCAGGGTGACGGGTTCGACGAAAGCCATGGTTGCGCGGTGTCTCGTGTCGTTCAGGGCGCCGGCTTGCCGTAGCGCCGGTCGTACCAGGCGCGCGCGAGCTGCACGCCCGCGCCGCCGCCGAGGCCGATCAGCAGGATGCCGAAGATCTCGCGGTTGCCGTAGCCGTTCGGGCCGAAGGCATCGAGGCCGAAGTACAGGCCGATCCAGCGGCCGAGCAGTGCGCCGACGACGAACAGCACGGCCTGGGCCACGCCCAGCACCAGCAGCTGGCCGACGGGGGGCGATGGCCGCACAGGCATGAGCGACGCTGCCTCAGCGGTTGTTGCGCTGCATGAAGACCAGCTTCTCGAACAGGGTCACGTCCTGCTCGTTCTTGAGCAGCGCGCCCACCAGCGGCGGCACGGCGACCTTGTCTTCCTTGCTCTGCAGCGCCTCGAGCGGGATGTCCTCGGCCACCAGCAGCTTGAGCCAGTCGAGCAGCTCGGAGGTCGAGGGCTTCTTCTTCAGGCCGGGCAGGTTGCGCACGTCGTAGAAGGTCTTCATGGCCGCGGCCAGCAGTTCCTGCTTGAGGCCGGGGAAGTGCACGTCGACGATGCTGCGCATGGTCTCGGCATCGGGGAACTTGATGTAGTGGAAGAAGCAGCGGCGCAGGAAGGCGTCGGGCAGCTCCTTCTCGTTGTTCGAGGTGATGAAGACCAGCGGACGGTGCTTGGCCCGGATCAGCTCGCGCGTCTCGTAGCAGTAGAACTCCATGCGGTCGAGTTCGCGCAGCAGGTCGTTCGGGAATTCGATGTCGGCCTTGTCGATCTCGTCGATCAGCAGCGCCACCGGCTGCTCGGCCGTGAAGGCCTGCCACAGCACGCCCTTGACGATGTAGTTGTGGATGTCGCGCACGCGCTCGCCGCCATCCAGGTCCTTGAGCTGCGAGTCGCGCAGGCGGCTCACCGCGTCATACTCGTAGAGGCCCTGCTGCGCCTTGGTGGTCGACTTGATGTGCCACTGCAGCAGCGGCAGGTTCAGCGCCTGGGCCACTTCCTCGGCCAGCATGGTCTTGCCGGTGCCGGGTTCGCCCTTGACGAGCAGCGGGCGCTTGAGGGTGATGGCGGCATTGACCGCGAGCATCAGGTCCTGTGTCGCGACGTAGTTGTCTGAGCCCTTGAATTTCATGCGTGAACGGGAGGCTGTGGTGGAGAAAAGAACACACTCGATCGGCAACGTGCGTCCTTCGGGTCGGCCCGCACAGGCGCCCGCGGGAGCCTTGCATATAATCGAAAGTTGGTTCGAAAAACGGTATCTCCACGAGATTGTGCGCGCAAAATGAACAAGTTGTTGACCACGATGTTTGCCCTTGCTGTCGCTTGCGGGACGGTGTCGGTACAAGCCCAGCAAGTCACGGGCAAGCCCCAGGACGGCGCCAAGAAGGTCCAGATGTGCGTGGGTTGCCACGGCATCATCGGCTACCAGGCCAGCTTTCCTGAAATCCACAAGGTGCCGATGATCGCGGGCCAGAGCGCCACGTACATCACGGCGGCGCTCACCGCCTACAAGGGCGGCGACCGCAAGCACCCGACCATGCGCGCGATCGCCGACACGCTCACCGAGCAGGACATCGCCGACCTCGCCGCCTACTACAGCCAGCTTGGCGTGAAGGAAGGCGACGCGCCCCCGGCCGCGCTGGCCAAGGCCATGCCCGAGAACATCCAGGCGCTGATCAAGAAGAACGGCGAGGACAACAGCTGCACCAAGTGCCACGGCGCCAACTTCAACACCCCGAACGACGGCACCGTGCCCAAGCTGGCCGGCCAGCATGCCGACTACCTGTTCGTCGCGCTGAAGTCCTACCGCGTGAAGAACAACATCCACCTCGGCCGCTCGAACGCCGTGATGGCCGGCCAGGTCGAGCCGAAGAAGTTCAGCAACGCCGAACTCAAGACCCTCGCGAGCTACATCGCCTCGGTGCCCGGCGAGCTCAAGACGGTGCCCGAGTCGCGCATCCACCACGCCGAGAAGTAACAGCGGGCGAGCCGGTCCGCCGGCCCTGCGCAAGAAGCAAAAAGCCCGCGGACGCGGGCTTTTTGCTTTCCGGGAGGCGGGCGTGTTCAGTGCCCGGCCACCGCCCCGGCGCCCCGGCCGGCATCGGCCGCATGCGGGTGCACCACCTGCTTGACCAGCAGTGCCACGGTCGCGATCAGCGCCGGCACCGCCAGCACCGCGAAGATCTGGGCGAAGCCCAGCTGCCGGCTGGCCAGCTCGGCCACCAGGAACGAACCCGCGATGCCGCCGAAGCGGCCCAGGCCCAGCATCCAGGCGATGCCGGTGGCGCGGCCCTGCGTCGGGTAGAAGGCGGCGGCCAGCGCCGGCATCGAGGACTGCGCGGTGTTCATCAGCGTGCCGCCCAGCAGCACCGTCAGCACCAGCGCCGCGAGGTTGCCGAGCGACTGGCCGATCAGGTAGACGCTGACGGCGGTCAGCGCATAGCCGGTGGCGATCACCAGGTTGGCGTTGAAGCGGTCCATCAGCCAGCCGAAGAAGATGGCGCCCACGCCGCCGAGCGCGAACAGCGCCGAGATCACGGTCGCGGTCTGCGGCGGCACGTTGGCCTCGCGGAACAGGATCGGCATCCAGTTGATCATGGCGTAGAAGATCACCAGCCCCATGAAGTAGGCGATCCACAGCATGGCCGAGCCCACGAGGTAGCGCGGCGAGAGCACCAGCGCGAGGCCGCCGCCGCTGCCGTCCACGGGCGCCGGGCCGGCCTCGGTCAGCGTGAAGGCGCGCGCCTGCGCGGCGCTCTCCGAGATGCGGCGCAGCACGGCGCGGATGCGCTCGGTGGCGTACTTCTTCGCGACCATGTAGCGCGCCGACTCGGGCAGCAGCACCGCCATCAGCAGCACCAGCAGCAGCGGCGCGATGCCGCCGAGCACCAGCACGCTGCGCCAGCCCAGGTGCGGGATCATCCAGGCCGCGAGGAAGCCGCCGAGCGCCGCGCCCAGCGGGAAGCCGCAGAACATGGTGTTGGTGATGGTGGCGCGCCGGTGGCTCGGGCAGTACTCGCTCATCAGCGTCACCGCGTTGGGCATGGCCGCGCCCAGGCCGAGCCCGGTGACGAAGCGCAGCCCCACCAGCTGCGGCATGTTCTGCGAGAAGGCCGAGGCCAGGCAGCCCAGGCCGAACACCAGCACGGCGCCCACCAGCACGCGCTTGCGGCCCAGCCGGTCGGCCAGCGGCCCGGCCAGCAGCGCGCCGGCCGCGAGGCCGAACAGCGCCGCGCTGAGCACCGGCGCGAGCGCCATCTTGCTGGCGCCCCATTCGCTCGCGAGCGAGGGCGCGATGTAGCCGATCGCCGAGGTGTCGAAGCCGTCGAGCAGCACCACGAGGAAGCTCAGCGCGAAGATGCGCCACTGGAAGGCCGAGAAGGGATGGCGGTCGAGGAATGACTGGACGTCCAGGGAAGCCGAGGGGGATGACATGCGTTGCTCCGTGTTGGAATGGTTTTGCGTTGCGCAGCGGCGAGCGCGCGGCCGCCTTGCGGCTGCCGCGCTGTAAAGAAGAAGTCCGGGTACGAAAAAGCCGGCGCGGTGGCCGGCTTCGGGTTCAGGCGCTCAGACGTCGAAGAAGGCGGTTTCCTCCGCCCCCTGCATGCGGATGTCGAAACGGTAGCTCACTGCGCCGCCGCGCTCGACGCGCTGCGCGACCAGCGTGTGGCGGCGCTCGGCCGGCACGCTCTGCAGCACCGCGTCCCTGGCGTTGGCCTCGGCCTCGTCGCTGAAGTACACGCGCGTGAACGCATGCAGCAGCAGGCCGCGCATCAGCACGATCACGTTGATGTGCGGCGCCTCGCCGGGCGACTCGGCGCCGGGCTTCACCGTGTGGAACACGAAGCGGTTCTGCGCGTCGGTGCCGGTGCCCACGCGGCCGAAGGCGCGAAAGCCCAGTTCGCGCGCCTGCGCCGGCGTCTGCGGATAGCGGCCCTCGCCGTCGGGCTGGCTGATCTCGACCAGCGCGTCGTTGATGGCATTGCCGTCGCCGTCGATCACCCGGCCCTCGAGGCGGATGCGTTCGCCGGCGGCGTCGTCCAGCGCCAGCACCGCGTCGAAGGGCTGGTCGAAGTCGTAGCCGTACTGCGTGGCGGTGAGGCCGTAGGCGAAGTAGGGGCCGACGGTCTGGGAGGGCGTCTGGCCGAAGTCGGCTTCCTGGGCGCTCATCAGTTTGCTCATGGCGTGTCTCTTTCCTTCTTCGCTCAGCGGGTCTCGAACGGGGTCTCGTCGGCGCCGCGCAGCACCATGTCGAACTGGTAGCCCAGCGCGTAGCCTTCCTCGGTGATGTCGAGGCTGAAGTCGGCGATCAGCCGGTTGCGGTAGCGCTCGGGCGTGCCGGTGACCATCGGGTCGTACTGCAGCAGCGGGTCGCCCGGGAAGTACATCTGCGTGACCAGGCGGCTCGCGAAGCTCTGGCCGAACAGCGACAGGTGGATGTGCTGCGGACGCCAGGCGTTCGGATGGTTGCCCCAGGGATAGGCGCCGGGCTTGATCGTGAGGAAGCGGTAGCGGCCCTCGCTGTCGGTCAGGCAGCGGCCCGCGCCGAGGAAGTTGGGGTCGAGCGGCGCATCGTGCTGGTCGACCTTGTGCACGTAGCGGCCCGAGGCGTTGGCCTGCCAGAGCTCGACCAGCGTGTTGGCCACCGGGCGGCGGCGCTCGTCGAGCACCTGGCCCGTGAGGATCATGCGTTCGCCCAGCGGCTCGCCGTTGCGGCGCGCGTTGCGCGTGAGGTCGTGGTCGAACTCGCCGATGCTCTCGTGGCCGTAGACCGGCTGCTGCAGCTCGCCGAGCGAGGCCTTGAGCGGGATCAGCGGCTTCTGCGGACCGCGCTTCACGGTCGACTTGTAGCCGGGGTAGACGTAGCTGGGATGGGCGTCCCAGTCACGCGGGGTGAGCTGGGGCTGGGTCTTGGTCAACATGCCTGTTGTCTCCTGTCGTGGGACGGACCGGGTCCGGATGGGCGCATTCTGGAATCCCGCTTCGATGATGTAAATTGAAGATTGATTCCGTTTCAATAACCATTGGTAATCCAGAAGACGAGGACAAGGGGCCGATGACGAGCGACCTGCGGCTGGACTTCGTGCGCAACGTGCAGCTGCGCCACCTGCGCTGCCTGGTGGCGGTGGCGCAGGAGCGCCACCTGGCGCGCGCGGCCGAGCGGCTGGCGCTGAGCCAGCCCGCGGTGTCGAAGACGCTGTCGGAGCTCGAGGGCATCGCCGGCACGCGGCTGGTCGAGCGCAGCAGCGCCGGGCGGCGCGGCGTGCAGGGGCTCACGCCGGCCGGCGAGCAGCTGCTCGCGCATGCACTCAAGGTGCTCGAGGCGCTCGATGCCAGCGCCGAGGCCATCGCGCCCACGGCAGCGGGGCGCGTCGAGCGGCTGCGCATCGGCGCGCTGCCCAGCGTCGCGCCCGCGCTGCTGCCGGGCGCGCTGGCGCGGCTGCGCGGCCTCTGGCCCGCGGTGCAGGTGGTGGTGAAGAGCGCGGCCAACCCGGTGCTGCTCGACGAACTGCGCGCCGGCGAGCTCGACCTGGTGGTCGGGCGCATGAGCGATCCGCGGCTGATGGGCGGCCTGAGCTTCGAGCTGCTGCACACCGAGCCGCTGGTGTTCGCGGTGCGCACCGGCCATGCGCTCGCGCACCGGCCGGTGTCGGTGCAGGCCGTGCTCGACTATCCGCTGATGGTCTACGGCGAGGGCACGATCCCGCGCCACAACACCGAGAGCTTCCTGTCGGCGCGCGGCCTCGCGCTGCCGGCCAACACGCTGCAGACGCTCGACGTCGCGCTGGCGCGCGCGCTGGTCGCGCTGTCGGATGCCGTGTGGATCACGCCGCTGGGCGCGGCGCGCGGCGAACTGGCCGACGGCCGCATGGTGCGGCTGCGCATCGACACCGCCGGCACCGAGGAGCCCGTGGGCCTGCTGCAGCGCAGCGATGCCGAGCCCTCGGCACTGCGTACCGCGATGGCGGGGCTGCTGCGCGAGGCCGCGAAGCCGCAGGGCTCGCTGCCGGCGCGGCGGCGCGGGGCGTCGGCGGGGTAGTCGACCTCAGTCCTTCGTGGCGCGGCGCTGCACGCAGGCGACGTAGCCGTCGCCATCCGGTGGGCGCCCCGCGCGCTGGCTCTCCCACATCATCTGCCCCAGGCATTCCATCGCCTCGTGATGCGCATCGAGCAGCGAACCGCGGCGCGCGGCCAGCAGCTCGACCGCCTGGCGGATGCCGCGCGGCTGGTCGATCGAGCACTGCTCGCTGATCGACAGGTGCATCGACAGATGCAGGAACGGGTTCTCGCGGCCGTTCGCGCCGTCGTAGACCCGCGCCACCGCCGCGTCGGCGTCGAGCAGGTCCTCGTGGTACTCGGGGTGCGCCTCGATCCAGCCGGCGGCGATGGTCTCGAGCGCTTCCATCGGCAGGCCCTGGCGGTGCTTGGCGTACACGTCGCAGAAGAAGCGGCGCACGTCTTCCTGGGAGGGATTGAACATATATAGATAGGCAGAGAAGAAGCGGAGGGGACGCAGGCCGCGAGGCCGTGGGCACGTGCGCGGCGATGACGCGTAACGCAGGTCCGTGGCGCTTGCGCGTGTCGGCCGAAAACCCCTGGGGTCGGGCCGGCGTTCCGGGGCGCACACGTTACATCGTTACGTAACGAATCGAGAAAAGACCTCGGTGAAAGCCCTCGCAAGCCGTCTCGCGAAGGACTGATTTGAAAGAAAAACCCAAGCAGATCAACGAGTTGCGGCGGTCGATGGGCAGTGGGTGCAAGGCCGCGAAAAGGCGGCACGCAAGTTGCCCCTGTAGTTCCATCTTTTGTCACAGAGGCCGCCATGACTGCACCACAAGCATCGACCCCTTCGACCGCGGGAACTGCCGATAACGGCGTTGCTCCAGTGGTCATCGCCCAGGCCACCGCAACGCCGATCGCCCCCATGGGCTCGGCACCGGTGGTCGCACCCTCCGCGCCTGTCGCGACGGGGCCCGCCAGCATCGGATCGCTATCCAATGCTACGCCGGGCACGGTCGTCATGCGCGATGGCGTGTCGATTCCCGTCGACGGCGGCCATTCGCTGATGGCCGGCGATCGCGTGATCGTTCCCGACGGTGGCCAGGCCAACGTCCTGTTCCCCGGCTCGGCCGGCAACAAGGCGCCGCTGGCCGGCGTCTTCACCGGCGGCACCGATGCCACCGTGGGTTCCACCAAGCTGCCTGGCGGTCTCGAGCAGGTGAACGTCGACGTGGCCTCGGGCGACCTGCAGGTCACGCCGCCCGACAGCGATGCGGATGCCGCCGCGCTGGCCGTCACCAAGAAGCTCGCTGCCGGCAGCGGCATCGGCCTGGGCGAGTTCGCCCTCGGCGCGCTGGGCGCGGCCGCACTGGGTGCCGCGCTGAGCGGCGGCGGTGGTGGCGATGGCGGCTTCATTCCTTTCCAGATTCCAGGCGGCGTGGGTGAGTCCGACGCCGATGCCGACGCGGACGCCGATGCGGACGCGGATGCCGATGGCGATGCGGACGCCGATGCCGACGCGGATGCTGATGCTGACGCGGACTCGGATGCTGACGCGGATGCGGACGCTGACGCGGATGCCGACGCAGATGCGGATGCCGACGCTGATGCGGACGCCGACGCTGATGCGGACGCCGACGCCGACGCTGACGCCGACGCCGACGCCGACGCCGACGCTGACGCCGATGCCGATGCCGATGCCGATGCGGATGCGGATGCCGATGCCGATGCCGATGCGGATGCAGATGCCGATGCAGACGCAGACGCTGACGCTGACGCTGACGCTGACGCTGACGCCGATGCGGACGCTGACGCCGATGCAGACGCTGACGCCGATGCAGACGCTGACGCCGATGCAGACGCTGATGCAGACGCTGATGCCGATGCAGACGCTGATGCCGACGCAGACGCTGATGCCGACGCAGACGCCGATGCCGATGCCGATGCCGATGCCGATGCAGACGCTGATGCCGACGCAGACGCCGACGCCGACCACCTCCTCGATCCGGGCGACGGCCTCGTCAACCACGTGATCGATGCCGTGGACGACACCCTCGGCCTGGGCGGCGCGCTCGACCCGGTGAAGCCGGTGGTCGATGGCGTCACCGACCTGCTCGACGACGTGCTCTCGCCGATCGTCGGCGAAGAGTTCACGCCCGACGATCCGAACGAGTTCGACCCGGTCGACACGGCCGTGGACAACCTGACCAACGGCGTGGGCGGCGCGGTCGCTCCGGTCGTCGATGCCCTGCTGGGCAACGGCGTGACCGACGCGCTGATCGGCTCGCTCAACGGCCAGGTCGACTACGTCACCGACGCCCTGGGCAACGCGCTCGAGAACGTGCTGGGCAGCGATGGCCTGCTCGGTGGCGTGACCACCGGCCTGGGCATCGACGGCCTCGTCGACGGCCTGCTGGGCACCGACGGCACCATCGGCCAGGTGGTCGATGGCCTGCTCGGCGAAGGCAGCCTGCTGGGCAGCGCGCTCGGCGAAGACGGCCTCGTGGGCCAACTGCTCGGCGACGACGGTCTGGTCGGTGGCCTGATCGGCGAAGGCACCGCGGTCGGCAGCCTGCTCGACACCCTGCTGGGTGACGGCGGCCTGCTCGGCGGCGTGGGCGGCGAAGGCGGCCTGCTGAGCGGCCTGCTCGGCCCGGCCCTCGGTTCCGACGGCCTGCTGGGCAGCCTGATCGGTGAAGACAGCGCCCTGGGCGGCCTGCTGGGCGAAGACGGCCTGGTCGGTGGCCTGCTCGGCGACGACGGCCTGCTCGGCGGCCTGCTGGGCAGCGAAGGCCTCGCCGGCGGTCTGCTCGGCGAAGGCGGCATCGTGGACAGCCTGCTGGGCCCCGATGGCCTGGTCGGTGGCCTGCTGGCCGACGGCCCGCTGGGCGGCCTGCTCGGCGGTGAGGACGGTCTGCTCGGCGGCCTGCTGGGCGACGACGGCCTGCTGGGTGGCCTGCTCGGCGACGACGGCCTGCTCGGTGGCGTGCTCGGCGACGACGGCATCCTCGGTGCCGGCGGCCCGCTCGGCGGCCTGCTGGGTGGCGACGGCCTGCTCGGTGGCCTGCTGGGCGACGACGGTCTGCTGGGCGGTCTGCTCGGCGACGACGGCCTGCTCGGCGGCGTGCTGGCCGACGACGGTCTGCTCGGTGGCCTGATCGGCGGCGATGGCCTGCTGGGCGGCCTGCTCGGCGACGACGGCCTGCTCGGTGGCGTGCTCGGTGACGACGGCCTGCTCGGCGGTCTGCTGGGCGATGACGGCATCGTCGGCGGCCTGCTCGGCGAAGACGGCCTGGTGCCGAGCCTGCTGGGTCCGGACGGCCTGGTCGGCGGCCTGCTGGCCGAAGACGGTCTGGTCGGTGGCCTGATCGGCGAAGACGGCCTGCTGGGCGGTCTGCTCGGTGGCCTGCTCGACGGCGGTGGCGGCGGCACGGGTGCCCAACTGCTCGACCCGACCGACAGCATCGTCGGCGGCCTGGTCGACGGCCTCAACGACGGCCTGCTCGGCGAGCTCGGCCTGGGCGACGTGCTCGCCCCGGTGGTCGGCCTGACCGACAGCCTGACCGATACCGTGAGCGGCCTGCTGGGCCCGGTGCTCGGCGATACCTTCACGCCGAACGACCCGAACGTGCTGGATCCGGTGGACGACCTCGTGGGTCAGGTCACCGACGGTGTCGGCGGCCTCCTGAGCCCGCTGACCGACCAGCTGCTGGGCGCCGGCACCACCGACGCACTGCTGGGCGCGGTGGGCACGCAGGTCGACTTCCTGACCGATGGCGTGGCGAATCTGATCGGCGGCGATGGGCTGCTGGGTGGCGTGCTGGGCGACGACGGTCTGCTGGGCGGTCTGCTCGGCGGTGACGGCGGTCTGCTGGGTGGCGTGCTGGGTGACGACGGCCTGCTGGGCGGCCTGCTCGGCGGCGACGGTGGCCTGCTGGGTGGTGTCCTCGGCGACGACGGCCTGCTGGGCGGTCTGCTCGGCGGCGACGGTGGTCTCCTGGGTGGCGTGCTGGGTGACGACGGTCTGCTGGGCGGCCTGCTCGGCGGCGACGGTGGCCTGCTGGGTGGTGTCCTCGGCGACGACGGCCTGCTGGGCGGTCT
>NZ_JBWKPQ010000028.1:0-411 GCF_059418345.1 Variovorax sp. GW821-FHT09B01 | reverse complement strand
GCTCGGCGGCGACGGTGGTCTGCTGGGTGGCGTCCTGGGTGACGACGGCCTGCTGGGCGGTTTGCTCGGCGGTGACGGTGGTCTGCTCGGCGGCATCCTGGGCGATGACGGTCTGCTGGGTGGCCTGCTCGGTGGTGACGGTGGCCTGCTGGGTGGCGTGCTAGGCGATGACGGCCTGCTGGGCGGTCTGCTCGGCGGCGACGGTGGCCTCCTGGGTGGCGTGCTGGGTGACGACGGTCTGCTGGGCGGCTTGCTCGGCGGTGACGGTGGTCTCCTGGGTGGCGTGCTGGGCGACGACGGTCTGCTGGGCGGTCTGCTCGGCGGTGACGGCGGTCTGCTGGGTGGTGTCCTGGGCGACGACGGTCTGCTGGGCGGCTTGCTCGGCGGTGACGGCGGCCTGCTGGGTGGTGT
>NZ_JBWKPQ010000027.1:0-113279 GCF_059418345.1 Variovorax sp. GW821-FHT09B01 | reverse complement strand
CTGGACCAAGGTCAAGCCGGCGACAACGTGGGCGTGCTGCTGCGCGGCACGAAGCGCGAAGAAGTCGAGCGCGGCCAAGTGCTGTGCAAGCCCGGTTCGATCAAGCCGCACACGCACTTCACCGCCGAGGTGTACGTTCTGTCGAAGGACGAAGGCGGCCGTCACACGCCGTTCTTCAACAACTACCGTCCGCAGTTCTACTTCCGCACGACGGACGTGACCGGCGCGATCGAGCTGCCGAAGGACAAGGAAATGGTCATGCCTGGCGACAACGTCAGCATCACCGTGAAGCTGATCAACCCGATCGCGATGGAAGAAGGCCTGCGCTTCGCCATCCGCGAAGGCGGCCGTACCGTGGGTTCGGGCGTCGTGGCCAAGATCCTCGACATCTAAGCCGAACGCAAAGGAATCACCATGGCAACCAAGCAAAAAATCCGCATCCGCCTGAAGGCGTTCGACTACAAGCTGATCGACCAATCGGCCGCCGAGATCGTTGACACCGCGAAGCGCACCGGCGCGATCGTCAAGGGCCCGGTGCCCCTGCCGACCCGCCTGAAGCGTTTCGACATCCTGCGTTCGCCGCACGTCAACAAGACCAGCCGCGACCAGCTCGAAATCCGCACGCACCAACGCCTGATGGACATCGTCGACCCCACCGACAAGACCGTGGACGCGCTGATGAAGCTCGACCTGCCGGCCGGCGTCGACGTCGAGATCAAGCTGCAGTAAGCCGCACGCAACAAGCCCGCTCGCGCGTCAAGCGCGGTGTCGCTTCGGGGCCCGTTCACAGAAATGTGAGCGGGCCTTTGTCATTTGCGTGTCGTCTGTGGCATCCTCGCCCACCACCGGCCGTCCAGACCTTGGCCGGGAGCTGAATGAGGGCAGCACAAGCTATGAACCACAGGATTCTTTCTGGCATCGGTTCGGCGCTGATTGCCGCGGCGTTCCTCGCAGGTTGCGGTGGAGGCGGCGGTGGCGGCGGCGGTGGAATCCCGATCGGTTTTCCGCCCCCGGTAATCGGTGGGGTCACGCTCAGCGGCAAGGCCACCTACGACTCGGTGCCCAACAACAGCGGGCCGCTGGTCTACTCGGCCACTACAGCGAAGCCGGTGCGCGGGGCCTTGGTCGAAGTGCTCGATGCTTTGTCGAACCAGATCGCGGTGACGGCCACCGATGCCAACGGCAACTACTCGGTGTCGGTGCCGGCGAACGCCACGATCGTCGTTCGCGTCCGCGCCCAGATCCAGACCGCGGCATGGGATGTCAGCGTGCGGGACAACACCAGCGCCAACACGCCGCTCTACTCGATGCAGTCGGCGGCCTTCACGATGGGCTCCGGTGCGACGACGCGCGATCTGCGCGCCGATTCGGGATGGGGCGGTTCGAGCTACACCGGGCGCCGCGTGTCGGCGCCGTTCGCGGTGCTCGACACGGTCTACACCTCGATGCAGAAGGTGTTGTCGGTGGCGCCGGCGACGAGCTTTCCGCCGCTGAAGGTGTTCTGGAGTCCGAACAACGTGCCGACCAGCGGCAGCCTCGCGCTGGGGCAGATCGGCAGCACCTTCTTCACCAACCGCAGCACCGGCCGCGAAATCTATGTGCTCGGCAAGGAAGACGTGGACACCGACGAGTTCGATGCACCGGTGATCGCGCACGAGTGGGGGCACTACTACCAGTCTTCCTTCAGCCGCGACGATTCGGTCGGCGGGCCGCACAACCTCAGTGACCGCCTCGATCGCCGCGTGGCCTTCTCCGAAGGCTGGGGCAACGGCTGGTCGGGCATCGCGCTCGGCCGCAGCAACTATGTCGATTCCCGCGGCGAAGGGCAGGTCGCTTCCGACGTCAGCGTCTCGATCAACCTGGCGACGGGGCCGTCCAGCAATCCAGGCTGGTTCCGCGAGCGCTCGATCCACTCGATCTTCTGGAATCTCAACCAGCAGGTGGGCTTCAAGCCGATCCACGATGCGATGACCAGCGCGCAGTTCAGGGGCGGTGCCGCCGTGACCTCGATCCATCCGTTCACTGCGGCCTTCAATGCGGTGGCGCCCGGCAATGCATCGGCCCTGGCAAGTCTGCTGAGCGCGCAGAACATCAGCGCCGGCGCCAACGATTCTTTCGGCGAAGCCGAAGGCAACAACGGTGGCGCGCCGAGCGTGCCGAACGTGCTGCCCCTGTACGGCAGCGCCGTGGTGGGGCAGTTGGCCAATGCCTGCGTCTCGACGGTCGCGGGTGGCGGCAACAAGCTGGGCAACTATGCCTACCTTCGCTTCCTGGCGCCCACGACGCGCGACTACCAGGTGTCGGTGGCATCGAGCGCACCGCTGGTGAATCCGGATTTCGCCGTGTTCCGCGCCGGCCAGATCCCGAGGTCGGGCAACAAGGTCAGCCTGCCGGCCGGCGAGTACGTGCTGGCGGTCACCGATCTCAACAGTTCGGGCTCGAACTGCATCAGCGTCGCGATCCAGTAAGAGGAATGATGGCCATGACGACTCGCTCGAACACACGGACCGCCATCGCGGCGCTCCTGCTGGCGGCGCTCACGAGCTGGGCATTGGCCGACGGCATGCCGGACGCGCGCGTGCCCAAGCGCTCGCAGCACAAGGCGGCGCCGGCGCCCATGACCACGGCCGTGCAGAAATCCAACGGCTCGGGTGTCGCGGTGCAGTACCGCGTCGATGGCACGCCGCAGGCAGGCCGCGCCACGTCGGTCGTGCTGCAGTTCGACGACGTGACCGATCCGCAGGGCGCGTCGGTGCGCTTCACCGCGGACCCCGGCCTGACGCTGCGAAACGGCAATCCGCTCACGCTGCCCGCCGGCCAGCGCTCCACCGCGACCGTCTCGGTCATTGGCGAGTCGGACGGGCTGCGCTACCTGAACGTGTTCGTGAGCCAGGGCGGCGCGAGCAGCGCCATCTCGATCCCGATCCAGACCGGGACGGCACCCCTGATGAAGTCGCAGGGCGACGTTCAGACCACCAAGGAAGGCGACAGCATCATCACGATGCCCGCCAAATAGGCGGAAAACGGCCCCGCGGGCCGTTGCAATCGCCCCGAAAGGGGGCCTTTTCCAGCGCTTGCGCCCCGCCCATACCGCGGGCTATAATCGCTGGCTCTGCCCTTGTTGCGTCCGCAAGGTACGTGCAGGTCGGAGATTTATCAACCTTCCCCCGTTGCCGCGAGTCGGTCATACGACTTCGGTCAAACGCTGTCGCCAATTGAAGTGGCAGCGGCGGGAGAAGCTTCCATTTTTTGGAGAAAACACATGAGTCTGAGCAACTCCCTCGGGTTGCTGGGCCGCAAGGTGGGGATGATGCGTCTCTTCACCGATGACGGGGATGCAGTTCCTGTCACGGTGGTGGATGTGTCGAACAACCGCGTGACCCAGATCAAGTCGCAAGAGACCGATGGCTACGTCGCACTGCAAGTGACGTTCGGTTCGCGCAAAGCATCGCGCGTGACCAAGCCGGAAGCCGGCCACCTCGCCAAGGCGGGTGTCGAAGCTGGCGAAATCATCCAGGAATTCCGCGTCACCGCAGATACCGCAGGTCAGCACCAGGCTGGCGGCGTGATCGCGGCCGGCAGCGTGTTCTCCGTGGGCCAGAAGGTGGACGTGCAAGGCACCTCCATCGGCAAGGGCTACGCCGGCACGATCAAGCGCCACAACATGAGCTCGCAGCGCGCGTCGCACGGTAACAGCCGTTCGCACAACGTGCCCGGCTCGATCGGCATGGCACAAGACCCCGGTCGCGTGTTCCCCGGCAAGCGCATGACGGGCCACCTCGGCGACGTCACCCGCACGACGCAGAACCTCTCGGTGTTCCGCATCGACGAAGCGCGTCAGCTGTTGCTCATCAAGGGCGCGATCCCGGGTTCGAAGGGTGGCTTCGTCACCGTGCGTCCCGCCGTCAAGGCCAAGCCGCAAGCGGCTGAAGGAGCGAAGTAATGGAACTCGAACTCCTGAACGAGCAAGGTCAGGCCGCGTCGAAGTACGACGCCCCCGAAACCGTGTTCGGCCGTGACTACAACGAAGACCTGGTGCACCAGATCGTCGTCGCATTCCAGGCCAACGCCCGCCAAGGCACGCGCGCCCAGAAGGACCGCGAACAGGTCAAGCACTCGACCAAGAAGCCTTTCAAGCAAAAGGGAACGGGCCGCGCTCGTGCCGGTATGACGTCCTCGCCGCTGTGGCGCGGGGGTGGCCGGATCTTCCCGAACATGCCTGACGAAAACTTCTCGCAGAAGATCAACAAGAAGATGTACCGCGCCGGCATGGCCGCCATCTTCTCGCAGCTCGCTCGCGAAGGCCGTCTGGCCGTGGTGGATTCGCTGACCGTGGATTCGCCCAAGACGAAGCCGCTGGCAGCCCGTTTCAAGGCAATGAATCTCGAGTCCGTGCTCGTGATCGCCGAAGAAGTCGACGAAAACCTGTACCTTGCCTCGCGCAATCTGGTCAACATCCTCGTGGTCGAACCCCGTTACGCCGATCCGGTGTCGCTGGTTCACTACAAGAAGGTGCTGGTCACCAAGGGTGCCGTCGACAAGCTCAAGGAGATGTTCGCATGAGCCGCGTGAACCCCACCCCTGCTCAACGTCAGTTCGACGAAGGCCGTCTCATGAACGTGCTGGTCGCCCCGATCGTGTCCGAAAAGGCCACGATGGTCGGCGAGAAGTCGAACGCTGTCACTTTCAAGGTGTTGCAAGACGCCACCAAGCCCGAGATCAAGGCCGCCGTCGAACTGATGTTCAAGGTCGAAGTCAAGGGCGTGTCGGTTGCCAACATCAAGGGCAAGACCAAGCGCTTCGGCAAGTCCGTCGGCCGCCGCGACCACGTTCGCAAGGCCTACGTCACGCTGAAGGCCGGTCAAGAGCTCAACCTCGTCGGGGAAGGCGCTTAATCATGGCCGTCATCAAGATGAAACCCACTTCGCCGGGCCAACGCGGCGCGGTGAAGATTTCGCGTGACCACCTGTACAAGGGTGCTCCGCTCGCATCCCTGCTGGAACCCCAGTTCCAGAAGGCCGGCCGCAACAACAACGGCCACATCACGACCCGTCACAAGGGCGGCGGTCACAAGCACCACTACCGTGTGGTCGACTTCCGTCGCAACAAGGACGGCATCCCGGCGAAGGTCGAGCGCATCGAGTACGACCCGAACCGCACCGCCCACATCGCGCTGGTCTGCTACGCCGACGGCGAGCGCCGCTACATCATCGCCCCGCGCGGTCTGGAAGCCGGTGCAACGCTGCTGTCGGGTTCGGAAGCTCCGATCCGCGCCGGCAATACGCTGCCGATCCGCAACATTCCGGTGGGTTCGACGATCCACTGCATCGAACTGCAGCCCGGCAAGGGCGCGCAGATCGCCCGCTCGGCCGGTACCTCGGCCACGCTGCTGGCCCGTGAAGGCGTCTACGCCCAGGTCCGCATGCGTTCGGGCGAAGTCCGCCGCATTCACATCGAATGCCGCGCGACCATCGGTGAAGTGGCCAACGAAGAACATAGCCTGCGCCAGCTCGGCAAGGCCGGTGTGAAGCGTTGGATGGGTATCCGCCCGACCGTTCGCGGCGTGGTGATGAACCCGGTCGACCACCCGCACGGTGGTGGCGAAGGCAAGACCGGCGAAGGCCGTCACCCTGTCGACCCGTGGGGCAACCTGACCAAGGGTTACCGTACCCGTAACAACAAGCGCACGCAGGTCTTCATCGTGTCGCGCCGCAAGAAGTAAGGGATAGCAAATGACTCGCTCTCTCAAAAAGGGTCCGTTTGTTGACCATCACCTCGTTGCCAAGGCCGACAAGGCCGTGACGACGAAGGACAAGAAGCCGATCAAGACCTGGTCGCGCCGCTCGATGGTCCTGCCCGAGTTCATCGGCCTGACCATTGCCGTGCACAACGGCAAGCAGCACGTGCCTGTCTACATCACCGACCAGATGGTCGGCCACAAGCTCGGCGAATTTGCGCTCACGCGCACGTTCAAGGGGCACCCCGCGGACAAGAAAGTCCAGAAGAAGTAAGGAACGACCATGTCTGAAACACGTGCAGTCCTCCGCGGTGTCCGCCTCTCGGTCGACAAGGGCCGTCTGGTCGCCGACCTGATCCGCGGCAAGAAGGTCGATCAAGCGCTCAACGTTCTGCAATTCACGCAGAAGAAGGCCGCTGTGATCATCAAGAAGGTGCTCGAGTCGGCCATCGCCAACGCGGAGCACAACGACGGTGCCGACATCGACGAACTGAAGGTCAAGACCATCTACGTCGAACAGGGCGCCACGCTCAAGCGCTTCACGGCGCGCGCCAAGGGTCGCGGCAATCGCATCAGCAAGCCCACGTGCCATGTGTACGTGACGGTTGGCAACTAAGAGCCTGGAAGAAATATGGGACAGAAAATCCATCCGACCGGCTTCCGTCTGGCGGTTACCCGTAACTGGTCCAGCCGCTGGTATGCCAGCGACCGCGATTTCGCGGGCATGCTGGCCGAAGACATCAAGGTTCGCGAATACCTGAAGAAGAAGCTGAAGAACGCTTCGGTGTCGCGCGTCCTGATCGAGCGTCCCGCCAAGAACGCCCGCATCACGATCTACTCGGCTCGTCCGGGCGTCGTGATCGGCAAGAAGGGCGAAGACATCGAGAACCTCAAGCGCGAACTGGGCCGCCAGCTCGGCGTGCCGGTGGCAGTGAACATCGAAGAAGTGCGCAAGCCCGAAATCGATGCCCAGCTGATCGCCGACAGCATCACGCAGCAGCTCGAAAAGCGGATCATGTTCCGCCGCGCCATGAAGCGCGCCATGCAGAACGCCATGCGTCTGGGTGCCCAGGGCATCAAGATCATGTCGGCTGGCCGCCTGAACGGCATCGAAATCGCTCGTACCGAGTGGTACCGCGAAGGTCGCGTGCCGCTTCACACGCTGCGCGCCGACATCGACTACGGCACCTCGGAAGCCAAGACCACCTACGGCGTCATCGGCGTCAAGGTGTGGGTCTACAAGGGCGACACCCTGGGCCGCAACGACCTGCCCGCCGTCGAGACCCCGCGTCCCGAGGAAGAGCGTCGTCCGCGTGGTCCGCGCCGTGATGGCCGCCCTGGTGGCGACCGTCCGGGCGGTGACCGCCGCGGCGGCCCGCGTGCCGGTGCCCGTGGCCCGATCGGTGGCAACACCGCTCCCGCCGACGGCAGCGACAAGCCCGCAGAAGCAACCGGCGGTGCCGGTGCAGACTCGAAACCCGCCGTTAAGCGCGTCCGCAAAGCCGCGCCCGCTGCAGCAGCGGACGGTGCCAAGACCGAGTAATCGGTCTCAGCCCCGGGTGTGCATTCGCACAGGAAGCCCGGGGCAGTCCTCACGGAGTAACAAGACATGCTGCAACCTGCACGCAGAAAGTTCCGCAAGGAACAAAAGGGCCGCAACACCGGCGTCGCCACCCGGGGCAACTCGGTGGCCTTCGGTGACTTCGGTCTGAAATGCACCGACCGCGGCCGCCTCACGGCGCGCCAGATCGAAGCCGCTCGCCGCGCGATTTCGCGTCACGTGAAGCGCGGTGGCCGTATCTGGATCCGCGTGTTCCCCGACAAGCCGATCTCGACCAAGCCCGCAGAAGTGCGGATGGGTAACGGCAAGGGCAACCCCGAGTACTACGTCGCCGAGATCCAGCCCGGCAAGATCGTGTTCGAGATCGTCGGCGTGCCCGAAGAACTCGCCCGCGAAGCCTTCCGCCTGGCCGCTGCCAAGCTGCCGCTGCGCACGACGTTCGTCTCGCGCCAGCTCGGCGCCTGAGAGGAGAACATCCATGGCAACACGTAAGAAGAAAGAAGCCGCGGCTCCGGCCAAGGTGAGCAAGGCAACAGCACTGCGCGAGAAGGACGTCGCCGGTCTGCAAGCCGAAATCAAGGATCTGCAGAAGGCCCATTTCGGCCTGCGCATGCAGAAAGCCACGCAACAGCTGTCGAACACCTCGACGCTGCGCGTGACGCGTCGCGACATCGCGCGCGCCAAGACCGTTCTTGCTCAGAAGCAGCAAGAAACCCAAGCCGCCAAGTAAGGAGTGAACATGACGGAAGCTAAAAAATCCCTCAAGCGCACCTTGATCGGCAAGGTGGTCAGCGACAAGCGTGCCAAGACCGTGACCGTGCTGGTCGAGCGCCGTGTGAAGCACGAGCTCTACGGCAAGATCGTGGCCAAGACGAGCAAGTACCACGCCCATGACGAAAAGGGCGAGTACAAGCTGGGCGACACCATCGAGATCACGGAAAGCCGTCCGATCTCGAAGACCAAGAACTGGGTCGTGACCCGTCTGGTCGAGAAGGCCGTCCTGGTCTGATCCCCCTCGGGTCCGCCGGCTCCGCAAGGCAGCCGGCAGTCCATCGCGAAACGGCCCACAATGTGGGCCGTTTTTCTTTTTCCAGGAGCACTTTCAAATGATCAAAGTCGGCGACACCCTTCCCTCGGCCACCCTGCAGGAGTACTCGGAAGTCGAGGGCGAAGGCTGCAGCATCGGCCCGAACCCCGTGGACGTGAGCAAGGCCGTGGCCGGCAAGACCATCGCGCTGTTCGCGCTGCCGGGCGCCTTCACGCCCACCTGCTCGGCCAAGCACGTGCCGGGCTACGTGCAGCACTTCGACGACTTCAAGGCCGCGGGCGTGGACGAGATCTGGTGCGTGAGCGTGAACGATGCCTTCGTGATGGGCGCCTGGGCGCGCGACCAGAAGACCGGCGCCAAGGTGCGCATGCTGGCCGACGGCAGCGCCGATTTCGCCAAGGCCACCGGCCTCACGCTGGACCTCACGGGCCGCGGCATGGGCCTGCGCAGCAACCGCTACTCGATGCTCGTGAAGGACGGCAAGGTCGCGACGCTCAACGTCGAGGCACCGGGCAAGTTCGAAGTCAGCAACGCCGAAACGCTGTTGGCGCAAGCCAAGGGCTGAGCGGCAGGTCCAACGAGAACGGTCCGCCCCGCGGACCGTTCCTCGCCTACAGGTCCACCTTCAGGTAGTGCGCCCCCGCAATGGGGTTGTGATAGAAGGGCGGCACCTCGGCGAAGCCCAGGTCTTCGTAGAGGGCACGCGCCGACTCCATCTCGTCGAGCGTGTCGAGCAGCACGCAGCCGTAGCCCGCGCCACGCGCCGCGTCGAGGATCGCCTCGGCGAGCTGGCGGCCCAGCCCCAGACCGCGAAAGCCCGGGCGCACGTACAGGCGCTTCATCTCCGCCGCATTCACGTAATCCGCGCTGTCGAGCGGCCGCAGCGCGCAGCAGCCGGCCACATGCGCGATCCGCCCATCGGCGCGCACCAGCGTGGGCGTGGCGCGGCCGGCCTCGTCCTTGACGTGCGCCGGATCGACCAGCGCCAGCAGCAGCGTGCCGCGCGGCTCGACGTATTCGCCCGGCAGCGCGGCCAGTTCCTGGTCGAAATTCTGGAAGTCGAGATCGATGCCCAGCGAGGCGGCGTAGTCGCGGAAGATGAGGCGCGCGGCCTCGAGTTCGTGGGCCTCGTCGGGCGTGAGCAGCACGACGGCCGGCGTGTCCGACAGCGGCAGGGGGCGTGAGACCGAGGAGCTCATGCGCGCAACGATGAAACCCAGTACGCGACGCCCGCGCACAGCAGCGCGAGTACCAGCGCGAAGCCACGCGACGCGGCGTCGTCGCGGCTGCCGGCGACGGGCGCGGCACGATCGGCGGCGGCGATGTCCTTGTCGCCCGAGAGCATCGGCGCGACCAGCCGGTGGCGCTTCACCACCACGTAGAACAGCACCGCGAGCACGTGCAGGCTCGCGAGCGCGATCACGATCCACTTGCCCTGCGTGCTGTGCCAGCCCGTGGCCAGGCTCACGAGATCGCTCGAGACGAAACGCGTGAGCGGCCCGGCGGCCGAGATCTCGTCGTCGGCCACGAGGCCGGTGGCCACCTGCAGCGCCAGGATCGCGAGCACCGCGAACACCGACAGCGCGCCCAGCGGCGTGTGGCCGATCAGGTGATCGGGATGGGCGCGGCCGCGCAGGTAGGCGAGGAGCGAGCCCGGCGCGTAGACGAAGGCCGCGAAGCGCGACCAGCGCCCGCCGACGAAGCCCCAGAGCAGCCGGAACAGCAGCAGCGCGAGCACCGTGTAGCCGAGGCGGAAATGCCATTCCATGACGCCGCCGAGGCCGGTGGCGATCAGCCCGATCACGGCGGCGGCCAGGGCCCAGTGGAACAGCCGGGTCGGCAGGTCCCAGACGCGTGTTCGGGTGGCCTGGCGGGACGCCGCGGCCGCGGGGGAGTCGGTCATCGAAGGTGGGGGGAGCGCATGGCTGCGGAAGGCGCAGATTAGCAAAGTCCGAGCCGCCCGTTCCATCGGGTTGTTGCTATGCGCGCCGACCGGCCTGCCCCTACACTGCCGCGCAGGTGCCGCGCCCGACGGCATCACCCACGATTCCCACATGTCAGAAGGACCACGATGATCCGACTCGCCACCTTCGCGCTGGCCGCCGCCTGCGCCGCCACCACCCTGCCGGCCGCGGCCCAGTTCGCGAAGCCTGAAGACGCCATCAAGTACCGCCAGAGCGCGCTGTTCGTCATGTCGCAGCACTTCGGCCGCCTGGGCGCCATGGCCAACGGCCGCGCGCCCTACGACGCCGCCGCCGCCGCGGCCAATGCCGAAGTGGTGGCCGACATGGCGAAGCTGCCCTGGGCCGGCTTCGGCGCCGGCACCGAGGGCGGCAAGGCCAAGCCCGAGGTCTGGAAGGAAGCGCCCAAGTTCAAGGAGCACCAGGACAAGCTGATCGCCGAGACCGGCAAGCTGCTGGTGGCCGCCAAGGCCGGCAACATCGATGCGCTCAAGACCCAGTTCGGCCCGACCGCCGCGAGCTGCAAGGCTTGCCACGACACCTTCCGCGATCGCTGATCCGCGTTCGGTCGCCCAAGAAAAAAGGCGCTGTCCGGTAACGGGCAGCGCCTTCTTGTCGAGTGAGGCCGGCTCAGGCTTCGGCCAGCAGCTTCTCGATCAGCTTGTGCAGCTCGGCGAAATCGGGCTCGCCCACGTAGCGCTTGACGATCTGGCCCTGCTTGTTCACGAGGTAGGTGGTCGGCGTGAGCTTCACGTCGCCCCAGGCCTGCGCCACGCTGCCGGTGTTGTCGATCGCCACCTTGAACGGCAGCTTGCGGGTTTCGGCGAAATTGACGACGTAGCTCGGCGGGTCGTAGCTCATGGCCACCGCCAGCGTGTCGTAGCCGCGCGCCTTGTACTTGTCGTAGGTGGCGATCACCTTGGGCATCTCGCCGACGCAGGTCACGCAGCTCGTGGCCCAGAAGTTGACCAGCGTGACCTTGCCCTTGAGGTCCTCGGTGCTCTTCCTGGTGCCGTCGAGCAGCACGAAGGTCGAGGCGGGCGCCGCGGTGGTGCCCGAGCCGAGGTACACCCCCACGCCGGTGGCCAGGGCGACGGCAACGGCGGCTGCGATAACGTACTTTTTCATGGCTGCTGACTGAGTGGGGCGGCGCGATTCTAGTTCCGCACGTTCGAACGTGCTGGCGCGCGCGACAGTCCCCGTGGAACGGCGGATCGATAATCCGGTCCCCATGCCGCAGCCCACCTCCCGTCTTCGCCGCCGCGCGCGCGCCTCCTGCGCCGCCGCCGCGGTCCTCGTGCTCGCGGCCTGCAGCCCGACCTTCAACTGGCGCGAAGTCCCGGTGGCCGAGGCCGGCCTGGTCGCGCTGCTGCCCTGCAAGGCCGACCGCGCCACCCGCGCGCAGCCGCTGGGCGCCGAATCGGTGCAGGTCGACATGGCCGGTTGCGAGGCCGGCGGCGCCACCTTCGCGATCGCGCACGCCACCGCCGCCGATGCCGCCCAGGCCGAGAGCTGGCTGCGTGCCTGGCAGCTCGCCACGCGCGAGCAGCTCCAGGGCGCGGCCACCACCGAGGCGCCCGCCACGGTGCCGCGCGCCGCCGCCACGCCCGCGCCGCTGCGGCTCGATGCGCCGGCCACGCCCACGGGCCAGCCGCTGCAGGTGCTGTGGTTCGCCCAGACCGAGACCCGCTCGACGCCGCCCGGCGCCGTGTCGCTCTACCAGGCGATGGTGCTGGGCCGGCCATCGTCGGACGAGGCCGCCAAGACCTTCTTCGAAGGCCTGCGGCTGCCATGAGCCTCCCCCGCCACTTCGGCGCGGCGCTCCCGGCGGCCGCGCGATGAGCGAGGGCACGCTCGGCGGCCGGCGCCGCGTCGCCGGCGTCTTCCTGGCCTTCGCCTTCGCTTACTTCCTCTCGACCCTGGTGCGCGCGATCACGGCCACCCTGTCGCCCACGCTCACCGACGAGTTCGACCTCGAGTCGCGCGACCTCGGCCTGCTCGCGGGCGGCTACTTCCTCGGCTTCGCGTTCACGCAACTGCCCATGGGCGCCTGGCTCGACCGCCACGGCCCCAAGCGCGTGGTGGTGGCTTTTCTCGGCGTGGCGGTGGCCGGCTGCCTGCTGTTCTCGGTCGCCACGCATTTCTCGCTGCTGCTGGCCGCGCGCGTGCTCACCGGCGTGGGCGTCAGCGCCTGCCTGATGGCGCCGCTCACCGGCTACCGGCGCTGGCTCTCGCCCGCGATGCAACTGCGCAGCAACTCGTGGATGCTGATGGTCGGGTCGTTCGGGCTGGTCGGCGCGACGCTGCCGGTGCAATGGCTGGTGCCGCTGATCGGCTGGCGCGCGCTGTTCTGGCTGCTGGGCGCGGGCGTGATCGTGTCGATGCTGCTGATCGCCTGGGTCGCGCCCTCGTGGCGTCGAGCCCCACCCGCTGCGACGGCGGCTCCCGACGACGGCGGCAGCTACGCCGCCGTCTGGCGCGATCCCTTCTTCCGCAAGCTCGCGCCGATCGGCTTCTTCCACTACGGCGGCTTCATCGCGATGCAGTCGCTGTGGGCCGTGCCCTGGCTCACGCGGGTGTCGGGCTACACGCCGCTGCGCGCGGCCGAGGCGCTGTTCGCCATCAGCCTGGTGCTGCTCGCCACCTACTGGCTCTGGGGCGTGGCCAATCCCCGGCTCGCGCAGCGCGGCATTGCGGCGGATCGGCTCATGGCCTGGGGCCTGCCGTTCTCGCTGCTGTTCATGGCTATTGTTTTGATAGCGGGGCCGCGTGCGGGCACGGGAACGTGGGCGGTTTTCCTGTGCCTCTGCACGGTGGTCACGCTGGCCCAGCCGGCCGTGGCGATGGCGCTGCCGCCGGCGCTCGCGGGCCGCGCGCTGTCGGCCTACAACCTCGTGATCTTCGTCGGCGTGTTCGTGGTGCAGTGGGGCGTGGGCCTGCTGATCGACCTGTTCGTGCGCGCCGGCCTCGACACCGTGGACGCTTTCCGTGGCGCAATGGCCATCCTGCTGGGGTGCTGCGTTATGTCGTATATCTACTTCCTCCGGGCGCCCCCGCATAATCGACGCGCCGTCCCCCGAGCCGCATGAACAGCATCCTCATCATTGCCCATTCGCCCTTCGCACAAGCGTTGCGAAAGTGCGCGCTGCATGTGTTTCCCGACAGCGAGAACGCCATCGTCGCGCTCGACGTGCTGCCCAACGTGCCGCCCGAGGAAACCCTGGCGGCCGCGCGCATCACGCTCGCGCAGCAGCTCCACGGGCCGCGCGTGCAGGTGCTGGTGCTGGCCGACGTGTTCGGCGCCACGCCTTGCAACGTGGCGCAGAAGCTGGTGGACGGCGTTCGCTCGCGGCTCGTGGCGGGCGTCAATCTTCCGATGCTGCTGCGCGCCGTGACCTACCGGCACGAGCCGCTCGACGTGCTCGTGCAGCGCGCCATCGCCGGCGGCACCGCGGGCGTGATGCAAGTGGCGGTGGCGGCACCGCAGAACCAGGCCAAGAGAAAGCACAGTGATCAAGAAATCCGTGACCATCAGCAATAAGCTGGGACTGCATGCACGCGCATCGGCCAAGCTGACCAAGCTCGCAGGCAGCTTTCCCTGCGAGGTGTGGCTCTCGCGCGGCGACCGCCGCATCAACGCCAAGAGCATCATGGGCGTGATGATGCTGGCCGCCGGGCTCGGCTCGACCGTCGAGCTCGAAACCAACGGCCCGCAGGAGGAAGAGGCCCTCAATGCCATCGTCCAGTTGATGGACGACAAGTTCGGCGAAGGCGAATAAGGACCACCGCGCATGACCTTCGCAGTCCACGGCCTTCCCGTCGCCCGTGGCATCGCCATCGGCCGCGCGGTGCTGGTGGTGTCGAGCCGCATCGACGTGGCCCACTACTTCATCAAGCCCGAGGAGATCGAGACCGAGATCGATCGCGTGCGCACCGCGCGCAACGCCGTGGCCGAGGAGCTGGCCAAGCTGCAGACCAACGTCGCGCAGATGGGCCCGAACGACGCGCCGCACGAGCTCGCGGCGCTGCTCGAGGTGCACCAGATGCTGCTGCAGGACGAGGCCCTGAGCGGCGGCGTCAAGCACTGGATCAGCGAGCGGCTCTACAACGCCGAATGGGCGCTGACCACGCAGCTCGAGGTCATCGCGCGCCAGTTCGACGAGATGGAGGACGAGTACCTGCGCGAGCGCAAGGCCGACCTCGAGCAGGTGGTGGAGCGGCTGCTGCATCGCATGAAGGGCACGGCCGCGGTGCTGGCGCCGAGCCCGCCACGGCGCAAGCGCGCCTCGTCCGACGAGGACGACGACCTCACCGCGGGCGACGGCATCGACGTGCCGCTGGTGCTGATCGCGCACGATCTCTCGCCGGCCGACATGCTGCAGTTCAAGAAGAGCGTGTTCGCCGGCTTCGTCACCGACGTCGGCGGGCGCACCTCGCACACCGCGATCGTGGCGCGCAGCATGGACGTGCCGGCGGTGGTCGGCGCGCGCACCGCGAGCCAGCTGGTGCGGCAGGACGACTGGGTCATCATCGACGGCGATGCCGGCGTGATGATCATCGACCCCTCGCCGATCATCCTGGCCGAGTACGGCTTCAAGCAGCGCCAGGGCGACCTCGAGCGCGGGCGCCTCGCGCGGCTGCGCCACAAGCCGGCCGTCACGCTCGACGGCCAGCGCGTCGAACTGCTCGCCAACATCGAGATGCCCGAGGACACGGTGGGCGCGATGAAGGCCGGCGCGGTCGGCGTGGGCCTGTTCCGCAGCGAGTTCCTGTTCATGGGCCGCGAGTCGTCGGCGCGCCAGACGCGGCTGCCCAACGAGGAGGAGCAGTACCAGGCCTACAAGCGCGCGGTCGAGGGCATGCAGGGCATGCCGGTCACCATCCGCACCATCGACGTGGGTGCCGACAAGCCGCTGGACAACAAGTCCGCCAACAAGCAGGAGCACCTGAATCCCGCGCTCGGCCTGCGCGCCATCCGCTGGAGCCTGGCCGATCCCGCGATGTTCCTCACGCAGCTGCGCGCCATCCTGCGCGCGGCCGCGCACGGCGAGATCCACCTGCTGATCCCGATGCTCGCGCACGCGAGCGAGATCCGCCAGACGCTGGCGCTGATCGCGCTCGCGCGCACCGAGCTCGACAACCGCGGAGCGGTGCACGGCCACGTGAAGCTCGGCGCCATGATCGAGATCCCGGCCGCGGCGCTCACGCTGCGCACCTTCCTGAAGCACTTCGACTTCCTCTCGATCGGCACCAACGACCTGATCCAGTACACGCTGGCGATCGACCGCGCCGACGAGTCGGTGGCGCACCTCTACGACCCGGCCCATCCGGCGGTGCTGAAGCTGGTGGCCGACACCATCGCCGAGTGCCGCCGCCAGGGCAAGGCCGTGGCGGTGTGCGGCGAGATGGCGGGCGACGTGGCCTTCACGCGGCTGCTGCTGGGCCTGGGGCTGCGCAGCTTTTCGATGCATCCCTCGCGCATCCTCGCGGTCAAGCAGGAGGTGCTGCGCGCCGACACGAGCAAGCTCGAGGCCTGGGCGCGCTCGGTGGTCGACTCGGACGATCCCGCCGCCATGCTCGCGGGCTGAGCGCCGCGCGCGCTTCAAGCCCGCCGCAATAAAACGAAACACGCCGAAACCGCGGCGAAAGGACTTGCCGCGCGCCGGCAAGCACGATCAGGCCTTCTCTTCACCAACCCTGAAAGGCCCGATCCATGAAGCTCTCCCTGACCCAGGCTGTCGCCGTCGCCTCCTTCGCCATGCTCGCCGCCGCGGGCGCCAAGGCCGAAAGCTATGACGGCGTGCACCAGGCCGTGTCGGCCAAGACCCGCGCCGAGATCAACGAGGAAGCCGTGCGCACCGCCGCGGCACCGAACCAGAACGTGACGCGCGGCTCGCGCGGTCCCGAGACCGTGGCGCGCTCGACCGACCGTGCCAGCGTGGCCGCCGAGGCCGTGCGCACCGCCGCCGCGCCCGACCAGAACGTGAGCTCGGGTTCGCGCGTCAACAGCAAGGTGATCTCGACGCTGCAGAACCCGGTGGACGCACGCGCCGCCGCCTCGCGCGACGCCAGCAAGCTCTGAGCGAAGCGGCCTTCCGCGCCCCCCGGAAACAAGCGACGCATCGGCGTCGCTTTTTCGTTTCGGCCCGCCGGCCTCGCGTCGCAATAAAACGAAACACGCCGATACCGCGGTGAAAGGACGCGAAGGCGGCCCGAAAGCACCATCGAGCTTCCTCCTCCAACACACACAAGGACCCGTCATGAAACACTGGATCAAACGCACGCTCTTCGGTTTTGCCGGGCTCGCCGTGGTGGCCGGCAGCGTCGCCGGCTGCGCCGGCCATCGCCACGGCTGGAACGGCGACAGCGCCGAGTTCCGCGCCAAGATGGTCGAGCGCGTGGGCAGCAAGCTCGACCTCGATGCGTCGCAGAAGCAGAAGCTCACCGTGCTGGCCGAGAAGCTGCAGGCGCAGCGCCAGGCCCTGCGCGGCGCCGACGGCTCGGGCGATCCGCGCTCGCAGTTCCGCGCCCTGTTCGCGGGCAACAAGCTCGACCAGGCCGGCGCCACCCGCCTGGTCGACGAGAAGACCGCGGCGCTGCGCAACGGCAGCCCCGAGATCATTGCCGCGGCGGCCGACTTCTTCGACCACCTGAACCCCGCGCAGCAGCAGAAGGTGCGCGAGTTCATGGAGCGCGGCGGACGCCGCTGGAGCCGCCAAGGCTGATGCACCGGCGGCCCCGACCTTCCGTCGGGGCCGCCTTCCGTTCCTTTCGGGGCCCGGCGCCCTCCACCTGATGCGAGCACACCATGAAGACCATCGAACCGAACCTGGGCGACCTGATCGCGCTGCGGCGCCAGGCCGCGCGCCGCGCGAGCGATGCCGCGACCGAGATGCGGGAAGGCGCCGCGACCGGCGGCGTGCGCACCACGCTGCGGCTCGAGGCGCTGGCCATGCTGGCGGGCGCGTTGATCGCCTACGACCGCACCGGCAGCGGCTGGGGCCTGTTCGCGCTGCTGTTCCTGCTGCCCGACCTGTCGATGCTCGGCTACCTGGCGGGGCCGCGCATCGGCGCGCGGGTCTACAACGTCGCGCACTCGTACCTGGTGCCGCTGGGCATCGGCGCGCTGGGCCTGCTGGTGGCGTTGCCCTTCGCGCTGCCGCTGGCGCTGATCTGGGCCGCGCACATCGCGTTCGATCGCGCGCTGGGCTTCGGCCTCAAGTACGAGGCGGGCTTCGGCTTCACGCACCTGGGCCGCGTCGGAAGGCAGGACCCCTGGTGAGCGCGCGTCCCGACGATGCCGTGCGGCCCGTGCTGCGCCCCGCCGTGGCGCGCACCTGGCTGCTGGCCGAGGCGCTCGCGCTCGGCACCGCCTCGGCCGTGCACGCGGGCCGGCTGATCCCCGGCTTCGCGCATGCGCAGGCACGCACGGCCGAGGCCGTGATCGCGCTGGTGCTGGTGGGCGCGGCGGTCGCGAGTTGGCTGCGCCCGGCCTGGACGCGCTGGTTCGCGATCCGCGCCCAGGGCTTCGCGCTGCTCGGCACGCTGGTCGGCCTGTTCACCATCGCGATCGGCATCGGGCCGCAGACCGTGCCCGACGTCGCGTATCACCTGGTCCTGCTCGCCGCGCTCGCGGCCGGCCTCGTCGTGGCGGTGCGATGCCGGGCGGGTTGATCATCAGCCAGCTCCTGGCCAGAAGGCACAATCCGCCCATGCCGCGCATCCTGCTGATCGACGACGACGAACACCTCGGCGCGCCGCTGGCGAGCTACTTCGCGCGCTTCGGCTGCACGCTCGAGAGCGCGGTGCGGCCCAGCGAAGGCCTGGCGCGGCTGCGCGCCGAGAGCTTCGACGCCGCCATCCTCGACGTCATGCTGCCCGAGATGGACGGCTTCGCGCTGTGCCGCGAGATCCGCAAGGAGAGCGACATCCCGATCGTGATGCTGACCGCGCGCGGCGAGGTGATGGACCGCGTGGTCGGCCTCGAGCTCGGCGCCGACGACTACGTGCCCAAGCCCTTCGAGCCGCGCGAACTCGTGGCGCGCGTGCAGACCATCCTGCGGCGCCAGCGCGTCGCGCCGCCCGCGGCCGCCTCATCGCAGCAGCGCGTGTTCGACGGCCTGGCGATCGACCTCGACCGGCGCCTGGTGCTGCGCCAGGGCGAGCGCGTCGACCTCACCGGCACCGAGTTCGAGCTGCTGGCGCTGCTGGCGGCCGAGCCCGGCAAGGTGTTCAGCCGCGACGACATCCTCAACCGGCTGCGCGGCCACGAGGCCGAGCTCTACACGCGCGCGGTCGACATCGTGGTGAGCCGCCTGCGCAAGAAGCTCGAACCGCTGGACTGCATCAAGACGCTGCGCAACGCGGGCTACGCGCTCGCCGTGGCACGCGGCGAGCCTTCTTCATGAACTTCCGCCGCAGGGAACGCCGCGATCGCGAGGGCGCGTGGCATGCCTTCGCCTGCCGCCGCGACGAGCTGCACCGGCAGTGGCATGCGCAGTGGCACGAGAAGGTGCAGGGCAAGCGCCGCTGGCGCCGCTCGCTGCGCATCCGGCTGGTGATGATGTTCGTGCTGCTCGCGGTGGTCATGACCGGCGTGTTCCTCGCGGGCATGAAGAAGTCCTTCTCCACCGGCTGGGCCGAGGCCGCGCAGCCGATGCTGGTCGACTACGCCGACCGGCTGGTGGCCGAGCTCGGCACGCCGCCCGACGTGTCGCGCGCGCAGGCGCTGGTCGACCGCTTGCCGATCACCATCCGCATCGTCGGGCCGACCGTCAACTGGGACTCGAACCCCGGCGAGCACGGCACGCGCGGCGGCTGGATGCGCGACCACGACGAATCGATGTGGAACGACAAGTGGTTCATCCGGCCCACGGCCGACGGCCACCGCGTGATCTTCGGCTGGGCGCCGCGGCTGTGGCAGATCGCGCCGCGCGCTGCCGGCTGGGCCACGCTGAGCCTGCTGCTGCTGCTCGTGGTGCTGGGCTATGCCTACGTGAGCCGGCTGCTGCGGCCGCTGATCGACATCCGCGACGGCGCGCAGCGCTTCGGCCGCGGCGACTTCGAGCGGCCGATCCCGGTGCGCCGCAACGACGACATCGGCGATCTCGCGGAGCACATCAACACCATGGCCCACGACATCCAGGCCATGCTCGATGCCAAGCGCGGGCTGCTGCTGGCGCTGAGCCACGAGCTGCGCTCGCCGCTCACGCGCGCGCGGCTCAATGCCGAGCTGCTGCCAGCCACGGCCGAGGGCCGGGCCGAGCGCGAGGCGCTGCTGCGCGACCTCAACGAGATGCGAGACCTGATCAGCGACCTGCTCGAAAGCGAACGGCTCGCGAGCCCGCACGCGGCGCTGCAGCGCGAGCGCATCGATCTCGCGGCGCTGGTGCGCGAGACCGTGGCCGAGATGCCGGCCGCGCGCGAGGTCCACCTCGACCTCGCCGAGGGCCTGCCGGCGCATTCGGTCGACCGCATGCGCATCCGCCTGCTGGTGCGCAACCTGCTGGACAACGCACTGCGCTACAGCACCGAGGCGCCGCGTCCGCCCAGCGTGTCGGTGCGCGCGGTGCTCGAGGGCCAGGCGCAGGGCGTGGAGATCGAGGTGCGCGACTTCGGTCCGGGCGTGGACGAGGCGCAGCTCGAGCGGCTGACCGAGGCCTTCTACCGCACCGACGGCGCGCGCCAGCGCGCCACCGGCGGCGTCGGCCTGGGCATGTACCTGTGCCGGCTGATCGCCGAGGCACATGGCGGCAGCCTGCGCGTGCGCAACGCGTCTCCGGGCCTGCAGATCGTGGTGCGCCTGGGCTGACGCGGTCCGGGCGGGGAGGGTGGGCTGTCGCCTGCGCTACGCGCGGCCCCGCGCGGCGCGGCTAGCATGCGCCGCTCAGCCACACCCCGGGGCGCGGCCCCATCTCCAGGAGACGCTTCATGACCGACACCACCGCACTCGTCAACCACCAGGTCCGCCTCGCCAAGCGTCCCGAGGCCGCCGCCACGCGCGAGCACTGGAGCTTCGGCAGCGAGCCCGTGGCCGAGCCGGCCGAGGGCGGCGTGCTGGTCAAGACGCTGTCGCTGTCGCTCGACCCGGCCATGCGCGGCTGGCTCAACGATGCCAAGAGCTACATCCCGCCGGTCGAGATCGGCGCCGTGATGCGCGCCGGTGGCATCGGCCGCGTCATCGCCTCGAAGAACCCGCAGTTCGCGGTCGGCGACACCGTCTACGGCACGCTCAACGTGCAGGAATACATGCTGATCCCGCAGGAGGAGATCAAGCGCAACGGCCTGGTGAAGATCGACCTGCGCGTGGGCAGCATCACCCAGTGGCTCAACGTGCTGGGCATGCCCGGCATGACCGGCTACTTCGGCCTGATGGACGTGGGCCAGCCCAAGGCCGGCGAGACCGTCGTGATCTCGGGCGCCGCCGGCGCGGTCGGCCAGACCGTGGGCCAGCTGGCCAAGATCAAGGGCTGCCGCGTGGTCGGCATCGCGGGCGGCGAGGCCAAGTGCGACTGGGTGGTCAAGGAGCTGGGCTTCGACGCCTGCATCGACTACAAGGCCGGCGCCGCCGCGGTGCGCGACGGCCTCAAGCAGCACTGTCCCAAGGGCGTGGACATCTACTTCGACAACGTCGGCGGCGAGATCCTCGACCTCGTGCTCGCGCGCATCGCGCGCAAGGCCCGCATCATCATCTGCGGCGCCATCAGTCAGTACAACAACGCCAACAGCATGCCGGCGGCCGGCCCCCGCAACTACCTGAGCCTGCTGGTGAACCGGGCGCGCATGGAAGGCATCGTGGTGTTCGACTACGCCGACCGCTATCCCGTGGCGATCGCCGAACTGGCGGGTTACCTGAAGGATGGGCGCATGAAGAGCAAGGAAGACATCGTGCAGGGCCTCGACACCTTCCCCGAGGCCCTGAACCGGCTCTTCAGTGGTGCCAACTTCGGCAAACTGGTGCTGCAGGTGGCGACCGAGTGATGTCAGCTCGGTAGTATTTGGCAAAACTTTCGTATCGAAAAGTTTGCAAATGGGTTTAGTTCACAAACATTGAATTAACAATGTCAACCACTGTCAACTGAGTCGAAAACGTCTTCTTCTCCTAGGAATTGGTTAATAGACTGCGCTCTGCCTTGTCAAGGCAAGTAGTTCTTTTTGTTAACAATCCCAGGGAATTCAGATGCGTAAATTCTTCAAGCTGGCGGCGCTGGCCGCTGTCGCCGCTGCGCTGTCGCAAGGCGCGATGGCTGCCGACGGCACCATCAACTTCACGGGCGAAATCGTCGATGCACCTTGCTCGATCTCGCCGAACAGCCAGAACATGACCGTGCCGCTGGGCAAGGTCGCTCGCACGGTGCTCGACGGCGGCAAGGGCAAGAAGGCCACGCCGTCGAAGTTCACCATCGACCTGCTCGGCTGCGGCGCCACCGCCAAGGGCGCGACCGTGTCGTTCACCGGCACGCCCGACCTCGACGACGCCACCAACCTGCGCCTGGCGAATGCCGGCCAGGTCGGCGTGACCACCGCTTCGGGCGTGGCCATCGAGCTGGGTGATTCCGCCGCCACCAAGATTCCGCTCGGCTCGGAATCGGCGCAATACGTTCTGGGCCAGGGCGACAACGCCCTGAAGTTCCAGGCCGTGTACGTGTCGACCAAGGACACCGTGACGGTCGGTCCGGCCAACTCGACGGCCCAGTTCACGGTCAACTACAAGTAAGCCGCCTTCGCGGGATCCGGCCCCTGTCCATTGCGGCAGGCGCCGTCGGATTCCGCACCGGACCGACGCGGCGCGGCGACCTCGCGTGGGCGCGCCGCATCGGCCGGTTTTTCCATCACCCGTCTTTTTTCCGCCGGTGCGCCGCGTGCGCCGCCGTGCTGGGGTACGCCTGGACGCCAGCGTCCGCCGTACCGAGGAACCCGTCGTATGTGCAGCAAGAATCGAATTCGTTGGACCCTGGGCATCGTGGCGATGCTCTGCCTTCAATGGCCGGCCGCGGCGGGCGTGATGCTCGGCGGCACGCGCGTCATCCTGGGCGAGAAGGACCGCGAAGCCTCGATTCCGGTGAAGAACACCGGCACCTCGCCCTACGTGGTCCAGGCCTGGATCGACGCCGGCGAAGGCAAGAACAAGACCCCGATGCTGGTCACGCCGCCGCTGTCGCGGCTGGACCCCGGCATGGAGAACATCCTGCGCATCATGCGCGTGGCGGGCGAGCTGCCCGCCGACCGCGAAACGGTGTTCTGGCTCAACGTGAAGGAGATCCCCGAGCGCTCCAAGGACGAGAACGTGCTGCAGATCGCGGTGCGCAGCCGCATCAAGCTGTTCTACCGGCCCGCCAGCCTGGGCGGCAAGTCCGAGGAGGCCCGCAGCCAGCTGCAGTGGGCGGTGGCCGGCGGCGCGCAGGGCGCGGTGCTCAGGATCGGCAACCCGACGCCGTACCACGTGACCTTCACCGGCCTGAAGATCAACGGCGGCCAGCAGGACATCAACGCCGACATGGTGCCGCCCTTCGGCGAGTCGGTGTATCCGCTGACCGCGGTGAAGGCGCCGCAGGCGATCCAGGTCAACTTCACCACGCTCAACGACTACGGCGGCGAAACGCCCGAGGAACTGGTGCGCGTGCCCGCGGGCGATGCGCCGGTGGCCGTGAAGGCCGAGCTCGCTCCTGTCGCAGCCGACGGCGCGAAGCGCTGAGGCGCGAGGGCGAAAAGCCATGCGCCGCCGCATCCCGTCCCTTTCAGCGATCCGGCGCGCGCCGGTGGCCGGCGGCGCCCTGCGCGCGCCGTTCCGCCTGAGCCTGTGCGCCGCGGTGCTCGCGGCCCTCGGCACGCACGGTGCGCAGGGCGCGCCGGTGCAGGAGCAGGCGCCCGCGCCCCAGAAGCCACCGGTCGCGCAGAAGCAGCAGCTGGCCGCCTCGACCTTCAACGAGGAGTTCCTCGGCATCGGCGGCGACCAGCCCAATGCGGACCTCTCGCTGTTCTCGTTCGGCAACCGCGTGCTTGCGGGCAAGTACACCGTCGACGTCTCGCTCAACGAGCGCGGCGTGGGCCAGAGCGAGGTCCGCTTCGAGGACAAGGAAGGCACCAACGACGCGGTGGCCTGCCTCACGCGCGGCCTGCTCGACACCTGGGGCGTGAACGTCGCCGTGTTCCCGTCGATCGCCGCTGCCGCCGACGAGGCCTGCATCGACCTCGTCCACGCCATCCCCGAGTCGAAGCTCAGCTACGACGCCGGGCGCCAGCGCCTGTTCCTGAGCATTCCGCAGGCCGCGCTCAAGCGCAGCGCGCGCGGCGCCGTGGGCCCCGAGAAGTGGGACAAGGGCATCACCGCCTTCATGCTGGACTACCAGCTCAACTACTCGCGCTTCAGCGGCAGCAACTACCGCAACGACACCCCGCTGACCAACCCGCAGCTCAACGTCTTCGACGCCGCCGATCCGTTCAACCGCAACCGCAACACGCTCCAGCGCAACACCTTCTTCGCGGGCGTGCGCGCGGGTTTCAACATGGGCGACTGGCGCTTTCGCCACTACTCGACTTACAACCGCGGCCTCGATGGCCGAAGCCGCTGGCAGGGCGTCACCAGCTATGCGCAGCGCGACCTGGCCTCGATCAATGGCCAACTGCTGATCGGCGACGGCAACACGCCCGGCAACTTCTTCGACAGCCTGCCGTTCCGCGGCGTGCAGGTGTCCTCCGACGACGCGATGCTGCCCGACAGCCTGCAGGGCTACGCGCCCACGATCCGCGGCATCGCCCAGACCAATGCGCGCGTCACCGTGCGGCAGAACGGCTACATCGTCTACAGCACCTTCGTGGCGCCCGGGCCCTTCGTGCTCGACGACCTGTATCCCACCGCCTCGAGCGGCGACCTCGAGGTCACGATCACCGAGGCCGACGGCCGCCAGACCAAGTACACCCAGGCCTTCTCGGCCGTGCCCACCTTGCTGCGCGAGGGCACCTGGCGCTACTCGGCCACCGTGGGCAAGTACCGCAACGGCTACGACAACGTGAACACCAACCCGCTGCTGCCGAGCCAGGTGCCGGCCGAGCCGGTGTTCCTGCAGGCCACCCTGGCGCGCGGCCTGCCCGACGAGTACTCGGTGTACGGCGGCCTGATCGCCGCGCGCAAGTACCAGTCGGGCCTGGTGGGCCTGGGCAAGAACATGCGCGCCTTCGGCGCCGTCTCGTTCGACCTCTCGGCCGCGCGCACCGTCGACCGCTTCGACAAGACCTACAACGGCCAGTCGCTGCGCTTCCTCTATTCGAAGGCCTTCGTCGACTCGGGCACCAACTTCCGCGTGGCCGGCTACCGCTACTCGACCAGCGGCTACCGCACCTTCCAGGAAGCGGCACAGATGCAGGGCCTGCTGCTGCCCGACAACTTCAACAGCCGCCGCAACGAGCTGCGCTTCGAACTCTCGCAGCAGATCGGCAGCTGGGGCTCGGTGTTCGCCTCGGCGCGCCAGCAGACCTACTGGGGCACGCCCGCCAAGGACCGGCTGGTGCAGGTCGGCTACTCGGGCAGCTACAAGCAGTTCGGCTACAGCGTCTTCTACAACTACAGCACCAACAACGGCGGCATCAACAGTTTCAGCACCGGCTCGATCCGTCCGGTCAGCCGGCAGCTCATGGTGATGGTCAGCATCCCGCTGGGCGACACGCGCGCCAGCGCGCAGTACACCGTGAGCCGCGACAACGACGGGCGCCTCAACCAGCAGGCCAGCGTCTACGGCAGTGCCTTCGAGGACAGCCGGCTCAACTACAACGTCACCGCGGGCCACTCGAACGCCGACGGCCAGGGCTCGAGCGGCAGCGCCAGCGCGAGCTACCTCTCGCCCGTGGGCCGCTTCGATGTCGGCCACTCGCAGGGCAAGGGCTACGGCCAGACCACCTTCGGCATGTCGGGTGGCCTGCTGGCGCACGGCGGCGGCGTCACCCTGTCGCAGCCGCTGGGCGAGACCATCGCGCTGGTGCAGGCGCCCAAGGCCGGCGGCGTGGGCTTCGAATCGCAACCGGGCGTGGCGACCGACAGCGCGGGCAATGCCGTCATCCCGAACCTGAGCCCGTACCGGCTCAACCGCCTCGCGCTGCGCACCGGCGACCTCGGCGACACCGTCGAGGTGAAGAACGCGGCGATGGAGGTGGTGCCCACGCGCGGTGCCGTGGTGGTCGCGAAGTTCGAGACCTCGGTGGGCTTCCGCCTGCTGATGACGCTGAGCGACGCGAAGGGCCGCGTGCTGCCGCTGGGTTCGAAGATCGAGAACGAGGCGGGCCAGGAGGTCGGCATCGTCGGCCCCGACGGCCAGGCCTTCGTGACCGGCGCGGGCCAGAGCGGCAGCCTCACGGTGCGATGGGGGCAGGGCGCGAACGACCAGTGCACGGTGGCCTACACCCTGCCCGAGGACGCCAATCCGCCGCCGATCCGCGAATTCACGGGGCAGTGCATCGGCAGCGCGGTCGACAGTGCGGCGCTGTTCGCGCCGCGAGCAAAGAAGAAGGGAGCGGAATGAACCGCAGCAATCCGTCGGGCGCGATGAAGGCGTTCTTCTCGTCCCCGCTGCGCCGCGGCGCCTCGCTGATCGCCGGGCTCGTGTTGCTGGTGGCCGCGCAGGAGGCGAGTGCCCTGTGCTCGCTGAACACCGCGGGCGGCTACGTCCCGAAGAACATCAACATGGTGATGGGACGCATCGTCGTCAGCCCGGACCTGCCCGTGGGCAGCCTGATCACCACGGCCAAGACCTTTCCCATCTACCAGGCGGGTTCGAACAACACGCCATTCACCTGCTCCGGCGGCGGCACCCTGTTCGGCGTCATCAATTCCGCGGCGGTGGGCGCGGAGTGGTCGGGGAAGGAAAAAGTCTTCGCCACCAACGTGGCGGGCATCGGCATCCGCCTGCTGCGACGGGCCACGGGGGGCAACCCGCCCGACGTGTACTACCCGCACACCTTGTCGACCACCACCACGTTCGGATCGTTCGCGACCAACGCGGACTTCGTGGTCGAGCTCTACAAGATCGCCCCCGTCACCGGCAGCGGCCCGCTGGTCAGCGGCATCTACACCACCTATTCCGGCGACCGGGGCGGCTCGGCCGTGACCACCCGCGTCGACGGCGACGCCATCACCATCGTCACGCCCAGCTGCCTCGTGGACACGGGCTCGAAGAACATTCCGGTGGTGTTCGGCAAGGTGCCGCAGAGCGATTTCAAGGGCCGGGGCACGACCGCGGCGGAGCGCAACTTCAACATCCGGCTCAAATGCAACGCCGGGGTCGGCACGCAGAACACCGTCTACCTGCGCATGGATGCCACGCCCGACCCGGCCGGCGACGCGGGCGTGCTGCGCATCAGCCAGGCCAGCGGCTCGGCCACCGCCACCGGCGTGGGCATCCAGATCATCGATGGACAGAAGGTGCCGGTGAAGTACGGCGACGATGCGCTGGTGGGACCGTCGAAGGACGGCGACTACGTGCTGCCCTATACCGCGCGCTATTTCCAGACCGGCAACACCGTGACGCCGGGGCAGGCCAACGGCATGGCGACCTTCACGCTCGACTACAAGTAACTGGGCAAGGCGATCCGCAAGATGGATGCGCCGGGCCCGGTGAGCACCCGGGCCGGCGAGCGGCCGTCGCCGCTTCGCGTTCAGTCCACGTCCGGCCGCATCGGGATGTCGCCCATCGCGTCATCCTCGCGCAGCCCGCGCGCGGCCTTCAGCAGCTCGATCGACAGTCCGTCGCCGTGGCCCGCGAAGCCTTGTGCGATGCCCTCCAGCGCGGTCGAGAGGCCGAGCTCCCCGTCGGCGCGCGCATCCATGCTGATGTTGAGCACGCGCGCCGCCATCTGGCGGTAGGTGACGGCGCCCGCGCCCTCCAGCGCCGCGACCAGGTCGAGGTACAGCGCCAGGTTCATGTCGAACACGAGCTTGGGGGTGATCTCGAAATCCTCGCTGTTGTTCTTCTTGTCCATGCCATGACTCCTTTCTTCGGGAGTCTCCACTCTAGCCACAAAAAGCGCGCGCGCTCGTCGGACACGGGCGATGTTGCTCAACGCGCACGCGTTCGAGGCCGCGCGCCCCCGAAGCCGTCACCCGAGCCGCAGCAGCAGCGCCGAGGCCGCGCACACCAGCAGGAAGGGCACGCTCAGGCGGTGGAACTCGCGCAGCCCGTTGGGCAGCTTCGCGAGCCGCAGCGCGATCAGGTTGGCGAGCGAGCCCAGCACGCAGCCGAAGCCGCCCACGCTCACGCCGGCGGCCAGCGCCGGCAGGTCGTGCACGTAGCGGTCGAGCAGGATGGTGGCCGGCACGTTGCTGATGAACTGCGAGCTCACGATCGCCGCCAGGTAGGCGCGCCAGCCCTCGGCGATCGGCCACTGCGTCATCAGCGCGGCGATGAAGGGCAGCTCGGCGAGCTGGCGCAGGTCGACGAACATCAGCGCGATGATCGCGAGCAGCGCCCAGTCGACGTCGCGCAGCACGCGGCGCTGGAACAGCAGGTAGGCGCCGAACACGACCGCCAGGCCCGCGGCCAGCCAGTGCCGGTCGAGCGCGACCACGAAGCCCACGAACAGCAGGCCCGACAGCGCCAGCAGCCGCGGCTGCACCGGCGCGCTGTCGGCCGCGGGCTTGAGCGCGATCGCGGTGCGCGGCACCAGCAGCCAGACGGCGGCGAACAGCCAGAACAGCATCACGCCCACGGTCGGCGCCATCATCCCCATGAAGCCCGCGAAGCTCTCGCCGCTGCGGTGCCACAGGTAGAGGTTCTGCGGATTGCCGATCGGCGTGAGCGCCGAACCCGCGTTGACCGCCAGCGCCTCCAGCACCACCAGCCGCGCCAGCGGCAGGTGCGCCTGGGTGGCGAGCACGCGCGTGAGCGGCACCAGCAGGAACAGGCTGACGTCATTGGTGACCAGCGCCGACAGCACGGCGGCGCTGGCCACGAGCAGCAGCGCGAGCTGGCGCAGGTTGGTGGTGCGCGCCAGCAGGCGCTGCGCGGCCGACTGCAGCACGCCGCTCTTCTCTACGCCCTGCGTGATCGCGAGCAGGCCCGCGAGCGCGCCCACGGTCTGCCAGTCGATCAGCTTCAGCCAGTCGAGCGGCGCGCGCGGCCGCAGGAAGGCGAACAGCACGGCCACCGCCACCAGCACCCAGAGCAAGCCGTTGCCGCCGCCCTCGTGGGGCGATGCGGTGTCCGCGGCGGCGGTGGCGGGGGGCAGGGCGGACGCGGTGTCTTTGGTCATGGAGCGGCGGTGGTCAGGGCGGCGGGAGCGTGCGCGGCACGCGCTTCCCGCCCCCGAGTTTCGGGCATGGCGAGCGCGAACAGCGCGAGCGCCGCCGCGGCGATGGCCGCGAGCACGACGAAGGCGGTGCCGTAGCCGGCCGCGTGCGCGATGCTGCCCGCCAGCAGGTTGCTGAGCGCCGCGCCCAGTCCGACGCAGGCCGCGCCCAGGCCGAGCGCGAAGTTGAAGCGGCCGCTGCCGCGCGTGAGGTCGCCGATCATCAGGGTCAGCATCACGCCGAAGATGCCGGCGCCGATGCCGTCGAGCACCTGCAGCGCGAGCAGCGCGGCGGGGCTGTCGGCCAGCAGGTAGAGCAGCCCGCGCACCGGCAGCACCGCGAAGCCGACCAGGAACACCGGCTTGCGCGCGAGCCGCGGCGCCCAGCGTCCGACCGCCATCGCGATCGGGATGGTCACCAGCTGCGTGACGATCACCCCGGCCGAGAGCCACAGCGTGGCCGCGGCGCCGGTGCGCGAGCCGACCTTCTGCGCCACCAGCGTCAGCATCGCGGCATTGGCGAGGTGGAACAGGAAGGCGCAGGCCAGCAGCACGACGAGGCGGCGGTCGTGCCAGCGGACGGTGCCCTGGGCGGCATCGGGCGGCGCGTCGGCGCCGCGCGCCAGCCGCGGGTCGACGTCGCGGTCGCGGATCAGCAGCGCCGCCGCGATGGTCGGCAGCGCCATCGCCACCGCGTAGAAGAACATCGCGCGCGGCCCGAAGGCATGGCCGACCCAGCCGGTGCCCAGCGCCCACAGCACCGTGCCGGCCGCGGTGATCGCCGCGTTGCGGCCGATGCGCGCGTCGAGGCCGGCGCGGCCCACCATGCCGAGGCTGGTGGCCGCGAGGGCGGGCGCGACCAGCGTGCCCGCGGCGCCGATCAGCGACTGGCCCGCGAGGATGGTGCCGTAGAGCGGCCACTGGGCCATCGCCACCAGGCACAGCGCGATCAGCGCGACCGCGCCCGCGATCCAGCGCGGCTTGCGGCGCACGCTGTCGATCAGCGCACCGGCCGGTGCCTGCACCGCCAGCCCGACCAGCGCCGAGACGAACATCACGCTGCCGATGCGCTGCGGATCCCAGGCCAAGGTGCCGGCCATGAAGACCACCAGGAAGGGGCCGACGCCACCCTGGATGTCGGGCGCGAAGAAGGCCAGCGCATCGAGGGCGCGCAGGCTGCGGCGGGTGGGCGCGGTCGTCATGGCGGGACGAGGCCGAAGCTCAGGAAGCCGGACCGCGCGGAGCGGGGCGCGGACCCGGGCCCGCGTCAGGACCCGCGCCCGGACGCGGACCGCGCAGCACCTCGGCCACCGTGTCCGCCGTCGGGCCCAGGCCGGTGGCCTCGAGCACCGTGCCCTGCGCGCCGCGCGTGCCCCAGCCGCGCGCATGGAGCTCGGCGCCCGGCTTCAGTTGGTCGCGGTACATCGCGCCCACGTGCGGCGGGAAGCGCACGATGGTCTGGTCGGTCAGCAGCACGCCGCGCACGTCGCCGCGGTCGGTGTAGAGCAGGCGCTCGATGCGGCCCTGCGCGCTCAGCGCATCGAGCGCGCCCGGTTCGCGCGGCGGCCGCGGCGGCGCCATGCCGGGTGCGGGCGGGGTGTCGACCAGGCTGCGGCCGTTGGCTTCGAGCGAGCGCATGCGCAGCACCGGCACGCCGGGCGCGCGCCAGCCGCCGACCTGCACCGTGTCGCCGGGCTGCAGCAGCTGCATCGCGTCGGCCGACAGGTGCGGCGGGAACGCGACCTGGGTGCCGTCGGCCAGCAGCAGGCCATCGGCCTCGCCGCCGGGGTTGAGCAGGAAGCGCTGCACGCGGCCGGTGACGACCGTGCCGGCCTCGGGCGCGGCGGCCGCGGCGCCCGGGGGCAGCGGAGCGCCGGGCGGCGGGGGCGGCAGCTGGGCGAAGGCCGTGCCGCCCGCGAGCAGGATGGCGGCGGCGATGAAGGGGGTGCGGACTGTCATGGGAGGCTCCTTGCGGGTGGATGTCTCCAGGACATCTCACGCAACGTGCCAGCACCGAAATCCTTTGAAATCAACGACTTGCGGGCGTCGCCGCGGCGGCGTCCGGATGATCCGGAGACAGCGGGCGTCCGCTTTCCGGACACCGCTTCATTCGAGGCCGTACTGCGTCAGCTTGCGATAGAGCAGTTGGCGGTGGATGCCGAGCCGCCGCGCCGCCTCGGCCCGGTTGCCCTGCGTCTGCGCGAGCGCATGCGCGATCAGCAGCCGTTCCAGCCTTTCGACGGCCACCGGCAGCTCGCCCTCGAGCCAGTCCGCGGGCAGCGCCGGCGCGGCATCGGCGGCCGGCGGTGCGCCCAGCGCGGCGGCCAGGTCCGCGTCGCCGATCACGCGGTGCCGCACCAGCGCCTGGCAGCGCTCCATCGCATTGCGCAGCTCGCGCACGTTGCCGGGCCAGGGGTGGCCGAGCAGGCGCCGGGCCGCTTCGGCCGACAGCGATTTCGGCGGCTCGGTCGCATCGCGCGGGACCGCGCGGCGCAGGAAGTGCTCGGCCAGCGGGATGATGTCGGCCAGCCGCTCGCGCAGCGGCGGCAGCCGGATCGACAGCACGTCGAGCCGGTACAGCAGGTCCTCGCGAAAGCGCCCCTCGCGCACGGCCGCGCGCAGGTCGCGGTGGGTCGCGGCGACCACGCGCACGTCGACCTTCACCGTGCGGTGCCCGCCCAGCGGCGTGACCTCGCCCTCCTGCAGCGCGCGCAGCATCTTGGCCTGCACGTCGAGCGCCATGTCGCCGATCTCGTCGAGCAGCAGCACGCCGCCGTCGGCCGCGCGGAAGCAGCCGAGCCGCTCGCCGGTGGCGCCCGTGAAGGCGCCGCGCACATGGCCGAACAGCTCGCTCTCGAGCAGTTCCTTCGGGATGGCCGAGCAGTTGATGGCCACGAAGGGCCCGCCGGCGCGCGCCGAATGGCGGTGCAGCGCGCGCGCCACCATTTCCTTGCCGGTGCCCGTCTCGCCGAGCACCAGCACCGGCATCGCGCTGGCGGCGGCCAGGCCGATGCGTTTGTGCACCTCGCGCATGGCCTCGCCCGGGCCGATCAGCGCGGCGTCGTCCTCGTCGTCGGGAGCGGACGAAGGCGCGGCCGCCGTGCGCTGCTGCAGCGCGCGCTCGAGCACCTCGCGCACCGCCTCGCGGCCGATCGGCTTGGCCAGGTGGTCGAAGGCGCCCAGGCGCATCGCCTCGATGGTGTTGCCCGCGCTCGAGAACGCGGTCAGCACGATCACCGGCGGCAGCCGGCCCGCGCGGGCGCGCAGCGCCGAGAGCGTCTGCAGGCCGTCCATGCCGGGCATGCGGTGGTCGAGGAACACGGCGTCGAAGCGCGTGTGCGCGAGCGCCTCGAGGGCCTCGGCGCCGCCGGCCACGGCCGTCACGCCATGGCCCAGGCCCTCGAGGGTTTCGGCCAGCGTGTCGCGGAAAGCGTCGTCGTCGTCGACGATCAGGAGGTGCGCCATGGAAGCTCCAGTTCGAAACGGGTGCCCGGCGCCAGCGGCAGGTGGCGCAGCTCGCCGCCATGCGCCAGCGCCACCTCGCGCGCCAGCGCCAGGCCCAGGCCGGTGCCGTCGGCGCGGCCGGTGGCGAAGGGCTCGAACAGGCTGGCCTGCAGCGACTCGGGCACGCCCGCGCCGTCGTCGTCGACGCGCAGCGCGAGCGTGCGCGCATCGGGCTGCACCGCCGCGAGCACGACCTCGCCGCCGCGCGGCGCATGGCGCACGGCGTTGTCGAGCAGGTTGTCGATGGCGCGGGCCAGGTGCACGGGGTCGAACACGGCGCTCTCGGGCGCCTCGTGCCGCAGCGCGAGCCGCACGCCCGCGGCCTCGGCCTTCGGCGCCACGGCCGCCAGCCGCTCCTCGAGCCAACGCGCGAGCGGCACCGGCACCGGCGCCAGCGTCACCGGCTGCACCAGCGCGAGCAGGCTCTGCACCAGTCCGTCGAGCCGGTCGATCTGGCCGACGATGGCCTGCAGCGCCGGGCCTTGCCGCTCGGGCGAGGCGGCCAGCGCGTTCTCGGCCTTCAGCCGCATGGTAGCGATGGGGTTGCGGATCTCGTGCGCGATGCCGCCCGTCATGCGGCCCAGCGCGGCCAGCCGCTGGTCGCGGCTGCGCTGCTGCGCGGCCGCGCGCAGGTGGGCGCGCGCCTCCTCGAAGCGCAGCCGGTAGCGGTTGAAACCGTCGACGATGCGGTCGAGCTCGCGCACGCCGGTGCGCGGCAGCTCGGGCATGGCGTCGCCGTCGGCGTCGGCCTGCGCCAGCCGGCTCTCGAGGCGCTGCACGTGGCGCAGCCCGCGCAGCAGGATCGAGCCCAGCCACAGGCCCGAGGCCAGCACCAGCAACAGCAGCACGCCGAGCCCGGTGCGCAGGCTGTCCTGGGCGGCGAGCGCGCCGCCGCTGGTGCGCGTCATGGTCCAGGCGGCGAGGTCGTCGGCCGGCGCGGGCAGCGGGCAGGCCGAGACGATCAGCGCCTCGCGGCTGCCGCGCACCACGTCGGTCTGCGGCTGGCGGGTGCGCGCCGCGAGCTGCGCCAGCTGGGCGATCAGCGGCTGCTCGGCCGCGGGCACGTCGCGCTTGACGCCGCTGCCCTCGTAGGTCGGGAAGGCGTAGGCCAGGGGACCGTCGACCGCGTGCCAGACGCCGCCCTCGACCTGCGGCGCCTCGATCAGCACGAGTTGCAGCAGCACGCGCAGCAGGTCGACCTCGGGCCGCGGCGGCGCGGGCGCGGCGATCGACTTGGCGTAGCGCGCCGCGATCGCGCGGCAGGACTGCTCGGTGGCGGCGCGCCCGGCCGCCACCTGGGCGCCCGCGCTGCTGCGGTAGAGCGTGAACATCACGACCGCGAGCGCGGCGCACATGCCGAGCAGCAGCACCCAGAAGAAGACCAGTTGACCGCGCAGGGATTTCATCTGCCGCGATCCTGCCCGGTCTTCGGGTCGCGGCGCGTCAGCCGCGGACGCGTTCTCGCAGCTCGCGCTTGAGCACCTTGCCGATCGCGCTGCGCGGCAACTCGTCGATCAGCGCCAGACCCGCGAGCCGCTGCGTCTTGCCGACCTGGGCATTGGCCCACTGCAGCAGCGCCTCGGCGGCGGTGGCATCGCCCTCGCGGCGCACCACGAAGGCCATCGGCGTCTCGCCCCATTGCTCGGAGGGCACGCCGACCACCGCCACGTCGGCCACGGCCGCATGGCAGCGCAGCACCGCCTCGAGGTCGCTCGGGTAGATGTTGAAGCCGCCGCTGATGATCATGTCCTTCTTGCGGTCGAACAGCGTGAGGAAGCCGTCGGCGTCGAAGCGGCCCACGTCGCCGGTGCGGATGAAGCGCTTGCCCGTCGCGTCGAACCATTCGGCCTCGCGTGTCTTCTCGGGCTGGCGGTGGTAGCCGGTCATCATGCCGGCCGAGTGGCCGACCACCTCGCCGGCCACCTCGGTGTCGCCGGCCGGCAGCTCGCGGCCTTCCTCGTCGATCAGCCGGATGTCGCTGCCCGGCGCCGGCTGGCCCACGGTGTGCAGCTTGGTCGGATGCAGGTGGGCCTCGAGGATGCAGGTGCCGCCGCCCTCGGTCATGCCGTAGAACTCGATCAGTCCGCCGGGCCAGCGCGCGAGCACGTCGGCCTTGAGCGCGGCATTGAAGGGCGCGCTGGTGCTGAACTTGAAGCGGTAGGCCGAAAGGTCGTGTGCGTCGAAGCGCGGATGCGCCATCAGCCGCTGGTACTGCACCGGCACCAGCATGGTGTGGGTCACGCGATGCCGTTCGGCCAGCTGCAGGTAGCCGAGCGCGTCGAACTTGGGCATCAGCACCACGCAACCGCCGAAGGCCAGCGTGGGGAAGAACACGACCAGCGTGGTGTTCGAGTACAGCGGCGTCGACAGCAGCGTGACGGTGTGGCTGTCGTACTCGTACTTGGCGCCGCGCTGCACATGGGCCCAGCGCATGCCGTGGCCCTGCACGATGCCCTTGGGCTCGCCGGTGGTGCCCGAGGAATAGATGATGTTGAAGGCCGTGCCGGGCTGCACGTCGGCGGGCTCGGGCGTGGCGCCCTCGGGCGCGAGCCAGTCGGCCAGCGATCGGCCGATGGCCGAGCCGTCGAGCGCCACGCGCGCGATGCCGCCGGGCTGCGCCGCACCGATCACCTCGGCCGCGCCCGCGTCGGCGAAGAGGATGCGCGCATCGGCGTCGGAGATCATGCGCGCCAGGCTGGACGGCGTGGAGCCCGGGGCCAGCGGCGCCACCGCCACGCCCGCGCGCAGCGCGCCGAGGAACACGGCCGCGTAGTTCACCGACGAGGCGGCGCAGACCGCGATCGCGTCGCCGGCGCGCAGGCCGTCGCGCTGCAGGCTGGCGGCGATGCGGTCCATCAGCGCGTCGAGCGCGCGGTAGTCGAGCTGCTGCGCGGCGTCGGCGAGCGCGGGGCGCTCGGGGGTGTTGTGCGCGTGGAAGCGGATCAGGTCGGCGATCACGCCGAAGTCGCGTTCCATCAGGGCCTGAAAGGAAGCGTCGGAAGAAGCGGAAGCGGGTTGCTGCAAGGTCGGATCCTCGGTCGTTGCCGGTCTTGCAGGATAGCGAAGATGCCCGGCGCCCGGTGAGCCCGAGGCGACGGGCCGCGCCATGAAAAAAGCGGCCCGGAGGCCGCTCGTCGCAGGGGGCTCGCGCGGCTCAGACGCCGGCCGCGTGCGCCTGCTGGTCCGCGTGGTAGCTCGAGCGCACCATCGCGCCCACGGCCGCGTGCGAGAAGCCCATCTTGTAGGCCTCTTCCTCGAACATCTTGAAGGTGTCGGGGTGCACGTAGCGGCGCACCGGCAGGTGCGAGCCCGACGGCGACAGGTACTGGCCGATGGTCAGCATGTCGATGTCGTGGGCGCGCATGTCGCGCATCACCTGCAGGATCTCCTCGTCGGTCTCGCCGAGGCCGACCATGATGCCGCTCTTGGTCGGGACCTCGGGGTGCAGCGCCTTGAACTTCTTCAGCAGGTTGAGGCTGAACTGGTAGTCGCTGCCCGGGCGCGCTTCCTTGTACAGGCGCGGCGCGGTCTCGAGGTTGTGGTTCATCACGTCGGGCGGCGCGGCCTTGAGGATCTCGAGCGCGCGGTCGTCGCGGCCGCGGAAGTCGGGCACCAGGATCTCGATCTGCGTCATCGGCGAGAGCTCGCGGATGTTGCGGATGCAGTCGACGAAGTGCTGGCTGCCGCCGTCGCGCAGGTCGTCGCGGTCGACGCTGGTGATCACCACGTACTTCAGGCGCAGCTTGGCGATGGTCTTCGCGAGGTTGAGCGGCTCGTCCTTGTCGAGCGGATCGGGGCGGCCATGGCCCACGTCGCAGAAGGGGCAGCGCCGCGTGCACTTGTCGCCCATGATCATGAAGGTGGCGGTGCCGTTGCCGAAGCATTCGCCGATGTTCGGGCACGAGGCTTCCTCGCAGACCGTGTGCAGGTTGCTCTCGCGCAGGATCTGCTTGATCTCGTAGAAGCGCGTGGTCGGGCTGCCGGCCTTGACGCGGATCCACTCGGGCTTCTTGAGCACCTCGCCCTGCTGGATCACCTTGACGGGGATGCGCGAGAGCTTGGCCGCGGCCTTCTGCTTGGCCAGCGGGTTGTAGGTTTCGGCGCTCTGGGCGTCGCGGACGACTTCGGTGGTGCTCATTGGAGTTCTCGTCAAGGCGCCAGGAAAGTACCGAGCTTGCGGCCCAGCACGGCGGCGGCTTCTTCCCATGTGGATTGGACGCCGATTGTAGAAAGGTCGACCGTTTGCAGCCCGGCGTAGCCGCAAGGGTTGATCCGCGAGAAGGGTTCGAGGTCCATGTCGACGTTGAGCGCCACGCCGTGGTAGGTGGCGTGACGGCTGACCTTGATGCCCAGCGCGGCGATCTTGCCGAGGCCGCGGAACGGGTCGTGCTCGGGCCGCGGGCCGGTGAGGGCGGCATGCGAGAACGGGTCGTCCAGGCGCACGTAGATGCCGGGCGCGCCCGCCACGCGGTGGCCGGTGACGCCGAAATGCGACAGCGTGCGCAGCACCGCCTCCTCGAGCCGGTAGACGTATTCCTTGACGAAGTAGCCCGCGCGGCGCAGGTCGATCAACGGATAGGCCACCACCTGGCCCGGGCCGTGGAAGGTGACCTGGCCGCCGCGGTCGGTCTGTACCACGGGGATCTCGCCGGGGTTGAGGATGTGGTCCTGGCGGCCCGCGATGCCCTGCGTGAAGACCGGCGCGTGCTCGCAAATCCATAGCGCATCGGGCGTATCCGGCGTGCGTTCCAGCGTGAACTGCTTCATCGCGGCGAAGGTGGCGGCGTAGTCGACGCGGCCTTGCCGGTCGAGGGCGATGGGGGGCGCTGCGGTGTCGGTGCTCATCGTGGGGGCTGCCGCTCGGGCAGGGTGCGGGTCTCGCCGATGGCGAGCGTGAAGAAATCGTCGGCGGCCACGCCCTGGGCCTGGCGCGCGGCAGCGAGGTCGCGCGGCGGCTGGTCGAGCGCCTCGTCGGTCAGCGCGAAGGTGCCCCAGTGCACGCCCAGGCTGCGCTTGGCGCCGAGCTCGCGGTGGATGCGCACGCTCTCCTCGGGATTCACGTGCTGGTCCTTCATGAACCAGCGCGGCTCGTAGGCGCCCACGGGCAGCAGCGCGAGATCGAAGCCGCCGCCCTGGGCCGGGCCCTGGCGCGGCGCGAAGCGGGCCTGGATGTCGGCGAAGTCGCGCGAATAGCCGGTGTCGCCCGAATAGAAGAGCTGCAGCTTCGGCGACAGCACGGCGAAACCGCCCCACAGCGTCTTCAGCCGGTCGCCGAGGCCGCGCGCGCTCCAGTGCTGGGCGGGCGTGAGGAAGACCTGGGTGGCGTCCGTCGTGGCCGCGAGGCCCGCGCCGTTGCGCTGGATGCGCACCTGCGAAGCCTGCGGCGGGGCGCTGCCGGCGCCGGTGCCGGCCGGCAGCTCGAGGCTGTCCCACCAGTCGAGCTCGACCGCGTTGGCGATGCCGCGCTCGGCCAGCCAGGGCGCGATGCCCAGCGGCACCACGAACAGCGGCGATCCGCCGGGCTGCGCCGCGAGCGCCTTCACGCTGGCCTCGTCGAGGTGGTCGTAGTGGTTGTGGCTGATCAGCACCAGGTCGATGCGCGGCAGTTCGGCCAGCGCCAGGCCCGGCGGCTGGAAGCGTTTCGGGCCCGCGAAGGACACCGGCGAGGCGCGCTCGCCGAACACCGGGTCGGTCAGCACGTTGAGACCGCCGGTCGCGGTCGGCAGCTGCACCAGCACGGTGGCATGGCCGATGAAGGTGGCGGTGGGGCGCATCGGCTGCGCCGTGGCGTTGGCGCGCAGCAGCGCGAGCTCGGGCTTCACCACCGGCGGCGGCGCCTCGGGCGCTTTCGGCAGGCCCTTGAACCAGGACGGGATCTGCCAGCGCACCAGCACGTCGATGAAGAAGTTCTTGGGCTGGAACTCGACGTAGTTGTCCTGGAAGCCGTCGCTGCGGTGGTGCGGGCGGCTCGCGTCGTAGTAGGGATTGGGGGCGGTGGAGCAGGCCACCGCCAGGCCGCCCGCGCACAGCGCGGCCGCGAGGTGCCGCCAGCGTGTCAGCGCGGAATGCGGCATCGCTCGCCCGTGCTCAGAGCACGACCTTGACCATCGGGTGCGAGGACAGGGCGCGGTAGATGTCGTCGAGCTGCTCGCGGCTGGTGGCGGTCACGGTGATCGTCACGCCGAGGTAGTTGCCGGCCTTGCTGTCGCGCAGCTCGACGGTGGTGGCGTCGAAGCTCGGGTCGAAGCGCTCGGCGATCTGGGTGATCGCGTGCACGAAACCGTCGACCTTCGCGCCCATCACCTTGATCGGGAACTGCGAGGGGTACTCGATCAGCGAATCCTTGCGCGGATCGGTGACGGCGTCGGCCGCGTCGGCGGCCGGTGCGGGCGTGTCGGGACGTTCGGTGCTCATGCGGATACTCCTCGTGGCGGCTGCTGCGCCTGTGCGTTGCGTCGCTTGGCCTCCTGGTAGGCCGCGTACAAGCTCTGGTAGATGGGGCCGGGTCGGCCATTGCCAATGGGCCGGTCGTCGAGCTGCGTCACGGGCAGCACCTCCTTGGTGGCCGAGGAGATCATCAGCTCGTCGGCGGCGAACACCTCGTCGCGCGCGATGCGCCGCAGCGCGAACGGGATGCCGTGCTCGGCGCACAGGCGCTCGAGCAGGCCGTAGCGGATGCCGGTCAGCACCAGGTTGTCGCGCGGCGGGCCGAGCACGGTGCCGTCCTTGACCACCCAGACGTTGCTCGAGGCGGCCTCGCTGAGCCAGTCGTCGCGGAACATCACGGTCTCGGTCGCGCCCGCGTCGACGCCGATCTGGCGCGCGATCACCGCGCCCAGCAGGCTGGTGCTCTTGATGTGCGCCTTGGCCCAGCGGAACTCGTCGGCCGTCACGCATCGCACCCCGTCCGTGCGCGCCGCCTCGCCGGGCAGGGTGAGGGAGTTGACCATCGCGAAGACGGTGGGCACGATGCCCTGGACCATCGCGTGGTCGCGCGGCGCCACCCCGCGCGTGACCTGGATGTAGACCGAAACGCTGGCTTCGCCGGCCGCCGAGGCCACCAGCCGCCCGGCCAGCGCGCGCCAGCCCTCGCGCGTGTGCGGGTTCGGGATGCGGACCTCGGCGAGCGAGCGCTCGAGCCGGGCCAGGTGTTCGTCGAGGCAGAACAGGTGGCCGTCGTAGGCCGGGATCACTTCGTAGATGCCGTCGCCGAAGATGAAGCCGCGGTCCAGGACGCTGATCTTCGCGTCGCGCAGCGGAAGGTATTCGCCATCGAGATGGCACAGGGTGGCGGGCAGGGATTGCATGGCGCAAATTATGAGCGCCGGGCCGAAGGTGTCGCTTGTGCGCCCAAGATGTCAGGATCGGCGCGGGTTTGTCCTTATAATCAGAGGCTTTGTAGAATTCGCGGTAGGCAAGGGGTCGCATTCCAAATGACAACCAAGACCCCTGAAGCCGAACCCGAGGCCGAAATCTCTGATTTCGAGCCGCTCACGCCCGAAGAGGCGCAGCGGCTGCGCGAGCAAAATCCCGAACTGTCGCCCTGGTGGGTGATCGGGGCCCAAGTGGCCTTGGGAGTGATCGTGGCGGGAGTTGCATGGGTGTGGACTGGACTGTCGTCCGCCGCCGTGTCGGCGCTCTATGGAGCGATGGCGGTGGCTGTACCGGCGGCGCTGTTCGTTCGAGGCGTACGGCGCGGAACGGGAGCAGTGTCACAGTCCGCTGCCATGCTGAGGTTTTTTGTGTGGGAGTCGATCAAGATCGTGCTGACCGTGGCCATGCTGGTCGCGGCACCGTGGCTGGTCGGAGGGCTGAACTGGCTGGCGCTGGTCGCTGGCGTGATCGCCGCCCTGAAGACGTACTGGATCGCGCTCGTGGTGCGGCCCAGGTTGTTGAACCGGATTTGACTGTTTAAAAAAGAGACGCTGAAGATGGCCGCCGAAGGACACGCACCGACTGCGAGTGAGTACATCGTTCATCACCTCCAGCATTGGCAGGTCGACTGGAGTCTCAATCCCGTGGTGCAGAAGTCGATCGTCGACTTCAACATCATCAATCTCGACTCCGTCCTGTATGCGCTGATCATCGGCGCACTGGGCTGCTTCGTGCTCTGGCTGGCCGCGCGCAAGGCCTCGTCGGGCGTGCCGGGCCGCTTCCAGGCCGCGGTCGAGATCCTGGTCGAGATGGTCGACAACCAGACCAAGGCCAACATCCACAACGCCAAGAGCCGCAAGTTCATTGCGCCGCTCGCGCTCACGGTGTTCGTCTGGATCTTCCTGCTCAACGCGATGGACATGCTGCCGGTGGATCTGCTGCCGGCCATCTGGGCGAAGCTGCATGAAGTTGCCGGCCACGATCCGCACCACGCGTACATGCGCGCCGTGCCGACGGCCGACCTGTCCACCACGCTGGGCCTGTCGACCTCCGTGCTGCTGCTGTGCCTGCTCTACAGCATCAAGATCAAGGGCGTCGGCGGCTGGGCGCACGAACTGGTGACCGCGCCGTTCGGCACCAGCAAGAACCCCGCGTTTGCCGTGATCCTCGGCATCGTCAACCTGCTGATGCAGATCATCGAGTACGTGGCCAAGACCGTGTCGCATGGCATGCGACTGTTCGGCAACATGTACGCGGGCGAACTCGTTTTCATGCTGATCGCGCTCATGGGCGGCGCGATGGCTGCGTCGTTCTCGGGAGTGCTGTTGCCAGTGGGCCACGTCATTGCCGGTACTGTCTGGGCGATCTTCCACATTCTGGTGATCACGCTCCAGGCATTCATTTTCATGATGCTGACGCTCATTTATCTGGGCCAGGCTCATGAGGCCCACTGAGGCTCGGTTCCCTTTCGTTCTTTTTCTTTTGCATTCATCCAGTTAAATCTAAGGAGTCATCATGGAAGCATCCAACGTTCTCGGTCTCGTTGCTCTCGCCTGTGGTCTGATCGTCGGTCTCGGCGCTATCGGTGCATCGATCGGTATCGCCCTGATGGGTGGCAAGTTTCTGGAATCGTCGGCCCGTCAGCCCGAACTGATGAACGACCTGCAGACCAAGATGTTCATCTTGGCCGGTCTGATCGACGCGGCCTTCCTGATCGGCGTGGCCATCGCCCTGCTGTTCGCGTTCGCCAACCCCTTCCTGTCCGCCCTGCCGAAGTAATCCGGTTTCAACGCCACTCTAGAAAGGTGTTGCCGTGAGTATCAACGCGACCCTGTTCGTTCAGGCCATCGTCTTCCTGTTGCTCGTGCTGTTCACGATGAGATTCGTGTGGCCGCCGATCGCGAAGGCTTTGGATGACCGGGCACAAAAGATCGCCGCGGGCCTGGCGGCCGCCGACAAGGCCAAGGCCGAACTGCAGTCCGCCAACCAGCGCGTCGAACAGGAACTGTCGGCTTCTCGCACCGAGACCGCCAGCCGTCTGGCCGACGCCGAGCGCCGCGCCCAGCAGATCATCGAAGAAGCCAAGGGCCGTGCGAACGAAGAGGCCAACAAGATCGTCGCGGCTGCCCGCGACGAGGCCGAGCAGCAGACCGTGCGCGCCCGCGAAGCCCTGCGCGAGCAGGTTGCCGCGCTGGCCGTCAAGGGTGCCGAGCAGATTCTCCGCAAGGAAGTCGACGCCGGCGTCCATGCCGACCTGCTCCAGCGCCTGAAGACCGAGCTCTGAGGACGACATGGCCGAACTCGCGACCATTGCCCGTCCCTACGCTGAAGCGCTGTTCCAGGCCAGTGCCGGCAACCTCGACGCCACCACCGGCTGGATCGACCAGCTGGCCGCCGTCGTCGGGAACCCGCAGCTGCTGCAGTTCGCGGCCAATCCCAAGGTCGCGCCCGAGCAGGTCGTCGGCCTGGTCGCCGGCCTGCTGTCCCAGCCGCTGCCGGACCTCGGCACGAACTTCCTTCGCACTGTCCTCGACAACGGCCGCCTCGCGGCCGTTCCCGAGGTGGCGGTCCAGTTCCGTGCCCTCAAGAACGCCAGCAGCGGTTCGTCCGATGCGGTGATCTACAGCGCCTTCCCGATCGAAGGCGCCGCGCTGCAGGACATCGAGGCGGCGCTCGTGCGTCGCTTCGGTCGCAAGCTCAAGACGAGCGTCGCGATCGACCCCGAACTGATCGGCGGCATCCGTGCCGTGGTCGGCGACGAGGTGCTCGACATGTCCGTCAAGGCCCGGCTCGAACAAATGAAAGCTGCGCTCACCGCCTGAGGCGGTCTGTCGCCGCGGTAAGCCCTATTTATTGAAAGAAGGAAAGAGTCATGCAACTCAATCCCGCAGAAATTTCCGAGCTGATCAAGAGCCGCATCGAAGGGCTTGGCGTCAGCGCAGATATCCGTAACCAGGGCACCGTGGTGTCGGTGACCGACGGCATCGTGCGCGTGCACGGCCTGTCGGACGCGATGCAGGGCGAAATGCTCGAGTTCCCGCCCACGGCCGACGGCGTCCCGTCGTACGGCCTGGCGCTGAACCTCGAGCGCGATTCCGTCGGCGCCGTGATTCTGGGCGAGTACGAGCACATCTCGGAAGGCGACACCGTCAAGTGCACGGGCCGCATCCTGGAAGTGCCGGTGGGCCCCGAGCTCATCGGCCGCGTGGTCAACGCGCTGGGCCAGCCGATCGACGGCAAGGGTCCGATCAACGCCAAGATGACCGACGTGATCGAGAAGGTCGCCCCGGGCGTGATCGCACGGAAGTCCGTCGACCAGCCGATGCAGACCGGCCTCAAGTCGATCGACTCGATGGTGCCCGTCGGCCGTGGCCAGCGCGAGCTGATCATCGGTGACCGCCAGACCGGCAAGACCGCCGTGGCGATCGACGCGATCATCAACCAGAAGGGTCAGAACATGACCTGCGTCTACGTCGCGATCGGCCAGAAGGCTTCGTCGATCAAGAACGTGGTGCGCTCCCTCGAACAAGCCGGCGCGATGGACTACACCATCGTGGTGGCCGCATCGGCGTCGGAATCGGCCGCCATGCAGTACGTGTCGGCCTACTCGGGCTGCACGATGGGCGAATACTTCCGCGACCGCGGCCAGGACGCCCTGATCGTCTATGACGACCTGTCGAAGCAGGCCGTGGCCTACCGCCAGGTGTCGCTGCTGCTGCGCCGCCCGCCGGGCCGCGAAGCCTACCCCGGCGACGTGTTCTATCTCCACAGCCGCCTGCTCGAGCGCGCGGCCCGCGTGAACGCCGACTACGTCGAAGCCTTCACCAAGGGTGAAGTCAAGGGCAAGACCGGTTCGCTGACCGCGCTGCCGATCATCGAAACGCAGGCCGGCGACGTGTCCGCCTTCGTGCCGACCAACGTGATCTCGATCACCGACGGCCAGATCTTCCTGGAAACCAGCCTGTTCAACGCCGGCATCCGCCCCGCCATCAACGCCGGTATCTCGGTGTCGCGCGTGGGTTCGTCGGCACAGACCAAGGCGATCAAGGGCCTGTCGGGCGGTATCCGTACCGACCTCGCGCAGTACCGTGAACTGGCTGCGTTCGCGCAGTTCGCTTCCGACCTCGACGAAGCCACCCGCAAGCAGCTCGACCGCGGTGCCCGCGTGACCGAACTGCTGAAGCAGGCCCAGTACAGCCCGCTGTCCATCTCGCTGATGAGCGCGTCGCTGTTCGCGGTCAACAAGGGCTTCATGGACGATCTCGACGTCAAGAAGGTCCTGGCCTTCGAGCACGGCCTGCACCAGTTCCTCAAGACCAGCCACGCGGCCCTGCTCGACAAGATCGAACAGGCCAAGGCGATCGACAAGGACTCGGAAGCCGAACTGCACGCGGCGATCACCTCGTTCAAGAAGTCGTTCGCCTGATCGACCCCCAAAGGAATCCTCATGGCAGCTGGTAAGGAAATCCGCGGCAAGATCAAATCGGTGGAGAACACCAAGAAGATCACCAAGGCCATGGAAATGGTGGCCGCGTCGAAGATGCGCAAGGCGCAGGAACGCATGCGCGCCGCCCGCCCCTACAGCGAGAAGATCCGCAACATCGCGGCCAACCTCGGCCAGGCGAATCCGGAGTACACGCACGCGTTCATGAAGGAGAACGAGGCCAAGGCCGCGGGCTTCATCGTCGTCACGACCGACAAGGGTCTGTGCGGCGGCATGAACACCAACGTGCTGCGCGCCGTCACCGCCAAGCTGCGCGAGCAGCAGTCGGCCGGCAACGCGGTCGAGGCGGTCGCCATCGGCAACAAGGGCCTGGGCTTCCTCAACCGGATCGGCGCCCGCGTGGTGTCGCATGTCACCCAGCTGGGCGACACGCCGCACCTCGACAAGCTGATCGGCCCGGTCAAGGTCCTGCTCGACGCGTACGCCGAGGGCAAGCTGAGCGCCGTGTACCTGTGCTACACGAAGTTCATCAACACGATGCGCCAGGAATCGGTGGTCGAGCAGCTGCTGCCGCTCGCTTCCGAGACGCTGCAGGTCGAGAGCGGCCAGCACGCCTGGGACTACATCTACGAGCCCGATGCGCAGAGCGTCATCGACGAGCTGCTGGTGCGCTACGTGGAATCGCTGGTCTACCAGGCCGTGGCCGAGAACATGGCGTCCGAGCAATCGGCGCGCATGGTCGCGATGAAGGCCGCCACCGACAACGCGGGCAACGTGATCAGCGAGCTGAAGCTGGTCTACAACAAGACCCGCCAGGCCGGCATCACGAAGGAGCTTTCGGAAATCGTGTCGGGCGCGGCCGCAGCGGCGGGCGTCTGATCGAGGCAATGCACAGGGCCACATTGCCCACGGGTCCGTACGCGGACCGGTGACAACGGCCCAGCTCAGAAAAAAGGGGACTCGATTCAATGAAGAAATTTCTCGCTCTGGTGGCCGTGGCTGCCGCTCTGACCGCCTGTTCCAAGAAGGAAGAGGCACCGGCACCCGCGCCCGCTCCGGCGGCCGCACCGGCTCCGGCGCCTGCTCCCGCTGCTTCGGCTCCCGCCGCGGCACCGGCAGCGCCTGCCTCGGCACCGGCTGCAGCAGCACCGACGGCTTCGGCCGCCGACCTGCCGCAAGAGTGCAACGACTACCTGACGAAGGTCAGCGCTTGCGTCAGCTCGCAAAGCGGTGCCGCCGCCGACGCGATGAAGGCCAGCCTCGATCAGACCAAGGCGACCTGGGCTTCGATGGGTGCCGACAAGGCCGCCCTGGGCCAGGCCTGCAAGGCTGCGTCGGACGCTTTCGCCGCGCAAGCCACGGCGATGAAGTGCTGAGCACGGCGAGCGTAGAGATCCGAACGCATCGTCATTGACCTCGAGGATGCCGGCCCGGCCGGCATTCTTGCAAAAGCGGCCCGCATTGGCACCAGGACGCTTCTGCAAGAACCTGTCGCAAATTTATTGAGAATCCATCCAGAAGGAAACGCCATGGCTGAAGGAAAAATTGTCCAATGTATCGGCGCCGTGGTCGACGTGGAGTTCCCGCGTGACCAGATGCCCAAGGTGTACGACGCCTTGAAGTTCGAAGGCAGCGCGCTGACCCTCGAAGTGCAACAACAGCTCGGTGATGGCGTGGTGCGCACGATTGCGCTGGGCTCGTCGGACGGCCTGCGCCGCGGCCTCATCGTGACCAACACCGGCGCACCTATCACGGTGCCGGTCGGCAAGGCCACCCTCGGCCGCATCATGGACGTGCTGGGCGCGCCCATCGACGAGCGCGGTCCCGTCAGCCAGGAGCTGACCGCTCCCATCCACCGCAAGGCCCCCGCGTACGACGAACTGTCGCCCTCGCAGGACCTGCTGGAAACCGGCATCAAGGTGATCGACCTGGTGTGCCCGTTCGCCAAGGGCGGCAAGGTGGGCCTGTTCGGCGGCGCCGGCGTGGGCAAGACCGTGAACATGATGGAACTCATCAACAACATCGCCAAGGCCCACTCGGGTCTGTCGGTGTTCGCCGGCGTGGGTGAACGTACCCGCGAAGGCAACGACTTCTATCATGAAATGTCGGACGCCAAGGTGGTGGACCTCGACGACCTGCCGAACTCGAAGGTGTCGATGGTCTACGGCCAGATGAACGAACCGCCGGGCAACCGTCTGCGCGTGGCGCTGACCGGCCTGACCATCGCCGAGTCGTTCCGCGACGAAGGCCGCGACGTTCTGTTCTTCGTCGACAACATCTACCGCTACACGCTGGCCGGTACCGAAGTGTCGGCACTGCTGGGCCGCATGCCTTCCGCCGTGGGCTACCAGCCGACGCTGGCCGAGGAAATGGGCCGCCTGCAAGAGCGGATCACCTCGACCAAGGTCGGCTCGATCACCTCGATCCAGGCCGTGTACGTGCCCGCCGACGACTTGACCGACCCGTCGCCCGCCACCACCTTCGCCCACCTGGACTCGACCGTGGTGCTGTCGCGCGACATCGCTTCGCTCGGTATCTACCCCGCCGTGGACCCGCTGGATTCGACCTCGCGCCAGCTCGACCCGAACGTGGTCGGCGAAGAGCACTACAACGTGGCCCGCTCGGTGCAAGGCACGCTGCAGCGCTACAAGGAACTGCGCGACATCATCGCGATCCTGGGCATGGACGAACTGGCGCCCGACGACAAGCTCGCCGTGGCCCGCGCCCGCAAGATCCAGCGTTTCCTGTCGCAGCCTTTCCACGTGGCCGAAGTGTTCACGGGCTCGCCCGGCAAGTACGTGCCGCTGTCGGAAACCATCCGCGGCTTCAAGATGATCGTGAACGGCGAAGCCGACCACCTGCCGGAACAAGCGTTCTACATGGTGGGCAGCATCGACGAAGCGTTCGAGAAGGCCAAGAAGGTCGCTTAAGAAGGAATCACCATGGCAGGCACCATTCATGTGGACGTGGTCAGCGCGGAAGAGTCGATCTTCTCGGGCGAAGCCAGGTTCGTCGCGCTGCCCGGTGAAGCCGGTGAGCTCGGCATCTATCCGCGCCACACCCCGCTGATCACGCGCATCCGCCCCGGCGCCGTGCGCATCGAAACGGCCGACGGCAACGAGGAATTCGTCTTCGTCGCCGGCGGCATCCTCGAAGTGCAGCCGAACGCCGTGACCGTGCTGTCGGACACCGCGATCCGCGGCAAGGACCTCGACGACGAGAAGGCCAACCAGGCCAAGGCCGCCGCCGAGGAAGCGCTGAAGAACGCCAAGAGCGACATCGACATCGCGATGGCGCAATCGGAACTGGCCGTGATGGCCGCGCAGATCGCAGCGCTGCGCAAGTACCGCCAGAAGAAGTAAGCCTGCGGGCTTGCTGCTTTCCGAAGGCCGCCTATCGAGGCGGCTTTTTTTCGTCCCGGCTCGGCGCGAGGCCTGGTCTTCAAGGCCGAATCCAGTCGTCTTCGATCTGAATATGGTCGAAGTTCAGCCTTGTCTGGCTGAAGCCCTGCTCCTAGTATTCGCCTTCGCCCGCCGGCCTCGATGCCGCCGGGTCCCGACAAAGAACCGGAGACAAGCGCGCGTGGCACCCTGGAGCGGCATCACTGCGGACGAAATGCGTTTGCTGGAGACCACCTTCTGGTCGGCCGGCGGTTCGCGCCATGCCATGGCCGAGGAACTCGGCTTCTCCAAGAGCAAGGCCAATGCGCTGATCGCCGGGCTGCTCGAGCAGGGCCTCCTGGCCGAAGCCGGCCTGCAGCGTTCCTCGGGCGGACGCCGCCCCGAAAACCTCCAGCTCCATGCCGACCTCGGCGTGCTCGTGGGCGTCGACATCGGCGCCACCAGCCTCGGTGTCGCCGTGCTGCAGCCCGACCTCACGGTGCTCGCGCAGCACGAGGAAGCGGCCGACGTGCGCGATGGCCCCGCGGTCGTGCTGGCACGCGTGCGCGCGCTGATGCGCGAACTGCTGGGCCGCTGCGGCCGCACGGCGCGCGACGTGTTCGGCATCGGCATCGGCGTGCCCGGCCCGGTCAACTTCGAGATCGGCCAGCTCGTCAATCCGCCGCTGATGCCGGCCTGGGACAGCTTCTCGATCCGCGACTACCTGCGCGAGGACTATGCCGCGCCGGTGTTCGTCGACAACGACGTCAACCTGATGGCCCTCGGCGAACTCTGGCGCCTCAAGCGCTCGCTCTCGAACTTCCTCGTCATCAAGATCGGCACCGGCATCGGCTGCGGCATCGTCTGCCACGGCGAGGTCTACCGCGGCGCCGCCGGTTCGGCCGGCGACGTGGGCCACATCTGCGTCGACCAGGAAGGGCCGCGCTGCCATTGCGGCAACCTGGGCTGCGTCGAGGCGATGGCGGCCGGTCCCGCGATCACGCGCATGGCGGTGCAGGCGGCCGAGGCCGGCGAGAGCGCCGTGCTGGCCGAGGTGCTGCGCAGCCAGGGCCGCATCGAGGCCCTCGACGTCGGCCAAGCCAGCCGCGCCGGCGATCCCGCGGCCAACGCCATCGTGCAGCGCGCGGGCAACCTCATCGGCCAGATGCTGGCTTCGGTCGTCAACTTCTTCAATCCGTCGCATGTGTTCATCGGCGGCGGCATCACGCGCATCGGCCCGCTGTTCCTCGCGGCCGTGCGGCAGAGCGTCTACCAGCGCTCGCTCGCGCTGTCGACGCGCCACCTCGAGATCCAGTACACGCCGCTGGCCGCGCAGGGTGGCCTGATCGGCGCCGGCGTGCTCGCGATGCAGCAGAGCCTCAAGGCGAGGGGGATCGCGCCATGAGCGAAGTGCAAGACAAGACCAGCGTCGCGGTCGAATTCGACGGCGTGCTCAAGTCCTTCGGCCCGGTGCAGGTGCTGCACGGCGTGAGCTTCGCGCTCGCGCCCGGCAAGGTCTACGGCCTGCTCGGCGAGAACGGCGCGGGCAAGTCCACGCTGATGAAGATCCTCTCGGGCTACGAGGGCCTCACGGGCGGCGCGCTGCGCATCAACGGCCAGCCGCAGCAGTTCGCCGGCTCGCGCGATGCCGAGGCGCTGGGCATCGTGCTGATTCACCAGGAGTTCAACCTCGCCGAGGACCTGAGCATCGCGCAGAACATCTTCCTCGGCCACGAGAAGAAGAAGGGCCTGTTCCTCGACGACGCCACGATGGAGCGCGAGTCGGCCGCCGCGCTGGCGGCAGTGGGCCTGCAGGCCGATCCGCGCACCAAGGTGCGCCGGCTCATCGTGGCCGAGAAGCAGCTGGTGGAGATCGCCAAGGCCATCGCGCGCCGCGCGCGCCTGCTGGTGATGGACGAGCCCACCGCCACGCTCACGCCCGGCGAGACCGAGCGCCTGTTCAAGCTGATCGCGCAGCTGCGCGCCGACGGCGTGACCATCGTCTACATCTCGCACAAGCTCGACGAGGTCGAGCGCGTGACCGACGAGGTGATCGTGATGCGCGACGGTCGCTTCGTCGCGCGCTCGCCCACGGCCGAGGTCACGCGCCAGCAGATGGCCAACCTGATGGTGGGCCGCGAGCTGGCCGACCTCTATCCGCCGCGCGACCCGGTGTCCACCGCGCAGGCGCCCGCGATGCGCGTGCAGGGCTTCAGCGTGCCCGGCTGGGCACGGGACGCGAGCTTCGAGGTGCGCCCCGGCGAGATCCTCGGCTTCGCGGGCCTGGTCGGCGCCGGCCGCACCGAGCTGTTCGAAGGCCTGCTGGGCCTGCGGCCCGCGGCCGGCAGCGTCGAGATGCTCGGCCGCGCGGTGCCCAACGGCAAGGGCTGGCGCAGCCCGCGCGACGCCGCGAAGCACGGGCTCACCTACCTGAGCGAGGACCGCAAGGGCAAGGGCCTGCACGTGCACTTCGGCCTGCGCCAGAACCTCACGCTGATGGCGCTCGAGCGCTACGCCACGCCCTGGCTCAAGCCCGAGGCCGAGCGCGGCGCGCTGGCCGAGGCGGTCAAGGACTACGGCATCCGCGCCGGCTCGCTCGAGGTCAAGGCCTCGTCGCTGTCGGGCGGCAACCAGCAGAAGCTCGCGCTCGCCAAGGTGCTGCAGCCGCGCCCGCGCGTGGTGGTGCTCGACGAGCCCACGCGCGGCGTCGACGTGGGCGCCAAGCGCGACATCTACTTCCTGGTCCAGCGCCTGGCGCGCGAGGGCCTGGCCGTGATCGTCATCTCGTCCGAGCTCATGGAGCTGATCGGCCTGTGCCACCGCGTCGCGGTGATGCGCGCGGGCCGGCTGGTCGCCACGCTCGACGCCGACCACCTGAGCGAAGAAGCGCTCATCGCCCACGCCACCGGCGCGCACTGAGCCACGACCCACACCCGGCCCCCATGAACAACAGCCCCGAACCCACCGCCGACACCCACCGCGCCCAGCCCAAGGCGCGCTGGACCGAGCACCTGCACGGCCTCGGCCCCGTCATCGGCCTGGTGCTGCTGTGCATCGCCGGCACCCTGCTCAACGGCGACTTCGCCACCGTCGACAACGCGATGAACGTGCTCACGCGCACCGCCTTCATCGGCATCATCGCGGTCGGCATGTGCTTCGTGATCATCTCGGGCGGCATCGACCTGTCGGTGGGCTCGATGGCCGCGCTGATCGCGGGCAGCGTGATCATGTTCATCAACTGGGCCGGTCCGGCCACCGGCTCGCCGCTGATGGCGGTGATGCTCGGTGCCGTGCTCGCGGTGGTGCTGGGCGCGCTGTTCGGCCTCGCGCACGGCCTGCTCATCACCAAGGGCCGCATCGAGCCCTTCATCGTCACGCTGGGCACCCTGGGCATCTTCCGCGCCTACCTCACCTACTTCGCCGACGGCGGCGCGCTCACGCTCGACAACGAGCTGTCGGACCTCTACGCGCCGGTCTACTACGCGAGCCTCGCGGGCATCCCGGTGCCGGTGTGGGTGTTCGTCATCGTGGCCATCGTCGGCGGCGTGATCCTCAACCGCACCGCCTACGGCCGCTACGTGCAGGCCATCGGCTCCAACGAGCAGGTGGCGCGCTACGCCGCGGTCGACGTCGACCGCGTGAAGATCCTGACCTACGTGCTGCTCGGCGTGTGCGTGGGCATCGCCACGCTGCTGTACGTGCCGCGCCTGGGCTCGGCCTCGCCGACCACGGGCCTCCTGTGGGAGCTCGAGGCGATCGCCGCGGTGATCGTCGGCGGCACCGCGCTCAAGGGCGGCGCGGGCAGCATCACCGGCACCGTGGTGGGCGCGATCCTGCTCTCGGTCATCAGCAACATCCTGAACCTCACCAGCATCATCAGCGTGTACCTGAATGCCGCGGTGCAGGGCTTCGTGATCATCATCGTGGCCTTCCTCCAGCGAGGAAAGCGATGACGCCGTTGGGCGTGGCCACACCTGGTTCCTTCCCGTTCCGTTCCATCCACCAAGAGGAGACATCAGCATGACCCGTTTCACCCGACGCATCGCGCTCACGGCCGTGGCCGCCGCGGCATTCGCCAGCCTGCCCGCGCTCGCCGCGGACAAGGTCAACCTCGGCGTTTCGATCCCCGCCGCCACCCACAGCTTCATGGGCGGCATCAACTACTGGGCCAACCAGGCGAAGAAGGATCTCGAGAAGGAACACAAGGACCTGAAGATCACGATCAAGACCGCCGCCAACGCGCCCGAGCAGGCCAACCAGCTGCAGGACCTGTCGACGGTCACCAAGATCAACGCGCTGGTCGTGTTCCCGTTCGAATCGGCCGCGCTGACCAAGCCGGTCGCGCAGGTCAAGGCCAAGGGTGCCTACGTCACCGTGGTCGACCGCGGCCTGACCGACACCAGCGCGCAGGACGCCTACGTGGCCGGCGACAACACCGCCTTCGGCCGCATCCCGGCCGAGTACATCGTCAAGCAGCTCGGTGGCAAGGGCAACGTGGTGGCATTGCGCGGCATCGCGACCACGCTCGACAACGAGCGCATGGACGCCTTCAACGCGGTGCTCAAGAACAGCCCCGACGTGAAGCTGCTCGACGCCAAGTACGCCAACTGGAACCGCGACGACGCGTTCAAGGTCACGCAGGACTACCTCACGCGCTTCAAGCAGATCGACGCCATCTGGGCCGCCGACGACGACATGGCCGTGGGCGTGCTCAAGGCCATCGAGCAGGCCAAGCGCGACGACATCAAGATCGTGTTCGGCGGTGCCGGCGCCAAGGGCATGGTCAAGACCATCATGGACGCCAAGGACAAGCGCATCACGGCCGACGTGAGCTACTCGCCGAAGTTCATCTACGACGCCATCAAGCTCACGGCCGAGGCGCGCCTGAAGGGCGAGAAGCTGCCCGCGACCACCATCATTCCGTCGGTGCTGATCACCAAGGACAACGCCAAGGACTTCTACCACCCGAACTCGCCGTTCTGAACGGGATCGGCCGGCCGGCCGATCGCTTCGCTCCCTCTCCCCGCGGGGAGGGGGAACCCCGTCTCTGGAACCTCAAGGAGTTGGATGACCGACACCCCCCATCGCAAGCTGCGCTACGCCATGGTCGGCGGCGGCCGCGATGCCTTCATCGGCGGCGTGCACCGCAAGGCCATCGCGCTCGACGCCCGGATCGAGCTCGTGGCCGGCGCGCTGTCTTCCGATCCCGCCAAGGCGCGCGCCTCGGGCGCCGACCTCGGCCTGGCCGACGCGCGCAACCATGGCGACTGGCAGGCCCTGCTGGCCGATGAACTGAAGCGGCCCGCCGGCGAGCGCATCGACTTCGTCTCGATCGTCACGCCCAACCATGTGCACTACCCGGTGGCGCGGGCCTTCGTCGAGGCCGGCTTCCACGTGGTGTGCGACAAGCCGCTGGTCCACACGCGCGAGCAGGCCGATGCGCTGGTCGCCAGCGTGGCGGCACAGGGCACGGTCTTCGGCGTCACCTACAACTACACCGGCTACCCCATGGTGCGGCAGGCCCGCGCGATGATCCGCGCGGGCGAGCTCGGCACGCTGCGCAAGGTGGTCGTGGAATACAACCAGGGCTGGCTCGCGAGCCAGCTCGAGGGCACCGGCAACAAGCAGGCCGACTGGCGCACCGACCCCGCGCGCAGCGGCGCGGCCGGCGCCATCGGCGACATCGGCTCGCATGCCGAGAACCTCGTCGCCACGCTGACCGGCCTCGAGATCGAGAGCCTGTGCGCCGACCTCACGGCGCACGTGGCCGGCCGCCAGCTCGACGACGACGGCAGCCTGCTGCTGCGCTACCAGGGCGGCGCGCGCGGCGTGCTCATCGCCTCGCAGATCAGCACCGGCCTCGAGAACGACCTGCGCGTGCGCATCGCGGGCACCCTGGGCACGCTCGAGTGGCACCAGGAGCAGCCGAGCCGGCTGGTGCACCTGCCGCACGACGGTCCGCAGCGCGTGCTCACGCGCGGCGCCCCCTGGCTGCACGAGTCGGCGCGCCGCGCGAGCCGCCTGCCCGCGGGCCATCCCGAAGGCTTCATCGAGGCCTTCGCCAACGTCTACGCGGGCGTCGCCGCCGACATCCGCGCGCGCCTCGAAGGCCGGCGCGCCGATGCGCTCGAGGCCGACTACCCGCGCGTGGAGGATGGGGCGCGCGGCGTGCGCTTCATCGAACGCACGGTGGCCTCGGCCCGAAGCGATTTAAAGTGGACGCCCTGGTGATGCCGCGGCCCCGCACCCGCGGGGCCCGCGCGCATCGCCTCCGGCGCCCATGACCTCCTTCCCCGACTCCAAGCCCTTAGCAACGCCGACGCCCTGGGCACGCGCCCTGGGCTGCCGCGCGCTCGCGCTGCTGCCGCTCAAGCTGATCGGCAACACCGTCGCCACCATCGGCTTCTTCCCGCTGTACTTCTGGGTCATGCGGCATTCGGGCGAGGCCTGGGTGCTGCCGCTCACGCCGATCGACCGGCTCGTCGCGTTCTGGCCCGCGCTGCTGCCGGTGTACCTGTCGCTGTGGCTCTACATCGCGCTGCCGGTGCTGTTCTCGCGCGACCGGCGCGAGCTCACGGCGTTCTCGCTCGCCTGCGCGCTGATGACGAGCATCGCGCTCGTCGTGTTCTGGTGCCTGCCGACGGCGATTCCCAACTTCACCATCGACACCAGTCCCGGCACCACGCTGCACTTCCTCAAGACCAAGGACTCGGCGGGCAATGCCTTTCCTTCGCTGCACGTGTCGTTCTCGGTGTTCGCCTGCGTGGTGCTCGCGCGCCAGCTGCGCAGCGTGGGTGCGCCCGCCTGGCTGCGCGGCCTCAACATCGCGTGGGCCGCGGGCATCGTCTACTCGACCATGGCGGTGCGCCAGCACGTGCTGATCGACGTGGGCGGCGGCTTCGTGCTGGGCGTGGTGTTCGGGCTGGCCACGCGCGTGCGCGCGGCGGCGAGCGGGGCGCGCTCCATCGCCGGGGCCGGCCGCGCGGCGTAGACCGATCGCGGTATTCCGCGCCGCGGGGGCGCCCTGTACAAATCGGGGCATCGTCGAGCCTTCGACACGCCGCGCCCGGAGCCGCCCCATGAAGACCCTTCCCCTCGTCCTGGCCTTCCTCGCCGCCTTCGCCGCGGTGCTGCCCTGCACCGTGCTCGCCGGGCCCGCGGTGGCGATCGACTATCCCGCGCGCAAGCCCGGCCTGTGGGAGATGCGCAGCGACGACGGCAGCGGCGCGAAGGAGGGCAGCCACACCATGCAGCAGTGCATCGACGCGGCCACCGACAAGGCCCTGCGCGAGATGGGCCAGGGCATGGGCCGCAGCCTGTGCTCGAAGCAGGACCTGCGCGCCGAGGGCGGCAAGCTGGTGATCGACTCGGTCTGCAAGATCGGCAGCACCACCGCCACCTCGCGCGCCGTGATGAGCGGTGACTTCGGCTCGGCCTACCGCGTGGAAAGCAAGTCGACCTACAGCCCGCCGCTGATGGGCCGCAGCGAAGGCATGGCCGTCGTCGAGGCGAAGTGGGTCGGCCCCTGCAAGGCCGGCCAGAAGCCCGGCGACATGGTGATGGCCAACGGCATGAAGATGAACGTGCTCGAGATGACGGCCGCGCGCCGCGGCAAGCAGCCCTGAGCACCGCGGACAGGCACGGCGGGTAGGCGCCGGCCCACGGCGCCTCGCGGCATCCGGGCCGAGGCGCCGCGGGCCGCGAGCGCCTACGATGGCATGCCATGCCCGCGCAGGAAGAAGATCTCGTCGTCGCACGCCCCGAGGGCCTGTACTGCCCGCCGGGCGATTTCTACATCGACCCCTGGCGGCCGGTCGCGCGCGCCGTCATCACGCACGCGCATTCGGACCATGCGCGCACCGGCCACGGCCACTACCTCGCCCACACCGACAGCGCCGGCACCTTGCGCGCGCGCCTGGGCGCCGACATCCCGCTGCAGACGCTGCCCTACGGCGAGGCGATCGAGCACCGCGGCGTGCGCGTGTCGCTGCATCCGGCCGGCCACGTGCTGGGCTCGGCGCAGGTGCGGCTCGAACATGGCGGCCGCGTCTGGGTGGCCTCGGGCGACTACAAGACCGAGCCCGACGGCACCTGCGCGCCCTTCGAGCCCGTGCCCTGCGACACCTTCATCACCGAGTCCACCTTCGGCCTGCCGATCTATCGCTGGCCCTCGCAGGCGCAGCTCATCGCGGAGATCGACGCCTGGTGGCGCGCCAATGCCGAGGCCGGCCGCGCCTCGGTGCTGTTCTGCTATGCCTTCGGCAAGGCGCAGCGCATCCTGCACGGCGTCGATGCCTCGATCGGTCCGATCGTCGTGCATGGCGCGGTCGAGCCGCTCAATGCCGTCTACCGCGCCGCGGGCGTGGCGTTGCCGGCCACCTTGCGCGTCACCGATCCCGGCGTCGACGCGGCGATGCTCAAGCGCGCGCTGGTGCTGGCGCCGCCCTCGGCGCAGGGCACGCCGTGGATGAAGCGCTTCGGCACCTATGCCGATGCCTTCGCGAGCGGCTGGATGCAGTTGCGCGGCACGCGGCGCCGGCGCGGCGTCGATCGCGGCTTCGTGATGTCGGACCATGCGGACTGGCCCGGGCTGCAGCAGGCGATCGCGGGCACGGGCGCCGAGCGCGTGTTCGTCACCCATGGCAGCGTGCAGGTGATGGTGCGCTGGCTGTCGGAGAACGGGCTCGACGCGCAGGGCTTCAAGACCGAGTACGGCGACGAGGACGACCAGGAAGCGCCACCGCCCGCCGGGGAGGCGGCGCCGGCATGAAGGACTTCGCCGCGCTCTACCGCGAGCTCGATGCCAGCACCTCGAGCCTCGCCAAGCAGGCCGCATTGCAGCGCTACCTGCGCGCGGCCGATCCGGCCGATGCCGCCTGGGCCGTCTACTTCCTCGCGGGCGGCAAGCCGCGCCAGCTGGTGCCGACCAAGCTGCTGCGCCTGCTCGCGCAGGAGGCCGCGGGCCTGCCCGAGTGGCTGTTCGACGAAAGCTACGAGGCCGTCGGCGACCTCGCGGAGACCATCGCGCTGCTGCTGCCGCCGCCGAGCGAAACGCACGAGCTCGGGCTCGCGGCCTGGGTCGAGCAGCACCTCTTGCCGCTGCGCGAGGCCGCGAAGGCGGCGCCCGAGGAACTGGCCGAGCGGCTGCGCGCGCAGTGGCGCAGGCTCGCGGCCGAGGAGCGGCTGGTCTATTTCAAGCTCATCACCGGCGCCTTCCGCGTCGGCGTGTCGAAGCTGCAGGTCACGCAGGCGCTCGCGGCGGTCGGTGGTATCGATGCCAAGCGTGTCGCGCAGCGGCTCATGGGCTACACCCACATCGGCGCGCGGCCGCGGGCCGGCGACTACGGCACGCTGATCGCGCCCGAGTCCGATGCCGAGCAGGTGCAGAAGACCAGCGGGCAGCCCTATCCCTTCTTCCTCGCGCATCCGTTCAACCTGCCGCTCGAGCAGTTCGATGCGGCGCTCGGGCCGCCCTCGGACTGGATCGTCGAGTGGAAGTGGGACGGCATCCGCGCGCAGCTCGTGAAGCGCGCGGGCGTGGTGTGGCTGTGGTCGCGCGGCGAGGAACTGGTGACCGAGCGCTTCCCCGAGCTCGCGGCGCTCGGCGAGGCGCTGCCCGACGGCACGGTGGTCGACGGCGAGATCGCCGTGTGGCGCGATGGCCGGGTGCAGCCCTTCGCCGAACTGCAGAAGCGCATCGGCCGCAAGACGCTGGGGCCGAAGCTGCTGCGCGAGATCCCGGTGGTGCTGCTGGCCTACGACCTGCTCGAATGGGAGGGCCGCGACCTGCGCGCGCTGCCGCAGGCCGAGCGCCGCGTGCTGCTCGACGAGCTGGTCGCGCGCCTCGCGCATCCGCTGCTGCTGCCGAGCCCGATGCTGGCCGGCGCCGACTGGGCCGATCTCGCGCGCCAGCGCGAGGCGGCGCGCAGCATGGGTGTCGAAGGCATGATGCTCAAGCGCCGCAGCGCGCAGTACGGCGTGGGCCGCACCAAGGACGTGGGCGTGTGGTGGAAGTGGAAGATCGATCCACTGAGCATCGACGCGGTGCTGGTCTATGCGCAGCGCGGCCATGGCCGCCGCGCCAGCCTCTACAGCGACTACACCTTCGCCGTGTGGGACGGCCCGCCCGAACAGGCCGAGCGCAAGCTCGTGCCCTTCGCCAAGGCCTACTCGGGCCTCACCGATGCCGAGATGGCGCGTGTCGACGCGGTCATCCGCAGGACCACCATCGAGAGCTTCGGGCCGGTGAAGAGCGTCAAGCCCACGCTGGTGTTCGAACTCGGCTTCGAGGGCATCGCGCGCAGCGCGCGCCACAAGAGCGGCATCGCGGTGCGCTTTCCGCGCATGCTGCGCTGGCGCGAGGACAAGCCGGTGCAAGAGGCCGACACGCTGCAGACGCTGGCCGCGCTGCTGCCGTCATGAGCAAGGCGGTCAAGGCGGCGCTCGACGCCTGGTTCGACGCGCGCGGCTGGAAGCCCTTCAAGTTCCAGCGCGAGGTGTGGAAGGCCGTGGCGCAGGGCCGCTCGGGCCTGCTGCATGCGACCACCGGCGCGGGCAAGACCTACGCCGTGTGGCTCGGCGCGCTGCTGGCCCATGCGCAGGCCGCGCGGCCGCGCAAGGAAGGCGCGCGGCCGGCACCGGCACCGCCGCTCACCGTGCTGTGGCTCACGCCGATGCGCGCGCTCGCGGCCGACACCCTGCGCGCGCTCCAGCAGCCGCTGGAAGCGCTCGGTGCCGGGGTGCAGCCCTGGAGCGCGGGCGCGCGCAGCGGCGACACCTCCTCGGCCGAGCGCAGCGCGCAGAACACGCGCCTGCCCACGGTGCTGGTCACCACGCCCGAGAGCCTGTCGCTGCTGCTCGCGCGCGCCGATGCCAGCGAGGTGCTGGGCCAGGTGAGGATGGTGGTGGTCGACGAGTGGCACGAGCTGCTCGGCAACAAGCGCGGCGTGCAGGTGCAGCTCGCGCTCGCGCGGCTGCGGCGCTGGAACGCGGGGCTCGCGGTCTGGGGCATGTCGGCCACGCTCGGCAACCTGCACGAGGCGATGCACGCGCTGTTGGGCCGTGACGACGGCGTGCTGGTGCAGGGCCAGGTGCCGAAGAAGCTGGTCATCGATTCGCTGCTGCCGGGCCGCGCCGAGCGCTTTCCCTGGGGCGGCCACCTGGGCCTCACGATGCTGCCGCAGGTGCTCGAGGAGATCGCGGCGAGCAGCACCACGCTGGTCTTCACCAACACGCGCTCGCAGTCGGAGATCTGGTACCAGGCGATGCTCGAGGCGCGGCCCGAATGGGCCGGCACCATCGCGCTGCACCACGGCTCGCTCGACCGCGAGGTGCGCGAGTGGGTCGAGCTGGGCCTGAAGAGCGGCGAGCTCAAGGCCGTGGTCTGCACCTCGAGCCTGGACCTCGGCGTCGACTTCCTGCCGGTGGAGCGCGTGCTGCAGATCGGCTCGCCCAAGGGCGTGGCGCGGCTGCTGCAGCGCGCGGGCCGCTCGGGCCATGCGCCGGGCCGGCCCTCGCGCATCACGCTGGTGCCCACGCACAGCATCGAGATGGTCGAGGGCGCGGCGGCGCGCGCCGCGATCGCCGAGGGCCACATCGAGGCGCGCCATTCGCCCGACCAGCCGCTCGACGTGCTGGTGCAGCACCTCGTGACCGTGGCGCTCGGCGGCGGCTTCGTGCCCGACGATCTCTACGAGGAGGTGCGCGGCACGGCCGCCTATGCCGGCCTCACGCGCGCGCACTGGGCCTGGTGCCTGGACTTCGTCGCGCAGGGCGGCGCCTCGCTCGCGGCCTATCCCGACTACAAGCGCGTGGTGCCCGATGAGCAAGGCGTGTGGCGCGTGCCCGATGCGCGGCTCGCACGGCGCCACCGCATGAACATCGGCACCATCGTGAGCGACGCGAGCATGGCGGTGCAGTACCTCGGCGGCGCGAAGATCGGCAGCGTGGAGGAGGGCTTCGTCGCGCGCATGAAGCCCGGCGACTGCTTCCTGTTCGGCGGCCGGTTGCTCGAGCTGGTGCGCATCCACGACATGACGGCCTGGGTGCGGCGCGCCAGCGGCCAGCGGCCCGCGGTGCCGCGCTGGAATGGCGGGCGCATGCCGCTGTCGAACACGCTGGCCGACGCGGTGGTGCAGCAGCTCGCGCTGGCCGACCAGGGCCTGTGGGAATCGCCCGAGCTGCGCTGCGTGCGGCCGCTGCTCGAGCTGCAGCAGCAGTGGTCGGCGCTGCCCACGCCTAGGACGCTGCTGGCCGAGACGCTGAAGACGCGCGAGGGCTGGCACCTGTTCCTCTATCCGTTCGCGGGCCGCCACGTGCACCTGGGGCTCGCGAGCCTCCTGGCCTGGCGCGTGGCGCAGCACGAGGCGCGCACCTTCTCGATCGCGGTCAACGACTACGGCTTCGAACTGCTGAGCGCGAGCGAGGTCGACTGGCCCGCGCGGCTGCCTGAAGTGCTCGGCATGCCGGCGGGTGACGCGGCAGAGGCGCACGAGGCACTGCTGCACGAGGTGCTGGCCTCGCTCAACGCGGGCGAGCTCGCGCAGCGACGCTTTCGCGAGATCGCGCGCGTGTCGGGGCTGATCTTCCAGGGCTATCCGGGCGAGAAGCGCAGCAGCCGGCAGTTGCAGGCCTCGTCCTCGCTGTTCTGGGAGGTGTTCCGCAAGTACGACCCCGACAACGCGCTGCTCGCGCAGGCCGAGCGCGAGCTGCTGTCGCAGGAGCTCGAGATCGGCCGCCTCGCCGCCAGCCTCGCGCGCATGGGCACGCAGCAGCTGGTGCTGCGCGCGCTCGAACGGCCGACGCCGTTCTCGTTTCCGCTGATGGTCGAGCTGTTCCGCGAGAAGCTGTCGAACGAGAACGTGGCCGACCGCATCGCGCGCATGGTCGAGCAGCTCGAGAAGGCGGCCGGCGGTGCCGTGACCGCGGGCGGTGCGGAGCGGGTGCGAAGCACGCTGGCCTTCGGGCAGGAGGGCGCTGCCCGACCGCCGGCGCCGCGGCGCGAACGCCGGCGGCGGCCTTAGCGCTTCAGCCGGCGCCGTGGGCCTTGGCCCAGCGCACGATGTCGGCCGCGCCCATCGCGCCGGCCTGGCGCGCGACCTCGCGGCCGCCCTTGAACAGCGCCAGGGTCGGAATGCTGCGGATGTTGAAGCGCGCGGCCAGCGCGGGCACGGCCTCGGTGTCGACCTTGGCGACGCGCACGCGCGGCTCGAGCTGCGCCGCGGCCTGCTCGTAGGCCGGCGCCATCTGGCGGCAGGGGCCGCACCACGGGGCCCAGAAGTCGACCAGCACCGGGATCTCGTTGCGCGCGATATGGCGGTCGAAGCTCGCCACGTCGGGCAGCGCGGCCGAGTGGGCGCCGAACAGCGGCTTGTGGCAGTTGCCGCAGTCGGGCGCGCTGGCCAGTTGGGCCTCGCGCACCCGGTTGGTGGTGTGGCAGTGCGGGCAGACGATGTGCAGCGTGGGCGATTCGGTCATCCGGCAAAGCTAGGGGCGGCGCGGGCGAATTGCAAGTCGGACGCGGTCGCACGGCGCTTTTGCGACACTGGCCGGCGATGAGTTTCCTTCCGTCTTCTTCCACCTCCACGCCGCTGCCGCTCCAATGGGCGGGTGAAGCGGTGCAGCTGCTGCCCGAGCGCGCGCTCTGGTGGCCGGCCGGGCAGGCGCTGTTCGTCGCCGACCTGCACCTGGGCAAGGCCGCCACCTTCCGCGCGCTGGGCCTGCCGGTGCCGGGCGGCACCACGCTCGAGAACCTCGCGCGGCTCGACCTGCTGATCGCGCGCCATGCGCCCGAGCGGCTGGTGTTCCTCGGCGACTTCCTGCATGCGGCCCCCGCGCGCGCCGTGTTGCCCGTGGTGCGGGAATGGCGCGAGAAGCATGCGGCGCTCGCCATGACGCTGGTGCGCGGCAACCACGACAGCCGCGCGGGCGATCCGCCGCCCGCGCTTCGCATCGAGGTGGTCGACGAGCCCTGGCTGCTCGGCCCCTTTGCCTGCTGCCACCATCCGCAGACGCATCCCACGCACTTCGTGCTCGCGGGCCACCTGCACCCGGCGCGCCGGCTGCATGGGCCGGGGCGCGACAGCGTGCGGCTGCCGTGCTTCGTGCACGAGGAAGGGCAAGGGCAAGCACAAGGGCAAGGTCAGGCCGTGCTGCCCGCCTTCGGTGAGTTCACGGGCGGCTGGACCATGGAGTCGGCGCCGGGGCGGCGCTTCTATGCGGTGGGCGGATCGGCCGTGTGGGCGCTGCCCGCGGCCGATTGAGCAAGCGGCTCAGAGCACCACGGGTTCGTCGGGCAGCTCGTTGCGGTCGGGCTCGTCGTCGCGCAGCGGGAAGTGCTCGACCAGCAGCGCCGACATCTCCTCGAGCGCCTGCGTGAGCCCGTCCTCGAAGCGGCCTTCGCGAAAGGCGGCGCCCATGCGCTGCGCCATCGCGCGCCAGTCGTCGTCGCTCACCCGCGCATCGATGCCGCGGTCGGCCACGATCTCGATCGCGTGCTCGGCCAGCAGCAGGTAGATCAGCACGCCGTTGTTGTGCTCGGTGTCCCACACGCGCAGCTTGCCGAACAGCGTGACCGCGCGCTGCCGTGCCGGCGCCTCGCGGCGCAGGTAGGACATCGGCAGGCCGGCCTCGATGCAGATGCGGATCTCGCCGCTGTGGCGCCGCTCGCTCGCGCCCACGCGCGCGGCCAGCCGCGCGAGCGCGTCGGCCGGCAGCACGCGGCGCACCGCGGCCTCGTCGATCCAGCGATGGCGCCACATGCGGCCGAGTTTGGAGAAGAGGGTTGCCATGCTCACCAGTCTCCCGAGGCGCCGCCGCCGCCGAAATTGCCGCCGCCGCCCGAGCTGAAGCCGCCGCCTCCGCCGCCACTGCGACCGCCACCGCCGCCCCAGCCGCCACCTCCGCCGCCGCTCCAGCCACCGCCGCCACCCCCGCTGCTCCAGCCGCCACCGCCGAAGCGCGCGAGGCCCGAGGCCAGCGAGACCACGAGCGCGACCATGCCCGCGAGCACCGCGATCACGAGGCTGGTGGTGAGGAAGAACGCGACCACGCCGATGCCGCCGCCCATGACCACCGAGCCCAGGGTCTTGCCGAGGATCGCGCGCACGATCGGCGCGCCGATGAAGACGCCGACGAACAGGAAGATCGCGAGGTTCTCCCAGTCGAAGCCCTGGCTGCTGCCGCCGCCGCCACCGTCGCGCGCGGGCTCGGGCAGCGGCTCGCCGTCGACCAGGCCGATCAGCCGGTCGACCGCCGCGTTGATGCCGCCCGCGAAGTCGCCGTTGCGAAAGCGCGGCTTCATCTCCTCGTCGACGATGCGCGCCGCCGCGAGGTCGGGCACCGCGCCCTCGAGCGCCTTGGCGGGGGCGATGCGCATCCGGCGGTCGTCCTTGGCGACGATCACGAGCAGGCCGTCGCCCACGCCCTTGCGGCCGATCTTCCAGGCATCGCCCACGCGCTGGGTGTAGCTCTCGATGTCCTCGGGCTGCGTGGTCGGCACCATCAGCACCGCGATCTGCGAGCCCTTGCGCTGCTCGAAGGCCGCGAGCTTGGTCTCGAGGCCGGCGCGCTGCGCGGCGTCGAGCGTGCCGGTCTGGTCGATCACGCGCGCCGTGAGCGCGGGCACCGGCAGCGGGGCCTGCGCGAAGGCCGGCAGCGCGGCCCAGCCGAGCGCCACGGCGAGGAACGCGGCCAGCAGGCGGCGGATCAGGGCTGCGGCCATCGGCGCAGCTTTGCCTTACTTCTTCGGCGCGCCGAAGTCGACCGTCGGCGGCACCGAGATCTGGGCTTCGTTCTGCACCGAGAAGTTGGGCTTGGGCGCGTAGCCGAAGACTTTGGCCGTGAGGTTGGTCGGGAAGCTGCGCGCGAGCACGTTGTACTCCTGCACGCTCTCGATGTAGCGGTTGCGCGCCACGGTGATGCGGTTCTCGGTGCCCTCGAGCGTCACGCGCAGGTCGCGGAACGACTGGTTGGCCTTGAGGTCGGGGTAGCGCTCCGACACCACCATCAGCCGCGACAGCGCCGAGGAGAGCTCGCCCTGCGCCTGCTGGAACTTGTTGAAGGCCTCGGGGTTGTTGAGCGTCTCGGGCGTGACCTGGATCGAAGTGGCCTTGGCGCGCGCCTCGATCACCTTGGTCAGCGTGTCCTGCTCGAAGGCCGCTTCGCCCTTCACGGTGGCGACGATGTTGGGCACCAGGTCGGCGCGCCGCTGGTACTGGTTGAGCACCTCGCTCCAGGCCGACTTGCTGGCCTCGTCGAGCGACTGGAACTGGTTGTAGCCGCATCCGCTGAGGGACAGGACCGCCGCGAGGATCAGGAGCCAGCGCTTCATCATCATTTGCATTACCTCCACAGAATGGGGCCGAAGTTAGCATAGGTGCCCCTATGTCCCTCGATCCGCTTCAAGCCCTGCGCGGCGCGAACCGCCCGGCGGTGCCCATCCCCGACGCCTCCGCCGCCTTCGGCACGCTGCTCATTGCCGGCGCCACCGGCGCGCTGGGGCAGGACCTGCTGCACCGGCTCGCGGGCAGCCACCGCCATGCGCATGTGCGCGTGCTGGTGAGCGAGCCCATGCACGACGGGCTGCCCGGCGTCGAGTCCTGCCTGTGCCCGTCGCTGCCGATTGAGCAGTGGCCGCCGACCTCGGCCCGGGCCGCGATCGTGGCCTTCGACGCTCCGCGCCTGTACCACGGCCGCGAGCGCGCGCTGTGGCTGCCCGACCCCGAGCAACTGCCGGCGCTCGCGCGCTGGCTGCGCGCCTGCGGCGTGCAGACCCTCGTCATCGTGCAGCCGCACGACCAGGGCCGGCTGCCCGAGGCGCTCAAGCGCGGCCTCGCGAACCTCGACGAGCAGGCCGTGGTGGCCTGCGGCTTCGAGCGCCTGCTGATCCTGCGCTCGGCGCGCAAGCCGGCCGCGGCGCAGCGCGCGAGCCGCCCCGAGCGGCTGGCGGCCTGGATGCTCGGAACGCTGAGCTACATGGTGCCCAGCAGCGAGCAGCCGGTGCGGCCGTCGAAGCTGGCCGAACTGGTCGACCTCGCGCTGCGCATCGCGCCGCCGGGCGTGCACATCGCGGCGCCCGAGGTGGTGTGGCGCGCGGCGCAGCCCGGGGCGATGCAGGCGGTGGCGCGCGAGTGGCTCGGCGCGCCGGCCGAGGCGTAGCCGCTCAGCCGCGCCACTGGCGCAGCAGCTCCCGCGATTCCATCACCAGCCCGAGGTGCAGCGAGACCATCGCGAGCGCCGCGCTCTCGAGCCGCGTGTCGGTGCCGCGCACCAGGTCGCGCAGCACGATCACGCGGTAGTTGTGGTTGTTGGCGTCGAAGGCGGTGTTGAGCACGCAGCAGTCGGTGAAGCCGCCGTCGAGCACGACGGTCTCGATGCGCTGGTTGCGCAGCAGGAAGTCGAGGTCGGTGGGATAGAAGGCCGAGAGGCGCCGCTTGCTGTCCACGCGCAGGTCGCCGGGTTCCACGCGCGTGACCCACTCGGTCCACTTCGAGCCCTCGAGGGCATGCGCGTCGGCGTTCGGGATCTCGCCCACGTGCAGCGGGAAGGTGCGCCGCCAGGCGGCCGGAATGCCGCGCAGGTCGTCGCTGCCGTCGGGCCGCAGCACCGACTTCACGTGCACGATGCGCACGCCGAGCGCGCGCGCTTCGTCGTGGAAGCCGTCGATCGGCGCCACCACCTCGCGGGCGCGCGGCGCCGGGCACGGGCAGGCGGGATCGTCGTCGAGGTGGCCGCGGTGCATGTCGATCGAGACCACCGCGGTGGTCCTCGGATCGAGGTAGTCGGCGAAGCGCGCCGCCTCGAGCTCGCGCGGCGCGTCGTAGACCCAGGCCTTCAGCGTCATCTTCTTTCCTCCCGCACATAGGCCTGGCCGAGGGCGCCGGGCTCCTCGTCGGCGCCGCGTCGCGACAGCGCCACCCAGACCATCACGCCGAGCGTCACCGCGTAGGGCGTCATCATCACGAAGTACTGCGGCAACTGCACGCCGGCCGCGGCCAGTTGCGGGATCAGCGCCTCGATGCAGCCGAACAGCAGCGCGCCCACCAGCGCCTTCCACGGCGACCAGCGCGCGAAGATCACCAGGCCCACCGCGATCCAGCCGCGCCCGCCGGTCATGCCCGCGATCCACAGCTTGGTGCTGACCACCGAGATGTAGGCGCCCGCCAGGCCCACCAGCGCCGAGCCCGCGAGCACCGCCGCGAAGCGCCAGGCCGGCACGCGGATGCCGGCCGCGTCGGCCGCCTGCGGGTTCTCGCCCACGGCGCGCAGCCGCAGGCCGGTGGCGGTGCGCGCGAAGAACCAGGCCACCGCACCGAACAGCGGCAGCGTGAGCCACACCATCGCGTTCTGCTCGAACAGCCGGCCCACGACCGGCAGCTGCGACAGCGGCCACAGCCCCATCGCGCCGATGCCCTCGGTGGCATGGTTGGTCCACCCGGCCAGGCTGCCGACCAGCGCCGTGAGCCCCTGGCAGAAGAACACCAGCGCCAGCCCGGCGATCACCTGGTTCACGCGCAGCCAGATCACCATGACCGCGAACAGCACCGACACCGTGGCCGCCGCCAGCATCGCGAGGGCCAGCGACACCGCGGGCTGGCCGATCGCGATCTGCGCGCCGATGCCGGCCAGCGCGCCCACCAGCATCAACCCCTCGGCGCCGAGCGAGAGCACGCCCGCGCGTTCGCTGAGGATCAGGCCGAGGGCGGCCAGTGCATAGGGCACCGCGAAGTCGGGCGTGCTCGCGAGCCAGTTGAGGATCACGCCGCCGTTCATGGCGCGGCCTGTGTGCCGACGCGGCGCAGTCGGTGGCGGATGAAGAAGTCGCTCGAGGCGACGCACACCACGATGATGGCCTGGATCAGCTGCACCATCGAGAACGGCACCTGGTAGAACACCTGCAGGCTGCGCCCGGTGACGAACAGCGCCGCCACCAGCAGCGCCACCACCGTGGCCGCGAGCGGGTTGTTGCGCGCGAGGAAGGCGATCAGGATGCCCGAGAAGCCGTAGCCCTGGTAGAAGGCCTGTGTGAGCCGGCCCTCCTGGCCCGCGGCGACCGCGAAGCCCGCGAGCCCGGCCATCGCGCCCGACAGCAGCACCGCGCCGTAGATCGTGCGCCGCACCGGCACGCCGTTGGCATGCGCCACGCGCGGGTTGGCATCGACGAAGCGCAGGTACAGGCCCGCGCGGCTCACGCCCACCAGCCACCAGGCCAGCAGCGCGACGATGCCCGCGAGCAGGATCGCGCTGCCGATGCCGGCCCCGAGCTCGGGCAGCCGCTCGAAGGCGCGGAACTGCGGCGAGTAGGGGAAGCTGTCCTTCGGATCCTTCCAGGCGCCGTAGACCAGGTGCAGCAGGAAGTTGGCCGCCATGTAGTTGAGCATCAAGGTCGAGATGATCTCGTTCACGCCCAGCCTGAGCTTGAGCCAGGCGGGCCCGAGCACCCACAGCAGGCCGCAGCCGATGGCGGCCGCGAACATCAGCGGCAGGCGCAGCGGCTCGGGGCCGAGCTGCCAGATCGAGACGGCGGTCGCGCCGATGGCGCCCCAGATCATCTGGCCCTCGAGCCCGAGGTTCCAGAAGCGCGCGCGAAAGGCCAGCGAGCCCGCGAGGCCGACCAGGATCATCGGCGCGGCCTGGAACAGCACGGCGCGGAAGTTCTGGCCGTCGAGGAAGGTCTGGGTCACGAACTCGTTGGCGAGCTCGTCGGCCGGCACGCCCGCGGCCACGAGGATCGCGGCCGAGATCGCGAAGCCCGCGGCCAGCGCGGCCGCGAGGATCAGCGCCTGCCAGCGCCAGGCCATGTGCTGGCGGATCTCGAGCGCGTAGCGGCGGCGTGCCAGCGGCTGCACGCGATGCGGTGCCGAGCCGCGCGCGGTGTCGGGGGCGAGCGCGGCTTCAGCCATGGTCCACCATCGCCTGCCCGATGGCCTGGCGGTCGGCCGGCTGCGCGAACTCGCCCGCGATGCGCCCGCGCGTCATCACGCCCACGCGGTCGGCCAGCTGCAGCACCTCGTCGAGGTCCTCGCTGATCAGCAGCACCGCGGCGCCGCCGTCGCGCGCGGCACGCAGCCGCGCATGCACCTCGGCGCTGGCGCGCACGTCGAGCCCGCGGCTCGGGCTGTGCGCGAGCACCAAGGTGGGCGACTTGCCGAACTCGCGCGCCAGCACCAGCTTCTGCGCATTGCCGCCCGACAGCAGCGCGGCCTTCTGCGCCACCGAGCGCACGCCCTGCACGTCGAAGGCGCGCACCGCCTCCTGCGTGTCGGCCTGGATGCGGCCGCGCCGCAGCCGCCACACCGGGCCGTAGCGGCCCGTGTGCACGCGGCCGATGGCGTAGTTCTCGGCCACCGACAGCCCGCCCGCGAGCGCGAGCCCGTAGCGGTCGGCCGGGATCGCCGCGATGCCGAGCCCGCGGCGCGCCGCGGCGGCCATCGCCTTCAGGTCGCCATGGCCCTCGAGCCGGATCTCGCCCTCGACGGCCTCGCCCGGCAGGCCGAGGATCGCGCCGGCCAGCTCGCCCTGGCCGTTGCCGCCGACGCCGGCCAGGCCGTAGATCTCGCCCGCGTGCAGCACGAGGTCGACGCCGTCGAGCACGCGGCGTCCCTCGGGCGAGGCGGGGGTGCGCAGGCCGCGCACCGACAGGCGCACCGCGCCGCGTGCCGAGGGCGCGGGCCGGAAGGCCGAGGCCGCGACCGCTTCGCCCACCGTGAGCTTCACGAGCTCGGCGACCGACGCGTCCTGCGGGCGCAGCGTGGCCACGGTGCGGCCGCCGCGCATCACGGTCACGCGGTCGGCATAGGTCTTCACGTCGGCCATCTTGTGCGTGACCAGCACCACCGCGGCGCCGCCGCGCGCGAGCCCCTGCACGGTCTGCAGCAGCCGCGCGGCCTCCTGGTCGGTCAGCACGGCGGTGGGCTCGTCGAGGATCAGGATGCGCGCGCCCGCGAGCAGCACCTTGAGGATCTCCACGCGCTGCTGTTCGGCGATCGAGAGCGTGTCGACGCGGCGCATCGGGTCGATGTCGAAGCCCAGCGCCGAGGCCTTGTTGCGGATGTCGCGCGCGATGTCGCGCAGCCGCTCGCCATGGCTTCGGAACTCGGCCGAAGGCGGCGCGGTCAGCAGGATGTTCTGCGCCACGGTGAAGGGCCGCACCAGCTTGAAATGCTGGTGGACCATGCCGATGCGCTGGCGCGCCGCATCGCGCGGGCCGGCGAAGCGCACCGCGTTGTCGTCGACCAGCAGCTGGCCCGCCTCGGGCGCATAGAGGCCGGCCGCGATGTTCATCAGCGAGGACTTGCCCGCGCCGTTCTCGCCGAGCAGCGCATGCACCTCGCCCCAGCGCGCGGCGAAGTGCGCGTCGGTCAGCGCCGCGAAGCCGTCGAAGGATTTGCGGATGCCGGTGAGTTCGAGCGCGTTGGGCATGGGGGTGGAATTCCTCGCGGCTACTTCTGCGTGACCACGCCCTTGACGAACCAGTCCATCTTCCAGAGGTCGGCATCGGACAGCACGGCGCCCTTGGCCACGCGCTCCTTGCCGTCGCGGTCGGCCAGCGGGCCGGCGTAGATCTGCTTGCCCTTCATGAGCGCGTCGCGCTCGGCGGTGATCAGCGCGGCCTTGTCCTTGGGCACGGCCGGACCGAAGCCCGCGATGTCGGTGCCGCCGTCCTTCATCGAAATGAAGGCGCCGTACTCGGCGGGCTTCCAGTTGCCGGCCATGATCTTCTTGAGCTCGGGCGTCAGGAAGCGGTCCCACACCCAGACCGAGGAGCACAGCGTGGCCTTGGGCGCGAACTGGCGCAGGTCGCGGTGGTGGCCGGTGCCGTAGACGCCACGCTCCTGCGCGACGATCTGCGGCGTGGGGCTGTCGACGTGCTGGCCGATCACGTCGGCGCCCTGGTCGATCAGCGCGGCGGCGGCGGCGCGTTCCTTCACGGGGTCGTTCCACGCGCCGGTGTAGATCACGTTGACGGTGGCGTTGGGGTTCATCTTCTGCGCGCCGAGCGCGAAGGCGTTGATGGTCCAGTTCACCACGCCGAAGGGATTGGCCGCGACGAAGCCCAGCTTGCCGCTCCTGGAGGCCGCGCCCGCGGCCATGCCGCACAGGTACTGGCTCTCGTAGGTGCGGCCGTAGAAGGATTCGAGGTTGCGGCCGTTGGTGGTGCCCGAGCCGTTGAGGAAGGCGACGTCGGGGTACTTGGCGGCCAGGTCCTTGAAGCTGTCGGAGTAGCCGAAGGCCGTGCCGATGACGATGTTGGCGCCGCGCTGGATGAACTTCTCGGCCGCGGGCTTGATGGCCGAGGCGTCCTCGGGCACGTTCTCGACGAACTGGATCTTCTGGCCGAGTTCCTTCTCGATCTTCGCGCGCGCCTCGTCGAAGGCCTGGGTCCAGCCGCCGTCGTTCTTGGGGCCGAAGTAGAGCATCGCGATCTTGGGCTTGTCCTTGAGCGTGAAGCCGTCGGCGGCGGCCGCGGGCAGCGCCGCGAGGGACGCCGCGCCCGCCGCGAAGGCCAGGGCGAGGCAGGAAACGGGAGTGCGCGACATGGAGCGACCTTTCGAGAGAGGCATGACGGAAGGGGCGGAAAGAAGAAGGAGAACGAGCAGGCGCGGGGACGCCGCGTTCGCGTCACAGCATGAAGTTGATGCGGAACACGTTGCCCTCGGGATCGAGCAACACCGACTGGTACCAGTCGTAGTAGGTGCGATAGGGCGCCTTGACGAGCGTGGCGCCGGCCTCGAGCGCGATCGGCACCATCCGGTCGACCTCGTCCTGGCTGTCGACGTCGATGTTGAGCAGGAACTTCACGCCGCGCGTGTCGGAGAACTCGGCGAGCTGCAGCAGTTCGTAGGCATCGAGCGCGTTGAAGCCCAGGCTCGACTTGCCGGTGTCGAGGCCGCGGAAGATCGGCGAGCGGATCGCCTCGATCTCGGGGAAACCGAACACGCGCTGGTAGAAGCCGCTGAGCGCGACCACGTCCTTCGCGAAGACGTTGACGTAGGACAGGTGGGCCATGTGCTCTACGCCGTCACCTTGGTGCCGCCGAAGGTCGTCTGCTTGACGAACTTCGAGGTCAGGTGGTCGCCCGAGGAGATCGGCGCGTACTTCGGTTGTTCGCCGGGCGCGAGGCAGCTCGGCAGACACTCGACCATCGCGTCGTAGTTGGGCTGGTGGAAGAACACCAGCGACTGCCGTCGGTTGGTGCTCGCCACCTCGAAGGGCGGGTTGATCACGCGGTGCAGCGTCGACACCCACTGGTCGTTGGTCCACTGCATCATCAGGTCGGCGATGTTGACGACCAGGCCGCCCTCGACCTGCGGCACGTCGACCCACTGGCCGGCCTTGTTGAACACCTGCAGGCCCTTGTCGTCGGGCAGCACGATGGTGAGGCTGCCGTAGTCGCTGTGCGCGCCCGCGCGCAGCTGGCCCGGCAGCGGCTGCTCGCGCTGTGGCGGATAGCTCAGCACGCGGAACATGCTGATGTGGCGGTCGATCTTGTCGTCGAAGAAGCGCTCGGGCAGCGCGAGGCCGAGCGCGAACACGCGCATCAGCGAGCGCGAGAGATCGCTCATCGCCTCGAAGTAGCCCTCGTAGGCTTCGCGGAAGCCCTCGATCGGCGGCCAGCTGTTGGGCTCGAAGTGCGGGCCGGCCGCGGGACCGCGGTGGTAGTCGTCGTCGGGCACGTTCGAGGGGCCGATCGAGAACGACTCCTTGAGGTCGCCCGGTGCCGCCTCCTCGAGGCTGTACGACAGGCCTTCCTCGCCGACCGCGCTGTAGCCGCGCACCGCGTCCTCGCGCGGGCGGTCGACCTTGCGCTTCTCGGCCAGGGGCAGCTCGAAGAAGCGCCGCGACAGCGAGGCCACGCGTTCGATCAGCTCGGGCGCGATGCCGTGGTTGGTGATCACGAGGAAGCCGATGCTGCGGCAGGCTTCGTCGACTTTGTACGCGACCTCGGCCTTGCCTTCGGCGGTGCCGGCGAAGTACGGCGCGAGATCGATGATGGGAACGGACAGCAGGGTCATGGCGAATGGCTCCATGGGCTTGGCATGCCTTTCGCCATGCAACGTCTGTGCCAGTTGGACCAAATGGACAAATCGCTTTCGTCGCGTCAGCATGGTGCGCCGCGAGGCCTTCGGAACACCGGCGCGGCGCGGTGCGATGCATCGCGGCCTTACAGTGGTGCGCGTTCCGAACCAACGATCGACGAAGACAGAAAGAGCGAGGGAAGATGCCGAAGACCAAGGCGCTGGCCGCGGCCAGCCACAGCGAGAAGCCGAGCCGCAAGCCCGCCGTGCGCAGCGCGTCGGCGGTGAACCGGCGGCTGCGCCAGATCGAGAACAAGCGCAGCGCGATCCTGGGCGCGGCGCTCGGGCTGTTCTCGCGCTTCGGGCTGCACGGCACCTCGATCGACCAGGTGGCCGCGCGCGCCGACGTGTCGAAGAGCAACCTGCTCTACTACTTCGCGAACAAGGAAGAGCTCTACGTCAACGTGCTGCGCGACCTGCTCGCGCTGTGGCTGGAGCCGCTGCGCGGCTTCAGCGCCGAGCAGGATCCGCGCGAGGCGATCGGCGACTACATCCGCCGCAAGCTCGTGATCTCGCGCGACCGGCCCGATGCCTCGCGCCTGTTCTGCCTCGAGATGATCCAGGGCGCGCCGCTGCTGCGCGACGAACTCGATCGCGAGCTGCGCACGCTGGTGGAGAAGAAGTCCGAAGTGATCCGCGCCTGGGTCGAGGCCGGCAAGCTCGCGCCGGTCGATCCGCCGCACCTGATCTTCGCGCTGTGGGCGATCACGCAGCACTACGCCGACTTCGGCGTGCAGGTGCAGGCGCTGTCGGGTCACACGCTGGAAGACGAGGGATTCTTCGAGCGCACCGTGGAGAACGTGCAGCGCATCGTGCTGCAGGGCATCGAGCCGCGTTGAGTTCGCGGCTTCAGTGCGGCGGCGCCGCGATCTCGTGATAGCGCCGATCGAAGTAGATCAGCCCCTGCGCCGCGCCGCCGATGGCGATGGCCACGGCTTCGCAGAACAGCACGTCGTGCGTGCCCGCGCTGGTGGCGTGCATCACGCGGCAGTCGAAGGAGACGGCCGCGTCCTCGAGCATCGGCGAGCCGGTGGCATCGCGGCGCCAGCGGCCGGCGGCGAAGCGCTCGTCCATCGGCGTGCGGCCGCCGAACAGCGCGGACAGCGACTGATGGCCCGCGGCCAGCACGTTCACGCACAGCACGCCATTGGCCTTGAAGGCCGGGTACACCGAGGCCGAGCGGTTCAGGCACACGAGCAGGGTCGGCGGCTCGTCGGTCACGCTGCAGACGGCCGAGGCCGTGAAGCCGGCGCGGCCCGCGGGACCGTCGGTGGTGATGATGTTGACGGCCGCGCCCAGTCGCGCCATTGCGTTGCGATAGTCGCTTTTCTGCAGGCCGGGCGGCAACCCGGCGGGCGTCGGAATGGAGGCCATGGCGTGTTGCATGCCAGGTGCTTTCAGGCCAGCACGCAGGCCTCGTCGAAGCCCAGGCGCGGCAGGCGCCCGAACAGCTTCGACGCGTCGCCGTGGCCGAGGTTGATGAGGAAGTTGACGGTCCAGTCGCTGCCCTCGAAGAAGGCGGCGTCGACCTTGGCCTTGTCGAAGCCCGACATCGGGCCCGCGTCGAGCCCGAGCGCGCGCGCCGCCAGCAGCAGGTAGCCGGCCTGCAGGCTGGCATTGCGAAAGGCCGTCTCGTGCGCGGCCTCGGGGCTGCCGGTGAACCAGCTGCGCGCATCGGCATGCGGGAAGAGGCTGGGCAGCCGGTCGTAGAACCTGCGGTCCCAAGCGGCGATGACGGTGACGGGTGCGCTCATGGTCTTGTCGAGGTTGCCCTTGGACAGCGCGGGCGCGAGCCGGGCCTTGCCCTCGGGCGTGCGCACGAACACGAAGCGCGCGGGCGAGCAGTTGGCCGAGGTCGGCCCGAGGCTGGCGAGCGCGTGCAGCTGGCGCAGCTGCGCGTCGGGCACCGGTTCGGCGGTCCAGCCGTTGTGGCTGCGCGCGGCGGTGAAGAGCAGCGCGAGCGCCGCGTCGTCGAGCGAAGAGGAAGTGATCATGCGATGGCGGCGGGTGCGGCGACCCGCGAGAGGAAATCGAGCAGGCCGCGGTTGAAGGCCTCGGCCTCGGTCACGCTGTGGGCATGGCCGCCGTGCGCGACGAAGTCGAGCGTGACGTCGCGCAGGCCGTCGGCCAGGTGCTGCGAGCAGGTCCAGGGCACGAGCACGTCGTCCTTGGCGGCCGCGATCAGCACGGGCGCGGCGATCTCGCCGAGGCGCGAAGCCACGTCGAAGGCGCGCAGCGCGCCGATGCGCGCGCGCATGTTGGCCTCGCCCGGAAAGTGCGCGAAGGCATGGTCGACCTCGTCGGCCACGCGCTGCGCATGCTCGGCGGCCCAGGCCGCGGGGTACAGGAAGATCGGCTGCGCCTCGACATAGGCGCGCGCACCGCAGGCGCCGAGCAGCGCGAGCCGCGCGTCGAAGCAGCGCGCCGAATGCGGATTGGGTCGGGCCCACGCGTTGACGAGCACCAGGCTCGCGATGCGCGCGGGTGCGTCGAGCGCGAGCTGCAGGCCCACGAGGCCGCCGAGCGCGTGGCCCGCGAAGTGGCACTGCGCGGTGTGCGTGGCATCGAGGATCTCGAGCACGTCGCGCGCCATGTCGGCGATCGCATAGGCCTCGGGCAGCGCGGCGGGGCTGCGGCCGGTGCCGCGCTGGTCGTAGGCGATGACGCGGTGGCCGGCGGCGACCAGCGCGCCGAGCTGCGGTTGCCAGAAGCCGGCCGAGCCGCCGAGGCCCGACGACAGCAGCACCGTGGCCGCGGCATCCGAAGGGCCATGCACCTCGTAGTGCAGGGTGCTCATCGAGCTCAGGCCTTGCGGCCCACGTGCGCGATCGAGGCGATCTCGATCAGCGCGTCGGGCTTCACCAGGCCGCACTGGATGCAGAAGCGCGCCGGCTTGGTGCCGGGGAAGAACTCGGCATAGACCGCGTTGATCTTCGCGTAGTCGGCCCAGTCCTTGATCATGATCTGGTTGAAGGTCACGTCGTCCATGGTGCCGCCCGCGGCCTCGACCACGCCCTGGATGGTGGCGAGCACATGGCGCGCCTGCGCGGCGGCATCGCCGACGTGGACCACGTTGTTGTCCTTGTCGAAGGGCAGCGTGCCCGAGACGTAGAGCACGCCGTCGGCGAGCGTGCCGGGCACGTAGGGGGCGAGCGGCACGCCGGTGCCGGGCGGGATGATGGCTTGCTTGGGCATGGGAAGGCTCCTGGAGAAAAGAGGATCAGGCGGTGGCCGTTTCGGCCGGGGCGGGTTGCGGCAGTGCGGCCGGCGCGAAGCTGCGGCAGAAGTGGTCGACCGAGGAGACCCAGCCGAAGAAGGTCTCGACGTTGTAGACCGAGGCCTGCTGGATCGCGGCCCCGCCGAGCTCGTGCGTGGCGTCCTCGAGCATCACGGCGAAGTACTCGAGGTGGAAGGCGTCGCGCAGCGTGGACTCCACGCAGACGTTGGTCGCGATGCCGGTGAACACGAGGTGGCGGATGCCGCGCGAGCGCAGCGTGCTGTCGAGCGTGCTGTTGAAGAAGCCGCTGTAGCGCGTCTTGGGCACGACGATGTCGCCGGGCTGCGGCTTCATCTCGTCGATGAGCTCGTAGTCCCAGCCGCCCTTGGCGAGGAAGCGGCCCTGCAGCTCGGGCCGCGCGCGCATGGTCTTGAGCGCGTTCGACTTGTGCCAGTTGGGCGAGCCGGGGCCGCCGGCCTCGACATAGCCGGCGTCCCAGCCGTTCTGCAGGAACACGACGAGCAGGCCGGCCGCGCGCGCCGCGGCGATGGCGCGCACGATGCCGGCGATGGTGCCCTGCGCGCCCGAGATGTCGAAGCCGGCCGAATCGACGTAGCCGCCGAGCGAGGCATAGGCGTTCTGCATGTCGACCACGACGAGCGCGGTGTCGCTCGCATGCAGCGCGAGCGGCTCGGGGCGCGCGGGCAGGATCAGCGGGGCGGGTGCGCCCGCGGCGCGCGGCGCGCCGACGGGCGTGGTCGAGGTGAGGGTGGCGTTGCGGGCCGGTGCGTTCATGGCGTGCTCCGGCTCAGGCCGCGAGGCGCTCGGGTTCGACGCGCGAGGGCACCGGGCTCGGCACGTGCGCGCGGCTCTTCATCAGCGGCTGGATGCGCTCGCCGAAGGCCTCGACGCCCGCGAGGAAGTCGTCGAAGGTCAGCAGCACGCCCTCGGTGCCGGGCACCTCGGCCACCTCGTCGAGCAGGCGCGCCACGGTTTCGTAGGAGCCCACGAGCGTGCCCATGTTGATGTTCACGGCCGAGGTCGGGTCGGCCATCTGCCGCACGTTGGTGTCGGCGCCCGATTTGGTGTCGGCCGCGCCCTGCGCGCCGAGCCAGGCGATGGCCTCGCTGTCGGCGCCGGCCTTGTAGTGCTCCCACTTGGCGCGCGCGGCCTCGTCGGTCGCGTCGGCGATCACCATCATCAGCACATAGCTGGTGACGTGGCGGCCCGTGGCGGCGCTGGCCTCGATCAGCTTCTCGGCCGCGGGCGCGAAGGCGCGCGGCGTGTTCACGCCCTTGCCGAAGCAGAAGTTGTAGTCGGCGTACTTGGCCGAGAACGCCATGCCGGCGTCGCTCTGGCCGGCGCAGATCACCTTCATGTCGACCTGCGGGCGCGGGCTCAGGCGGCAGTCGTCCATCCGGAAATGCGTGCCCTTGAAGTCGCAGCGGCCCGTGCCCCAGAGATCGCGCAGCACCTGGATGTATTCGGACAGGTATTCGTAGCGCGTGCCGAAGAACTGGTCGCCGGGCCACATGCCCATCTGCGAGTACTCGGGGCGCTGCCAGCCGGTGACGAGGTTGAGGCCGAAGCGGCCGTTGGAGATCGAGTCGATGGTCGAGGCCATGCGCGCGACGATGGCCGGCGGCATGACCAGCGAGGCCGCGGTGGCGAACAGCTTGATCTTGGTGGTGACGGCCGCGAGCCCGGCCATGAGCGTGAAAGACTCGAGGTTGTGGTCCCAGAACTCCGTCTTGCCGCCGAAGCCGCGCAGCTTGATCATCGACAGCGCGAAGTCGACGCCGTAGTGCTCGGCCTTCAGCGTGATCGCCTTGTTGAGCTCGAAGCTGGGCTTGTACTGCGGGGCGTTCTCGGACAGCAGCCAGCCGTTGTTGCCGATGGGAATGAAGATGCCGACGTTCATGGAAGAGCTCCGGTTGCGGGATGGCGAGGCTCCTTGCATGCGGCGTGCCAGTCGGAAAAATCCTTTCAAATCAATGGCTTGATGATTTTTAGGGCCGTTGTTTTGTCCAAATGGTCCAAAGTGGAGCGGTCGATCGCCCGAGGCTGCGGCGGCACGGTGCGCGCCGTGCCAAAGCAGTGCAGTGCCCGCGTCACGCACGGCGCGGCAGAATCACGCCCATGCCCAAGTCCCCACTCCGCACCGCCGCGGCCATCGGCGGCACCGCCGACGACATCGAGGCCGCCTTCTACGAGGCGCTGCAGCGCGGCGACATCGACGCGCTGATGGCCTGCTGGGCCGACGAGGACGAGGTGTTCTGCGTCCATCCGGGCGGTCCGCGGCTGGTGGGCACGGCGGCGATCCGCTCGGCCTTCGAGCAGATGTTCGGCAACGGCGCGATCCACGCCACGCCCGCGCACGTGCGCAAGATCGACTCGATCGCGAGCGCGGTCCACAACGTGCTCGAGCGCATCGAGGTGCTCACGGTCGAGGGACCGCGCCATGCCTTCGTGCTGGCGACCAACGTCTATCACAAGACCGCGCAGGGCTGGCGCATGGTGGCGCACCATGCGAGCCCGGGCAGCGCGCGCGAGCCCGACGACGCGAACGAACTGCCGCAGATGCTGCACTGAGCGCCGGGCGTTCTCTTCCTTCGTTCGATGTCCGCGTTCCTTCCTTCTTCCTTTCCCTCCGGTCCTTCCGACTCGTCCTCGCCGTCCGCGATGGACTACCTGGCGCCACGCTGGCTGCCCGGCGGCAATTTGCAGACGATCTGGGGCGCGCTCTATGCGCGCCGCTTCGAGGGTGCGGCACCGGTCTACCGGCGCGAGCGCTGGGCCGCGCCCGACGGCGACTTCGTCGACGTGGACTTCGCCGATGCGCCCGGTTCGCGGGGCGAGGCTGGCGGCCGGCCCTTGCTGGTGCTGTTCCACGGCCTCGAGGGCTCCTCGCGCAGCCACTATGCCGAGGCCTTCGCCGACTTCGCCGCCGCGCGCGGCATGGACTTCGCCGTGCCGCATTTCCGCGGCTGCAGCGGCGAGATGAACCTCGCGCCGCGCGCCTACCACTCGGGCGACTTCGAGGAGATCGGCTGGATCCTGGCGCGCATGCGCGCCAGCCGCAAGGACGGCGCGCCGGTGCTCGCGGCTGGCGTCTCGCTCGGCGGCAATGCGCTGATGCGCTGGGCCGGCGAGGCCGGCGAGAGCGCCTCGCAGGTGGTGGGCGCGGTGGCCTCGGTGTGCTCGCCGCTCGATCTCGCGGCGGGCGGCGATGCCATCGGCCGCGGCTTCAACCGGCTGGTCTACACCCGCATGTTCCTCGCGACCATGAAGCCCAAGGCGCTGGCCAAGCTGGCGCAGTTCCCGGGGCTGTTCGATGGTGCCCGGCTCGCGGCCGCGCGCGACCTGCGGACCTTCGACGACGTCTTCACCGCGCCGCTGCACGGCTTCGTCGACGCGGACGACTACTGGCGGCGCGGCTCGGCCAAGCCGCACCTGGGCGCGATCCGCGTGCCCGCGCTGGCGGTCAACGCGCGCAACGATCCCTTCATTCCCGCGGCCAGCCTGCCGCGGCCCGGCGAGGTCGGCCGCCACGTCACGCTGTGGCAGCCCGCGCACGGCGGCCACGTGGGCTTTCCGATGGGGCGGCCGCCCGGTCACGTGCGCGGCATGCCCGAGCAGGTCGGGCGCTGGCTCTGCCGCCAGGCCGGCGTGCCGGCCGACGCGGTGCGCGCCACGCCGCGAGGACAATGAGGCCATGGACGACATCGTCAGACAGGCCCTGGCCAAGTGGCCCAACGTTCCGCACTGCTACGGCTGGCTCGGCCTCGACGCGCGCGGCAACTGGTACATGCGCGACGACCGCACCCAGGCCCAGGGACCGTTTCCGGCCGCCAAGGGCTCGATGCTGCGGCACGACAAGCTGATTGACTTCATCCACCGCAACTACGAGCACGACGACGAGGGCCAGTGGTTCTTCCAGAACGGGCCGCAGCGCGTCTACGTGGAGCTGGAGGCGGCGCCGCTGGTGTGGCGCATCGCCGAGACGGGCTTCGCGGTGACGGCGCACACGGGGCAGGCCGTCGAAGTCACGGGCTGCCTGCTCGACGAGCATGGGCACCTCTATCTGTCGGCGGGCCTCGGCCTGGGGCTGGTCCACACGCAGGACGTGGGGCTCGCGGCCGATGCGATCGAGCAGGGGTTGTGGACGCCCGAGACGGTGACGGCGGCGGAACTGCCGGCGCGCTTCGGGCATGTGCTGAGCCCGGCCGAACGCCATGCCACGCAGGCCTGAGTTGCTATCTAAAACGTAGCAATCGAACACAAAAAAGCCGGCGCGAAGCCGGCTTTTTGCTGGGTGGACGCGGCGCGCGGGCCGCGGTCCTCTTCCGAATTACTTGCTGGCGCTGGCCGCGGGAGCCGCAGGCGCCGCGCCCGAAGCCGCAGGGGCCGCGGCCGCCGAAGCGCCATCGGCCGGGGCTGCCGCCGCCGGACGCTCGGGCACCGGGAACTTGGCGCCGCCAGCATTGGCCATGTAGACCACGGCACGGCCGATCTCGAGGTCCTCGAAGTCGCCGCCGCCCTGGGCCGGCATCGCGCCCTTGCCCTTGAGCGCATGCTCGAGCAGCGTGGCGTAGCCCTGGCCGATGCGCGGGCCCCAGGCAGCCGCGTCGTTCAGATGCGGTGCGCCGGGAATGCCGGGCGCGCCGTGGCAGGCGACGCACTGGGCCTTGAACACCGCTTCGCCGGCCGCCAGCGGGCGGTTGGCATCGCGGATCTCGATCGCGCCGATCTTCTTCAGGCGCTCGCCGACCTCGCGGTCGCGGGCTTCCTGGGTGACGCCGTAGAGCGCCATGTTGTCGCCCTCGGCGGTACCTGCCGGCTTGTTGCCGGACACCACGTAGGCCACGAGGCCCACAATGATGAAGATGGGTGCGAGGAAGGAGAAAAAGACCGCCAGCAGCAGTTGCTTGGGATTCTTGATCGGACCGGTGTGGGCTTCTTCGGTGGCCTGGTAATGCGGGTCTGCGCTCATGGCGTCCTCAAAATCGGGGGCTCGTCGGGGGGCGTTTTTCGAATCAACCGACGATTATAGAGAGGCCCTTCGCCGCAAGGCGAAGGGCCTGTCGCATGAGCGTGCGCGGATTTGCGCGCAAACAACCGTCGAGGCGGCTTCAGCCCTTGCGGCGGATGACGACGGCGGGCGGCGTTTCGGCCGCGCCGGTCGTGGCCGCGGGTGCCGCGCCACCGCTCGCGCCGCTCGTCGCGGTGCCGGCCGCGGCCGCATCGCGCGAGGCCCAGCCGCCGCCCAGCGTCTTGTACAGCGTGACCTGGTTCTGCAGCAGTTGCAGCTGCGTGGTCACGGCCGACTGCTGCGCCGTGAACAGCGAGCGCTGTGCGTCGAGCAGGTCGAGCGCGCTGGCCACGCCGTTGCGGTAGCGCAGGTCCGAGAGCTTGAAGCGCACCGCCTCGGCATCGGCCTGCGCCCGCTGCGCGCGCGCCTGCTCGCCGAAGGTGGCGCGGCCCGCGAGCGCATCGGCCACTTCGCGGAACGCGGTCTGGATCGACTTCTCGTACTGCGCCACCGCGATCTCGCGCCCCGCCTTGGCCGAGTCGAGGCCCGCGATGTTGCGGCCCGCGTCGAACAGCGGCAGCGTGACCGAGGGCGCGAAGCTCCAGGCCTTGGTGCCGCGGTCGAACAGGTTCGAGAACTCGCTGCTCGCGGTGCCGATCGAGGTGGTCAGCGAGACGCGCGGGAAGAAGTTCGCGCGCGCCGCGCCGATGTTGGCGTTGGCGCCGATCAACTGCTGCTCGGCCGCGCGGATGTCGGGCCGCTCGGCCAGCAGGTCGGAGGGCAGGCCCGCGGGCACGTCGGGGATCGGGCGGATGCCGCCCAGGCCCTTGGCGCCCGCGAAGGCGCTGGCCGGCACCGGTGCACCCAGCAGCAGCGCGAGCGCGTTCTCGTCCTGCTGGCGCGTGCGCAGCTGCTGCGCATAGGCGGCGCGCGCGGTCTCGGCCAGCGAGTTGGCGGCCTGGAAGTCGAGCTCGGACGACACACCGTTGTCGAAGCGCAGCTTGGTCAGCCGCACCGATTCCTCGCGAGTGCTCAAGGTCTGGCGCGTGATCTCGAGCAGCTCGTCGTCGGCCAGCACCGTGAGCCAGCCGTTGGCGACCGCGGCGATCAGGCTGATCTGCGCGGCCTTGCGCGTTTCGTCGGTCGCGAGGTACTGCGCCAGCGCCTGGTCCTTCAGCGCGCGGATGCGGCCGAAGAAGTCGATCTCCCAGGCGGTGATGCCGAGGTTGACCGAGTACTGCGACGTCACGCTGCCCTGGCTGCTGTCGATCGCCTGGTACGGGTTGGGGCTCGAGCGCGAGCCGTTGCCCGACAGGCCCAGCGCGGGGAACAGGTCCGCGCGCTGGATCTGGAACTGCGCGCGCGCCTGCTCGATGTTGAGCACCGAGACGCGCAGGTCGCGGTTGTTGGCCAGCGCGGTCTGGATCAGGCCCGCCAGGCGCGGGTCGGTGAAGAAGTCCTGCCACGGCATGGCGGACGCCGCCGGCCCGGCCGGCTGCGCCGGATCGCCCGGGTAGGTGGTGGGCACCGGCGCCGCGGGGCGCTCGTAGGTGGGGATCAGCGAGCAGCCGGCCAGCAGCAGCGTGGCCGCCAGCGCGGTGGGAATCAGTCTGTTATTGAGATTCATGTTTTTCCTCCGAGATGCCGGCGGCTTGCGCATGCCGCTTGTCGGCCTCGTGCTGGCGCGCGCTGCCCTTGAACAGCGTGCGCACCACCACGAAGAAGACCGGCACGAAGATCACCGCGAGCAGGGTGCCCGTCACCATCCCGCCGAGCACGCCGGTGCCGATGGCGCGCTGGCTCGCCGAGCCGGCACCCGAGGCCGTGAACAGCGGCACCACGCCGAGGCCGAAGGCCAGCGAGGTCATGATGATCGGCCGGAACCGCAGGTGCGCGGCCTCGAGCGCCGACTCGATCACGCCGCGGCCCTGCGCCTGCAGGTCCTTGGCGAACTCGATGATCAGGATCGCGTTCTTCGCCGACAAGCCGATGATCGTGATCAGGCCCACCTGGAAGTACACGTCGTTCGAGTACGAACGCAACAGCGTCGCGAGCAGCACGCCGATCACGCCCAGCGGCACCACCAGGATCACCGACAGCGGGATCGACCAGCTCTCGTACAGCGCGGCCAGGCAGAGGAACACCGCCAGGATCGCGAAGCCGTAGAGGATCATGGCCTGCGAGCCGGCGAGCTTTTCCTCGCGCGACTGGCCGGTCCACTCGAAGCCGAAGCCTTGCGGCAGCTGCGAGGCGAGCTTCTCCATCTCGGCCATCGCGGCACCGGTGCTGTAGCCGGCCGCCGCGTCGCCGCTGATGCGCATCGCGGGATAGCCGTTGTAGCGCACGGTCTGCGTCGCGCCGGTGACCCACTTGGTGGTCGCGAACGCGCCCAGCGGCACCGGCTGGCCCTGTGCGTTGGTCGCATTGAGCTTGAGCATGTCCTCGGGCTGCATCCGCGCCGGGGCGTCGGCCTGCACCACCACGCGCTGCAGGCGGCCGCGGTTCGGGAAGTCGTTGATGTAGCTCGAACCCAGCGCGGTCGACAGCGCGCCATTGATCGCATCGAAGCTCACGCCCAGGGCGTTGGCCTTGTCGCGGTCGATGTCGATCTGCAGCTGCGGTGCGTCTTCCAGGCCATCGGGACGGACCTGCGACAGGATCTTGCTCTGCGAGGCCATGCCCAGCAGCTGGTTGCGCGCGTTGACGAGCGCCTCGTGGCCCGCGCCCGAGCGGTCCTGCAGCCGGAAGCTGAAGCCGCTGGCGTTGCCCAGTTCGGGAATCGGCGGTGGGCTCAGCGGGTAGATGAAGGCGTCGCGGATGCCCGAGAGCGCGCCGAAGGCCCGGCCGGCGAGCGCGCTGGCCGAGTTGCCCGGGTCCTTGCGCTCCTCCCAGTCCTTGAGCGTCACGAACGCGAGGCCCGCGTTCTGGCCCTGGCCCGAGAAGCTGAAGCCCATCACGCTCACGATGCTCTGCACTTCGGGCTGCTTCATGATGAAGCCCTCGACCTGCTGCATCACCGACAGCGCACGTTCCTGCGTCGCGCCCGGCGGCAGCTGCACGTTCACGATGATGTTGCCCTGGTCTTCCTGCGGCAGGAACGAGCTCGGCAGGTGCGTGTAGAAGTACACCACCGCGCCGATGATCGCCGCGTAGATGATCAGGTAGCGCGCGGCGCGGCGCAGGATGCGCGCGACGACGCTTTCATAGCCCTTGGCGGTGCGCGAGAAGCCGCGGTTGAACCAGCCGAAGAAGCCGCGCTTCTCGTGGTGGTGGCCGGCTTCCACCGGCTTGAGCAGCGTGGCGCACAGCGCCGGCGTGAGCGACAGCGCCATGAAGGCCGAGAAGCCGATCGAGGCCACCATCACCGCCGAGAACTGGCGGTAGATGTTGCCGGTCGAACCCGCGAAGAAGGCCAGCGGCACGAACACCGAGATCAGCACCACGGTCACGCCGATGATGGCGCCCGAGATCTGCTGCATCGCCTTGCGCGTGGCTTCCAGCGGCGACAGCCCTTCCTCGCTCATGATGCGTTCGACGTTCTCCACCACCACGATCGCATCGTCCACCACGATGCCGATCACCAGCACCATGCCGAACATGGTCAGCACGTTGATCGAGAAGCCCAAAGCGAGCAGGGTGGCGAAGGTACCGAGCAGCGCGATCGGCACCACGATGGTCGGGATGATCGTGTAGCGCCAGTTCTGCAGGAACAGGAACATCACGAGGAACACCAGCGCGACGGCTTCGAACAGCGTCTTCACCACTTCGGTGATCGAGATCTGCACGAAGCGCGAGCTGTCGTAGGGGATGTCCCATTTCACGCCCTTGGGGAAGTAGCGTTCGAGCTCGACCATCTTCGCGCGCACGGCCTTGGCCGAACGCAGCGCGTTGCCGGTCGGCGTGGGCTGCACGCCGACGCCCACCGCGGGCACGCCGTTCAGGCGCGCCGAGGTGGCATAGCTCTGGCCGCCGAGTTCGACGCGCGCCACGTCCTTCAGCCGCACGGTCGAGCCGTCGGTGTTGGCGCGCAGCACGATCTCGCGGAACTGCTCGACGCTGGTGAGCTGGCCGTTGACCGTCACCGTGGCGGCGATGGCCTGGCCCGGCACGTTCGGCAGGTCGCCGAGCGTGCCCGAGGCCACCTGGGCGTTCTGGGCGCGGATCGCGGTGTTGACGTCGGACGGCGACAGGTTGAAGCCCTGCAGCTTGGCCGGATCGATCCAGATGCGCATCGCATTCTCGGAACCGAACAGCTGCACCTTGCCCACGCCCTCGATGCGCTGCAGCTCGGGCACGATGTTGCGCGCGACGTAGTCGCCGAGCGCCACCGGGTCGACGTCGGGGTTGTCCGACGAGAGCAGCGCGAACAGCAGGAAGTTGTCGCGCGACTTGTCGACCTGCACGCCCTGTTGCGTCACGGCCGAGGGCAGCCGCGGCGTGGCGCGCGAGAGCCGGTTCTGCACGTCGACCTGCGCGAGGTCTTCATTGGTGCCGGGCTCGAAGCTGATGGTGATCGCACCGGTACCGTCGGCTTGCGCCACCGATTCCATGTAGATCAGGCCGGGCGAGCCGTTCATTTCGCGCTCGATGACGGACAGCACGCTGTCCTCGAGCGTCTGGGCCGAGGCACCCGGATAGGCCACGTTGATCACGATGGCGGGCGGCGCCACCGGCGGGTACTGGGCGATCGGCAACTGCGTGATGGACACGCCGCCGAGAACGATGACGAACAGTGCGATCACCCACGCGAAGATGGGTCGATCGATGAAGAATTTGGCCATTGCGGGCGCGCTCCTTGATTACTTCTTCTCGGCCGGAGCCGAGGCTGCCTTCTGGGGGGCGGGTGCCGCGCCAGAGGCTGCCGGCGCGGCGGCGGGCGCCGCACCGTTGGGATTCGGTTTCGTCCACGGGACGGCCTTCACGGGCGTGCCCGGCGGCATCATCTGCAGGCGCTGGAAGCCATCGACCATCACCTGTTCGCCGGCCTTCAGGCCTTCGAGCACCACCCACTGGTTGTCCTTGGCGGCGCTGATCTTCACCGTGCGCTGGCTCAGCTTGCCGTCCGCGCCCACCACCGTCAGGTGGTCACCCTGCTGGGTGCGCGTGACGGCCTGCTGCGGCACCGTGATCGCGTTGCTGACCTGCGCCTGCTCGAGCTTCACGCGCACGTACAGGCCGGGCAGCAGCTCGCCCTTGGGGTTGGGGATCTCGGCGCGCAGCGTGACCTGGCCGGTGGTGGCGTCGACCGTGAGGTCGGAGAACAGCAGCTTGCCGTCCTGGCCGTAGTCGGTGCCGTCCTCGAGCACCAGGCGGATGCTGGCCGCGTCTTCGCCGCTGGCGCGCTTGTACTGGCCCGCGGCGACCGCGCGGCGCAGCTTCAGCACGTCGGAGGCCGACTGGGTGAAATTCACGTACAGCGGGTTGATCTGCTGCACCACGGCCAGCTCGGTGGCATCGCCCTGGCCGACCAGCGCGCCTTCGGTCACCAGCGCGCGGCCGATGCGGCCCGAGATCGGCGAGGTCACGTCGGCGTAGCCCTGGTTGATCTTCGCGGTCTGCAGCGCGGCGCGGCTGGCGGCCACGTCGGCCTCGGCAGTCTTCTGCGAAGCCACCGCGTTGACGTATTCCTGCTTGCTCACGGCATTGGCCTCGACCAGCGGCTTGTAGCGGTCGGCCAAGGCCTTGGCCTGCGCGGCATTGGCTTCGGAGCGGGCCAGTGCGGCCTGCGCGTTCTGCGTGGCGGCCACCAGCGGTGCCGGATCGATGCGGAACAGCAGCTGGCCGGCCTTCACGTCGCTGCCTTCGCGGAACTCGCGCTTGAGCAGGATGCCGGCGGCACGGGCGCGCACCTGGGCCACGCGCGAGGCCTCGAGGCGGCCCGGCAGTTCGGTCACCAGGCCGACATCGCCCGGCGCCGCGACGATCACGCCCACTTCGGGGGCGGGATGGCCGCCGCCACCACCACCGGCAGCACCGGCGCCGGCTGGCGCGTCGCTCTTCGAACAACCCGCGATGACCAGCAACACGACGGCAGCCACGGTCGCGAGGCGCGGCGAAAGAAACGATGGGCGCGAAACATGCAGGAGAGGCATGCGATTCCTTTGAAGCGAAGACGGGAGACGGCGATTCTTGCGGCCGCGCCGGAAAGCCAGCACGGCCAGGTGGGCCATCGGGAAGGGCGACAGTTTACATACATTCATGGATGTATAGTGACATCCACGCAATGGCCCCACGATATGCAAAGGGCGTTGCCTTTACAAATCAGGAGACTTGGTGGCACGTCGTACGAAGGAAGAAGCACTGGCGACGCGGAATCGACTGCTCGATGCCGCGGAGTTGCTGTTTCAGGCGCAAGGGGTCTCCCAGACCACGCTGCAGCAGATCGCGCAGCAGGCCGGGGCGACGCGGGGCGCGATCTATTGGCATTTCAAGGACAAGGCCGATCTCTTCAACGCGATGATGGAGCGGGTCATTCTTCCGCTCGAGGCGCCGCCCAAGGCCGCGGCCCTGAGCCATGACGACCCGCTGGCCGAGATCGAGGAGGGCATGGTGCATGCGCTGACCCTCATGACCACCGACCCGCAGGTGCGCCGCGTGTTCGACGTGGCGACCCACAAGGTCGAATACACCCACGACATGGCCTCGGTGCAGCAGCGCCATCTCGATGCGCGCAACGCCTGCGTGGTCGATTTCGAGAAGGCCCTGCGGCTGGCCGCGCGGCGCGCCCGCATCAAGCTGCCGGTGCCCGGCAGCGTGGCGGCGCAGGGGCTGCATGCGCTGATCAGTGGACTGATCCAGAACTGGCTGCTCGATCCCGCGGCCTTCGACCTCGTGCCCACGGGCCGGCGCACCTTCCGCGTGTACCTCGCGGGCCTTGGTTTCGCGCGGCAGACGGGGGCGAATGGGGCGGCCGTACACGAAGCCGAAACAGCGGCCGCGTGATAGGCGATAATGCGAGGCTCCGGTTTCACCGGAAACCCATTTCTCGCTGTATTTCAACGGATAGAATTCGGCCCTCCGAAGGCTGAGATCCAGGTTCGATTCCTGGCGGCGGGACCAGACACACGGCAAAAAGGCCGGAAGCTCCAAGGGGCTTCCGGCCTTTTTCATGGGGCGGTCATCGGGCGAAGGCGGATCGCCCGCGCTTCAGACCCGGCAATCCGGCGCCAGCCGGTCGAGCGTCTGCACGATGCGCATCGACAGCCGCTGCGAATAGGCGCCCGCCGGATGCAGGATGTCGGCCATCTCGCTGGCCCTGAACTCTTCCGCGCCCCAGTCCGCGAAGCCCGCGCCGGTGTCCTGCGCCACCTTGCGGATGGCCGCGTCGTACTTGTCGCGGCCCGGCACCGCGATGCGCTGGCGCGACAGCCCGGTGACGATCACGACCCGGCCCTCGCGCATCGCGGTGGCGATCATGCTGCGCAGCGGCGCTTCCACCGGCAGCGACAGCGCCGCGTCGTTGATGCCGTGGCCGATGACCACGAACCGCGCCTCGCGCTTCTCGCTCGCGAAGCTCGCCGCGCGCGTGGTGGCCGTCTCGCCATTGGCGGTGCGGTCGTCGATGGTGTAGCGCGGCCGCAGCCGCTTCAGCGCCGCGGCCGGCGGTTCGGCCAGCCGCTGGTTGCCGCCGTAGCCGCCGTGCAGGATCGAGTCGCCATAGAGCACGACGCTGCAATTGGGCGCGGCCGCGGCGGCAGGGGCCGCCGGCGTGGCGGGCGCGGCGGCGACCTGGGGCGGCGCCTCGGGCGCGCGCTGCACGGCCGGCACAACCGGCGCCGCCGGCGCGAGCGCCACGGGCGCGGGCGGCCGGGCCTTGTCGGGGGCGGACACCCCGCAGGCCGCGAGCGCGCAGGCGCCCAGGAGGGAAAGGAGGGCCCGCGACGCGCGCGAGGCCTGGCGCGCACGGGCGTGCACTGCGAAATGGGAAGACATGGGAGGGGGAATCCGGTTCCGAGGTCGCCATCTTGCGAGTGCAATGTGGAGCAACTGTGAAGATCGTACCCCCGACATGGCCTTGCTTGCTTTTGCGGGCCGTCGCGCAGCCAATCGCCGCAGGGCCGCCCGTGCCATCGGCCCGCGCGGCATCATCGGCATCCATCATGAGAATCGGCATCCGGACCAAGCTCTTCTTCTTCCTGCTGGTGGCTTGCGCCGCCGTGGTGGTGGTTCAGGCCGGCGCCATGCGCTTCGTGTTCGCGCGCGGCTTCCTCGGCTACCTCAACCAGCAGGGCCGCGCGCACGTCGAGGAGATGCTGCCGCGCGTGGCCGCGGCCTACGCGGCGCATGGCGACTGGCAGTTCCTGCGGCAGGACTTCCGCAACTGGATGGAGCTGGTGCTGCCGATCGCGCGCGAGCCCGGTGTGGATCCGGCGCCGCAGCTCGCCTCGTCCGACCAGACCGGCGCCCTTGCGCGCATCGGCCTGCTCGACGCGCAACTGCGCCGCGTGGTCGGCAATCCCTCGGTCGGGCCGGACTCGATCCGGCTGCCGGTGACGGTCGACGGGCGCATCGTCGGCTGGGTGGCGATGGTGCCCTTCGAGGACGTGCTGCCCAAGGACGACGCGCGCTTCCTCGAGCGGCAGTTCAAGGCCCTGACGCTGATCGGCCTGGGCTCGATCGCGGTGGCGGCGCTGCTGACCTTCGTGCTGTCGCGTGCGCTGCTGCGGCGGGTGCGCGGCATGGCCGGCGCCACGCAGCGGCTGGCGGCCGGCGACTACGCCTCGCGCATCGAGGTCGGCTCGAACGACGAGCTCGGCCATCTCGCGAAGGACTTCAACCGCATGGCGCAGACGCTGGAGCACACCGAACGTGCGCGCCGCACCTTCATGGCCGACATCTCGCACGAGCTGCGCGCGCCGCTGGCGGTGCTGCGCGCCGAGCTCGAGGCGATCCAGGACGGCATCCGTTCGACCACCGCGCAGTCGGTCGATGCGATGCATGCCGAGGTCGGCCGGCTGGGCAAGCTGGTCGACGACCTGCACGACCTCTCGCTGACCGACATCGGCGCGATGACCTACCGGCGCACGCCGATCGACGTTGCCACCGTGCTGCGCGCGGCGGTCGGCAGCATGCAGGGCCGGCTCGAGGCGGAGGGCCTCGAGCTGCGGGTACGGATCGCGCAGGCACCGCTGTCCATCAGCGGCGACGAGCGGCGGTTGCAGCAGCTGGCGGCAAACCTGCTCGAGAACTCACTGCGCTACACCGACCGCGGCGGCGTGGTGCAGGTGCGCGCCGATCGTCACGAGGGCGGCGTGCGCATCGTGGTGGAAGACAGCGCGCCCGGCGTGCCGAGCGACAAGCTCGAGAAGCTGTTCGAGCGCTTCTACCGCGTCGAGGGCTCGCGCAACCGCGCCAGCGGCGGCAGCGGGCTGGGCCTGGCGATCTGCCGCAACATCGTCGAGGCGCACGAGGGCCGCATCGAGGCCCAGGCCTCGCCGTTCGGCGGGCTGCGCATCGTCATCGACCTGCCGGGGATCGACGGATGAGCGCCGCGCCGGGCCGCCCCAAGCAAGCTCGCACCGCAGTGCGAAGCACGAAGGTCTTTCAATGAGCTCGGGCCTTCCGACCCTGGGCCATGTGCTCGTCGTCGAGGACGAGCCGCGGCTGGCGGCCGTGCTCGGCGACTATCTCGCGGCGGCCGGCTACACGCACCACTGGGTCGCCGACGGCAACGCCGCGCTGCCGGCCTTCCACGCGCAGCGGCCCGACCTGGTGCTGCTCGACCTGATGCTGCCCGGCCGCGACGGCGTGGAGATCTGCCGCGACCTGCGGCGCCTCGGCGCGGTGCCGGTGATCATGGTCACCGCGCGTGTCGAGGAGGTCGATCGCCTGCTGGGGCTGGAGATCGGCGCCGACGACTACGTGTGCAAGCCCTTCAGCCCGCGCGAGGTGGTGGCGCGCGTGGGCGCGGTGCTGCGGCGGCATCGGGCCGCGAGCGCCAGGCCCGCGGCCACGCCGGCGCAGGCCCCGCTGCTGGTGGTCGAGGCCACGGGCCGTGCCAGCGTGCGCGGCCGCGAGCTCGACCTCACGCCGGTCGAGTTCCGCCTGCTGGCCGTGCTGCATGGCGCGCTGGGCCGCGCCTTCTCGCGCGACCAGTTGCTGGGCCGCATCTACGACGACCGGCGCGTCGTGACCGACCGCACCATCGACAGCCACATCAAGAACCTGCGCCGCAAGCTCGCCGAGGCCGGTGGCTCGGAAGACTGGATCAAGTCGATCTACAGCGTGGGCTATCGCATGGAGCTCTAGGGCCCGGCGTCGGCGAAGTGCGAGGGCGGGCGGCCCAGCGCGCGGCGGAACATGGTCGAGAACGCGGCGGGGCTGTCGTAGCCCAGGTCCAGCGCCACCGTCGTCACGGGCTCGCCGGCCGCCAATCGCGACAGCGCCAGCAGCACGCAGGCGCGCTGGCGCCACTGGCCGAAAGCCATGCCGGTCTCGCGGCCGAAGCGGCGGCTGAAGGTGCGTTCGCTCACATGCAGCCGCGCGGCCCATTGCGCCGGCGTGGCGTGGATGTCGGGCGCGCGCAGGAAGTCCAGGCACAACGCGGCCAGCGCCGGCTCGCGCGGCAGCGGCAGGTGCAGCGGCAGCGCATCGGCGCGCGCCAGCTCGTGCAGCGCGAGGCGCATCAGCAGGCCGTCGCGGCCCTGGCGCTCGTACTCGGCGGGTACCTCGACGGCCGCCATCAGCAACTGGCGCAGCAGCGGCGACACCTCGAGCACCTCGCACTGGCGGCCATGGCGCGGCGCCTCGCGCGGCTCGATGTAGAGGCTGCGCGTGCTCACGCCCAGCATGCGCACGCGGTGCGGCTGGCCCGCCGGTATCCACACGCCGCGCTGCGGCGGCACCACCCAGGCGCCGTCGTCGGTGCCGACCTCCATCACGCCGGTCGCGCCGTAGAGGAACTGCGCGCGCCGATGGCTGTGCGTGGGCAGCAGCTGGCCCGGCGGGTAATCGGTGCCGATCGCGAGCACCGGGCGGGCGATGGCGTCGACGGCATCGATCGGGACATTGCGCATGAGGCGAAGAAGTGGCTTGGCCGGAACGAAAACATCATTGTCCGGCTTGCGCGGGCGCGCCGCACGGCAGCGGCCTATCTTCGGGGCCTGTCTTCGTTCTCCTGGAGTGCCTCTCGTGTGGATCTATCTTCTGCTCGCGGTCTTCGGTGGCCTCGCGGGCGTCACCACCGTGCTGTTCGGTTTCGGCGGTGGCTTCGTCGTGGTGCCGCTGCTCTACCGCGTGCTGCTGCTCGCGCATGGCGAGTACAGCGCCACCGGCCGCGCGGCCATGCACATCGCGGTGGCGACCTCGACCTGCGTGATGATCGTGAGCGCGCTGCTCGCCACGCGGCGCCACCAGCGCGCCGGCACCATCGACTGGCCGCTGATCCGGCCGTTGCTCGGCTTCATCGGCCTCGGCGCCATCGTCGGTGCCGCGGCCGCGGTGCAGGCCGATGGCGGGTTCGTGCGGCTGGCCTTCATCGTCTATCTGGGCGTCACCATCCTCGACTGCCTGCTGCGCCCGGGCTTCATCGTGCGCCGTGCCACGGCAACGGCGGCCATCGCGCCGCTCTCGCGCGGCATCGCCACCGCGGGCAGTTTCGTCATCGGCCTGATCGCGGCCTTCCTCGGCGTGGGCGGCAGCGTGATGACCGTGCCGCTGATGCGCCGCCGCGGCATCGACATGACGCGCGCCACCGCCATGGCCAACCCGCTGTCGTTGCCCATCGCGCTGGCCGGCACCGCCACCTACATGGCGCTGGCCTGGCGCTCGGGCGCGGCGCTCGAGGGCAGGCACCTCGGTTACGTGGACCTGCCGGCCTTCGCCGCGCTGGTCGCCGGCTCGCTGCTGGGCGTGCGCGCCGCCGCGCCGCTGATCGGCCGCCTGCCCGACCGCGTGCATGCCTGGGGCTACCTCGCGCTGCTGGTGGCGGTGCTGCTGGGCATGCTGCTGCGCTGAGCCGGTTCGCGAAACGCGCGCCTGCTTGTCATCGAAGTTCGACAGTTGGGCGCCGGCGGTTGCGGCGCCGCGCCGGGCCTGCCACCATGGCCGCATGCCTTACCAACTCCATTACTGGCCCACCATCCAGGGCCGCGGCGAATTCGTGCGGCTCGCGCTCGAGGCCGCCGGTGCCGACTACGTCGACGTGGCGCGCGAGCGCGAGGACCAGGGCGGCGGCGAAAGCGCCCTTGGCCGCCGGCTTGCCGATCCCCTGCAGACGCGGCCACCATTCGCACCGCCTTTTCTCGTCGACGGCGACATCGTCGTCGGCCAGACCGCCGCGATCCTGCTCTACCTGGGGCCGCGCCTGGGCCTGGCCGGCGTCGGCGAATCGGACGGCCTGTGGACGCATCAGCTGCAGCTCACCATCGCCGACGCGGTGGCCGAGGCGCACGACACGCACCATCCGCTCTCGACCGGCGACTACTACGAGGACCAGCGCGACGCCGCGCTGGCGCGTGCGAAGGGCTTCCGCGAGCAGCGCATCCCGAAGTTCCTGAACTGGTTCGAGCGCGTGCTGCAGCGCAATCCCTCGGGCGACCTGCACCTGGTGGGCGATGTGCTGACCTATGCCGACCTGTCGCTGTTCCAGCTGGTCGACGGACTTCAGTACGCCTTTCCCAAGGCCACCGCGCACGCGCTCGCGAAGACGCCGGCGGTGGCGAAGCTGCATGCCAACGTCCGGCGCCGCCAGAGCGTGCAGGCGTACCTGCAGAGCCCGCGCCGCATCGCCTTCAACGAGGAAGGCATCTTCCGGCGCTATCCCGAGCTGGACGCCTGAATCAACGCACCAGCGCCGCCGCATCGCGCCATGCGGGCAGTGGCACCAGGCCGGCCATGGCCACGGGCCTGGCCTGCGGGCCGAACAGGTAGCGGTTCGGCACGATGCCCTCGAGGTGGCGCAGCACGTCGCTGCGGTCGTCGATGAAATGCGTGATGCCCAGTTCGCGGCAGTGGTCGGCCTTCTGCGGACGCTGCAGGCAGAAACGCAGGTTGCCGGGCGCCATGCCCGTGCGTTCGAAGAAGCGGTGGTGCGCGAGCCAGGCGCGGCTCTTGGCCTGCACGCTCGGCCCGCATTTCGACACCAGCCAGACGCGTCCCTCGAAGCGATCGACCAGCGGCGCGACGGCCTCGAACATGCCTTCGTAGGGCGGCGTGTCGAGCGCGTCCCGCAGCGAGCCGCCGATGAAGGCGGTGTCGCCGCCGTCGGCCCGTTCGGCCGCGATCAGCACGCGGCCGATGTCGATGCCCAGGCGCGGGAGATGTTGCGATGCGTTCTTCATGTCGTATTCCTTTCTTTTGTGTGTGCGGTGGATCGTAGGAACGAAGGCCATCACCAGGAACTACCGATATCCGATGGGCTATCCATAGAATGGATAGATGGACATCCCCCGCACCAACCTCGACGCGCTGCAATCCTTCGCCGTGTTCGCCGACACGCTGAACTTCAGCGAATCGGCGCGCCTGCTGCACATCAGCCAGCCGGCGCTGCATGCGAAGGTGCGCAAGCTCGCGGAGCAGCTCGACGCCAAGCTCTACCTGCGCGTGGGCAGCGCGCTGCAGCTCACGAGCGCGGGCGAACAGGTGGCGCGCCATGCGCGCGAGCTGCTGCTGCTCAACCAGCGCTTCGTGAAGGGGCTCGCGCAGGGGCAGGAGCAGGCGGTGGTGAGCCTCGCGGCCGGCGAGGGTGCCTACCTCTACCTGCTGGGCAAGGCGCTGTCGCAGTTCTCGGGGCCGGGCGCCTCGCCGCACCTGCAATTGCTCACGCGCAACCGCGACGCCTCGGTGCAGGCGGTGCGTGCGGGCCAGGCGCAACTGGGCATCGCGCCGCTGGGCGGCGTGCCGGCCGACCTGCATGCGGTGCGGCTCACGGTCGTCGGCCAGGTGCTGGTGCTGCCGCGCGCGCATACGCTGGCCTCGCGCCGTTCGGTGCGCCTGCGCGACCTGCAGGGCGCGAGCCTGATCGTGCCGCCCGCGGGCCGGCCGCACCGCGAACTGCTCGGCCGGCTGTTGCAGGCCGAGTCGGTGGCGTGGCAGCCCTCGCTCGAGGCCGATGGCTGGGAGCTGATGCTGCGCTTCGCTCAACTGGGCTTCGGGCTGACGGTGGTGAATGCCTGCTGCCGCATTCCCAAGGGCCTGGTGGCGGTGCCGCTGCAGGGCTATCCGCCGCTCGAGTACCACCTGTTCCGCGCGGCCGATCGTCCGCCGTCCGTGCATGCGCAGCGCCTGTGGAATGCGCTGCTCGCGCAGGCCGATCACTGGAAGAGCGCATGACGCCCGAGGACGCGAGCCGGTTCATCGCCTACGTGCTGCGGCATGCGCCCGAATCGATCGGCCTCGCGCTCGATGCCGAGGGCTGGGCCGAGATCGATGCGCTCGTGGCGGGCGCGGTGGCCGCGGGCCGCGCGCTCACGCATGCGCAGGTCGTGCAGGCGGTCGATGCCGGCGCGAAGAAGCGCTACGCGCTGTCGGCCGATGGCCGGTGCATCCGCGCGCTGCAGGGCCATTCGACGTCGCAGGTCCGCCGCAGCTTCGAACCGGCGGTGCCACCGGCCGTGCTCTTCCACGGCACGGCCACGCGCTTCCTCGCATCGATCCGGGCCGAAGGCCTGCGGCCCGGCTCGCGGCAGCATGTGCACCTGTCGGCCGACGAGGCGACCGCCGTGCAGGTGGGGCAGCGCCATGGCAAGGCGCATGTGCTGCGGGTCGATGCGGGCGGAATGCAGGCGCTGGGCCATGCCTTCCATCGCGCGGAGAACGGGGTCTGGCTGACGGAGGCCGTGCCGCCGCGGTTCCTGTCGGGCTGGCCTTCGTCCGTCTGAGCTAGGCGCCCGAGCGCTGGGTGGTCGAGCGCGAACGCGAGCGCTTGCGGGTGGTTCGGGGTTCGGCGGCGGGCTGCGCCGCGGCGCTGCGCAGGTCCTGGTTGCGCTGGTGCGCGCCCGCGATCACGCGGCGCAGGCCGCGCTCCATCGACTCGAGCTCCGAAGCCGTCATGTGTTCGTTGAACATCTCGTGGATGAGCTTCTGGTAGGGCGGCCACATCTTGCGGCGCAGCGCGCGGCCCTGCTCGGTCAGCACCGCGACGCGGCCGCGCCCGTCGGTCTCGTCGACCTCGCGCACCACCAGGCCCTCGGCCTCGAGCGTGGTGACGATGCGCGAGATGAAGCTGCGGCTGTAGACCGCGCGCTCCGCGAGTTCGTGCATGCGCATGCGGCCGTTCGGCGAGGCGTCGAGCAGCCACAGCACGTCGTACCAGGTCAGCGGCGGCAGGCCTTCCTTGCGGAAGCTGTCCTCCATGAAGTCGAGCACCAGCACATAGGCGCTGATGAAGGAGGCCCAGGTGGAGGTGCCGCGCACGGCGGTGAAACGGGGCGTTGCCATACGGGTGGGGAGCGCTTTCGGGAGTGAGCCTCGATTCTCTCTCCGCCGCGGTCAGCCACCCGGGCGCGCACCGCTAAGGGAGTGCCGCGTACCTGGCCTCGGGGTCGATGCCGTAGAGCGACAGGGCCCGTGCCGGCAGCTCCGCGTCGACCACGCCGTCGTCGGCCAGCGCCTTGAGCGCCGCGAGCGCGACGTGATGGCGGTCGACCTCGAAGAAGGCGCGCAGCGCTTCGCGCGTGTCGGAGCGGCCGAAGCCGTCGGTGCCCAGGGTCACGAAGCGGCGCTCCCCGACGAAGGGGCGGATCTGGTCGGGCACGATCTTCATGTAGTCGGTGGCGGCGATCGCCGGTCCGTCCTGGCCGGCCAGGCAGTGCGCGACATACGAAGCGCGTGGCGCCTGCGCCGGATGCAGGCGGTTCCAGCGCTCGGCTTCGAGGCCGTCGCGGCGCAACTCCGAGAAGCTGGTCACGCTCCAGATGTCGGCGCTCACGCCGAAGTCGCGCTGCAGCAGCGCGGCGGCCGCGATCACCTCGGAGAGGATCGCGCCGCTGCCCATCAGCTGCACATGCGGCGCGCCGGCGGCACGTGCGCCCCGCTTCAGGCAGTACATGCCTTTCACGATGCCTTCCTCGGCACCTTCGGGCATCGCCGGGTGCGCGGTCTTCTCGTTGAGCAGCGTGAGGTAATAGAAGACGTCCTCCTGCGGCTCGCCGTACATCCTGCGCAGCCCGTCCTGCACGATGACCGCGATCTCGTACGCGTAGGCGGGGTCGTAGGACACGCACGACGGGATCACCGAGGACAGCACGTGGCTGTGGCCGTCGTCGTGCTGCAGGCCCTCGCCCTCGAGCGTGGTGCGGCCCGAGGTCGCGCCCAGCAGGAAGCCGCGCGCGCGGATGTCGCCGGCGGCCCAGGCCAGGTCGCCCACGCGCTGGAAGCCGAACATCGAATAGAAGATGTAGAACGGGATGGTGGCGACGCCGTGCGTGCTGTGCGCGGTCGCCGCCGCGATCCAGGACGACATCGCGCCCGACTCGTTGATGCCTTCCTGCAGGATCTGCCCCTGGCGGTCCTCCTTGTAGAAGCTCAGCTGGTCCGCGTCCTGCGGCGTGTAGAGCTGGCCCACGTGCGAGTAGATGCCGACCTGGCGGAACATGCCGTCCATGCCGAAGGTGCGCGACTCGTCGGGCACGATCGGCACCACGCGCGGACCCAGCACCGGGTCCTTGAGCAGTTGCGCGAGGATGCGCACGAAGGCCATGGTGGTGGCGTACTCGCGCTCGCCGCTGCTTTGCAGATGGCTCGCGAAGGCCGCGAGCGCGGGCGTTGCCAGCGGGCCCGGTCCGCGCGAGCGTGAGGGCAGGAGCCCGCCGGCGCGCTTCAGGCCGGCCTCGAGGCAGGCGGCCTCGGGGCTGCCGGGCGCGGGCTTGATGTATGGAATTTCCTCGAGCCGTTCGTCGGGCACCGGGATCGCGAAGCGGTCGCGGAAGGCGCGCACGGCCGGGTCGCCCATCTTCTTCAACTGGTGGTTGATGTTGGCCGCTTCGCCGGCCGCGCCCATGCCGTAGCCCTTCACCGTCTTGGCGAGGATCACGGTCGGCTGGCCTTGATGGCGCACGGCGGCGGCATAGGCCGCGTGCACCTTCAGTGGATCGTGGCCGCCGCGGGCGAGGGCGCCGATCTGCGCGTCGCTCAGGTGCGCGACCCGCTGGAGCAGCTCGGGGTCCTTGCCGAAGAAGTGTTCGCGCACGTAGTCGCCGCCGTGCGCCTTGAAGGCCTGGTATTCGCCGTCGACGCATTCCATCATGCGCCGGTGCAGCCGGCCGTCGTGGTCCTGCGCCAGCAGCTCGTCCCAGCCGCTGCCCCAGACGACCTTGATCACGTTCCAGCCCGCGCCGCGGTAGACGCTCTCGAGCTCCTGGATGATCTTGGCGTTGCCGCGCACCGGGCCGTCGAGGCGCTGCAGGTTGCAGTTCACCACGAAGATCAGGTTGTCGAGCTTCTCGCGGCCCGCCATCGCGACCGCGGCCAGGGTCTCGGGCTGGTCCTGCTCGCCGTCGCCGAGGAAGGCCCAGACCTTGCGGCCCTGCGCCGGGATCAGTCCGCGGTCCTCGAGGTAGCGCATGTAGCGCCCCTGGTAGGCCGCCATCAGCGGACCCAGGCCCATCGAGACGGTCGGGAACTGCCAGAAGTCCGGCATCGTGCGCGGATGCGGATAGGAGGCGAGGCCGCCGCCGATCTCGCGCCGGAAGCGGTCCATCTGCTGCTCCGACAGGCGCCCCTCGAGGTAGGCGCGCGCATAGATGCCGGGCGACGAATGGCCCTGGATGTAGAGCATGTCGCCGAGGAACTCGGGCGTGGCGGCGCGGAAGAAGTGCCGGTAGCCGGTCTCGTAGAGCGTGGTGGCCGAGGCATAGGTCGCGATGTGGCCGCCGACGCCCGAGTGCTTGCCCGCGCGCAGCACCAGCGCCATCGCGTTCCAGCGCAGGTAGGCATCGAGCCGCAGCTCGATGTTCACGTCGCCCGGAAAGGCCGGCTGGTCGGCGACGCGCACGGTGTTCACGTAGGGCGTGGTGCGCGGCGCGGCATAGCGGCCCGCGGCCGCGTGATCCTGCTCGATCAGCTGGTCCAGCAGGTAATGGGCCCGGTCGCGGCCTTCGTGGATCACCACGGCGCGCATGGCGTCGAGCCATTCGCGTGTCTCTTGCGGATCGATGTCGTCCGCGCTCGCCAAGTCGTTCATTCGTTGCTCCTTCGTTGTGCGGTTCGTTGTTCGAACGTTGTTCGCATCTCACTGAATTTCATTATGTGGATATGAATCGTGCAATGCGCAACGGAAATGTATCCCCAGTTGATTGCAAATGCAATCAGTTGTGCTGTAACCTGCCTGGCGTGGATCGAGGCGATGTGGTGGATGAAGAAGGCTGAATTGGCCATGATTCGCCGCCATGACCTCGATCTCGGCGGATCTATCTGCATGCGATAGCAACTATTGATGTGGCAGATCCGTACCCATGCCCATGGCGTCCGCCGGGGCCGAAGACAACCCCCTCGAGAACCCAAAGGCATCCATGCCGCCCTCCGACCCGTCATCCAGCTTTCCCACGCCCGCGCAGTTGCGCGACCTCGATCCCTCAGACCTCGCCGAAGTGGCCACCGATCTCCGACGCGCGCTGCTGCGCAGCGTGTCGCGAACCGGCGGCCATCTCGCCTCGAACCTCGGCGTGGTCGAGCTCACGCTCGCCTTGCATCACGCCTTCGACACGCCGCGCGATGCGCTGGTCTGGGACGTCGGCCACCAGTGCTATGCGCACAAGATCCTCACGGGCCGCGGTCCGGCCATGGGCACCCTGCGCAAGGTCGGCGGCCTGTCGGGTTTCACCTCGAGGGACGAGTCGCCCTACGACCCCTTCGGCGCGGGCCATGCAGGCACGGCCGTCTCGGCGGCGCTGGGCCTGGCGATGGGCATGCGGGACGATGGCCGCCATGCCGTCGCGATCGTTGGCGACGGCGCGCTGTCGGCGGGCATGACTTTCGAGGCGCTCAACCATGCGGGCAGCTTCGCGGCCCTGCCGCTCGTCGTGGTGCTCAACGACAACGGGATGTCGATCTCGCCCGCGCTGGGCGCGCTGCACCAGCATCTGCGTGGGTTGGTCGAGCGCGGCGCTTCCGCTCGCGGCGATCACCGCTCGCTGTTCGAGCTGCTCGGCCTGCGCTACACCGGTCCCATCGACGGCCACGATGTCGAGGCGCTCGTGGCCGCGTTCCGCGCCGCGAAGCAGTCGCGCGCGCCGCAAGTCATCCACGTCGTCACGCAAAAAGGCCGGGGCTACGCACCGGCCGAGGCGGACCCGACCACCTACCACGGCCCCGGCCCCTTCGATCTCGCCGTGGGCGTGGTCGCCAAGGCGGCGAGCCGCCCGACCTTCAGCCAGGTCTTCGGCGAATGGGTCTGCGATGCCGCGGCGAACGATCCCGCGGTCATCGCGATCACGCCCGCGATGCGCGAGGGCTCCTGCCTGGTCGATTTCGAGCGGCGGTTTCCCTCGCGCTTCGTGGATGCCGCCATCGCGGAGCAGCATGCGGTGACGCTGGCCGCGGGGCTCGCGGCGGCCGGCATGCGGCCGATCGTGGCGATCTATTCGACCTTCCTGCAGCGCGGCTACGACCAGCTCATCCACGACGTCTGCCTGCAGAACCTGCCGGTGCTGTTCGCGATCGACCGCGCGGGGATCGCGGGCGGCGACGGCGCCACGCACCTGGGCGCCTTCGATGTCGCAGCGCTGCGCTGCATTCCGAACCTGCTGCTGATGACGCCGGCCGACGGGCACGAGTGCCGGCGGATGCTCGCGCTGGGGCTGGGCCACGACGGGCCGTCGGCGGTGCGCTACCCGAGGGCCGTCGTGCCCGCGGACGACGGCGTTCGCACGGACCAGCCCCTGGCGATCGGCCGCGGCGTGGTCGTGCGCAGGTCGACGAGAAACAAGCCCGCCAGGGTGGCGCTGCTCGCCTTCGGCCCCTTGCTCCACGCCGCGATGGAAGCCGCCGAAGCGCTCGACGCGACCGTCGCCAACATGCGCTTCGTCAAGCCGCTGGACGAGGCGCTGCTGCTCGAACTGGCCGCGACGCACGAGGTGCTCGTCACGCTCGAGGAGGCCTCGGCCATCGGCGGCGCGGGCGCGGCCTGCGCGGAGCGCATCGCGATGGAGGGGCTGCCCGTGCGGGTGCTGCGCCTGGGCTTGCCCGACGTCTTCATCGGGCATGGGGACCGCAGCGAGCTGCTCGCGCTGCAGGGCCTCGATGCGGCGGGCATCGTCGGGGCGATCCGGGCGTTCGTCGAAATGCACTGACGGCCCGCGCAACGCGCGGATGTAGGGCAAACGCGCCTCTTGCCCCGCCGGCATGGCGCGGCGCCAGGGCTCTGCCCGACAATTCGCGCCGAATCCTCCGCACCCGGCGCGCCTTGTTCTTCAAAAACGCTTCCACCGACATCCGCCGTGAAGGCGAGGGGCCCCTGGCCCGGGCGAGGGCGCGCCTGCCGTCGCCGATCGCCTGCCTGGTGTTCGCGCTGTCGGTGGCGCTGCTGGTGGCCATGGGCGCCTTCTTTGGCGACAACGCCGGCAGCAAGTACCCGCCGGGCGCGACGCAGCACATCACGCGGGCCGACTGGCAGGTGCAGCGCGCGAACGGCTTCATGGCGCCGCCGCTGATCTTCGGCGCCGGGCAACTGCCCGATGCCTGGCAGCCGGTCGAGCTGCCGCTGGCGCTGCCGATCGCGCTCTTGGCCCAGGCCGACGCCAACACGATCTCCGACCCGGGCAAGGAGACGCGCATCACCTGGCTGCGGCTGAAGGTGCCGCCCCATCCCGGCCTGCGCGGACCGCTGGCGCTGTACGGCTCGCGCGTGAAGACCGACGGCACGATCGCGGTCTATGCCGATGGCCGGCTGGTGCACCGCGCGCAGGAGCTGGGGCCGCTGTGGAACAGCACCCGCACGCCGCTGTGGGTGGTGTTCGAGCAGCGCGACGACGGCTCGGCCGCGCGGCCGGCCGAGATCCTGATCCGGCTCGAGCACACGCGCGCCGCGCAGGTCGGCATCGCCTCGCTGTGGCTGGGCCCGGCCGATGCGCTCAAGGGTCGCTACCAGATGCGCCAGTGGCTGCAGCAGGAGCTGCCCGCGATGCTCAGCGCGGCCTTCATGGCGGTGGGCGTGTTCGCGCTGTTCGTGTGGCTGTGGCGGCGCCACGAGACCGGCTATCTGTTGTTCTTCAACCTCGCGACCACCTCGTACCTGCGCGGGCTGCACTTCTACGTGTCGCTGCCGATCGCCAACGACTGGTTCGCCTGGCTCACGGTCAATGCGCTGTTCTGGCTGGTGGCGGTGGTGCACTTCGCGCTGCGGCAGCTGCACGACCGGCCGCTCACGCTGCTGACCTGGGCCGTGACGACGATCACGCTGCTCGTCAGCGTGCTGACCCTGCCCGGCATCGCGCTGCTGCCGAACACGCCGCAGGTCACGCCGCTGATCTACCTGGTGGCGGCGGCCATGGGCACGGTGGTCGGGCTGGTGGGCGGCATCAGCGCCTGGCGCCGTTCGCCCGAGGGGCGGCTGGTGGCGGCCGGCATCGGTGCATGCGTGCTGCTGGGCGCCACCGACTGGATGGTGCAGAACAACATCGTGAGCCCCGAGGGCTGGTACCTGGGCGCCTATGCGAATGCCGTCACCTTCAGCGTCTTCGGCATCCTGCTGTACCGGCGCTACGTGCACGCGATCGGCGAGGTGGAGCGCGTCAACGCCAGCCTCGCGCAGCGGCTGCAGGCGCGCGAGAGCGAGCTCGACCTGAGCCATCGCCGGCTGCGCGAGGTCGAGCGGCAGAAGACCATCAGCGACGAGCGCCAGCGGCTGATGCAGGACATGCACGACGGGCTGGGCTCGTCGCTGATCAGCGCGATCCGCTCGGTGGAAGAGGGCCGGCTCAGCGACCAGAAGGTGTCGCAGATCCTCCAGGGCTGCCTCGACGACCTGAAGCTCACCATCGATTCGATGGAGCCGATCGATGCCGACCTGCTGCTGCTGCTCGCCACCTTGCGCTACCGGCTCGGGCCGCGGCTCGAGGGCATGGGCGTGTCGCTGACCTGGGAGGTGCAGGAGATCCCGCCGCTGCCGTGGCTCGATCCGTCGAGCGCGCTGCACGTGCTGCGCATCGTGCAGGAAAGCATCTCCAACATCCTGCGCCACACGCGCGCCACCACCATCCGCGTCGCGACCGGCACGGACGCCGCGCACGTGTGGGTGCGCATCGAGGACAACGGCCAGGGCTTCGACGTCGAGCAGGCCCTGACCGGCGGCCGCGGCCGCGGCCTGCAGAACATGCAGCGCCGCGCGCTCGCGGTGCAGGGTCACGTGGCGTGGGAGTCGGATGCCGCGGGCACGCGCTTCCTGCTGTGGCTGCCGCTGGTGCGGGCCGAGCGCCCTTCGGGGGCATGAGCCGTCGGGTACAGTGACGGCCCCTTGCCGCCGCACACCGACCCCTCTTCCGCCGACCACGGCATCCGTCTCGAATCCGTCGTGCTGGAGCGCGGCGCACAGCGCGTGTTCGATGGCCTCTCGCTCGAGTTGCGCGACGCGCGCATCGGCGTCATCGGCGACAACGGCGCGGGCAAGAGCAGCCTGTTCCGGCTGATCAGCGGGCTGGAGCAGCCGGGCGAAGGCCGGGTGCGCGTGCATGGCTGCGACACGGTGGCCGATCGCCGGCAGCTCTCGCAGCACGTCGGCCTGATGTTCCAGAACCCCGACGACCAGATCATCTTTCCGACCGTGGCCGAGGAGCTGGCCTTCAGCCTCACGGCGCGCGGCGAATCGCGTGCCGAGGCACGCCGGCAGGCGCGCGACTTCCTCGCGCGGCGCGGCCTCGCGGCCTGGGCCGAGCGCGCCATCGGCGAACTGAGCCAAGGCCAGCGCCAGCAGGTGTGCCTGCTGGCATTGCTGATCAGCCGGCCCGCCACCTTGCTGCTCGACGAGCCCTTCGCGAGCCTCGACCTGCTGAGCCAGGCCCGGCTGTCGGCGCAGCTCGCCGCGAGCGACCAGCAGGTGCTGGTGTCGACGCATGTGCTCGAACACGTGCACGACTTCGAGCGCGTGCTGTGGCTGGCGCAGGGTCGGGTGCAGGCCGACGGCCCGGGCCGCGAGGTCTGCGAGGCCTATGCGCAGGACGTGCGGCACCGCGCTGCCTTGGACCTGCCGCATGCGTAGCCTCTACCTCGATCGCCGCACCTGGATGCACGCGGTGCCGGCGTGGCTCAAGCTCGCGCTGCTGTCGGCCGGCGGCACCGCGCTTGTGCTGACCAACCGGCCGGCGGTGCTGGGCGCGGCCTGCGGGCTGGCGCTCGTACTGTTCGCTTCGCTCGGGCGGCCCGCGTGGGGCCGGGTGCGCACGCTGTTCGGCATCGCGATCGCCTGCGCGCTCATCGTCGGCTTCCATGCACTGCTCGGCACCACGCTGCTCGGCGTGGCGAGCGCGCTGCGCATCGCCACCGCCGCGGTGCTCGCGCTGATGCTCACGCTGACCACGCGCTTCGAAGACCTGCTCGCGGTGCTCGAGACGGTGCTGCATCCGCTGCGCCGCCTGGGCGTGCCCACCGACCGCATCGCGCTCGGCCTGGGACTCACGCTGCGTTTCGCCGAGAACTTCTACGTGCAGTGGCAGCGGCTCGACGACGCGCATCGCGCGCGCGCCGGCCGCGGCGGCGGGCTGCGGCTGCTGGCGCCGCTGACCATCCGTACGCTGCAGACCGCGGAGCGCGTGGCCGATGCGCTCGCGGCGCGACTCGGGCGCTGATCAGCCGGTGGCGCGGAAGCGCGTGAGGCTCACATAGTCCTTGCGCGGGCCGCGCACGGTGTGGCGCAGCGTGAAGCTGCCATCGGCCAGGAAGCGGTAGAGGCTGTCGTAGAGGTCGGCGGCGCACAGGTGCGCGGCGGTGCCAATCCAGGCGCTGGTCTCGTCATCGCCCGGTTGTAGCGCGATCTCGTGGAACAGGCGGGGCGGCTGTTCGGCGAACAGCACCGCGAAGCCGCCGGGACGGCCTTGGTACAGGTACTCGCGATGCGCATCGAAGGCGCGGCCGTCGAGCAGGCGCAGCCGGCCTTCCTCGCGGTAATGCAAGGTGGCGTGCGCCGCGCCTGGCATGGGCCGGAAGACGGCCGTGCCGTGCATCGAAGCCTGGCCTTCGATCGTGCGTTCGAAGGTCCAGCCGCCCGCGAGCCGGGCCCAGACCTCGTCGGCCTCGCCCCATGGCGAGAGGGAAAGGGTGGGGTCAGGCGCCTGCATGGCGGCGACTCTATCCCCAGGCGGAATGGCCCTCCATGTCGGACGGAGGCGATTGATTGTTTCCTTCTCGTGAACGCCGCGGTTCCATTTGCCTAGGGTTTTTACCTAGATTCGAGGCGCACAATTCATCTCACGGACCAGCCGCCGGCTCCAAGACAAGTAGAAGGCAGCGACTGATCTGGGTGAACAGGCACTGACGAGGTGGCCGCCCCCGAAGGGACGGCGCCCCACCAAGACCGGTTCGAATCATCCAAAGTCAAGTCACAAGAATTGAAGGAATACTCAAATGAACGCCTCGAAGCTCCTCTCCGCCGTTGCCCTCTCCCTGCTGGCCGCTGCCGGTGCAGCCCATGCAGAAACCTATGAGGGTGTGCATCCCCTGACCTCGGCCGCCAGCCGCGCCGAAGTCGCCGGTCAAGCCGTCATTGCCGCCCGCAGCGCCGATCCCTATGCCGAAGGCGCGAACGCCGGCCCGGCCCAAGTGATCGTGTCGCAGACCAACCTAGCCACCGTGCGTGCCGAAGCCGTTGCCGCCGCGCACAGTGCCGACCCGTACGCCGAAGGCGCTTCGTCGGGCGTGGCCCCGCTGATCGCCAGCACCGTGGACCGCAATGCCGTGCGCGCACAAGCCCGCGCTGCTGCTCGCGGCGACGCGCTGCCGCTGTAATCGGCACCCAGAACTCGGTCGCATCGCGGGGCCCGTCCCCGCGGTGAGTCGAGAGGTTTAGCCACCCGGAGGCCGGCCTTGCGAAAGCAGGGGCCGGCCTTTCGCTTGAAGGCGGTTAATCCAAAGCATTAACGGCCGATGCCGCGTGCTTCGCGGTCGATGCGGCCGAGAAGCCGGGTCTGTCGCGCAAATCGCACAGACCTGCAGGAGGCGCATCGAGCGCTTTCGGCTTCCATGCGTCGCGCGCGAACCCGCGCGGTCGCTGGCGCACCGCAGCAAGCCACTGCAACGTTGCACCGCCGCGGTGCGCTTCGCCCTCCCGTTCGGCCGATCGCACGAGTCACCGTCCGCCGAATGGCGCATTGCCATGCTGCAATGCATGATCGATGATGTTGCTCGCGGCTCGATGGACCGCACAACGTCATGCTTTCGGCCTACAGCGCCATTGTGGTGCGGGCACGCGAAAATGTACGGGCGCTTCTGCCACGACAAAAGCAAGCACGACCCTCGCCGCCGAGCGCGGCTGACCCATTACGCATGGCCCTCACTCTCGACACCGAAGACACGCGACAAAGGATCCACGATCTCGTGTGGTCAGGCTTTCATCACGACGCCGACGTCGAATGGATGATCACCGACGAGTACCTCGATCCCGACGAGCTGACTTCCGATGACCGGGCCTGGGTCAAGGCCGAGACCGCGCGCGCCTGCGCCGCCAAGCACGTAGCCGAGGCCGAGTGGCCCGCGCAGACCGAATACGACCGCCTCGAAACCGCGTTCGCGCAGCTGCGCGAAGAGAAGATCATCGCGCTGCACCGCGCGGGCAACACGCTGGCCGACGGCCAGGACGACGTGCGCGACGCCTGGCGCGCAGCGGGCCGCGACGCCTCGGGCATCGTGGGTTGCTGCTTCTATCACGCACAGGACCTCGAGCGCGCGGTGCGCACCGGCCGGCTGCACCTGGCCTTCAGCGGCGGCCTGATCCCCGAGATCGCGCGGCGCGAGGCCAACACCATCGCGGTCGGGCAGCGCATCGCCGCGCTGCTCCAGGGCGTCGGCTTCGTCGTGCACTGGAGCGGCAACATCGACGAACGCATCGAGGTCGACCTCGGCCAGTGGCGCAAGCGAGGCCCATCGGCGTGAGCGTGCAGGCCTGGCAGCCGCCGCGCCGCATCGATGCGATCGATTTCTGGCTGCGCTCCCGGTTGCTGGCCACCGCGCACGGGTTGCGCGAGACCTTGCGTCCTTCCGCGCGGCGCTGGCCCAGGGCCGATGCGCTGGCCGACGCGCCCGTGCTGGCGCGCTTCAGTAGTCCGCTGTGGACCGATGGGCGCGACGATGAATTCGCGCTGGTCGCCGGCAAGGTGCAGAACCTGCGCGTGGCGCGCGGCGCCTTCGATGCCATCGAGATCCCCGCGGGCGAAGTACTGAGCTTCTGGCGCCAGCTGGGCCGCCCCAGCGCCTGGCGCGGCTTCGTGCAGGGGCGCGAGCTGCGCGGCGGCTGCGTGGTGCCGACGCTGGCGGGCGGGCTCTGCCAGCTCTCGAATGCACTGGCCACGGTCGGCGCCCGCGCGGGGCTCGAACTGGTCGAGCGCCATGCCCACACCGCGCGCATCGAACAGGCTGCGGCCGCGCCCGACGATGCAGTGGACGCGACCGTGTTCTGGAACTACGTCGACCTCAAGCTGCGCGCGCGCCATGCGTGGCGGCTCGAAGTCGAGCTCACGGCCACCGAGCTGGTGCTGCGCATCCGCGCGTATGCGCCGCGGGTCGCGCCGCGCGTGATGTGGCGTGCGCCGCACGATGTGGGCGCCGATGCGCCATCGCCGCCCGTGGCGCGCGGCTGCCTGAGCTGCGACCGCAACGATTGCTTCCGTCACCGGCCCGCGCTGCCGGCCGCGGCCCAGGGGCGGACCGCCGTGCTGCTCGATGCATGGACGCCCGAATTCGCGTGCTACCTCGAGGCCCGTCATCCCGACGCCGATCGCATGCAGCGCGCGCCCGTGCGGCTGGCTTTCTGGCGGCCGATGACGGATTGGCGCGGCGGCGAGGCGCCGGTGCATCGGCCCTGGCTGGCCAGCGTTCGCGGTGCGCTGTGGCGCCGCCTGTGGGCGCGCCAGGAAGGCGGGCGGCGGCAGGCCGGCGTGATCGATGCGCAGCGCTGGCTCGCCCAGGCCTTCGCGACACGGCTGCTGCCCGAACACACGCAACTGGTGGTCGACCAGGCGCTGTTGCCGCATCTGCAGCGCCTCGGCGCGCTCGACGGACGCGCGTTCACCGTGCTGGCCGGCGCGCTGCCGATGGCCGAGATCGAGGCACGACTCGATGCTGCCGCGGCGCGCTGGCCCGACGACGCCACGCTGCGCGACTTCCGCGCCGCGCCGTCGATGGTGCGCGCCGAGGCCCAGGCCTTCGCGCGTGCGGCTGCGGTGGTCACGCCACATGCGGAAGTGGCGGCCACGATGGCCACCGCGGCGCCGCAGGCCACGCTCGAGCGGCTCGAATGGGTGTTGCCCGGCATCACTTCGCGCGCGAACCGGACCCCGGACGACGGCGCGCCGCTGATCGTGCTGCCCGCCAGCGCCCTCGCACGCAAGGGCGCGCGCGAGCTGGCCGAGGCACTGCGCGACAGCGGATGGCGCCTGCGCGTGCTCGGCACGCCGTCGGCCGATGCCTCGCTCTGGCAGGGCATCGCGCTGGACACGGCCCGCGATCCGCGTGCCGATTGGCTCGACGGCGCCCGCGTGGTGGTGCTGCCCGCGCATGTGGAACACGCGCCGCGCGCGGCGCTGCGCGCGCTCGCGGCCGGCGTGCCGGTGGTGGCCTCCACCGCCTGCGGCCTCGCGGGCCTGCAGGGCCTGCGCGAAGTGAGCGCGGGCGACGTCGAAGGCTTGCGCGCCGCACTGCGAGAAGCGATCGATGGCACGGGCCACTCCAACGAACACGATAACAACGACCAGCGCTTTCCATGACCATCGATCTCCAGACGCTCAAGTGCGGCGAATGCGGCAGCAGCGTGCTCAAGCGCACCGGCCTCAACGAATTCACCTGCAAGCACTGCGGCTCCGTCACGCTGGTGGAGGACGACATCTCCGACCGCCTCGACCGCGTGCTCGACCAGGTCAAGGATGCGGCCGCGCGCCGCCTCGCCGACGAGCAGGCGGCGCGGCAGAAGGTGGCGATGCGCACCGCGGGCTTCGCGGTCGCGGCGGTGGTCGGCATCACCGTGCTCGTGACGGTGGTGCAGATGTTCACGCGCAAGGACACGCCCGAGGTCGGCCGCCGCGCCGCGGTCGCCTCGGTGGTCGACCGCAACATCCCCACCGACGGCCTCAAGCTCGGCGAGCCGCGCCAGGTGCTGGTGGGCAGCGGCAGCTCGGCACGGCCCAAGCTGCTGGTGGTGGTGCGCAACGAGACCGGCAAGCCGCTCGAGCGCGCCAGCGTCAAGGCCGCCTTCTACGAGGGCGAAACACGGCTCGAGGAACGCAGCGAGTCGCTGCCGATCTCGGTGCTCGAGCCCGGCGAGAGCGCGCCGCTGCTGTTCGATCTGCCGAGCGGCAAGAACGTCACGCGCCAGGAGCTGCAGGTGCAGCGCCTCTCGGCGCCCTACCGTTCGGCCGATGGTGCGCGGCTCGCGTTCTCGCGCCTGCGGCTGGTGCAGCAGGGAGACCGCGTGCGGCTGGTGGGGCGCGTGGTCAACGAGCGCAAGGACGCGGCGATCGGCGGCGTCGAGGCGCTCGCTACGCTCTACGACGATGCCGGCAACGTGATCGGCTTCGGCCGCGGCTATGCACAGGGCAACGACATCGCTCCCGGCGCGCGCAGCGCGATCGACATCGACATCGCGCGCTTCGGCCGCGCCGCGCAGGTCGCGGCCTGGGACTACCGCATCGCCTACAGCACCATCGAAGCCGGCGGCTCGCGCACCGCGGTGCGCAGCGCCGACCGCGTGATCCGCACTGCCGGCGCGCCCGAGGTCTTCCATGCCGACCTGCGCCTGAGCACTGAGGACCTGCTGGCCGACGACAGCGAGCGCTTCGACCTCAAGGAGCTCGAGCTGCTGCCGCTGGTGGCCGGCCGCAGCAACATCCAGCGGCCGCTGTTCCTGACCGAACTCGTGAACCGCAGCAAGGACACGGTGGTGATCGCGCCCGGCGGCGTGATCTCGCGCTTCGGCGGCAGCAAGGCCGACGGCGCCACCGCCATCCAGGGCCTGGCCTACCTCTACCCGGGCGAGGGTTTCCCGATCCTGCTGGAGCCGCGCGAGGTCGACCGCATCACCCAGACCCGCGTCGAGTGGAAGCCGATGCGCCGCGCGGCGCTGCCCGGTCCGCGCACGCCGCTCGAAGTGCAGGTGACCGGCACCAAGGCCGAGACCGGCAGCGTGCTGCTCAACTTCAGCCAGCGTTTCCTCTACAAGAGCGTGCAGGTCACGGGCAAGGTGAGCAATCCGGGCACGACCATCGTCGGCAAGGTGCGGTTGTGGGTGAGCCTGCGCGACCGCGACGGGCAGCTCAGCGGCTTCAAGCTGGTCGACAACCTGCCGGCCATCGCGCCCGGCGAGAGCGTGCCGTTCCAGGTGAACGTGGAGCAGAACGGCCGCGACTTCGCGAGCGTCGGCACGCTATACCAAACCGAATAGCCCCGCAGCCAGCGTTTGCGGGCGCTTCGCGCCATGATCGGTGGATGACCGATTTCTCGATCCTCGACCTCTCCCCGATCGTCGAAGGCAGCGATGCCGCGCAGTCCTTTCGCAACTCGCTGTCGTTGGCGCAGCACGGCGAAAAGCTCGGCTACCGCCGCTACTGGCTCGCCGAGCACCACGGCATGCCGGGCATTGCCAGCGCAGCCACCGCGGTGCTGCTGTCGCACGTGGGCGCGGGCACCTCGACGATCCGCATCGGCGCCGGCGGCGTGATGCTGCCCAACCATTCGCCGCTGGTCATCGCCGAACAGTTCGGCACCCTCGAATCGCTCTACCCGGGCCGCGTCGACCTGGGCCTGGGCCGCGCCCCCGGCTCCGACCAGCGCACCGCGCGCGCATTGCGCCGCAACCTCGAATCGGACGCCGACCAGTTCCCGCAGGACGTGATCGAGCTGATGGACTTCATGTCGAAGAACCCGCAACAGGCGGTGCGCGCCGTGCCGGGCGCGGGGCTCGAGGTGCCGGTGTGGATCCTCGGCTCGAGCACCTTCGGCGCGCAGCTGGCCGCGCACCTGGGCCTGCCCTACGCCTTCGCCTCGCACTTCGCGCCGCAGCAGATGATGCAGGCGATCCAGATCTACCGCGAGACCTTCAAGCCCTCGGCGCAGCTCGCCAAGCCCTACGTGATGCTGGGCTTCAACGTGTTCGCGGCCGACACCGACGCCGAGGCCGAGTTCCGCGCCACCTCGTGGCAGCAGGCCTTCGTCAACCTGCGCAGCGGCCGGCCCGGCCGGCTGCCGCCGCCGGTCGAGGGCTACCGGCAGAAGGTCGGTCCGGCCGAGAACGCGCTGCTCGACTCGGTGCTGTCGTGCTCGGCCGTGGGCTCGCCCGACACCGTGCGCGCGGGCGTCGAGGCCTTCATCGAGCGCACCGGCGCCGACGAGCTGATGATCACCTCGCAGGTCTTCGACCACGCCTCGCGGCTGCGCTCCTACGAGCTGCTGGCCCGCATCCGCGACAGCCTGCGCGCCTGAGCGGGCGACCCCGATTTCCCCCACGCCGACCCCGCCTCGCCGGGGCTGGGACAATGTCGCCCCTATGGCAAAGCAACGGATCGTGGTCGGGCTGAGCGGCGGTGTGGATTCCGCGGTGACCGCGCACCTGCTCAAGCAGCAGGGGCACGAGGTGGTCGGCATCTTCATGAAGAACTGGGAAGACGACGACGACAGCGAGTACTGCTCGTCGAACATCGACTTCGTGGATGCCGCCAGCGTGGCCGACGTGCTGGGCATCGAGATCGAGCACGTGAACTTCGCGGCCGACTACAAGGACCGCGTGTTCGCCGAGTTCCTGCGCGAGTACAAGGCCGGCCGCACGCCCAATCCCGACGTGCTGTGCAATGCCGAGATCAAGTTCAAGGCCTTCCTCGACCATGCGATGCGCCTGGGCGCCGAGAAGATCGCCACCGGCCACTACGCGCGCGTGCGGCTGAACGAGGCCACGGGCCGGCACGAGCTGCTCAAGGGGCTCGACCCCTCGAAGGACCAGAGCTACTTCCTGCACCGCCTGAACCAGGCGCAGCTGTCGAAGACGCTGTTCCCGGTCGGCGAGCTGCACAAGACCGAGGTGCGCCGCATCGCCGAGGAGATCGGCCTGCCGAACGCGAAGAAGAAGGACTCGACCGGCATCTGCTTCATCGGCGAGCGGCCGTTCCGCGAGTTCCTGAACCGCTACATCTCGAAGGAACCGGGTCCGATCAAGGACGACCGCGGCCGCAAGCTCGGCGAGCACCAGGGCCTGAGCTTCTACACGCTGGGCCAGCGCCAGGGCCTGGGCATCGGCGGCGTGAAGGAGAAAGGTGCCCAGCGCGGTGCGGGCGACCACTCGCCGTGGTTCGTGGCGCGCAAGGACGTCGAGAACAACACGCTGTGGGTGGTGCAGGGCCACGATCATCCCTGGCTGCTGTCGACCTCGCTGCGTGCCGACGATGCGAGCTGGGTGGCGGGCGAGTCGCCGGTGCCGGGCGCCTATGGGGCCAAGTCGCGCTACCGGCAGGCCGACGCCGCCTGCGAGATGGTGGAGGGCGATGACGCACCGCGCAACGATGCCTTCGCATTGCGCTTCGGCGAGACGCAGTGGGCGGTGACGCCGGGCCAGTCGGCGGTGCTCTATGACGGCGAACGCTGCCTGGGCGGCGGCGTCATCGTCTGAGTCTGTTCAGCGCGGCGGCTGCCGCACCGAATCATCGACATGGATCAGGTCCAGCGGATGCCGCTGGCCGGCCAGGTGGTCTTCCACGCACTGCAGCAGCAGCGGGCTGCGATGCCGCGCCACGCTGACGCGGATCTCGTCGGCCGTCATCCAGAGCGTGCGCACGATGCCGGTGTCGAGCGCCCGGCCCGCTTCGCGCTCGCCGAGCTCGCCGCTGAAGGCGAAGCGCATGTAGGTCACGTCGGGGTCGTCGGCCGAGCGCGCGAGGTAGATGCCGATCAGCGCGGTCGGCGTGAAGGCATGGGCGGTTTCCTCGAGCGCCTCGCGCGCGCAGCCCTCGGCGGGCGATTCGCCGGGATCGAGATGGCCGGCCGGGGTATTGAGGCGAAGGCCCTGATCGGTGTGCTCCTCGACCAGCAGGAAGCGGCCTTCGCGTTCGATCACCGCGGCGACGGTGACGTTGGGTTTCCAGCGGACGGTGGTGTTCATGGGGACGGCTTTCTTCAGCGGTCGCGCGGGGCCCGGGCCATGGCCGGCACGCCGCCGCGCGAATCATCCCCGTATTGGACGCGAAGCCGAAGGCGATGGATGGCCGCGAGAACCCGGTGGCTGCGTTTGCCTCCCCCAAGAGCGCAGCGCCGGGTGGTTGGGTGGTCCGCCGCGGCGGACCACCGAAGCGCTCAGGGGCTGCTGCGCAGCTCGGGCCCGCGAGAGCCGAGCTGGCCGGCCTCGACCGTTTCGAGCCGGTAGCCGAGCCCGTAGATCGCCAGCAGCAGGAAACCGTTGGACGGCCGCAGGTCGAGCTTGGTGCGCAGGCGAGAGATATGGGTGTCGAGCGAACGCGAGAGCGCCTCGACGCCCAGGCCCCACACCGCTTCGTGCAGGTGCTCGCGCGACAGCAGGCGGCCGAGGTTCTGGAACAGGAACAGCGCCAGTTCGTACTCGCGGTTCTTGAGCTCGACCGGCATGCCGCGCACCTTGAGCGTTCGCGAGGGCGGGTAGAAGTGGTAGGGGCCGAAGACCAGCTCGGTCTCGTGCTGCGCGGGGTACGAGCGCCGCAGCAGGGCGTTGACGCGCGCCTCGAGCTCGGTGGCCTGGATCGGCTTGCTCATGAAGTCGTCGGCCCCCGCATTGAGCCCGGCGACCATGTCGGCGTCGTCGCGCCGCGCGGTGATGAACAGCACGGGCAGGCGGCTCTTCAGGTCGTGGCGGATCGTCTTCACGACGTCGAGGCCGCGGATGTCGGGCAGATGCCAGTCGAGAAGCAGCAGATCGAAGGTCTGTCGTCGCATCGAATGCAACAGCGACTTTCCATCTGCGTACTCATGGCACTCGTGCCCGAGCGACGCCATGGTCTGATGAATCAGTTTTCTCTGATGGGCCTCGTGGTCGAGGACAGCAATGCGCATTTTTATTACCCCCTTACTTCCTCCCATGGGCCGCCTCTGTGTACGACTCCAAGTGAGGCGAAGTGTATCTATCTGCGTCTAAGGTAAGTAATCTGCCCTGCAACTAATGCACATGAAGCGATCTTTTAAATGGATTCATCGAAGAATGATTACAAACACGCACAACTTTGTCCTTTAGATGACACGAAGTGCGTGCAGGCGTCGCGGCGTTGTTTTTGCGCTGCATGGTGGGGCGCCGCCCTGGTACCGCCTGAGACCGGTTTCCTTACAGCGCACCAGAGGGAGCGCCGCCGATCCATCACCAATAAGCTATCAAATGGATAGCTAGATTTTCAGCAACCACGGACGTTGGAGCATGGATACTTCGCCCCTTGCGCGACAGATCGGGCCGAATGTCTTGCTGTAAGCTTCGCCCGCATTTCGCGCTGCACCTTGCCCTGAGGAGAACTCTATGCTGATAGGCGTGCCTGCCGAGACAACGACAGGCGAAACCCGAGTGGCCGTGACCCCGGAGACGGCGAAGAAACTGGTGG
>NZ_JBWKPQ010000026.1:0-115524 GCF_059418345.1 Variovorax sp. GW821-FHT09B01 | reverse complement strand
TTGCGTCCACATCATTCATCGCGGACACGATGCCTGCCGACTCTCAGGCTATCAAGATGACTTCACTGCGTGCTTACACCGTGACGTCGCTGACCTTGAGAGGGTCGCACCCTCCTTAATCCGGCTCCAATCGTTGTAGCTGTCTTCCATGGGCCGATGTTCGCCTGAATCGCTCGACCAAGATGGCGCCCTTGCGGAACAATATGGCTCTCAGCAAGCGCCCGGCTTGTTGAGGGCAGTAAGCCGGGTAACGACCATTGGGCTTGAAGGACCCAGGATGCGACCGAACGAGAGCAGAAAGAACAAGCCGTCTAAGAACAGGCTTGTCGACCGCTGCGCGGACGAACTCTTTGCCTGCGCGGTCACGGTGACGATGTTCACTGTCGGAGTGTGTGTACTTGCGATCGTCTTGATCACGTAGCGTAGGCGACAACGTTGATAGCCGCTAGGAGCCCGGTAGCTAGAGGCCGAAGCGCCAAGGGAAGCTGCATGCTCAATCTCCCTAACATTCACGTCTTCGTGTCTGTTAAAAAATATTGCCGGGCAGCATGTTCCCTATGAGTTTTGGGGCTCAGGCATGCAGGCCGCTCTGCGCTTGAGGGGGTTCTCTGGCTTTTGCAAGGTCCGATTCTGAGGCTTCCTCTTGGAGCATCAAGATCCCCTCAGTCGTAAGCCCAAAGATCCTCGCAAAGCCAGCTTCTTGGTATGTGCGCCGAACATACTTGGCGTCCGATACCTCGGCATTAATGAGCCCAAGATACGCCAACTTGGACACAAGCTGCAACTGGGCCTGATCTGCGATCGTTGTCGGGAAGGAGACGGTACTCAGAAGACGAAGGTAGTCGAGAGGCGTCATTTCAGAGATAGGCAAAATGTGCGGTAGTGGCTCCCGCGTCTAAATCACCTGTCCTTATGGGAAGGGAGCCGGAGCCGGCTCACATCGCAGTTAACGTGTTCCGGTCGTGCCGGTGGTGCCTGTGCCTGGAAGCAGACCAAAACCGCCACCAGAGTTGCCATTGCTCCCACTAATCGCCGCAGCGAACATGGCGACACCCGCTCCTGCTGCAAGCCATTGCTCTGACGTCAACCCGCCTTGCGCATTGGCAGTTGCGGCGTTACCTCCAGACGGGCCAGGGGTAGTTGGAGGTGCCGGGTTTTGCGCAAGTGCCGCAGACATCGTGAACGCGCACCAGGCCGTTGCGGAAATGAGCTTCATGTACTTCATAGGGACCTCACAGATAGTCGAACCAGTGGCCCCGCTGCCATGGTCGGACAAGCGGGACATTCATGTGGCTCCTTGACCACCAAAGTGTCGCTACTGTTCTCAGTGGTCGGCCGTCAGAAGACTTCGCCATTTCATTAAGGGTTTACCCTTAACGCCCACGGACAACGCCACTCAGCGGATTCGAATCGGATGATGCAGGCTGGATCGGCCGGACGCGGCACGATGACTGCCTCCGGCCGGATGCTCAGCGAGCGCCAGTTATGCGACCTGCACCTCGATGCGCCGCGGCTGCGCGTGCTCGGCCTTCGGAATGCGAAGCTTCAGCACGCCCTGCGCTAGTTCCGCCGACACCTTTTCGGTGTCCAACTCCTTGCTCAGCGTGAAGACGCGCCGGAACCGTGCCAAGCCCACTTCGGTGTGATGGGAAGTCAACCCATCAGGGACAGTGAGATCGCTCTCGGCCTCGATGGTCAAGGTGTCTGATTCGACTTGCAGAGTCAACTTGTCCCGACTCACGCCCGGCAGGTCGGCGTAGAGCGTGATGCCATTGGCATCCTCGATCACGTCCACAGGCGGCGTCAACGCCGCGTCGCTGTAACGCGAACGATCCTGCGAGGCAGTGCCGCTATGAGGAGAGTTGCTGGTGGTAGTGCGAACATCGTTACGCATGGCGTTTACTCCTTTCTAAGTTGGCAATGTCTGGGGTCACTGGATGGTGATACGACGCGGCTGCGCAGACGCCCGGCGCTGGACAGTGATGTGCAGCACGCCGTCACGCAATTTCGCGTCGACTGCCTCTGGATCAGCATCATCGGGCAACGTCAGCACCCGGCGGAAGCGTCCGTCGAAGCGCTCGTTGATGTGCACGGCCGCCTTGGCCTGCGCATCGGGCAGCGGGCTCTTGCGCTCGCCAGCGACGGTCAACAGACCACGCTCCAGGTTGACCTCGAGCGTGGCAGGATCGACGCCTGGCGCGAAGGCATAGATCTCGATGGTCTTGGGCGTACCGCCGACGTTGAGGGCGGGAAATCCGTTGCGGGCGAAGCCGCGGATAGTGGGTGACAGATCGAAGGCCTGCTGCACGTCGCGCTGCAGGCGATCCATCTCCGCGAAAACGTCGCGAGGAAACAGGGATCGGTACATGGCGAAAACCTCCATTCAAGCGTTGAACAGAGCGCCGGAGGCGTCTCCAGCGCTTCCGGTGAGTGACATAGCGATTCAGCGGAGAGATTCAAGAGACAAAAAAACTATCAGGGACTCCGATCCGATTGCTACGCAAACCTGCAGCACCATCGCCGCCTCCCTTGTCAACGAACCGCTGGCGCACTGCGTGATTGCATCGACATGGCAATTGACGACCCTGGCTTGCCGCTGCGACCCACGCCGTCCTGCGCGGCCACCTTGAGGCCGACGCCCGACGAGACAACTGCTGAGCCACCAAACTGTCAGGACTACCTTAGGCCGCGCTGTGCGGGCGTTTTTACGTCCTCGGCACGCCGAACCCAAAGCCGAACAGCCCGCCCTTCCGCTTGGCCGGCGGCGCCTCCGGATCTTCCTCGCGTGGTCCGATTGCAAGGGCTTCAATCAGCCGTTGCAGTTGCACTAGGCCGGAGGCCATAGCGGCGCTGTAGGTCTTCTCCGGTTGAAGCTGCTCGTCGATCGCAGCCCACTGGCCATCAGGGGCGAGCTCCACCAAGCGCCAGCGATAGGCGTTTTCGGCTGACTGAAAGACGGTAATGGCGAGGGGGCGGAGGGGCTGCATGTACGCATCTTCAGTCGGTCATCAGCCGACGATCGTCAGACACTGGCGCGTGATGCTTGCCCGCCGGCCTGCCCTGGCGCCTCAGGAGCTTTCGCCGCACTGCCCCAAGCATGGTCAGTTTTCGACCACCGGCGCTTTGGAACACGAGAGCTGGGGGCTACAGGCTACCGGTGATGGTCACCCGCAAGGACCCGCGCAGACTTGTCTGTGGTGCGGACCAGGCCATCACGCGTGAGCGGGCCCTGAGCCTCTACACCAACTCGGGGCCCTACTACACCTTCGAGGAGAACAAGAAGAGCTCGATCGAGGTCGGACGCTTTGCGGACATGGTGGTGTTGTCTGCAGACTACCTCACCGTGACGGATGAACAAATCAAGGACATCGTTCCACTCGAAACCATCGTGAACGACAAGGTGGTCTGCGAAACGCGCGAATGAACTTCGCGCCCGGAAGCCACGGCCAGCGCTCCATTGCCATTTTTCAGCATACGGGGGTGGGGACGCCGGGAGCGGTCGTGCGATCTTGCGCGCGCTCGGTCGCAAGATGGTCGTGATACGGGTCGTGGACGGCGACCCCGTCCCGACTGACCCCATCGCCTACGGGGCGCCGGTGTTCATGCGGGGCTAAATGTCCGCCCAAGTTCCTTTGCCTTGGATCGCGGAAGAACTGGCGCTGATGCGCATGGCTGACGCGGTGGGCATTCCGATGGCAGGCCACTGCCTGGGAAGCCAGCTGCTGGCCCTGGCCCTTGGCGGTGAAGTGAGGCCGAACCACCGTCCCGAGATCGGCTGGTGTGAGATCGATTCGGCGAGCTCGCAGAGGCGCAGCCTGGTGGGGGCCCCATGCGGGTCGCCGCCTGGCCACCTTGCAGTGGCATGGCGACGCACTCACGCAGCCGTCGAACTCTGTTCAGATCGCGAGTGGCGAGCACTGCACGAACCAGCTGGTCATCGTCCACGATCGCCACCTGCCGGTGCAGTCGCATGAGATGACGCCAGAGCTGGTGGATCTTTCGGTGCAGCGCGACGGCCATCAACTTGTGCGTCAGAACTCGTTGGACAACCCGGCGTGCAGTCCGTTAGAAGAGGTTGGGCTTGACCTGCAGTCGCAAACCGATGCCATGCATGGACTGCTGCGGCAGTTGTACATGCGCTGGGCCGAAGCATGAGGGCGACGCCCGGGCTTTTGACGCAGGCCCGAGTATGGCTGCCTGTTGGTTAGGGGCGAGTCCGTGCAGGGTTGAGGCGAAGGCCGGCGCAGATTGACACGCGCCTCGCTTATCCGAGAAGCGCAATGAGGCGAGTTCCCCCGGATCGGCGAGCAGCCTGTCATCAGTGGACGTGAGCGGTGAGCAGTCAAGCCGCGCAGGCTCTGGGATTGGATGTGATGCTCCGGCGCGGCACGCGGCTTTCAGCGTGCGGCGATCCCTGCGTCGCTACAGACCCACCCCGCCCGCCGATCGAAGTTGTTCGGCAAGCCTGCCATGGCCATCGCCGCCAGCATGGATAGCCAGCGACCGGGTAAGACCGAGGTGCACATCGGCCTCTCAGACAGCCGATATGGCAGAAAAATGTCTTCTGGCGCGCCTTCTTGCTGACAACGAAGAATTCGATCGGCACGACGGATCGGCCAACGTCTGTGGCGCGACATCGAAACTCTCACAATCGGGAGCGACAAATGCAGGCACGATGGCCACGCTATGGCCGGCCTCCTCCATCCCGATGATTGCCCGGCTATTCTGGAATGCCCCGCTACGACTCGGAGAGTGTTTGATGTTGCGCAACTGCGCATTGGCCAGGTTCTGAATCAAGTGGTTCGTGGTCAGTTTCAGCAGGTGCTGGCCGGCCAGCGATGATCAGGTCGTGCGCTGCGGCAATTTCGCCGCGATGTTCCGCGGGCACTTCAGCGCGCCGCCCGCTCGCCACAGGACGCCCGGATAGGGCAGACGCAACCGGGGCGCGGAATCAGGCATTCAAGAGCGCGTGGCCGTGGCGATGAACGAGGCAATCCTCTTTCCGCCGCCGATACGGCCCAAGGCGTACAAGTGGGCGTCACGATCGGATGCTGCTCCCGGAGTTGCTCGAAAGCGAACCATCGCATCCTATCGGCCAGGGGCGGACCGAACGTCGTGGAAGCACCCTGCCTCTCCTTACCCATCAGCGCGCTTCGTCGTGCGTGAGCAGATGCCCGAACAACCGTTGCTTGGTTCGAAGGTACTCGAGGTTCTCGGGCTGGGGCTGCGTGACGATCGCCACCCGCTCCACGATCTCCAGACCGAAGTCGCTGAGACCGTCGTACTTGCGTGGATTGTTGGTCATGAGCCGCATGCTCGTGACGCCGAGGTCCGCGAGGATCTGAGCGCCCGTCGAATAGTCGCGCGCGTCTACCGGCAACCCGAGCTGCGTGTTGGCCTGCGCGGTGTCCGCGCCCACATCCTGCAGCGCATAGGCCCGAATCTTGTGCAGCAGGCCGATGCCGCGTCCCTCATGGCCACGCATGTAGACCACCACACCGCGCCCCTCGGCCGCGATCCGCTCTAGCGCGATGTCAAGTTGCGGCCGGCAGTCGCAGCGCAGCGACCCCAGCACCTCGCCGGTCAGGCACTCCGAGTGCACCCGCACCAGCACGCCTGGCGCACCATCGACATCGCCCATGGTCAGCGCCACATGCTCCTGCTTCGACACCGTGTCGAGGTAGCCGTGCACCGTGAACAGGCCGTACTTGGTCGGAAGGCGCGCGGTCGATTGGCGCTGGACGATGCGTTCCTTGCGGCGCCGGTACGCGATCAGGTCCTTGATCGTGATCAGGCACAGGCCGTGCTCGTTCGCGAATTCCTGCAGCCGCGGCCGGCGCGCCATCGAGCCGTCGTCGTCGACGACCTCGGCGAGCACGCCACCGGGGCGCAATCCCGCGAGGCGCGTCAGGTCGACCGCGGCCTCGGTGTGGCCTGCGCGCCGCAGCACCCCGCCCTCCACTGCGCGCAGGGGAAAGACATGGCCGGGCCGGGTGAACGCGTCCGCCCCGAGCGCCGGGTCGACCAGCGCGCGGATCGTGGCAGCCCGGTCCGCGGCCGAGATGCCCGTGGAGATGCCCTGCCGAAGATCGGTGGACACGGTGAAGGCGGTGCGCATCGAATCGGTGTTCTCGGCCACCATCAGCGGCAGCGAGAGCTCGGCGAGACGCTGCGCCGGCAGCCCGACGCACAGCACCCCGCTGGTGTGGCGCACCACGAAGGCAATGGCTTCGGGCGTCGCGAACTCCGCCGCCATGATGAGGTCGCCCTCGTTCTCGCGGTCCTCGTCGTCCACGACGACCACCATCGCGCCGCGCGCGAGCGCCTCGAGCGCGTCTTCGATCGGATGCGGTTTCATCGCGGTGTTCCTTGCGTTCGAGGCCATCAGCCGAGCACGAACGGATTCGCGATCCGCGGCTTCGGATTGATGTAGACGCTCTTGGCCTCGAGGTACTCGTAGATCGCGCGCTGCCCGTTCTCGCGCCCGATGCCCGAGGACTTGAAGCCGCCGAACGGCGCCATGTAGCTGACGACGCGGTAGGCATTGACCCAGACGGTCCCGGCCTGGATGCGCTTCGGAAGCGTCAGCGCGCGTTCCATGTCGCCGGTCCACACGCCCGCGGCGAGGCCGTACTGCGTGTCGTTCGCCAGCGCCACGGCTTCGTCCTCGGTGTCGAACGGAATCACCACGAGCAGCGGTCCGAACACCTCTTCCTGCGCGATCCGCATGCGGTTGTTCACGCCGGTGAAGATGGTCGGCTCCACGAACAACCCCTTCTCGCAACCGGGCCGCGTGGAGCGGCCTCCGCCCAGCACGCAGCGCGCGCCCTCGCGCCGGGCGATGTCGATGTACTGCAGCACCTTCTCCAGCTGAGGCGGCGTCGAGACCGGGCCCACATGGGTCGACGGGTCCAGCGGATCGCCGAGCCGCGCATCGCCCATGAGTTCGAGGAGCCGCTGGACCAGGCGGTCGTGCACCGAGCGCTGCACCAGCAGCCGGGAGCCCGCCATGCAGGTCTGCCCGGTCGCCGCGAAGACGCCGGAGAGCACGCCCTTCGCGGCCTCCTCGAGATCCGCATCCTCGAACACGACATTGGCCGACTTGCCACCGAGTTCCAGCGACACGCGCTTGAAATCGGCAGCCGCATTTTGGTAGACCCGCCGCCCGCCGGCATCGCTGCCGGTGAACGCGACCCGCGCCACCAGCGGATGCTTGACCAGGGGTTCGCCCACGTCGAGGCCGAAGCCGGTCACCACGTTGAAGACGCCAGCCGGCACGCCGGCCTGCTCGACCAGTTCCGCCAGCAGCAGCGTCGATGCCGAGGAGAACTCCGACGGCTTCACCACGATCGTGTTGCCCGCGGCCAGCGCGGGCGCGATCTTCCAGGTGGCGAGCAGCAGCGGCGAGTTCCATGGCGCGATCGCGGCGACCACGCCCAGCGGCTCGTACGAGACGTAATGGAACATGCCGGGCTTGTCGATCGGCGTGACGGCTCCCTCGATCTTGTCGGCCATGCCGCCGAAGTAGTAGAACCACTGCGGCAGGTACTTCATCTGCCCGAGCATCTCGGCGCGCAGCTTGCCGTTGTCGCGCACCTCGAGATCGGCGAGGCGCTCGGCGTTCTGCGCGATCAGGTCGCCGAGGCGGTGCAGCAGCATGCCGCGCGCGCTGGCCGTCATCGCGGGCCATGGCCCCTCGGTGAAGGCACGGTGCGCCGCGCGCACCGCGATGTCGACATCGCGGCTGTCGCCCTTCGGGATGTCGGCCCAGTTCTCCCCGGTGGCCGGGTTCATGCTGGCGAAGGTCTCGCCACCGACGGCAGCGCACCATTCGCCACCGATGTACATGCGAAAGCGTTCCAAGATTCTTCCTTTCAGTTCAATTCAGGTTCGGCCGCGCGGCGGCCACGGCATGGGCGGCCTGCGCGATCGCGCCGCCGATGGCGGCCTCGAGCGCGGGCCCGGGCCGGTGTTGCTCGTCGATGTCGGCCTTGCCGGCGTAGACGCCCGTCGGCATGACAACGGCGCCGAAGAAGGCGAACAGCGGGCGCAGGGCGTGGTCGATCACGCCCGCATGCCGCTCGCTGTAGCCCGTGGCCGCCACGATCACCGGGCGGCCGGCCAGCGCCTTCATGTCGACGAGGTCGATCAGGTGCTTGAAGAGCCCCGCGTAGCTGCCCTTGTAGACGGGCGTCACGACCACCAGGGCCGTGCTGGCCTCGATGTCGTGCAGCACGCCCTCCAGCCGCGCCGATGCGTGCTCGCGCGCCAGGGTGGCGCCCAGGCCCGCCGGATCGTCGATCACCGCGTGCACCCGACCGCGCACGCCCGTCGCGGCGGCCAGCCGTGCCACCAGGTGCTCCGCGAGCCAGAGCGTGCGCGAGGGCATGGAGACATGGCCGCTGATGCCGACGATGCCGGTGGCTTCGCCGTCGTTCGCTCGCACGTCGGGCATGGTCGTCTGCGTGGGCACGGCGTTCAGGCGGTGACGATCTGCGGCCGATGCGCCTGCTCGCGCAGGCCCGCGCGCTCGAGCAGCGGCATCACCTCGGCGTTCCACTGCTTGATGCCCGCGTTGTAGTCGAGCCAGCTCAGGCACACGCCGTCGACGCCTGCTTCCGCGAGCAGGTCCATGTGCTCGACCATCATCTCGGGCGTTCCGACCAGCGGGAACCCGGCCCATCCGGCCTTGAAGTGATAGCGGAAGCGGTCGGCCTGCTCGGGCGTGAAGATGCCCGTCTGGATGCCGAGTTCCTTGACGATGTTCTCGCACGCGACGTCGTCGCCGTACTGCACCGCATAGCGGTCCACGTAGCGCTGCGCCTCGGCGAGCGTCTCGGCCACCGACACGTAGGAATAGCACCAGACCTTGAGGTCGCGCCCGAACTCCTCGCGGGCAAGCTTCTTGTAGCTCTGCACCTGCTTGCGCACGCCCTCGAGATCGTGCGAACCGAGGATCACGAACGCCGCGTCGCAATGCTGCGCGCAGTAGCGCATGCCGCGCGGCGATCCGCCCGCGTTGATCAGGAAGGGCCGGTTCAGGGGCTTAGGTTCCGCGAAGGCATTCACCAGGTTGAAGTGGCTCGACTGGTGATCGAAGTAGCCGTTCTGGGTCCAGGCCTTCTGCGCGATCTCGATCCATTCGTCGGCGAACTCGTAGCGCTTATCGTGCTCCATCATCGAGCCGCCGAACATGCGCATCTCGGGCCCGAACCAGCCGCAGATGATGTTGAGGCCGAAGCGGCCGCCGCTCACATGGTCGATCGTCGTCGCCTGCTTCGCCGCGAACAGCGGATGCACCGTGGGCACGTGCGAGGTCGTGATGCAGGCGATCTGGCTGGTGGACGCGGCGATGGCCGCGGCCCAGGTGTAGGTCTCCAGGCTGGTGCCGCCGAAATTGCTGTCGCCGCCGAAACCGCGCCAGCGTCCGATCGGGATGGCGGCCTCGAACCCGGCGCGGTCGGCGAGCTGGATCGTCTCCAGGTTCGTCTTCCAGTCGTCGGCGCGATGGACCTCCGGGGCCGTCGAGATCGCGCATCCTCCATGCGCATTGATGGCGAAGACGCCGAGCTTCATCTTGTTGGGCGAAGAGCGCATCGGATTGGCGGCGATGCTCAGGTTCTCGGGCTTGATTGCGGCGTTCATGTTGTCTCCGAAAGGTTGGTTTGAAAGGACCCGCCCGATGCGGCGCATCGTGTCGATGCATCTGCGGTCCAGGACTTCGACGGGAGTCGTTGCCACTCCCCGGCGCGAATGATTGCGATGCGGCCACGGGGCGTAAAGCGCTCGTTCGAGACGACGCCATCACCGTCGGCGATGGCAGGCTCGCAACGATGCGCGCGCGTTCTCATTGCGGCTGCCTGGCGCTCAGGTGGCTCACGAAAAGCTTCGCGGCCACCGAGAGGCTGTCGAACGAACGCACGCAGATGCGCAGCTCGCGGCGCGCCCATGCCTCGTCGAGCGCGAGCACCTTGATCCGCGCCAATGCGCTGTAGCGCAGGCCGATCGCCTTCGGCATGACCGCGATGCCCATGCCGGCCTCGACCATCAGGCTCAGCGCGTCGAAGCTCGTCACTTGCACCCGGCAGCGGAAGGGCTTCTCGCATTCGCTCGCCGCCTTCAGGATCTGCTGGTTGATATAGCTGCCGGTGTGGAGACCGACGTAGTCGTACGCGATCGTGTCGACGATCCGCACCGCATCGCGCGCCGCCAGCGCATGATCGACGGGCACCACGACGACGAGCTCGTCGCAGCGGAACGGCATCGTCACCAGGCCCTCCACGCCGCCGATGCCGTGCGCATAGATCCCCACGTCCGCGGCATTCGATGCCACGCCCTGCTGCACCGCGCTGCTGATGCGCTCCTGCAACTGCACCTGGACGTTGGGATAGTGCGTGCTGAACGAGTGCAGACACTGCGGCAGGAATTCGGTGATCGCCGAGAGGTTGCTCAGCACCCTGACGAGGCCCCGCGCGCCCGAGGCGTAGTCGCGCAGGCGCAGATGGATGTTGTCGAGGTCGTTGAGGACGTTGCGCGCCAGTCCCAGTAGCTCGAGCCCGGCCGCGGTCGGTTCGATGCCACGGTTGGTCCGCTGCACCAGGACCGTGTTGAGGCTGTCCTCGAGATCACTGAGCCGCTTGCTCACCGCAGAAGGCGCGATGTGCTCGCGCTCGGCCGCCTCCGCGATCGTGCCCGTGTCCATCACGGCCACGACGAGGCGCAGGGTTACTGGGTCGATTCTCGCGGCCATTCTTCGTCGTCCGGAACAGTTGCAGGGCTCGTTCAATCCTCTAAAGAAGATTGATTTCCACGATGGTGTACAAGCCTCGCTGCTGTCGCAATCGATGTCAAGCCGGCTCGACGGGCTGCACGGAGGGTGTTTTCCCTAGGGTTGCCCCTGGGCATTTGTGCAACATCGGGGCAGGCCGCTAAACTGGCCATCTTCTAAAGAAGAAATCTGCGAATGAGCAAACTCCAACGGCCCGCCACCCAGGCGGTGCCCCGGAAGCCGGCCGCCAAGTCCGCCGGCCGCACCGCCAAGGCGCCGGCGCCACGAAGCTCCGACGAAGCGATCAGCGTGGAACTCGGGCTGCGCATCAAGGCGCTGCGCGCGGAATCGGCACTGAGCCTCGAGCAGCTGTCGCAGCGCGCCGGCGTGAGCCGCGCGATGCTCTCGAGCATCGAGCGGGGCGAGAAGAGCCCGACGCTGCCGATCATCGTGCGCATCGCCGGCGGCTTCGGCCTCTCGCTGTCAGGCCTGCTGGGCGCGGCGCCCGACCTCGCCAGCGTCTCGGTGATCCGCTCCTCGGAGCGCTTGGCCTATCGCGATCCCGCGACGGGCTTCGAACGCTGGGTGCTCTCGCCCGCCCACCTGGACAACGGGCTCGAGTTCGTGCTGCACCGCCTGCCTCCGGGCCGCACGACCGGCATGCTGCCCGCGTACGCGGTGCCGACCGAGAAGTACGTGGTCGTGACCGAAGGGCAGCTGACGGTCTACGTCGACGGCAAGCCCTACGTGCTCAAGGCCGGCGACTCGATGTACTTCGAGGTCAAGTCGCCGTACCGCTTCGCCAACGACGATGGCCGCGCGGCCTGCGCCTACTACATGGTCATCGTGCGCAAGCGCTGACGCTCCTGGCCCTCGCCTGGCGCGATGGCGCGTTCGCCAAACGCGTCTTTCAGGCGGGCCGGATCGTTCGTACAGTCGCCCCGAACGACAAGGAGACGACATGACGACGGCAACGATGGCAACGGCATCCGATGTGGCGCGGGACTTTCGCCATGCGCTGAGACGGCTGGCGGCGACGGTCACCATCGTCACCACCGCGGATGCGAGCGGGCGCCGCCACGGGATGACCGCCACGGCGGTCAACCCGGTGACGATGGACCCGCCGACGCTGCTGATCTGCGTCAACCACGGCGCGAGCATCCACGCACCGCTGCTGGAGGCGCGGCGCTTCTGCGTCAACGTGCTGACGACCGGCCATGGCGACCTGGTCGCTGCGTTCAGCGGGCACAAGGCCGGCGAGGACCGATTCACGGTCGGTGCCTGGCATCGCAGCGATGCGGGCGGCACGCCGTTCCTGGAGGACGCGCAGAGCAACCTGTTCTGCGACATCGAATCGGTGACCGCCGTGGGCACGCACTCGGTCATCCTCGCGCGCGTGGTCGAAGCGCGCGCGGCCGAGGAGATCGCGCCGCTGATCTACACCGACGGGCGCCTGGGCGCGCTCGCGGCCCACGCTTGACCGGATCTCAACGGCACCCGCCGCAAAACTCGATTGCCGCCGCGTCCCCCTGTGATCAGCATGCGCCCTCCAGCAACAAGGAGACAGCATGGTTTTCGAATGGAGCCGCGACCACGAGCGGCAACCGGCGGCGCTGCGGCCCGCCATCCTGCGCGCGTGCCTCGCGCTGTTGGTGTGGCCGATGGCATGGCACCCCGGCGCGGCATCGGCCGCCGACTATCCCGCGAAGGCGGTCACGGTCGTCGTGCCTGCGCCGCCCGGCGGCATCATCGATGCGTCGGCGCGGTTGATCGGCACGCAACTCGCACGCGCGCTGGCACAGCCCTTCGTCATCGAGAACAAGGGCAGCGGCAACGTCGCCTACGCCCAGGTGGCGCGATCGCCGGCCGATGGCTACCTGCTGCTGGCCTCGTACTCGGGCTATCACATCGGCAACCCCTTGCTCACGCCCCGGCTGCCCTGGTCGCAGAAGGAGCTAGAACCCGTTGCGCTGATCGCGACCGCGGCCAACGTCATCACGGTCCATTCGTCCGTGCCGGCGCGCACGCTGGCCGAACTGATCGCCTACCTGAAGGCCCATCCGGGCGCGCTGAGCTACGCGTCGCAGGGCAACGGATCGGTCTCGCACATCGGCACCGAGATCTTCAAGCAGCAGACGGGCACGCAGATCCTGCACGTTCCCTACCGGGGCTCGGGACCCGCGTTGCAGGACGTGCTCGCGAACCAGGTGCAGATCTTCATCACGACGCCGCCCTCGGTGATCGGCCACATCAAGACCGGCAAGCTGCGCGCGCTGGCCGTGACCGCGAAGCAGCGCCGTCCCGAGCTGCCCGACGTGCCGACCACCGCGGAAGCGGGCCTGAAGGGCTACGAGCTCGAGACCTGGGTCGCGCTGTTCGCGCCCGCCGGACCGACGCGTCCGCCCATTGCGGCGTTGTCCGACAAGGTGCGCGCCGACCTCGCGGCCGTGGTGACGCGCATCGCGGCGGCCGCCTAGCCGTTACTCGATGACCACCCACGCCACGCCGCTGCCGGAAAGCGAGCGGCTGTACAACGCGCGCCTGGCTGTTCCGCACTACCCGCGCATCTTCGAGGGCTGGGCGCGCGCATCGGCCGCGGTGCGCGACAGCGCGCCCTGCCGGCTGGACATGGCCTACGGCCCGCACCCGATAGAACGGCTCGACCTGTTCCTGCCTGCGGGGCGTCCGCGCGGCACGCTGATGTACATCCATGGCGGCTACAGGCGCTCGCTCGGCAAGTCCGATGCATCGCATGTCGCGCCGGCCTTCACCGCGGCCGGCTACGCGGTGGCGGTGGTCGACTACGCGCTGTGCCCCGCGGTGGACGTGGAAACCATCGTCGCGCAGGTGCGGCGCGCAGCGAGGTGGCTGGCAGCGCGCCACGCCGAATGGGAGGCGCCGGCCGGGCGACTCTTCGCCTGCGGGCATTCGGCCGGCGGCCATCTGGCGGCGATGCTGCTGGCCACCGAGCGCTGCGTTGCCGCCGCGGTGTGCGTGAGCGCGCTGTACGACCTGCGCCCTTTGCTGCAGGTGCCGTCGGTGATGGAGGCCACGCGCTTTACGTCGCTCAACGTGCCGGCGCTGAGCCCCCGCCCTGCGCCAACCGCTCACTGCAGCGCCGCTGCTCACCGCGCTTGGCAGCGACGAAAACCCAGGCTTTCATGCGCAGTTCGACGCCATCCGCGCCAGCTGGCGTCATGTGCATGCGGGCCACGTCGCCTGTCCTGGCCTCGACCACTTCACCATCCTCGAGGCGCTGACGCAGCCCGACGGTGCCATCGCCGTGGCCGCGCTGCGCCTGATGCAGTCGTTCGAGCGATGAACGCCATGGCCACTTCCATCCCCACTCCCATTCCGCCTGCTGCCTCATGATTTCCGAAAGCGCTCTCGACTGCCTCTTCCGGCAAGCCCGGTCCCACAACGGCTGGCTGCCGCACGCCGTGAACAAAGACCAGCTGCGCCAGATCTACGAGCTCGTGAAGTGGGGCCCGACCTCGGCCAACTGCTCCCCGATGCGTGTGCTGTTCGTGCAAACCGACGAAGGGCGCGAGCGACTGCGGCCGCTGTTGTCGCCCGGCAATGTCGACAAGACGATGACGGCGCCTGTCACGGCCATCATCGGCTTCGACACGGCATTCCATCGCGAACTGCCCCGCCTGTTTCCGCACAACCGTTCCATGCAGGACAATTTCCGCGGGCCCGGCAAGGAAGCCCATGCGGCGGTCACCGCGTTTCGCAATGCGAGCCTGCAGGCCAGTTACTTCATCCTGGCCGCGCGGGCGATCGGGCTCGACTGTGGGCCGATGTCGGGCTTCGATGCCGAGGCACTCGACCAGGCCTTCTGGGCCGGAACGACGGTGAAGACCAACTTTCTGTGCAACCTGGGCCACGGCGACCCTGCAAAGCTGTTCGAGCGTCACCCGCGCCTGTCGTTCAACGAAGCCTGCGGTTTCGCCTGAAGGCCGCTTCATGCTCTTCGACACGACGCTGCTGATCGTTGCAGCCTTCGTCGCCGGTGCGCTGAACGCGGTGGCTGGTGGCGGCAGCTTCCTGACCTTGCCGGCGCTGGTGTTCACCGGCATACCGGCGGTCAGCGCCAACGCGACGGGCACGCTGGCGCTGCTGCCCGGCTACATCGCGGGCGCATGGGGTTTTCGTGCCGACACCCAGCCTCCGCCCGGGCTCTCGGCACTGCGGCTCGGGCTGCTCTGCCTGTTGGGCGGCAGCACGGGTGCCGTGCTGCTATTGCTGACCCCCGACGCCACCTTCCGCCGCGTGGCGCCATGGCTGCTGCTGCTGGCGACCTTTTTGTTCATGGCAAGTCCGCGCGTTCCGGCGGCGGAAAAGCCACAAGCTGCGCGGCCCGCTCCTGCGATGCTCGGTGTGTTCGCTGTCACGGCCTATGGGGGCTATATCAATGGAGGACTGGGCATCTTGCTGCTGGCCCTGTTCGGTTTGCTTGGCCAGAAGAACCTGCATGCGATGAATGGTCTGAAGAACCAGGTGTCGGCGCTGCTCACGCTGATCGCGGTATCGCTTTATGCCTGGGGCGGCCTCATCGCATGGCGGGAGGCCTTGGTCATGATGGGTGCGGCGATGCTTGGTGGTTATGCAGGGGCGGGGCTGGCACGGCGCTTGCCGGTCGTATGGCTGCGGCGCGGCATCGTGGCCACAGGCCTCACGATGACCGGGCTGTTCTTCATTCGCTAGCGAGACACATGCCGGCGCCAACGTGAACGACACACGCCAAGGCTCGGTTATCAGCCAAATTCTCTCTCAGCAAAGCGTCGGAGCCGGCCTGGAGCAATGTCGCTCGAGCAGGCGAGCTCCACTGGGCTGAGGGAGGATGTTTCGCATGGACCCCGTGCGAGCGATCAAACAGGTGAGCGATCTGATGAAGGGTTCAGCCAGTTCTCCGGCACTCCCGCATCAATGCCATCTAGCTGTCCGAGCAGCAGGTTCGTACCCGGAACTCCATCTACAACATTCCGTCTGCCTACGCAGTTCATAGCGTAGAGCATTGAACGGTTGAATCCACCGTCTTCACCGGTAGGGGCGCGCGTGGGTCACGCCGCCGTCCACCACCAGGGTGGCACCCATCACGTAGTCTCCTGCACGCGAGGCCAGGAATATGGCTGCGCCGGCAATGTCGTCCGGCGTGCCGATGCGCCGGGCAGGAATGTGCCCCGACAGCGCCTCCCCATGGTCACGGGCATTGCGGTTCATCTCGGAGGGAAATGCCCCGGGCGCAATGGCGCTGACTGCGATGTTGTCCTGCGCCAGGCGCATGGCCATGCGCCGCGTCAGGTGAATCAATCCCGCCTTGCTTGCAACGTAGGAGTAGTTCTCCTGCGGGTTGAGCCCGATGCCGTCGGTAGAAGCGATGTGAATGATCTTCCCGACCCGCGCCTTTGCCGCGGCGCGCAGCGGTGCGATGAGCGCCTTCGTCAGGAAGAAAGGCGATTTAAGGTTCAGGTCGACCACCTTGTCCCAGCCGCTCTCTGGAAAAGCATCGAAATCTTCACCCCATGCTGCGCCGGCGTTGTTGACCAGGATGTCCAACGTCGATTCATGACGGGCATAGGCATCGGCCATGGCCTGGCAGCCCCCCACCGTGGACACGTCATGCGGTAGCGAAATGCAGTGGCCCGTGCTCGAGAGCTCTCGCGCGGCCAGGTCGCAGGCTTCGGCCTTTCGCGCACTGATGTAGACGCGTGCGCCATGCGCAAGGAACCCCTCAGCGATCATGCGGCCTATGCCTCGTGAGCCACCGGTAATGAGCGCCGTGCGGCCCTGCAGCGAGAAAAGATTCTGGACGCTCATGGCGATGTCGCTACCGCACCGACACCCGTAGACGTGCTTTTTTCTGCGGAGGCCTCAAGGCGCGATCGCCGCACATAGGCGATTCCGTCGAACAGGCGCCGCGCCGTGCGCGTGAAATGCACTTCGCGCACCGACCATTCGTCCTCGCCCGCATGCTCGACATTTGCGAAGATTTTGAGCACCCCACTCGGATGGCCAATGCGAATGCGCGTCGGTCCGGCATGCGTGCCTCGCGCGTCGGCTGGTATTGTTCCAGCGATCTGCGCCGCAACAGAGAGGCAAACAGAGCCGCCGCCAGGGAACGCCTTGTGCATGGCACCACCGTTGAGCACCATGCGCGCGACGAAGTCGATCTCTGCAGCCTGCACGACGCGGTTTCCGGCAATGGTCCGGTAATCCTGCGCTTCGCTAATCAAGATCTGGTATGGCGTGAGGATCCCCGACGACGGAAGATTGCAACGTTCGACGACCCAGCGCCTCACCTCCTCGGCCATCTCGTAGATCTCGGAACCGAGCTGCCCCGGCAGTTCCGTGCCACTGATTCCCAGGTCCGCCGCGCGAATGAACACGCATGCCGTGCCTACATCGACCACCGACACAGGAATTTCGCGGCCGAGCTTCGATACATGTACCCAATCGCGCGCCTGCCCCGTGGGCAGGAGCTTTCCGGTCGTAGAGCCGCTTGTGTCGGAGTAATCCAGTGCCACCTCTGCGCCTGTTCCCGGCACACCATCCACTTCGCTATCGCCCTCCACACGCGGCTCGCCGTCGGCGCATTGCACGGACATCCGAAGGATCTTTCCGGTGTTCGTGTTGTGCACCCGAACAGTGGTGACGGGTTCTTGCACAGGAACCAGCTGCTCCTGCAGCGCATAGACCCCTGTGGCCGATGAAATGTTGCCGCAGACGATCTCGAAACTGACGGTTGGCTGGTCGATGCCGATCTGCACGAAGGTGTAGTCGATGTCTGCATCGGGGCGCGACGGCGGCCCGATGATGGCGCACTTGCTCGTCAGGATGTCGGCGCCGCCGAGCCCATCGATCTGACGCACATCCGGGCTACCGAACAAAGCCAGCAGGAATCGAAGGCGCGCATCCGCATCGGCGGGCACATCTTGCTGCGAGAGAAAAACAGCCTTGCTCGTGCCACCGCGCATCAAGGTGACCGGTACGTTGATTTGTTCTTTCATCGGCCCAGTATGCAGTTGCATTCGGCCCGCCGTCCTTTCAGTTTGGCTGGCCATTGTTTAGCCGGGCTGATTACTTCAAATGCTTTAGCGCCGCTAAAGAATGCCGAGCAGAAATCCAATGACCACGACGGTTTTCGTCTCGATACTTACTGTCGCTGTGGCCAGTTCCACACGAACAGGAGACACCTTTTGAAGATCATCAAGCGAACGGAATCCCCTTTCCGAGACACCCCCGGCGGCATGGTGCTTGTCGCCACACGCGTGGCGAGCCAGCCACCCCAGTTCCCGCCGATCGAATTCGTTCACGACGACCAGAAGGTCGAAGAGATCGAACTCGGCCCCACAGGCTCCCTCTACAGCTTCACGATCGTCCACCCCGGCAAGGAGAAGCAGCCCTATGGCCTGGCCATGGTCGACTTCGCGCCCGGCGTTCGTGCGTTCGGGCGACTGCTGTTCGGCAACCAGCCACCCGCCATCGCCAGCCGCCTGCGGGTGGTGCCCTTCACGTTGCCGGACGGCACCCCCGACTATGCCTTCCAGGAGTAATGCGAGATGAAGCAACCACTGATCACCGGGGTCGGTATCACGGACTTCGGGCGCTTTCCTGAATTGACCGAAGAGGCCATGGCCCAGGCAGCAATTCTCGATGCCCTGGCCGATGCCGGCACGCAGCTTTCGGAGGTGCAGGCGTTCTATTGCGGTAACGCGCTTGGAGCCATGCTGCCCGGCCAGCGTACATTGCGCGAGCTGCACGTCGACGGCGGCGCTGTCTACAACGTAGACAACGCTTGCTCCAGCGGCGCCACTGCATTGAATCTCGCGCTGCAGGCGCTCAAGGTCGGCCAGTACGACACCGTGGTGGTGTTCGGCATGGACCATCTGAGCAGCCTCGGCGGCGGGCCGCTGCAGCTCAGCCAGAAGGACTGGAACAACCGGCGCGGAATGATCATGCCGGCCCTGTACGCCATGCGCGCCAGGCGATACATGCACGACCACGGCCTCACATTGGAGACACTGGCGGACATCTCCGTCAAGAATCGAAAGCACGGCGTCCTGAATCCCATCGCCACGTTCGCCAAGCTGGCGAGCCGCGAGGAAATCTTGGCGTCCCGCCCTGTGGCCGAGCCGCTCACTCTGCTCCAGTGCTGCCCCGCAGTGGTCGATGGGGCGGCGGCGCTGGTGCTCAGCACCAAGCCTTCCAAGGGCGTCGCAACGCCGGTCCGAGTGCTGGCGTCGGTGGTGCAGTCTGGCTTGTTCGAAACCTCACCGGTCGACATGACTGAGGCCGAGATCACCGCGCGCGCCGCCAGGCTAGCCTATGAACAAGCCGGCATCGGACCGCAGGATCTCAGCCTGCTGGAGGTGCACGACGCGTTCACCATCTCCGAACTGCTCTACTACGAGGCCCTCGGACTTTGCAGCCGAGGCGATGCGGCGAGCCTCCTGCAAAGCGGTGCGACCACGCTTGGCGGACGCGTGCCGGTCAACCCCAGCGGCGGACTGATCGCCAAGGGGCATCCGCCCGGGGCGACAGGTGTCGCACAGGTCGTCGAAGTCTGCGAGCAACTGCAAGGCCGTGCCGGCGCAAGGCAGGTCCACGCAGCACGCATCGGCCTCACGCAGGTGACAGGCGGAGGCATCTGGGGCGTGGACCACGCCGCCTGCTCCATCAACATTCTTTCGCTTTGATCGCAAGTACCATGAACCTTACAAGCACAAGCGCGCCTGCATCGCTGCACGGCCTCGTTGCCGTCGTGACCGGTGGCGCCAAGGGCATCGGCCTCGGCATCGCCCGCGAGCTCGCACAGGCCGGATGCCGCATCGCGCTCTGGGACTTTGATGAGAAGGCGCTGGAGGGAGCAGAACAAGCCCTTTCGGGCGAAGGCTTCAATGTGCGGACCTTCAAGGTCGACGTCAGCTCGGTGGAGCAGGTAGAGGCGGCCGTGGCCCGGCTTCTCGCGTCTCATGGCCGCATCGACATCTTGGTCAACAACGCAGGCATCGGTGGCGACAAGCTCGTCTCCAAGATGGATCTCGCATTCTGGACCCGCGTGATCGAGGTCAACCTTCATTCGCAGTTCATCTGCTCCAAGGCGGTACTGGCGCAAATGGCGGAGAACCGGTTCGGCCGCATCATCAACATCGGCTCGCGCGCATGGCTGGGCAACCGCGGCCAGGCGGCCTACTCCGCCTCCAAGGGAGCGGTGGTAAGCCTGACACGCTCGCTAGCGCTCGAATATGCGCGCAAGGGCATCACCGTGAACGCCATCGCTCCCGGCATCGTGGAGACGCCGCTGTTCGAAACGCTGACCGAGGAAGTCCGACAGAGCCTTCACAAGACCGTACCGATGGAACGCATTGGCCAGCCCGAGGACATCGGCCGCGCCGTCCGGTTCTTCGCGGAACCCGGCTCGAGCTACGTCACCGGCCAGCTCCTGTACGTCTGCGGCGGGCGCAGCCTCGGCAGTCCCTCCGTATAGCGCGTCGACATCACGACATGAGCAATCCGACAAAACGGAAGGTCGCATGCTTGCCAATGCATTGAGCGGTTTGAAAGTGATCGACTTCACGCAGGTGATGGCTGGCCCGACCTGCACGCTGTGCATGGCCGACCTGGGCGCCGACGTCGTAAAGATCGAAGCGCCTGGCGGCGATCTTTCGCGAGCCCTTTCGCCCTGGGTCCATGGCGAGGGAGTTGCCTTCATGGCACTCAATCGCAACAAGCGCAGTGTGGTCCTCGATCTCAAGCACCCAACGCACTTGCAGGCGGCGCAGGCGCTGGTCGCGCAGGCGGATGTGCTGGTGGAGAGCTTTCGCCCGGGCGTCATGGCGCGCTTGGGGCTGGACTATGCTGCGGTGTCGGCGGACAACCCGCGCCTCATCTACTGCTCGGTCTCAGCGTATGGCCAGCACGGCGCCAGCAAGGATCTTCCCGGGGTCGACGGTGTGCTTCAGGCCGTGAGCGGCCTGATGAGCGTCACCGGCGCACGCGATGGGGAGCCGTGCAAGGTGCCGGTGCCGGTGGTCGACTTGGTCACAGGGTCACTGGCGGCCATCGCAGTCCTGGCCGCCCTCGCGGACCGGCAACGCACAGGACACGGGCAGCACGTCGAAGCCAGCATGTTCGCCAGCGCCATCGCGCTTCAGCACGTGAGTTTCGCGTCCTACTTCGCGGACGGCCTTGTGCCCGGACCGCAAGGGCATGCAGCGCCATATTCGACTCCGAATGAGGCCCTGCGCTGCGCTGACGGATGGATCATGGTGGCCGCCTATCACCCCGCACGGTGGCAGGCTTTGTGTTCAGCCATCGGGGCACCGGAACTGGCCTGCGATCCACGGTTCGCCGACAACAAGAGCCGACTCCAGCATCGCGAAACACTGCTGCGCCTGCTCGAAGGGCGCATGCTCGCGCAGCCCCGCGCCTTCTGGCTGGAGAGGTTCGCAGCCGTCGACATCATCTGCGGCCCCATCAACAACTACGCGGAGGTGGCGCAGTCAGCGCCTTTCCTCGAAGCGGCCCTCGCCGAGCAGCTGCAGCACCCGACCGCCGGGCCGATGACGCTGCCTCGCAGCGTCATCAGCGCCGTCGGCGAGCGGCCCCGGGCGAGACGTCCAGCCCCCACCCTGGGCCAGCACACCCGTGAGGTGCTGGCCGAACTCGGCATGCAAGCCGCAACCGTCGATGCGGTGATCCCCCTCAGCCCTTCCCAGAATTGAGCACAGCTATGCCCATCGTGAAGACCGTCCAGAACGGCGTCGCCGTCGTCACCCTGAATCGGCCCGAAGCCATGAACTCCATCGACCCGGAATCGAACGAGCAATTGCTCGAGATCTGGGACGAGGTGTCGAACAACGAGGACATCCGCGTGCTGGTCCTCACGGGTGCGGGCGAGCGCGCCTTCTGCACAGGCGCGGACCTCAAGAAGACCATGCCGCCCGCCGACAGCGCAGCCCGGCAGGTCTTTCGCTGCGGCACCGGGCATTTCAACTTCGGCACGCTGCAGACAGACAAGCCCGTCATCGCCGCCATCAATGGCTACGCCTTGGGCGGCGGGCTGGAGTTGGCCTTGCTGGCGGACATACGCATCTGCTCTGACAACGCCCAGTTCGGCTTGCCGGAAGTGCGGGTCGGCAGCATCCCGGGCGCCGGCGGCACGCAGCGTCTTATCCGCGCAATTGGCCAGTCAGACGCGATGTGGATGCTGCTCACCGGCGAACGCATCGATGCAGCGGAAGCGCTGCGCATCGGGTTGGTCAGCAAGGTGGTGCCCTTGTCTGAATTGCAGCACGCAGCCATGCAACTCGCAGGCGCGATGGCAGCCAATGCCCCGCTCGCGATGACCGCTGCGAAGCGCCTCGCGATGAATGGACGCGAGCTACCGTTGGCAGGCGGGCTGACCCTGGAGCGCCAGGCCTTCGGGCTGCTCAGGGATAGCGAGGACCGGCTGGAAGGGCGTCGCGCCTTTGCCGAGAAGCGCCACCCCGTGTTTCGCGGCCGTTGAAACTCCTTGCCCGGAAGACGAATGCGCCTCTGGGCAAGCCTTCGATTTGCTCGCACGCACGATTCGACACTCGAACAACCGATGTGAGCGTTCTCCTGGAGCAGCTCTTGAAGACACCGCGCACCGCTTGGCTCAACAACCTCGCACTTATCGTTGCCGCGTTCGTCGGCGCATCACCGGCCCTCGGGCAGCAAGCCGACCGTCCACCCGCCAGGATCCTGGTTGGCTTCTCGCCCGGCGGCACGCTCGACGTGGTGACGCGCGCGCTTGCAGATCAATTGCATGGCCCGCTTGGTCGCACCGTGGTGGTGGAAAACAAGCCGGGCGCGGGCGGTAAGATCGCGATCGATGCGATGCGGGCCGCAGCCACCGACGGGAGCGTGGCGATGCTGTGCCCCGACTTCTTCACATCGATCTACCCCTTCGTCTTCAACAAGCTCAACTACAACCCGCAGAGGGACATCCTGCCGGTATCGACGGTGGTCGAGTTCCCAATGGCGCTGGCCGTGCCCTCCTCTTCGCCCGTCAAGACCTTCGGCGAATATGCCCCATGGGTACGTGCGCACCCGGACGAAGCCAACTTCGGCCACGCCGCATCGGGCGGCCCGACGCATTTCCTGGGACTTCAGATCGCCAGGATCATCGAGACACCGCTGCAGGACATCCCTTTCCCTGGCGCGGCGCCCATGATCGTGAACCTGACTGGCGCCAATCTCGCGGCGGGCACGTCCACGGTCGGAGACTTTGCGCAGCACCACGACGCTGGCAAGCTTCGCGTGCTGGCCGTCACCTCCGCAGAGCGCTCGCCGCTGCTGCCAAACGTGCCGACCTTCGGCGAACTCGGCCGCAAGGAACTCACCGCGGTCGGGGTGCTTGCCATATGCTTGGCACCTGGCACGCCCGCCGGGGTGGTCTCCGAGTGGAGCGCCGCCGTGCGTACGGCGGCTGCCACCGGACAGTTCTCGAGCAAGGTTCGCAAGCTCGGCTTCATGAACACGGGAAGCTCGCCCGACGAAGCGCGCGCCCGGTTCGCCGAAATGCGCGGGTTCTGGGAACCGATCGTCAAGGCCTCGGGATTCAAAGCCGACTAGGCGATGGCGCGCTGCTCGCGGCGCGCCTAGCGCACCGAGCGGATCCAGTCCCGAAAGAGCCGAACCGGCGCCGTGGCCGCTTTCAACGGGTCGCAGACCAGGTAGTAGCCGAGCTCTGTCTTCGCGACATGGTCCACCGCAACCACGAGGCGCCCGGTGCGCAGGTCGTCTTGCACGTAGGCCCGCTGCGCCATCGCCACGCCCAGGCCGTCCGCTGCAGCCTGATAGCACAACGCGGCATTCGCCAACGCGATGCCCGGCAGACTTGGAGTGTCGACAAGGCCGGCCGAACCGAGCCACAGCGGCCAGGCTTGAGGGCGCAGCATGGAGTGCAGCAGGTCGGCTCGCAGCAGATCGCTAGGCTCCTGGAACTGTTCCGCCAGGCCGGGTGTACAGACCGGGACGAACTCATCGTCGAAAAGGTGGTCCAGCTCGACATCGGCCCACTCGCCCATCCCGTGGCGAATCGCGCAGTCCGCGCCTTCAAGCCGGACATCTTCCGCCAGTGCAATCGTTGCGATCTCCAGCGCGATGTCGGGGTGAAGCGCATGGAAGCCGTGCAGGCGGGGAACCAGCCAGCGAATGGCGATGCTCGGAGGCACCTTGAGGCGCAGCCGTTGCTCCCGCTGGCTGTCCGCCAGGTCGCCCAATGCTTCGTGCAGTCGATCGAACGCGTCGCAGACGCGGGTGGCGAGTCGCTCGCCCACCGCGGTGAGTTCGATCTCGCGGCCGGCCTTCTGGAAAAGTTGCACGCCCAGCCCCGTTTCAAGCTGCTTGATCTGCTGGCTAACGGCTCCTGGCGTGACGTGGAGCAACTGCGCGGCTCGCGACACGCCTTTGGCCCGATACACCGCATCGAACGCCCGCAGGGGGCTCAGGAGTGCGCGAAGGTTCTGCATGACAGGATGAGACTGCCGGCGCACTCAATGTGCGCCGAGGTGGCAGCTGCCTGCCACCGCACTCGCAGGGATTGGCTTCAGCACTTCTGGATACCGATGGTGCGGTTCAAAAGATCCTCTTCTTCGCGCAGGGCCGCTGCGGAGCCGGAATAAGCGGCAACGCCCCGCTCCAGCACGATGACGTTCGTGGAGAAGTCGAGAACGACGTCGACGTGCTGCTCCACGAGCACGCAGCCAACTCCGAGCCGGTCGCTCATCCGGACGATGGCATCCATCAGTTCCTCGCGCACCATGGGAGCAAGGCCCTCCAGCGGCTCGTCGAGCAGAAGGATGCGCGGCTGGCCGACAAGTGCCCGTGCCACGGACAGCATCTGCTGTTCACCGCCTGACAGTTGCGTGCCACCGTTGCGCCGGCGCTCCTTGAGTCGCGGAAACAGGGCGTAGATCGGTGGCAGAGCCACGCCGGCCGACCGCCCCTGCAGGCCCGACAGCAGGTTCTCCTCCACCGTCAGCGAAGGAAAGATGTCGCGGCTCTGCGGCACGTAGCCGAGCCCAGCCCGTGCGCGCGCATGCGTCGTGGCGCTGCCGATGTCGTTGCCGCCGAAGTGGATCCGGCCCTGCATCAGGTCGGCCAAGCCGATCGCGGTTGCCAGCGTAGTGGTCTTGCCGGCGCCGTTTCGCCCGATGAGGCCCAGACGTTCGCCTTCGCGCACGCTGAAGCTGAGATGCTCGACGACCGGCACACCGCCATAGCCGGTCGTGACATCGTCGAACCGGAGTTCAATGGGTTGCTTGGGCATGGCCGTCTCGTCCGAAATAGATTTGCTTGACTTGTTCGTTGGCGGCGACTTCTTGCGGCGTGCCTTCGACCATCACCGCACCGGCAACGAGCACGATGATGTGCGAGGCGAACCGGAACACCAGGTCCATGTCGTGTTCGATGAGCAGCACCGACAGTTCCTTCGGCAGGCCCTCGATGGCGTCCATGATGCGACCGCCTTCGCCTTGCGGCACACCCGCGCCGGGCTCGTCCAGCAGCAGAACCTGCGGCTTCATTGCGAGCGCCAGAGCGATTTCAGCAAGCCGCTGTTCGCCGAGCGCGAGGTGTCCTACGACCCGGTTAGCGTAGGGATGTAGGCCGAGCATGCCGAGCGTCTCGTGGACCTCGTCGCGAACGCGCGCGGAACGCGCCGACGAGGGCCACCACTGCATCGAGGCGCGCAGCCGCTGCAGCACTGCGACCCGCACGTTCTCCGCCACGGTCAGGTCCTTGAACAGTCGGCTGATCTGGAACGTGCGAACGATGCCGCTGCGCACGCGTGCGTACTGCGGTAGCTGGACGATCGAGCGGCCGTCCAGTTGGATGTCCCCAGACTGCGGGCGCATCGCCCCACTCAGCAGGTTGACCAGCGTCGTCTTGCCTGCCCCATTGGGACCGATCAGCGCCGTGCGCGCACCCTGCGGCAGCGAGAGCGTGACGTTCTGCGTGACGGCCAGGCCCCCGAAGGAATGGCAAAGGTTCTGGGTTTGCAGCCGATGGGTCATCGCGTTCCTCCGCTGCCGCCCAACCGCTTGGCGTACGCTACGGCCCGGTCCAGAAGTCCGATCAGGCCTTCCGGCAGGACAATGAGCACGACAATCAGCATCGACCCGATGACGAACAGCCAGTGATACGGATTCAAGGTCGACGCGATGTGATGGATCGTCATGTACGCGACGGTGCCGAGCACCGCACCCGCCAGGCGGCGCGTGCCGCCGAGGACGATCATGACCACCACACCTGCGGACGTCGTGAAGTCAAGCATGAAGAGATTAGCCACCTTGCTGGTCTGTGCCGTCAGGGCTCCTGCCAGCCCTGCCACGACGCCGCCGACGGTGTAGACGGCCAGCAGGTGCAGATACACGCGCCCGCCCAGCGCCTGGACGCGTCCCGGATCCTGTCGTATGGCTTTGGCCGTCAAGCCAAAAGGTGATTCAACCAGGTTGCGCACGAGGAAAAACATCAACACCAGCGCGCCCAGCGCGTAGAAATAGCCGGTGTGACCCATGAAGTTGAACTCCCAGATACCGAACAGCGGAGCGACCTCGAAGCCGGCAAGTCCGTCGTCGCCACCTGTGAGCCATCTGGCCCAATTGGCGAGCTCGAGCAGCAACTGCGCCACCGCGATGGTGAGCATGACGAGCGTGAGCTTGGTCGAGCGCAGCATGACTGCACCGCTCAGCAGCGCTATCAGTCCTCCGCCCAGCCCGCCGAGCAGCAGCCCGATGATGGGATCGGACGTCAGATACAACGCGGTCCAGCCCGCGACGTAGGCACCTACGCCGTACAACGCGGCCTGGCCCAGGGTCGCGATGCCCGCCTGTCCGAGCACGAGGCTCAGCGACAGCGCAAAGATCGACATCGTCGCCATGTTAGTCAGCAGTCCAAGGTCCTGCGGGAACACCACGAAAGCCAGCAACCCCGCGAGCGTCAGGACGATCTCGGCGCGCAATTGCCTCCACGGGCGCACGCGCGCTGGCGTCGCCATTGCCATGGGCGGAATCACTGCGCTCATGCCTGCCTCCCGAACAGCCCCTGTGGGCGAACCAGCAAGACGATAATCATCGTCAGGAAAAAGGCAGCCGATGCGAGCTGCGGAACCATGTATTTCATCGAGGTCTCCACGATGCCGAGCAGCAACGCTGCGAAGAAAGAGCCAAACAGATTTCCGTTGCCTCCCACGGCGACAACCGCCAGAAGGATCACGAGATATTTGGAGGCGTAAGTCGGCTCCATTGGCAGCATCTCTGCCCCGGCGATGCCGCCCAGAGCCGCGAGCGCGGCACCGATCGCGAAAGTCGCCGCATAGATCCTGGTCGTGTCGATGCCGATGGCCCGGGCAATCGGCGCGTTGTCGACCGCAGCGCGCACCCGGATGCCAAAGGATGACCGGTCCACGCTCAACCACAGGACACCGACGACCGCGAGCCCACAGGCAACGACGATGAGCCGATGGCGGGGAATGGAGCGGAACCCCAGGTCCACCGACCCGCCGAATGCCTCAGGAAGCGCGACGGATGTCACCGACGATCCGAACATCAGGTTGACCGCAGCCGTCGCGACGAACATCAGGCCGATGGTTACCAGCATCTGGTCGAGATCGTCGCGCCGGTAGAAGCGGCGCAGCAGGATGCGCTCGAAAAGCACCGCCACAAGCGCCACGATCGCGATCGCCAGTACGAAACCCAGCCCGATTGGCACACCCAGGCGTTGGGGAATGCTGGCCGCCAGAAACCCGCCGAGCATCGCGAAGGCGCCATGAGCCAGATTCACCACCCGCATCAGACCCATGGTCATCGACAGGCCCACCGTGATCATGAACAGGATCATGGCGTACGTGATCCCGTCGACCAGGATGCTGCTAAGAAGCGCAACAGACATGCTGCAGCCTCCGCACTACTTGGTCGCATTCTGGATGCGGCCGTAGTCGGGCTGCATCTCGAACGTGCGGAACTCGCGATTGACGAAGCGTCCGGCCGCATCCTTTTCCACCACTCGCATGTAGACGTTCTGCACAAACTCGCGGGAGGCCGGATCGATCTTCACCGGGCCACGTGGGCTCTCCCACGAAAATCCCTTGGCGGCGGCCATGGCCTTGGGCCCGTCGCGCTTGCCGTCCGTCGCTTTGACCATGTGATAGATCACATGCAGGCCGTCGAACGCGTTCGCGAGCTGGACGGTCGGAATGGCCTTGGGCGTAACCTCGGCCATGGCATTGACGGCGGCCTTGTTCAGCGGCGAGTTGTGCGTCGCCGAATAGAACATACCGGTCTCGATTCCCAGCAGCTCGGGGCCGATCGCGCGCAGCTGGTCCTCATCCGTCTCGCCCGTGCCCAGGAAGCGCACGCCCGCAGCTCTCAACCCCGCTTCGTTGTAGGCCTTGACCATCGCGTAGGTGGCCGGCCCACCCGGACCGAAGACATAGAGCGCATCAGGCTTGAGCGCTTTCACGCGCTGCATCAGGGGGCCGAAGTCCGTCGTCTTCAGCGGCGCACGGATTGCTTCAAGCATCTTGCCCCCGCCGGCGACGAAAGCGGTGTTAAAGGCTTTCTCGGCGTCGAGGCCCGGACCGAAGTCGCTGACCAGGGATACGACGTTCTTGACGTTCTTCTCGAGCGCGTACTTGGCCACCGGCACGGCCATCTGCGGCAGCGTGTACGAGGTGCGCAAGAGGTAGTCGGACTTTTCGAGAAGCGACGAGGTCGACGCATTGAAGATCACGACGGGCACCTTCGCCTCCTGCGCAAGCGCGGCGACAGCCAGCGTATCGGGCGTGAAATACAAGCCCGCGATGTACTGCGCGCCTTCCTTGATGATGAGCTCCTGCGCCAGTGCCTTGGCCTGCGCGGGATTGATCTCCGGCAGGTCGCGGTAGATCACCTCGATCGTGTGTCCGCCCGCAGTGGTGCCGTTGAGCTTTTGGTAGGCCTTGGTGGCTCCCTCCCAGGTCTGCCCGACCGCTGAGAACGGTCCGGACATGGGGGCGATCACACCCACCTTGATGACATCGGCGCGGCTTTGGAAGGCGAACGTCGCGAGTGAGACCGCCATCGCGGCCATGAGTTTGAGGGTCATGTTCTTCTCCAGGGTGGTGCGGGTCGCTGGCGAGCCATGCGCCCGGGTATTGACAAGAGGTGGGGACGGGAATCGTGGGGCGCGGGCCGGCTTCAGCGCGGCACGCCGTGCGGCTGCGCTGCTTCAGTCGCCTGCAGGGCGTCGTCGCGGGACATCAACGTTGCGTACTTCTGTTGCATGTCGAACAGATTGGCTTCGTGCGCCCGCAGTGACCGGTCGCCCACGCAGTCTGTGACGACGAGAGGACGAAAGCCGTGGCACATGGCATCGACCACGCTGGCACGGACACACCCGCTGGTTGTGCATCCCGCGATCAGCAAAGTCTGCACCCCGCGCTGGGAAAACCAGGAAGCCAGTGAAGTCCCGAAGAACGCCGACGGGTGGATCTTGCGCAGCACGAGTTCACCGTTGCAGGGCTGCAGTTGCGGAACGATCTGGCTTTGCGGCGCGTCCTCCCGCAGGGCGAGGATGGGCGGCACCTTGAGCGCGAAGATGTTGGCGTCGGCTCCATCGTCCTGGTACACGACGCGCGTGTGGGCGATCGGCCATCGACGCGCGCGTGCCACATCCAGCAGGCCCCGCGTGCATTCGATGGCTGGCTCGATGTTGCCGCCGCCGAACGTGAGCGGGTCGGCGAATCCGTTGACGAAGTCGATGATCAGCACGCCATACGGCGCCTTCGGCGTGACGACATGGCCGAAGCCCTGCTGCTTGTAGATGTCCGGAGCGGTGCTCATTGGAAAGCCTCGTCGATGACCTTGCCGTTGCGAACCACGACGACGTCGTCGAGCTCCACCGTGCAGTTGCGCAATGGGATGTCAAGGTGGCAAGGCGTGGTGCGAGTTCCCCCGGCCTCGTTGTTCGGGCCCAGCGAGAACAGGAAATTGCCTTCGAACGCACGCGCGTCCTGCCCGGAAGTTGCCTCGCGGTCCACCAGGGACAGCGTGTGCCAGAAGCAGCGCGGCTGCATCCCCCATCCGATGTGCGCGATGGCGTAGGCCTCGGGGTCCTTGTAGGCCTCCATGAACTCGCGCAGCAAGGCTGCATCGATGTCACCTTCGATGCTGCGCACGAAGCCTTCGCGCAGACGCATCGTGATCTTGTCGGAGACGTAGTTTTTCTGCGGTAGCAAGATGTCACCGCGGTCGATCACGATGGTGCCGTCGCTGCCGCCTTCGTTGGCGAAGGTGAAGAGGAAACCGCTCGGCCAGTGGTCCCAGCGCCCGGGCTCTTCGCAGAAACCGTATTCGGAGATGGTCGGGAAGTCGCCGAGCTTGAAAGTCACGTCCGTGCCGGCCGGCGAGGTCACGTGCATCTTTTTAGCGGCCTTGAGCAGCTTCGACGCGGCGAGCACGCGTTCGCGGTCGGCCTCGGTTGGCACCGCCCGAACCAGCACCTCGGGCGGCTCGACGGCAAGAAGGATCTTCGTTCCCGATTCGAGGATCTCCATCTGCTCTGGCGAGAACAGCAGCAGCATCAAGTCCAGGACGATGTCGCTGTTCTTCATGGCCGCGAGAGCGACGGGGTTGTTGGTGAGCGGCGTTTCCCCCAGGTAGTTCATGAGGTCGCGGCTCGGGGCCTTCTCCGCGTTGATAGGCTGCAGCTCGATCCTGGTCACGACTGCGCCCGCGGCTTGAGCTGCAATGGTGGCGGTTTGAAGCGTTTGCGGATGGGTGTGGGGACCGCACAGGATCGAGACCTTCTGTCCGCGCTCCACCTTGCTGAGCTTCAGAACCTGGTCCCAGGCCTTGACCATTTGATAGTCGCTGACTGGCATTTTTTTTCCTTTGTTTGAAAGTGTCAGATCTGTAGGAGCGCCAGATCCTGCGGGCTGCCCAGCTTGAAGAGCCGGCGGGCATTGCCGTAGCAGACCAGCGCACGAGTTCGCTCATCGAGCGGCGCCCCTTCGATGAAGGTGCAGGCCTCGGCGGTGGACTCGTAGGGATAGTCCACGGAGAAGAGCACGGCTTGCGCACCGAGCTCGCCGATAGCGCCAAGCAGTGCTGGCGCGGAGCACACGCCGGACGTCGTGATCAGGATGTTGCTGCCGATGTACTCGCTGGGCTTACGTGCCAACTTGATGCCCGAGGGATAAGCAGCGAAGCGGCTGTCGATGCGCCAGCGTTGATACGGCAGGGCCTCGCCCATGTGACCCAGCAGCAGATTCAATCGCGGGAAGCGGTCGAACACCCCGCCGAACAGCAGGCGCAAGGCATGCCCCGCCGTTTCCACGCCCCATCCCCAGGCGGCTCCCTGGAGCACCGGCATGCCTTCCAGCAGCGCCGGTGGCTGGCTGAACGCGTTGGGGTGCAGGTAGATGGGCACGCCGAGCGCCTGCGCGCGCTCCCAGAACACATCGAATTCGCTGCCCTCGTAGTAGCGGCCCAGGGTGTGGCCATTGATCAGCGCACCCTTGAAACCGTGCTCTACGACCGTGCGCTCCAGCTCTCGCGCAGCCTCGTTCGGGTCCTGCAATGCCACGTGGGCAAAGGCGCCGAATCGTTTCGGATGGCGCGCTACGCGCTCGGCGAGGAACTCGTTGTTCTCGCGTGCGCGCCGGACGGCGGAAGCAACATCCGTCTCGGCCTGCACGCCGGGCATCGTCTGCGACAGCACGGCGAACTCGATGTTTCCGGCGTCCATCTCGGCCAGGCGCTGGTCGTCGAAGTCGCTCAGCCTGGCGTCGAGCCGGGCCACGAAGTCGGCTGGCAATGCGCGTGTGTACTTGGCGGAGTACGCATCGAAGCCGGGGGCGGAGAAGTGCTCCTCGAGCGCGATCTTGGGAGTTCGATTCATCATTGTCTTCATCGGGTTCAGACCGGGTAGGCCAGGGCTGTGTCAAGAATCTCGGTGTCGTGCACCACTTCGCGGCTGGCGATAAGCAGCCGTTCGCCTTCGCGCACAAAACGGTCGTGATAGATGCCGGCGAGATGCACGGTGGAAGGTCCCTCGACGAGGGTCTGCATCAGGATGAAGGGTGTCTGCGAGCTGATCGTGTCGCTCGTCTCTTGCAGCACCCGTGTGATGCCCAGGACATGCAGCATGTGGCGGGGCGCAAACATCTGCGAGTGCGCCACGGCGAGCGCGCGATCAGTGATCATGTCCAGGCCCTCGCAATAGACGAGGCCAACGGGCATGTTCAGCAGCGCGTTCTGACGCGAGGTGATCCGGTACTTCGCTTCCTTGCTGAAGAACTCGGGCCAGCGCTCGACATCGTTAGCATCGAGGACGGCGCAGTACTCGACATGGAAGGAGTCGATCTCCGCGCGCAGTTCGGCGGCGCGACGGGGCGACATTACAGAGCGGGCGTAGGCGAGTTGCTCCTTCATGCTGCCATCTCCGCGACACGGATGCCCATGACGCCTCGGTAGTACTCGTAGAGCGAGCGGATGCACGACTCCGAGATCAGGTTGCGTGCCGTGCCCTGGTGGCCAGCATCGAGCTTGACGACGTTGTTGTCTGTGGACGAATTGCGGATGCCCTCCTGCACGAACTTCAACGCCTCGTTGTCCTCAAGGCCGAGAAAGCCCGACGGCCCCATCAGGTTGCCTTGGCGGAGGCGGTGCCGCGTCATCTCCGGCGTGTCGTCTTCGTAGCCGAACATCGTCCACTGCATCACCATGCTGTTGGGGCCGTTCGGGATGATCTGGCGCACACCCATCGTGTTCATCTGGCGCTGCACGATCAGGTTCGGCCACATGGTCATCATGTTGGCGGACCAGGGCGAGTCGAACTCGCGCACATAGTCCAAAAACCGCTCGTCGCGCAGCCGAAGGTTGTCGCTGAACGAACGCATCTCCGCCTTGTCGTCGGCGGCGACGGTGGCATAGACCTGGTCGGGCTTGGACGATGCCATGTAGCCGTGACGGCCATGTTCCTTGTCTGCGAAGACGATCGACTTGATACCCGGCACGAGAAGGCCGAACACGACGAGGAACGAGTGCAGCAACGTCGCGTGATAGGGATCCTTGAGGTTCTCGTGATACATCTTCCAGTTGCACGGAAGCTCGTTGCGGCAGTAACCCAGGATCCTGAGCTTCTTGCCCGAAAACGGAACGTCGAATTCATCGACGATCTCCTTGGTCATGTACTCCTCCAGCGGCGGAGTCTTGTCGGAGTAGGTGGCGAACACCACGCCGTTGCGCGTCGCCACGCGCAGCTGGCGAGTACCGTGCTCCGCGTTCTTGAAGTCCGGTGGCATGCCGCCGATCTTGTTGATTCCGCGCTTGAACGGAACGCCTTGCAGATTGCCCTTGAGGTCGTAGGACCACTGGTGGTAGGGGCAGACGAACTCCTTGGCGTTGCCGTGGCTGGAGCGGCAGAATTCGGCGCCGCGGTGAGCGCAGCGGTTCTCAAAGACGGAGATCGTGTTGTCTTCCGCGCGAACGATCACTACGGCCGTGGCGCCTACATAACCGCGCTTGTAATCGCCAGGGTTTGGAATTTCCGCTTCCAGGGCCACGAAGTTCCAGGTGTCCCCACGGAAGATGCGCTCGATCTCCTGGTCATAGATGGCCTGGCTGGTGTACACCCAGTCGGGGATGTTGTTGAGCGCGTCGGCGGGCCAGACGCACTGCTCCAGGGGCGGGTTCTTTCTGGCATTGGTGATGCCGATGACCGCCTGCGATTGATACATGAAAGCTCCTTGACTCTGAGAGGTGGTTAAACGATGGCAGCGGCGCCGGCCTGGATCTGCCTGGCCCAGGCGCGCAGGTTGGTGGCGTCCAGCAGGAAGTCGTCGAACTGCACGGACAGCCCTTTTTCGAAGAGGGGACGAATGGCGCGCAGATCGGCGCCCGCATTCAGGGCGACGCCATGGAGCGGAACGCCGCCCCGATGGCCGATCCATAGCGCCTTGCCGGAGGCCGGATCGCCTCGGCGCAGGTAGTCGAGACCCAGAGCCGGCAATCCAAGCATCTGGATGTTGTGTTTTCCCTGGTCGGTCCAGAACCAGGGCACTGCCGGCACGGGAATGGACAGGCCAAGCATGGCGGCTGCGGCGGTGCGTGCCTGGTCGTTGGCGTTCTGCCAAGATTCCAGTCGCATGGGCGCCCCCTGTCCGGGCCGTTGCTGGCTTGTGCAATCGCCGCATGCGAAGACTCGCTCGTCGCTGGTGCGGCACAGCGCGTCGACCAAGACGCCACCTCCAGCCGCAGTCGCCAGCCCTGCGTCGCGGGCTAGCGAATCGTTGGGCGAGAGGCCGATGGCGACGACGACCTCATCGACTTCCAGCTCGCCCGTATCCGTGGCGAGGCGGATTCGACCATCGGGCAGTGAGTGGATGCCGCCAACGGAGGCTCCGAGCAGCAACCGTGTGCCGGCCTCGCGCATCCCGGATTCGAGCCACATCGACGCCTCCGGAGGCAGGAAGCGATCAAGCAGGGACCTCGCTCGCTCAAACACGGTCACCGATGCGCCCGTGGACATCGCGGCGTGAGCGATTTCGAGGCCGAGGAAACCGCCTCCCAGAATAGCGACCTGCGGTTTGCCATGAAGGGCAACGCGCAGCCTGCGTGCATCGTCGAGGGTGCGCATGTAGTGCACATGCGGATGACCAGCTGGAGCCCATGCCAGCGCGTTCGGCTCCCCGCCCGTAGCAAGAAGGCACATCTCGTATGCGAGCACCTGGCCTGTGGCAAGGCGGACCTGTCGCTTTGAGACATCCAGGTCAACTGCATCGCTGCCGCTCAGCAAGTTGATGTCGCCGAGTGCCCAGACCTCCTGCGATAGAACGTCGAGACGCGGCTCTTCCGCCGCCACCAGAACAGCCTTCGACAACGGCGGACGCTCATACGGCTTGTGGCGTTCCCGCCCCACCATCGTGATGCCGCCGCGAAAGCCCGCCTCGCGCAACGCACGGGCCGCAACTGCCGCCGCCTGGCCCGCGCCGACGATGAGAACACCTGGCGACGTCATTGGGCCTGGGGCGACAACACATAGATGTCGTCGCCTACCCGCTTGACGGGATGGGTGCGCAGATCCACGGTGACCGGCGCACACATCGCCTTGCCTGTGCGAATGTCGAAGCGGCCCTGGTGCAGCGGACATTCGACGCAACCATCCTCCACATAGCCTTCCGAGAGCAGCGCCGTGGCATGCGTGCACATGCCGTCCGTGGCAAAGAACTCGTCATCGATACGAAAAAGCGCGACGCCTTGGCCCGCGACGTTGACGGTCTTCGCTTCGTCGTTACTCAGCTCCTGCGCTGAAGCAACCTTGATCCATTCCATCGTTCGATCCTGTCGATCTTGAGCATCAAAAGTAGTCAGTGTACTGACATAAATGGCGATTTGTCCCAAGTTTTTTGTTCGGGTTTCTACGGAATTCCGACGCCCCAAGATGGACTTGCACAACCTAGGATTTCGCATCGATATGGCGCGTTTTCATAGGAAAGATGCACCATTTATGGAAGATCTCCTCACTGTCTTCCGCGCTTCAACGAAACATCTTTCCACGCGATCCAATGCCGCATACACTTATGACAGTTAACTGACTTAATCGGAACGCCAGCGGGCTGACCAACACTTTGGATCGAGGTGCTACGCGTGCGAGCCGGCGTCTCGGTCCAAGCGCTGAACCGGGTGCGAAGAAGCTTCGATGCCGTCCCTTTACGGGGAACGTGGCTGGGAGGCATGGGCGCGATCGATTTGGCTGGTTCGTATCTCGCGTGTCAGACGCTGCACATCCGGTGCAGCTCGGCACATGGAAATCGGAAGGAGAAGAAAACTGATGGACCACGCAGACATTCCCGCGCGTCTGTTAAAGCGCGAAGGCATCGGTGCCAGAGTGCCGCGCAAGGAAGACGCGCGTCATCTGGTGGGCAAGGGCAACTTCGTCGGCGACTTCGTGCTGCCGGGCCTACAGGAGGTTGCCTTCCTGCGGAGCTCACTGGCCCATGCCGTCGTCACCGGCGTCGAGATTCCCGAGACGCTGGCCGGGAAGGTGTTCCTGCGGGAAATGATGTCCGACGCGGCAGACATAGGCTCGCCGTCTTCGCTGCCCACCTACCAGTACTCGGCATTGCCGCCACTGGCCTCCGGCAAGGTTCGCCATGTCGGCGAGGCCATCGCGATGGCGGTTGCCCCGACGCGCGCCATGGCGGAAGACCTGCTGGAGGAGGTGGAGGTCTCGTATGACGAACTGCCCGTCTACCACAGCGCTGAGTCCGCCCTCGCCGCCACGAAAGAGTTCATGCATCCCGAATGGAAGGACAACGTGTTTCTCACGCTGCGGGCCAATCGCGACTTCGAGGAGCTTGCCGCGAAGGCCGAGGTGAAGGTCAGCCGCACGGTCGAGCTGTCGCGTCAGTGCATCGTCCCGCTGGAGGGCAAGTCGGTGCTCGCCTACTGGGACTTCCAGACTGATCAACTCGTGGTCGTCAGTGCGACCCAGGTTCCGCATCTGCTGCGTGTGGGGATCGCCCAGCACCTCTCGATGAACGAAGAGGCCGTACGCGTCGTGTCACCGGACGTCGGGGGCGCCTTCGGCTACAAGGGTCAGCTCTACCCCGAAGACCTGTGCGTTGCCTGGCTCGCCAAGACGTACCGCACACCGTTTCGCTACCTCGAAGATCGACGCGAGCACCTGATCGTCGGCGCCAACACGCGGCAGCATCACTATCAGCTCACCGCCTATGCGGACCGCACCGGCAAGCTCCTGGCGCTGGACGCAGTCATCACCATCGACGGCGGCGCATATTCCTACTATCCCTTCTTCGTCGGCCTGGAACCAGGGCAGGCGATCGGCAACCTGCCCGGCCCCTACACCTTTCGAGGCTATCGATGCGAGACCCTCTGCGTCGCGACCAACAAGCCCGGGTTCATGGCCTATCGCGGCGTCGCGCGCACGGGTGTCTGCTTTGCCATCGAACTCCTCATGGATGCGGTGGCGCGTGAAGTGGGGCGCGAGCCATGGGAAGTGCGGATGGAGAATCTCGTGCCGGCCGCTGCCATGCCCTATGTCAACGTCGCCAACAAGCACTTCGACAGCGGCGACTTCCCTGCAAGCCTGCGCCGCGCCGTGGAGATGATCGGACTGGACGCGGTACGCGAGCGCCAGGCGCGCGGTGAGCCGGACGGCCGTCTCATCGGCTTCGGCACGGCCACCTATACCGAGCAGTCTGCCCACGGCACGACGGTGTTCGCCAACTGGGGGCTGCCAGTGGTACCCGGCTTCGACCAGGCAGTCGTCAGAATGACCGCTGACGGCGGACTCGAAGTGCGTGTCGGCGTGCACTCGCATGGCCAGGGCATGGAGACCAGCTTCGCGCAGATCGCCAACGACGTGCTCGGCATCCCGGTGGCCAGAATCCGGGTGGTGCATGGAGACACCGCGCTGACCCCGTTCTCCTCGGGCACCTACGCCTCGCGCGCCACGGTCATGTCAGGAGGGGCCATCTCGGTCGCGTGCAAGGAACTCCTGCCCCGCATCCAGTCGATCGCGGGCTACCTCATGGGGGTGGATGCGCCGACCGTCGCATTGATCGAAGGTCGCGCCGTGGCCGGCGACAAGTCGATCCCGCTGTCGGACGTCGGTGGCGCGTGGTACCTCACGCCGCAGGATCTGCCTGCCAACGTTCATCTCGGTGGTCTGGAGGTGTCGCGGGCGTACAAACCCAACGTTGATACCGGCACCTTCACCTATGCGACGCACGCAGTGGTGGTGGCCGTCGACACCGAAACCGGCGAAGTCGAGATCCTCGACTACGTCGTCGTCGAAGACTGCGGAACCATGGTCAATCCGATGATCGTGGAAGGGCAGACCATCGGCGGCATCGCGCAGGGCATCGGCACCGCCATGTACGAGGAGAGCCCGTACGACGACCAAGGCCAGCCGCTTGCTTCCACCTTGGCTGACTACATCCTGCCGGGCGCCACGGAAGTGCCGCGCATCCGGATAGAACACTTCGAGACACCTTCACCGCACACCGAATTCGGTGCCAAGGGCGTGGGCGAAGGCGGCGCGATCGCACCGCCGGCCGTGATCTTCAATGCCGTGAACGATGCCCTGCGGGGCACAGGTGCCGCCGAGGTGCTGATGACGCCGTTGACACCACGCCGCCTGCTCACGGCACTCGAAGGTGCGAGGCGCGAGCAGGAGCACGCACGATGAAGGCGCCGAAATTCGCGTACGCGCGCGTCCTCGAGGTGGATGAGGCAATCGCGACGCTGGCCGCCGGCGCCGGCGCCGCAAAGGCAATGAGCGGAAGCCAGTCGCTCGGACCGATGCTCAACCTGAGGCTGGCGCGGCCCGCACAGGTGGTCGACGTCGCACACATTCCCGGCTTGCGCGCGGTAACCCGCAAAGCCGACTGGGTCGAGATCGGTGCTGCCGTCACCCATGCCGAGATCGAGGACGGCGTGCACGCGCCGCTGGCTGAACATCCCATGCGCCAGGTCGCGCGCGGAATCGCCTATCGCGCGATCCGCACTCGAGGTACCGTCGGCGGCAGTCTGGCGCATGCCGATCCTGCGGCCGACTGGGTCGTGACCCTCGCGGCACTCGGCGCGCGCGTAGCAATCAGATCGCCGCGAGGCGGGCGCACAGCCGAGGCCGACGCGTTCATGCTCGGCGCCTACACGACCGTGCTCGAGCCCGATGAACTCATCGTCTCCGTCGCGGTGCCCTCGCAGACCCCAACCACGCATTGGGGATACCACAAGGTCTGCCGCAAGCCGGGCGAGTTCGCAGAGGCCAGTGCGGCGGTCTATTTCGATGCCTCGCGAAAGCGTGCCCGGATCGTGCTGGGAGCCGTCGATGGCCCTCCCCTGCTGCTGCACACGTTGGCCGCGGAGATCGCGCTCAAGGGCACGGTCGTGGCGGGACGCGAGGCATTGCGCGCGGCCGTGCATGCGGCACTCCCCGAACGCGACGCCATCGACCGGAAACTCTTCACGGCCTGCCTGGAGCGCGCACTCGATCAGTCCGGCATCTTTGCCGGCCCAAAACAAGCGGAGTAAGAGACTTGGACCCCATTTCCATTCAAGTGAACGGCCGCAGCTTCAGCCGGCAGGCCGAGCCGAGAATGCACCTTGGCGACTTCCTGCGTGACGAACTACACCTGACAGGAACGCACCTCGGCTGCGAACACGGCGTCTGCGGCGCCTGCACGGTGCTCGTTGACGGCCAGCCCACGCGCTCGTGCATCACCTTCGCCGTGGCCTGCGAAGGCCGTGAAATCACCACCATCGAAGGCTATGAAGATGACGCGGTCATGCGACGGCTGCGGCAGGCGTTCACGCACCACCACGCACTGCAGTGCGGCTTTTGCACGCCGGGAATGCTTACCACGGCGCGCGACATCGTGCTTCGCCTGCCCGAGGCCGATGAGGCGTGCGTGCGTCTTGAGCTCTCCGGGAACCTGTGCCGTTGCACGGGCTACCAAGGCATTGTGGACGCCATCCTGGACGTCTTGCAGCAGCAGCGGGCCAGCCCCGACGCACAGTTCGAGCAACTGCGGCAACGATTGACCGCCCCGCGATCGGTCGCGATGACGCGTGTCGCCGCGGTGGCGCCAGTCGGATCGGCCTCCCCGTCCACTTCGAACTCCGCTCCATCGAGCAGCAAGTCGGCCGCGTCCGCATCGAGCGCTGCTGCGGATATGGCGGAAGTCGATCCGGTGGCGATGGCCAAGGCCAAGGCGAAGGGCAACGCGATTGACGTCCATTTCGACGTGCCGTATCCGGTCGATCGGGTGTGGGAATTCATGGGCGACTTGCCCGCCGTGGCTTCATGCCTGCCGGGCGCAACCATCGACTCGCATGAGGGCGAAAGAGTCAAGGGCACCATCGCCATCAAGTTCGGCCCGATGTCGGCGGCTTTCGCGGGTGCTGCTCGGCTGGAGCGTGACGACGCAGCCAAGCGTGCCGTCCTCCGGGGCGCGGGCCAGGACAGCTTGAGCAAATCGCGTACCCAGGGCGACATCAGCTATCGGCTCGAGGCGCTGTCGGTCGACAACACCCGGGTGCACGTGGACATGATCTACGCGCTGCAGGGGCCGCTCGCGCAATTTTCCCGCTCTGGCCTTGTGAAGGATTTCGTGCGCCGCATGGTGGCGGACTTTGGAAAACAGATCACCCGCAGACTGGGCGGGCAGGCGGTGTCGACCAACGAGCCGCAGCCCACCGTGTCCATGGCGGCAATGATGTGGAGCGTGCTCTGGAACCGCATCCGCGGCTGGTTGGGAAAACCGCCGCGGCCTTGATACGCGCCACGCCGGGTTTCACAAGCCCGGCGCAACGGACAGGTTTTTTTCATCGATGCAATCTTCAACACCAGCCGGGAGCGAGAGCGACTGTGTATGGAACAGCTCGGAGTCGCAATGAGTTCCCTTCTTCATGGCTATCACGTACGTGCGAACGGGGTGCGGCTGCACCTGCTGCGCTATGGTGGGCAGGGCCCGCGCATGCTCCTGCTGCCGGGCATCACGAGCCCCGCGATCACCTGGGGCTTCGTCGCCGAGCGACTGGCTCGCCACTTCGACGTCCATGTCCTGGACTTTCGGGGACGCGGCTTGTCCTCGAGCGCGCCCGGCATGGACGCGAGTCTCGATGCCATGGTGACCGACGTGCTCGAGCTGTTGGGGGTTCAAGCATGGTCTTCCGTGACGCTGCTGGGCCATTCGATGGGCGCGCGCGTTGCGATTCGGGCGGCTGCGCGCGACGCCCGACGTATCGACAGGCTGCTGCTGGTGGACCCCCCAGTCTCCGGTCCCGGCCGCCGCCCGTATCCCGTGCCACTGCCTTGGTATCTGGAATCGATTCGGATGGCCATCAAGGGCGTCACGGCAGAAGAACTTCGGCCCTATGCGCCGACCTGGACGGACGAACAGCTGCAACTGCGAGCTGAGTGGCTGCATACCTGCAGCGAGGAAGCCATCGTGCAGGCGCATGCCGGTTTTCATAGCGACGACATCCACACCGACCTTGCCAAGTTGCGGACGCCCGGACTTCTCATGACGGCAGGTCGAGGTGGTGTGGTACTTGCGGAAGACTTGGCAGAGCTTGAAGCACTCGCGCCTGGCTTGTCCCATTGCACGGTGCCTGGCGCCGGCCACATGATCCCCTGGGAAGACGAGGCAGACTTTCATCGCCAGCTGGGCGAGTTTCTGAAGGTCGACCTGCTGTAGCGGGCCCGGAGGCAGATTGGCATTCTATTCGCACAGGGAGGAGCCGATACACTCGTCGGCTGACACTATTGGCGATCTCGAGATGATGACGAAGCGTTCTCCGGCCCGAAAGAAGAACACAGGCAGCGTGACGGAGGTGCAAGCGGCCAAGCCCCCTGGCCCCGAGCCTTTCAATCCGCTGCGCGAAGTGATGTGGCGGCGTCCGGGCTTCCTGATTCGTCGCTTGACCCAGATCGGCCAAGCACTCTTCTTCGACCTGTGCAAGTCAGAAAGCATCACGCCGCTGCAGGTCGGCATGTTGACGGCGCTGTCGATGAATCCCTGGCTTGATCAGAAGGCCATCGGCAGGGAGCTTTCCCTGGACCGGACGACGACGGCGGAAGTGCTCAAACGCCTGGGCGACAAGGGACTCGTCGAAACGCGCGTCAACCCCGACGACCGGCGCTCGAGGCTTTCGGTGATCACCAAGGACGGCCTGAAACTGATCAACGACCTACAGGAAAGCATCCACCGATCTCAGGAGCTGTTGATCCAGCCGCTGTCCCCAGAAGATCGCGCTGTCTTCATGAAACTGCTGGTCCAACTCGTGGATGCACACGAAAAGATGGACAAGCAAGGCTAGTCCTTCAGGTTCATACCGAGTGGCCTCCTGCCGCCCGGCCGGTGCCTTCTGTTGGGCCCAGCCGTATTTCCCGACTACTTTGGAATTGCTGCAAGAAGCAAGATCGAGATGAGCTACACCGCCCCCTTCAAGGACATGCTGTTCGACATCGAGCACCTGGCCAACATCGGCGAGATTGCCAGGCTGCCCGGCTTCGAGGACGCCGGCCTCGAGACCGCGCAGGCCGTGCTCGAGGAATGCGCGCGCTTCAACCAGGACGTGATCGCGCCGCTCAACGTCGCGGGCGACCGCAATCCCTCGTCGTTCAAGGACGGCGAGGTCACGACCACGGCCGGCTTCAAGGACGCCTTCGCGCAGTACGTGTCGGGCGGCTGGCAGGGCCTGCAGCATCCGGCCGACTTCGGCGGCCAGGGCCTGCCCAAGACCATCGGCGCGGCCTGCGGCGAGATGCTCAATTCGGCCAACATGAGCTTCGCGCTGTGCCCGCTGCTCAGCGACGGCGCCATCGAGGCGCTGCTGACCGCGGGCTCCGACGAGCTCAAGGCCACCTACCTCGAGAAGCTCGTGAGCGGCCAGTGGACCGGCACGATGAACCTCACCGAGCCGCAGGCCGGCAGCGACCTCGCGCTGGTGCGCAGCCGCGCCGAGCCGCAGCCCGACGGTACCTACAAGGTCTTCGGCACCAAGATCTTCATCACCTACGGTGAGCACGACATGGCCGAGAACATCGTGCACCTCGTGCTCGCGCGCGTGAGCGGCGCGCCCGAGGGCGTGAAGGGCATCAGCCTGTTCGTGGTGCCGAAGTTCCTGCTGAACGCCGACGGTTCGCCGGGCGCGCGCAACGACGTGCACTGCGTGAGCATCGAGCACAAGATGGGCATCAAGGCCTCGCCGACCGCGGTGCTGCAGTACGGCGACCACGGCGGTGCCGTCGGCTATCTCGTGGGCCAGGAGAACCGCGGCCTCGAGTACATGTTCATCATGATGAATTCGGCCCGCTACGCGGTGGGCATGCAGGGCATCGCGATCGCCGAGCGCGCCTACCAGCATGCCGTGGCCTATGCCCGGGAGCGCGTGCAGAGCCGCCCGGTCGACGGCTCGATCAATGCGAGCGCGGCGATCATCCATCACCCCGACGTGAAGCGCATGCTGATGACCATGCGTGCCTACACCGAAGGCTGCCGCGCGATGGCCAGCGTGGCCGCCGCGGCCTACGACGCCGCGCACCACCATCCCGATGCCGACGCGCGCAAGCAGAACCAGGCCTTCTACGAATTCATGGTGCCGCTGGTCAAGGGCTACAGCACCGAGATGAGCCTCGAGGTGACCTCGCTGGGCGTGCAGGTTCATGGCGGCATGGGCTTCATCGAAGAGACCGGCGCGGCGCAGTACTACCGCGACGCGAAGATCCTCACGATCTACGAAGGCACGACCGCGATCCAGGCCAACGACCTCGTGGGCCGCAAGACCGCGCGCGACGGCGGCCAGACCGCCAAGGCCATCGCCGCGCAGATCGAGAAGACCGAGGCCGAGCTCGCGAAGAGCGACAGCGCCGCCGCCAAGGCCGTGCTCAAGCGCCTGAAGGCCGCGCGCGAGGCTTTCGTCGAGGTGGTGGATTTCGTCGCGGGCCAGACCAAGGCCTCGCCCAATGCGGTGTTCGCGGGCAGCGTGCCCTACCTGATGCTCGCGGGCAACCTGGTGGCCGGCTGGCAGCTCGCGCGTTCGCTGATCGTGGCGCAGGACCAGGCCTCGCACAACGTCGACGTCGACTTCATGCAGGCCAAGATCACCACGGCGCGGTTCTATGCCGAGCACATCCTCGCGAAGGCGCCGGGCCTGCGCGACAGCATCGTCGACGGGGCCGAGAGCGTGAACGCGCTGGCGCTCGAGGCCTACTGATGACTTGCAGACAGCTTCGTTCGAGGCAGCGTCTATGAAGACGGCGCTGTATGGGGCTGTATCGAGGCTTGTGGTGGCATGTCACCCACCCCACCATCCGCTTTGCTATGGCACTGCGCCGCCGGCGCCGCTGTTCGCCGGCGCGAGACGGGCTCAGCGCTCAATGGCTGGGTAGTTTTCGGTCATGACCACGATCAACCGAGCCAAGTGACGGCCCGTACTGACATAGGTATGCCCGATTCGACTGTCAAAGTAGAGCGAATCACCTCGGGCGAGTTGGATGCAACGACCGTTTTCGAAATGAACGTCGACCTCTCCGCGCAGTGCATAGACGAATTCTTCGCCATCGTGTCGAGCGAAATCGTCCGGCCCGTCGATGCTGCGGGCATGGATGGTGGCCAAAACTGGTCGCATAGTCTTCCCTAGTGCTGTGGCACCCAGAAACTCGTAGGACACGTTTAGACCTTTGTAGCTCACGCCTTCGCTTGCACGCGTGAGCACCGGTTCGGCCAGCGGGCCCTGCTGTTTGCCGTCCTCCGCGAAGAGCGTGCCCATGTCTATGTTCAGCGCCTGCGCCAACGCCGAGATGTTGTCGTAACCCAAGGCCAGTTGACCGCGTTCAGCGCGCGAGATAGTGGGGATGGAGACGCCAGACAGATCAGACACCTTTTGCAGGGTCCACCCGAACTGCTGGCGCGCCAAGCGCAGACGCTTGCCGAATGTCACGCGGTCCAGCGTGACCGTCGTGGGCGCCGCCGATGGACGCGTTTCGAGATGCGGTTTCAAGTAGTGCTCGAGGGGGCTGGGCAGCGTCAAGTTTAAATCGGATCGCTGGCTATAAAAATTTGCATATATGAAAAAAGAGCCTTAGCATTCGCGCACCGCCCAGCAGCCGCCGGGCGACCCTCTCTGTATCGAAGCACGCTGGGACGTGTTCATATCCAATGCACAAATCGGAGTTCATGGTGCTTGGCGCGGGTATCGTTGGTGTCAGCACCGCCCTTGCCCTGCAGGAACGCGGCCATGCGGTCGTGCTGGTGGATCCCCATGGGCCCGGCACCCGAGCTTCGTACGGCAATGCGGGACTGATCCAGCGAGAGGCGGTAGAGCCCTATGGTTTTCCGCAAGACCTCGCCACGCTGCTGCTCGCGGCGGTTGGCCGCTCCAACGCCATCTACTATCACTTCAAAGCCTTGCCAAGCCTGGTGGCACCACTGCTGCGCTACTGGCGCCATTCGCGACCTGGTCCCTATGCACGCGCAGTGGCGGCTCACAGCAGCCTCATTGCCCACTCCACTGAGGCACATGCACCCCTGATCGCAGCGGCCGGCGCCGACGCGCTGATCGGCAAGCAAGGCTGGCACCAAGCCTTTCGCAGTGTCAACCGCCTTGCCAAGGCGGTTGCCGATGTCCAGCGAATACGCGCGAACTACGGATTGAACTGCCAGGTAATGGACGGCGAAGAATTGGCGGCCGCAGCGCCTGCGCTCAAACAAAGGATGGCCGGCGCCGTCCTCTGGGAGGACGCATGGAGCGTGTCCAACCCCGGTGAATTGGTGCGGCGCTACGCCCGTCTGTTCGAGCGTCGCGGCGGGACCATCCTCCGCGAGGACGCGAATTCGCTGCGCAGCGATGGCGCCGGATGGGCCGTGGGTGCGACGGACGTGGGATCGTCGTTGACCTCTGCTCAGGTGGTCGTGGCCATGGGCGCTTGGTCGGACGCGCTGGTACGGCGCTTGGGGTACCGCTTCCCAATGTTCGTCAAGCGCGGCTATCACCTTCATTACCGGATCAAGACCACTTTAGCGAAGCCAATGCTCGACACCGAGAACGGCATCATGCTGTCGCCCATGTCACAGGGCTTACGCGTGGCCACAGGCGCCGAGTTCGCGCGGCTCGGGGCGTCCCCCACACCAGTGCAGATGCATCGTTCGAACAGCATCGTGCGCGAGCTTTTGGACCTTGGGGAGACGGTGGAGTCGCAACCGTGGATGGGCGCCCGCCCATGTACGCCAGACATGTTGCCTGTCATTGGCAAAGGCCATCTACACCAGGGCCTGTGGTTCAATTTTGGTCATGCGCACCAGGGACTGACGCTAGGGCCCGCCACTGCGCGACTTCTGGCTGAGCAGATAGAAGGCGGCGCGACCTATATCGACCACCAGCCCTTCGTCCCGCAGCGCTTCGCGCGCTGACGGTCGGTTCACCAGTCCTCGAGAGAATCTATGCCGAAATATCCACACTACGACCTTTTGGTGCGCGGAGGCACCGTCATTGACGGATCAAAAGCGCCTCGCTTCGTCAGCGACGTGGGGGTGCGACAGGGCCGTATCGCTGCGGTGGGCGATCTGCGATCACACACGGCCGACGAGGTCCTGGACGCGACGGGCATGATCGTGGCTCCCGGCTTCATCGACTCGCACACGCACGATGACCAAGCGGTGCTGTCCCAGGCGGAGATGATTTTTAAGGTTTCGCAAGGCGTTACCACGGTCGTCACCGGGAATTGCGGACTCAGCGCGGCGCCGCTGAAGACCGACATGCATTTGCCCTCGCCCATCGACATCCTGCAGACTCCGCCGAGCCAGCGTTACAGCACCTTCGCAGCCTATCTGGCAGCATTGCGCGCCACGCCATCGTCCGTGAACGTGGTCCCGTTGGTCGGCCATACCACCTTGCGCGCCGTCGTGATGGATTCGCTGGACCGTGCCGCCACGCCGGACGAGGTGGCCCAGATGCGGCTGCTGCTGGAGGAGGCACTTGCAGCCGGCGCGTTGGGAATTTCAACCGGAACCTGGTATCCACCAGCCCGGCATGCAACCACCGAGGAGGTGCTCGGCGTTTGCGCTCCGCTTGCCAGCCACGGCGCCATGTATGTGACCCACATGCGACATGAGGACCATCGCGTCATGGACGCGCTGGAGGAGACGTTCCACATCGGCCGCACGCTGGGCGTGACAGTCCTTGTCTCGCACCACAAGGTCATGCACAGCGCCAACTTCGGCCTGACGCGCGAAACGCTGCCCTTCATCCTCGAGACCATGAAGAAGCAGCCGGTCTGCCTGGATTGCTATCCCTACACCGCCGGTTCCACCATGATCCTGACTGACCCGGACATGCTGAAGAACCGGGTCACCATCGCTTCTAGCGAGCCGCATCCAGAGTGTGCCGGGCGTGACCTCGACAACATCGCGCAGGAATGGGGTGTGTCCGTCGTCCAGGCTGCAGAACGCCTGCGACCCGGTACAGCGATCTACCACTTCATCGACGAGACCGAAATGCAGAAGATCATGGCTTTTGATGAAACCATGATCGGCTCGGACGGCATCCCCGTCGGCAACAAACCCCATCCTCGGTTGTGGGGTACCTTTCCAAGGGTGCTGGGACGTTACTCGCGCGATCTGTCCCTCTTCCCCCTGGAGACGGCAGTCTGGAAGATGACCGGTCTGACAGCTCGCAACTTCGGGCTCCTCGATCGGGGCGAGATCAAGCAGGGTCACCATGCCGACTTGGTCGTTTTCGACGCCGACACGGTCAAGGACCGCGCGACTTATGAAAACCCGACTCTGGCGGCGGAGGGCATCGCGCACGTCGTCGTCAATGGGTCGCTGACCTGGAGCGCGGGAGCTCACACCGGCGCACGACGCGGCGCAGTGCTGTGCCGAGCATCGGCAACGGTCGAAGGCCCGTAGCCGAATCGCGCGCGGGGTCGCGGACTGCCAGGGCCAGGCGCGTGTGCCTGCGGCAACGCGGGCACTGGATACAGTGCTCAGCGGCCGCGGAAAAACCTCAGGGTTTCGACGTATGCCAGTTTGCTGCCGTTGTCTTCAGATTCGGCCAGTGTCATACCGACCTCTCGCGAGACAAGTTCGTAATTTGCAGACCTGTCGAATCTGCTAGTCGGCTTTGCGCTGCACGGCCTCTACACACGCGGCTTCCCGTCGTGCCAGCATCGCCCCTGCCATCACCTTCACCGCGGCCTGCGTGTCCGCATCCGCTACGCTCGGGTGCCCACTGTTGAAGGGCGGCGCCGGGTCGTATTCCAACATCAGTTGCAGCCTCTTGGCCACATCCTCACCGCGCAGCAGATCCAGCAATACGAAAGCAAAGTCAAGCCCCGAGGTCACGCCGGCGCCGGTGACGCGATTGCGATCAATCACCACGCGTTGCGGCGTGACAAGCACAGGAAACATCCGCAGGAAGTCGAGCGACAGCCAATGGCAGGTGGCCTTGTAGCCATCGAGCAACCCGGCCGCCGCCAGGAGCAACGAGCCAGTGCAGACCGAGGTGACCCATTGCGCGCCAGGTGCCTGCCGGCGCAAGAAGTCCAGAAGTTCGTCGTCGCCCATCAGATCGTTTTGACCTGGCCCCCCAGGCACAACGATCACGTCCAACTGCGGCGCCTCGGAGAACGACATGGTTGGCGTGACGAGCAGGCCGGTGTCGCATTTCACTGGCTGGCGGCTTTTCCAGACCAAGTGGCAGACGCTGTCGGGCGTACGCGCCAGCACCTCAAAGGGTCCGAGCGCATCCAGCGAGGTCATGCCCTCGAACACGAGCACGCCGATCTGTAGGGAAGTTTTGGAGTTCATAGCATGGAGCCTGCACTCAGGCGTTGGTGAGAAGTCGTTGCGGTATGCCCACTGTGCACGTGAAACCCCTACCGCGCTCTACATGGCCAGACATGGTGGCCGTTGTTGTTGGTGTTTATCGGATCGTCGGTTCCGCCGCAGGCGTCAGCACCTGACGTGCAGACGGCTGCGAAGGCCGACGCCACGATCCCGCCAGGCTGCCCACGATACCGCCGCGGAAAGCCAGCACCACCACGCAGAACACCAGGCCCTGCGCAACGGTCACCCAATCCTGTAGCTCAGACATATAGGTCTGCATACTGATGAGCGCAAGCGCGCCAACGATGGGGCCAACGATGGTCCCGAGGCCACCTACGAGAGTCATCAACAGCAATTCGCCCGACATATGCCAGCCCACGTCGGTCAACGTGGCGATCTGTACCGCAATGGCCTTAGTGGCGCCGGCCAAACCGGTGATGGCAGCGGAGAACACAAACACCGAGAGCTTGATGCGGTTGGCGTTGTAGCCCAGCGAGACAGCGCGCGGTTCGCTGTCGCGCACGGCGGCCACGATGCGGCCGTAAGGTGAATGCACCAGTCGCGCGACCATGAGCAAGGCCGCACCGCATACCAGCAGCACGAAGAAATAGACCGACAGATCGCTCTTCAAGTCCCAGACGCCGAAAGCCATGCCGCGCGGGATATCTTGGATGCCATCTTCGCCATGCGTGAAAGGCGCCTGCAAGCAAAAAAAGTAGACCATTTGCGCCAGGGCCAGCGTCGACATCGCGAAGTAAATGCCCTGCAGACGAATGGCAAGCAGCCCCACCACGGCCCCCAGAGCCGTGGCCACCAGTGTGGCCCCTAGGATGGCCAGTTCTGGCGTAACGCCCCAGACCTTGGCCAGGTATCCGGCCACGTAAGCCGCGAAGCCGAAGAACATGGCGTGGCCGAACGACAGCACGCCCATGTAACCCAGCAGCAGGTTGACTGCACTGGCGGCCACCGCGAAGCACAGCACCTTGACCAGAAACACTGGGTACAGCACGAACGGCACCGTGGCCAGCGCCGCCAGCGCCAATGCCAGGAACGCCCAGCGGAACGGGGCTCTCCATTGAGGCATCCGGCGCGGCTTGCTGTCGAGCGCGGTGCTGGCGTGCTGCGCGATAGCGCCCTTGCCGAACAGACCCGCCGGCTTGATGAGCAGCACCGCCGCCATGATGATGAAAACCACGGTGTCCGAAAGCGGTGGGTAGTAGTAGCGCACCAAGCCCTCTGTCAGGCCCAGCAAGTAACCAGTGACAATGGCACCCTTGATCGAGCCCATGCCGCCGATTACTACCACTGCAAAGATAACTACGATGAGGTTGGAGCCCATGGTCGGGCTGACGTTGTAGATAGGCGCGGCAAACACGCCGGCCAGCCCCGCCAAGCCCACGCCGAACCCGTAAACCAGCGTGACCATGCGCGGCACGTTGATGCCGAAGCTGCGCACAAGATCGGGCCGCTCAATGGCGGCGCGCAGGTAAGCCCCGAGCCGGGTCTTCTCGATGAGATACCAGGTGGCCAGACAGATCAACAGCGAAGCAAACAGCGCCCAGAGCCGGTAGTAGGGCAGGTAGCCCAGACCTGTGCGCAAGCCACCCGGCATGGGGTTGGCGTAAGGCAGCCCGGCGGACCCGAAAGCCTTGCGATACAGACCCTCCACGATGAGCGTGATGCCAAAGGTCAGCAGCAGCCCATAGACATGGTCCAGGTGGTAGAGCCGGCGCACGAACAAGCGCTCCAACACGACACCCGAAAGGCCCACGATCAAAGGCGCAAGCAATAGCGCCCACCCGTACGGAATACCTGCCCACTGCAGCAGCATCCAGGCCGTGAACGCGCCCATCATGTACTGCGCGCCATGCGCAAAGTTCACCACGTTGAGCAAGCCGAAGATGATGGCAAGGCCCAGGCTCATCATGGCATAGAAGGAGCCGTTGATCAGGCCCAGCAACAGCTGACCGAACAGCGCGGGAGAAAGCAGTCCCAACGATTCAAGCATGTCCCATCCCCAAATAAGCCTCGACGCGGCCAGTGTCGCGCTGCATGTCTTCACGCGTCAGCATGTCGACCACGCGGCCGGTTTCCATGACGTAGTGCCGGTCGGCCAGTTCTGCGGCGAAGCGCAGGTTCTGCTCCACCAGCAAGATGGTGAAGCCGCGGCGCTTGAGTTCCAGCACGGTGCGCGCTATGAGTTTGACGATTACGGGTGCCAAGCCCTCGCTAGGTTCATCCAAAAGAAGGGTCTTCGCCCCGGTCCGCAGAATGCGGCCTATAGCCAGCATTTGCTGCTCGCCGCCCGAGAGCTTGGTGCCCTGACTGGCGCTGCGCTCGCGAAGGTTGGGGAAAAGCGCGTACACCTCGTCCAGCGAGAGCCCGCCATCGCGCAGCACGGGCGGCAGCAGGAGGTTTTCGCGCACGCTCAGCTGCGAAAAGATGCCGCGCTCCTCGGGGCAGTAAGCCATGCCGAGTTTGGCGATCTGCTCGGGAGGGCAACGCACGATGGGCTGGCCTTCGAAAGTGATGCTGCCTGTCTTCTCGGCGATGAAACCCATCAGGCACTTGAGCGTGGTCGATTTGCCTGCGCCGTTGCGGCCCAACAGCGTCACGACCTCGCCGCGCAGTAAATGGAACTGCACGTCGTCGAGCACTTGGTTGCCCGCGTAGCCTGCGCTGAGCTTGCGCACGTCGAGGAGGGCCTGTGTGTCGTGGATGTCGTGCATATTCAGTGTCCGATGTAGGCCTCGAGCACGCGCGGGTCGGCAGCCACCTCCGCATAGCTTCCCTCTGCCAGCACCTCTCCGCGACATAACACGGTGACGGTATCGGACAGCCGCTCGACCACCTTGAGGTTGTGCTCCACCATCACGATGGTCCGCGCGCCGGCTTGCGCGGCGATGAGGTCAGTGACGCGCGCCACGTCTTCCGTGCCCAGGCCGGCCATCGGTTCGTCCAACAGCGCGAGCTCCGGCTCCAGCGCGAAGGTCGTCGCCAGCTCAAGCGCGCGCTTGCGGCCGTACGGCAGTTCGCCCGCGAGGGTATCGGCCCAATCGCTGAGGCCGAACTGGTGCAGCAGCCCATGGACTTTGTCGTCCAAGGCGCTCAGGCATGAGGTAGAGCGCCAGAACACCTTTTGCAAGCCCGATAGCCGCTGCAGCGGCACGCAGACGTTCTGCGCCACCGTGAGATGCGGAAACACCGCGGAAATCTGGAACGAGCGCACCACGCCGAGGCGCGCCAACATCGCGGGCGGCATTCGCGTGACGTCCGCGCCGCGGTAGACGATGCTGCCCGCATCTGGCTCCAGGAAGCGTGTGAGCAGATTGAACAGCGTACTCTTGCCAGCGCCGTTGGGGCCGATCACGGAATGCACAGTGTTGTGCTTCACGGTAAGGTCCACGTTCTTGACAGCCGTGAAGCCCGAAAAGCTACGCGTGAGGCCGCGCGCAACGAGAACGGTCGATCCACCGATGGCGGACTGCATCACTTCGCCTTGGCGGCCACGACCAGCGGGCAGTCGCTCTGGGCCAGAGGGATGTAGGCCTCGCTCGCAGGAATGACGGCGGAGATCTTGTAGTAGTCCCATGCGGCTTTGGATTCAGTCTTGGACTTCACCGTGACCAGGAGGAAGTCGTGCGCCAATTTGCCATCGTCACGCAATGTGGCGTTTTTCGCGTACATGTCGTTCACCGGCGTCTTGCGCATCTGCGCGGCCACCGCATCGGTCGCATCGGTCTTGATGGCGAGCACGGACTTGAGGTAGTGCGTAGTGGCGGAGTACATGCCAGCTTGCGACTCGGTGGGCATGGCCTTGTGCCGCTCGAAGAATCGGCGCGCGAACGCGCGCGTGTCGTCGTTGCGATCCCAGTACCAAGCGGAGGTGCCGGACAGGCCCTGCATCACATCGATACCGGCCGCGTGAACATCGGTGATCGACAGCAACAGCGAGACGGGGCGCTGCTTGCCGTCCTGCATGCCGAACTCCTTCCATTGCTTCATCGAGTTCACCAACTGCGCGCCGGCATTGGCAAAGGCGACGACCTTCGCACTGGATGCCTGGGCCTGCAGTAGAAAGGAGCTGTAGTCCGAGGTGCCCATGGGATGGAAGACCTCGCCCACGACCTTACCGCCGCTGGCGTTAACGAAATTCTTGGCTTCCTGCACCATGTTCTTGCCGAATGCGAAATCGGCCGCCACGAAGTACCAGCTGTCGTGCCCGGCCTTGGTCAGGGTGCGGGCGGGACCGGAAACCAGCGCGTAGGAGTCGTGCACCCATGAGAAGCCTGTCTTGGCACACTGCTTGCCGGTCAGTTCGGTCGTGCCAACGATGCCGTACAGCGCAATCTTGTTCTTTTCCTTGATGACGGACTGTACGCCCAGCGCCACTGCAGAATTGGCGATGTCGAGCACGGCATCCACCTTGTCCACGTCAAACCAGCGCTTGACGATGGTCAGCCCTACGTCGGGCTTGTTTTGGTGGTCGGCGACCAGCACTTCGACCTTCGTGTCGCCAAGCTGTGCCTTCATGTCCTCCACGGCCATGCGCACCGCAAGCGCGGAACCCGGGCCAGTCAGCGCGGCGTAGGGACCGGACTGGTCGTTGATGACCCCCAAGCGGACGACGCCGTCCGAGATCTGTGCAAAGGATGGCAGCGCTGTGAGCAATGCGGCCGCGAGGGTGCAGGTACGGAGTGTCATGGGGCTTCCTTCGAGATGTGGGTTCGAGATCAGGGAATAGTGGCGAGCCGGCGCGCGGCCTGTGCAATCTGCGGTTCAGCCACGTCCCGCAGCCATGCCGCCGGCACCGCACGCGCCCGTGCGACGCGATCGGCCCCGGCCTTTTCCGGTGAGCCGCTGTCCAGCGGTGGCTGAGGGTCGTACTCGAGGCCCAACTGAATCATTCGCGCTGCTTCTTCCCCGGCCAGTTCGGTGGCCAAGGTAAAAGCGAAATCGATGCCAGAGGTCACCCCGGCGCCTGAAAGGCGGTTACGGTCACGCACCACGCGCGCAGCCACAGGCTCGGCGCCGAACTGCGTCAGGTAATGCCGCCACATCCAGTGGCAGGTTGACCGGTAACCCTGCAGCAGCCCCGCCGCGCCCAGCAGCAGTGAGCCGTTGCAGACAGATGTGACGTAGCGCGCGCTGGCGCCCTGCTGGCGCAGGAAGGCCAGCGTCTCTGCATCATTGATCTGCCCGACAACGCCCATACCACCAGGCACGCACAGCACGTCCAGGGGCGGGCAATCCGCAAAGCTGGTGGTCGGGTTGAGGCTGAAGCCCACGTCTGTCTTCAGGGGTTCGAGCGTCTTCCACGCCAGGTGGACCCGGGCACCCGGCACGCGGCTGAGCACCTGCGCAGGGCCGGTGAGGTCGAGCTGCGTGACATCGGGGAAGACCAGAAATCCAATTTGCAGAGGGTTTGTCATGAATCTGTTGTAGGCGTCGTGTTGATGGCGAATTGTTGGAGCCGTCAGCTTTGGCGTAAATGACAAACGCAGGCTAATATCCGCCAAATGTCTGACCCGCTGAACGTTGCGATCCTGACCTTTCCGGGCTGCCAAGTGCTGGACGTGACGGGTCCGGCGATGGTGTTCGAGGCGGGCAACGACGCGCTGGGCAAGGCCCACTACAAGGTGCACATCCTTTCGGCCGACGGCGGAACCGTGCAGACCAGCAGCGCCGTGGCCATGGTGACCCGGCCGGTCCAGGAGCTGCCCGCCAGTGAGGTCGACACCTTGCTGATCGCCGGCGGCGATGATTCGGGCCTGCAGCAGTTAGTGGCCATCGATGCCGTGCGCAGATGGGCCGTCAAGGCAAGCAGGAGCGCGCGCCGCTACGGTTCCATCTGCACCGGCACTTTCGCGCTGGCACATTTCGGCCTGCTAGAGGGAAAGCGCGTGGCCACCCATTGGTCGGCCTGTGGCAACCTTGCCGAGCGCTGCCCTGGGGTATCCGTTGACACCAACGCGCTGTTCGTCAACGATGGGCGCCTGTGGACCTCCGCTGGCGTTACCACGGGCATCGACATGAGCCTGGAAATGGTGGCCGCAGACCTGGGCAATGCCGTCGCCCACGTGATCGCCAAGCGCTTGGTGCTTTATGCGCGCCGGCCCGGCTACCAATCGCAGTTCAGTCCGGTGCTGACAGCGCAGTCGCATGCCGATGCACCCTTCGCAGCTCTGATCGACTGGATGCGCGAGAACCTCACGCAGCAGCTCGACGTGCCGCGCCTGGCCGAGAGAGTGGCGATGTCCGAGCGGACCTTTTTACGCCGCTTCACCAAAAGTACGGGCGAGACGCCCGCGCATTTCGTCGAGACGCTGCGGCTGGACCAGACACGCAACCTGCTCGCGGCCGGCATGTCACTGAAAGAGATCGCGGCGCGCACAGGCTACCTCACGGGCGCACAGCTGTCCAAAGCCTTCGAGCGGCGCTTCGGCATGACACCGCTGCTGTTCCGCGAACTGCATTGCCGCACGCAAGCGGCGTCGCGGCCGGATGGCAAAAGTACGAACTACGCGCAGGATCCCGCGGCACAAGGAGTGCTGGCAAGCCAGCGTGTTGTTTGAAGGTGTCCACCAGCAGTGCCGTTCTGAGTTGGGTAGGCGGAGGGCCCCTGATGCTTCGTCGAGGGAGGCTGGTGACCAGGAGCTTGCTTAAGAAGGCTGCTCGCTAGCCTGAAAAGCTTGTCCAAAGTCGCAAGATTCGCGGGCTGTTTCAACGAGCATGTGGATGACGGTAGCGTGGCAATCAGCCTTGCGAGCCGCCGCGAACCCTGCATCAGGCACAGGTGGCAAGACCTGCAGACCCTCCAGCATCCGTAGATCGAGCATTGACTGCAGGCAGGCTTGCGGAAGATACGCGACGCCGAGGCCAGAGACCGTACTTCCAACAACGGGTGTCAGGCTGTTGCTCACGATGCGGTTGGTGGAGCTGATGCTTGCATCGCGAAACCACTCTTCGTAGAGCGATCCGGTGGCAGAACGTCCGCCCGGATTAAGGACGCGCTGGACTGAAATGTCATGCACACCCATCAGCGTATCTTCGCTGCGTCAGCGCGATACCCCGATTGAAATCCACCCAAGTTGTCGGGTAGCGTAGGAGGCTTGGGACGACGGACTTGTTGTCGGTAGGAGCGGTTTCTTAAGCGTTTTGCCTCCGGCCTCAAACGCGGCGATTTCGGCGTTCACCTATGCATCCAACAACGCTTTCGGGTGCGAGTTTTGACTGCCCGCTGCCAGCATGGACATTGTGCGCAGCAGGTGGTTGAATGTTTGGGAGCAGTCCTTTGGTCTTCGCCTCCGGCGACCATGATCGTCCCGTCATACAAGTTCGGGAGACACAAGGGGAAGACACGAGAAACAGCAGTGCATCAGGCTAGATCTCCCCCGGCAAGGCCGCAATCTCATTGGCAGGCAACTCGACGTCATGATCAGCGGGCTTTCGCATTGACATCACGCGCTATGTCACTCGCCAGCCTCCTCGTCACACGGTCAACTGACCAAGTACCGCCTTCACCTCCAAAAAGGTCTCTAAGCCGAACACTCCCCATTCACGCCCGTTTCCGGACTGCTTGTATCCGCCGAAGGGCGCCCTGGGGTTCGTCGGCGACCCGTTCAAGAAAATGCGCCCGGCTTTAAGCCGCGTTGCTACCCGCGCGGCAGAGCGTAGATCCGCCGAGAAAACATAGCCCGCCAAACCGTAGGTCGTTCCATTGGCAATGCAGATCGCGTCATCTTCGTCGCGATAGCTCATTATGGAGAGAACCGGTCCGAAAATTTCCTGCTGTGCGATGCGCATGCGAGGCGTGACATCGCTGAAGACAGTAGGCCGCACGAAGTAACCGCGTTCAATACCCTGCGGCCGACCAAGTCCACCGCACACGAGCGTCGCGCCGTCATCGATACCGGCTTGGATCATTGTCTGGACGCGTTCGTACTGAGCTGCGTTCGCTACCGGTCCCAAGCGCGTCTTGGGGTCGAATGGGTCACCCACCGTCACGTTCATGGCCGTTTCACGCGCGATCCCAACCGCGTCGGCCATTCTGCTCTCATGCACGAGCATACGCGTCGGAGCGATACAGCTTTGACCTGAATTGATGAAGGATCGGTGGACGCCATCTGCAACGGCCGCCGCAAGATCCGCATCTGGCAAGATGATGTTGGCCGACTTGCCACCAAGCTCCAGATGCACGGCTTTGACGGTCTCAGCGGCCGCACGCGTAATCGCCACTCCTGCCGGTTTTGAACCCGTGAAAGAGATCAGGTCAATGCGCGGATGCGCGGAAATTGCCGCGCCGACGCCGGGCCCGTCGCCAAGCACCAGATTGAACACGCCCCTCGGCACACCTGCCGCATGCAGAATTTCGGCCAGCAACACGGCTGTGTTCGGAGCGAACTCGCTCGGTTTGAGCACGATGCAGCAGCCAGCGGCAAGGGCTGGCGCGACCTTGGACGTGATGAGCTGGCCAGGCCAGTTCCAGGCCGTGATAAGCCCGCACACGCCGAAGGCTTCGCGACGGATGACGTTACCGTCGAGATGGAACTCAAAGGGGTAGGTCTCAAGCAGTCGACGTGCTTCGATGAAATGGTCCAGCGACATGCTTGTCTGGTAGCCACTGGCAAACCAGGTGGGCGTTCCAAGGTCGCGCGTTACCGCCCGGCCTACATCTTCCTGTCTGGCGCGAAACGCCGTGATGATGCGATCGAACAGGGCCAAGCGCTCTTCGCGCGAAGTGTTCTGAAAGGACTCAAACGCTGCCGTGGCAGCATCGACCGCACGATCCACATCCTGGGCCGACCCGAGAGCTACTCGGCCCTTAAGCTTTTCCGTCGCCGGATCCAAAAGGTCCATCACGCGCGGGACCGCCGGCGCGACCCATTCACCATCAATATAGAACTTGAGGCAGTGTTCCATTGCATTTCTTTCAAACAGGGGATATGTGTTTCTTGGTACGCAGCCGCTCGCGCGGTGCGCTTCAGCCGGACAGGATGTCAGCTGCGGCCTTCTCAGCCATCATGATCACGGGTCCGTTGATAGGCCCACGCGTAATCTCTGGCATGCCCGATGCGTCGATCACGCGCAGTCCGTCGATGCCGCGCACGCGCATTCGTGCGTCCAGCACTGCGCCTTCATCGCCCTCGCTTCCCATGCGACAGGTGCCCACGGGGTGGTGCAAAGTCGAGACGGTCGATCGGAGATAGGCCTCCATTGAGTCGGCTGAGATCACGCTCGGACCTGGTGCGAGTTCTCTCGCGATGTGACGCTGCAGTGCAGGTTGCGATCCCAGTGCGCGAATCATTTCGAGCAAAACCCGGGAGCTCCGCAGATCCGGCGCGGCGCTGAGCAGACGCTGCTCGATCATGGGCGCCTGCGTTGGATCGGCGCTGCGCAGCCGTACGCGGCCGCGGCTTTCGGGCTTCACGAGCATGCCTTTCACAGTGAAGGCATTTACGTAAGGTCGCACGAACGGGTTTAGGTAGGGCTTCGCAGTCAACGGTGCCGTCCCCAGTAGCAGTTGTGCATCGGGGTGCTCCAGTTCGGGGCGGCTGCGCACCAGCCCGATCGCCCCAAGAGGCATGGTGCTTGCGATGCCGTTGCCAAAGAAGTAGGCCTGCAACACGGCGCGGGCGGCGCGGTCGATACGCAGCGCGCGCCGCAACGGGCTCTCATCGCGTCGCTCCCATCGCACCTCGAGCGCCAGATGATCGTGAAGGTTCTGGCCCACACCCGAGAGAGCGGCGTGGACGGGGATGCTATGCCGTGCCAACTCGTCGGCCGGGCCGACGCCGGACAGCATGAGCAGTTGAGGCGAATTGAAAACACCCGCACTGAGGATCACTTCCTTGCGCGCCCGCAGCAATTGACGCTTTCCCCGAACAATGCACTCGACGCCCACCGCACGTCCTCTTTCGATGACGACTCGCATCGCAAGCGCGCGGGTCCTCAGACGCAAATTGGGTCGGCAAAGCGCCGGTCTCAAATAGGCCGCTGCAGTGCTCCAGCGCCGCCCTTGATAGATGGTGGCTTGGATGGCCCCAAATCCCACGGCGTCGCTGCCGTTGTAGTCATCCGTACGACCGAACCCGGCTTCACGCACGGCCTCGAGGAAGGATGGAACGAGCGGATCGGTAGGCTGTAGCTCCGTAAGGTGCAAGGGACCGTGGTTGCCCCGCCCGCCATGTCCGGCCTTCGGCCAGCTTTCGGATTTCTGGAAGTACGGCAGCACGCCATTGAAGTCCCAGCCTTCCAGCCCCCATCGCTCCCGCCACCCGTCGTAGTCCTGCGCGATGCCACGCGCATAGACCATGCCGTTGACCGATGAGCTGCCGCCGATCACTCGGCCTCGCGCACACTCGATGCGTCGTCCGTTCAAAGCCTGTTCGGGCTCGGTCCAGTAGTCCCAATCGAATAGACGGTGTCGAAACACCAGGCCCCATGCGAGCGGGATGGAAATCAGTGGGTTTCTGTCCGATCCTCCGGCTTCGACGACCAGCACCGACGCGTGCCCATCTTCGGCCAGGCGGGCAGCCACCGTGCAGCCGGCCGAGCCGGAGCCGACGACAATGTAGTCGTACTCTTCGAGTTTCATGGGCAGGTGTGCTCGCGCTCGGTCAGGCTGCCGAAGGGGGGTCGGGGCGATGCTTGCACATCACGGCCAACAGCAAAGTCGGCCTTTTCGATGAACCGGAGCAATGCATCGTTGAACAATGCAGGGGTCTCCAGCGGCGGGAAGTGACCCGCGCCTGGGATCACGGTCAGGGCCGAGCCTGAAATGCGCGACGAGATCAGCTGGCCCGCTGCCAGCGGTGCATTCGCGTCTTCGGCCCCCACGATGACGTGGGTCGGCCGGTCGATGACAGTGATCGCGTTCTCCAAATCCAGACCAGCGATGATTTCCCAGATGGAGGCGTAGAACTCAGGGTCCTGCCGCTGCAAGGTCTGGGTTGTGCGGTCCATCACGTCGGGTCGTGCCTGGCGAAAAGCCGTTGGAAACCATCGTTCGTTCGAAAGACGCGCGATGGTGCTCATGCCGTCCTCGCGTGCGACGCGTGCCCGCTCCAGCAGCAATTGGCGAACCGGGCCCGCGAAGGTACACAGGGTCGCGACGAGGGTCAGCCAGCGCAGGAGGTCGGGACGTCGCACCGCGAAGGTCTGGGCGATCATGCCCCCCGAACGAAATCCCGACCAGATGGACCGGACCGACGCCGAGATGGACAACCAGACGCTCGACCACATCGGCGAGGACCTCAAACGACAACGGACGGTCGAGATTGGCGGACAGACCATGACCAGGCAGGTCCATGGCGATAAGGTCGTAGTCGGCACCAAGGGCGGCGAATTGATCACTCCACCACGTCAGATCCAGGGACACGCCGTGGAGCAGCAAAACCGGGGAGCCGCCACCGCCGATGCGTACGTAATTGATGTCGCAGAGATCGTTCTTCAGCAAGGGCATTCAGGGCTTTCGGGTCTTGGCTGCCAACGTTGGTTCTGGCGTGCGGCGGCGCGTATCGGACCACCGCGAAGGATCGACGTCTCTAACGTCGACGTGCCAGCGTCAATCGAGCGAGATGTCGAGTTCCTTGACCAGCGAAGACCAAAGCGCAGTCTCCTTTTCGATGGTCTTGAGCATCGGGGCCGGCCCTGTGTTGACTGGCTCTATGCTGAGGCTGCGAAACCTGTCCTTGACTTCGGGCATTGCCATGACCTTGCCGAGCGCTTCCAGGTATCTTTGCCGGATCGCTGTCGGTGTCTTGGCGGGAAGCCAGATCCCTAAGGCGCCGAGCACGTCGTAGCCAGGCGCCACCTCGGACATCGAAGGTACGTTCGGCCATTCGGGGGAGCGTTGCCGGGGGGTGACGCCCAGCGCCTTGAGCTTGCCAGCCTTGACGACCTCTAGCGCCTGCCCTCCGTACGGCTCGAGCATCAGTTGGACCTGTGCGGACATCACATCTGTCGTGGGCGTGGACTTGTAGGGGATGTGCTCCATCTGCAAGCCTGCCTGTTTGGCGAACAGCTCCATCGAAAGATGCGTGCCGGATCCGATCCCATAGGATGCGTAGCGCACACCCTTGGGATGGGCACGCACGTAGTCGACGAACTCCTTGAGGTTGGCGGCCGGAAAATCGTTGTTCACCACGAGCAAGTAGCCCAGGTAGCCGATGAATGAGACCGGCTGCAGATCAGCATTGCTGTACGGCAGCTTCTTGTACATGAGCGGCGTCATCGTCAACAACGCACTGGGCGCATAGAGCATCGTGTAGCCATCCGCCGGGGCCTTCGCCACGACGGCCGCGCCGATCGTTCCGCCAGCGCCCAGGCGGTTGTCAACGATCACTGCCTGACCCAGCACGTCGCCCAGCTTTGCCGCAAGCACACGAGCAGTGATGTCCGGAGTGACGCCCGGCGGATACGGAACCACCAGCTTGATGGTCTGGGTAGGGAACGTCTGCGCGCTGGCGCTGGCGAGCTGCACGCTGCCCAACAGCGTGCATATCAATGCTCTAAGGATTGGCCGTTTCATGAATGTCTCCATTGATTTATTAGACTTGACCGATCGGCTCACCGTCGCGAGTCTTCGTGGACCCGTCCAATGCACGCAGTCCCTTGGCCCGGTGCCTTCGGACCCATTCCGCCACCATGCCTTTGCTCCTTGCGTCGTCGATGAACCCGGAAAGGAACGCGACCGACTCGAGGCTGGCGGCCGTGCATGCGACGGCTTGCTGTACCGTCATGAACGGGCCATCCAGCACATGGCACCCGGGCCAGGCCAGGAGATCTTCCTGCAGCTTCGGCACCAGACTGGCAAGCACATCAACCTCCGCAGATCTCAACCGCATGAAGGCTTCATCGAAGCTCGCGCAGCCGATAAAGTCGGCGTGAAGCAGGTTGCGCTCCAGCCAGATGCCATAGGCGCTGCCCTGAAAGGCCGCGACGCGATGCCCCGGTTGGTCGACATCCTCCATTCGCTGTATGGGCGAGCCGGGTGCGACCATGTACGCCGCCTCGATCTGTGCATAAGGCGGGCTGAACGCGATGCGGCCGCTGCGTGCCGGGTCTGACGCGATCAAGGCAATAGTCCATTCACCTCGCCCGAATGCGTCCACCACCATTGAAGGCGTTGGGTAGGGAGCGAAGTTCACGCGAACGCCCAACGCATTGGCGATCGCACGTGCGAGATCAGGCGCCACTCCTTGCCACTCCCCCGCGTTGTCCTGGCCTCTATTCAAGAGGCTGTTGCTGAGATTCAGCGCCGCAGTGATCGCTCCGCCAGGAGCCAGCGTCGCCGTGACTGCATCGAGTTCTTGCGTCATGCGTGCGTACCGCTCACATGTGCACGAGCGAAGCCCGCGACCAATTCGACATAGCGCTCTGGCTGGTCCGATTCGACGTGATGCGCTGCATCGTCGACCGTCTCAAGCCGCGCTGATTGCACCGAGCCTTCAATCCACTCCATGCCGGAACGTCGGACCAAACCATCATTGCCGCCATACACCACGAGAACCGGCAACTCGACCGCAGTCATTCTTTGCATCAGTTCCGCATCCTCGGTGACAGCACGCCCAACGCGCGCGGCCAGCGCGCGGTTGCGCGACAACAGCGCTTCCGATTTCGTTTCCTTCACGCATTTCTCCGGATGGGTGTACGTGCGGGCCAGAAGCTCGGCGGGCGTAGCGTTCGGCGCGGGCGCGAGCAGCGGCCCGAAGCCCAGGGGACATTGGAGGACAAGGTGCCGCACCAACTCCGGGTGTTCCACCGCCAGCCAACAAGCCACCCATCCTCCGAAAGAGTGGCCAGCCACCATCGCTGGTGCGCCCACCACCGTATCGATGAACTCCGCCATCCACCGCGCAAGATCCACGACGCCAATCTCGTTCGGTGGAAGTGGGGTGTCATCGAAGCCGGGAAACGTTGGCTGGAACACTTCGAAGCTCGCCTCGAGTGCCCTCACGGCGCGGGTCACCCGCACACCGCTCGACGGGTGAAGAAGGACTAACGGCTCGCCATGCCCCGCCTGGCGGTAGCGCACCGTGGTGTCACTCAACTGCGCAGATTGGAAGTCAACGCCGGTCATGGCAGTACAGCGTCGAACACGCGCTGCAGGTTGCCGCCAAGCAGCTTCGCCGTTGCGACTTCGTCAAAGCGCGCGCGCAAAGCGACGTCGAGGTTGCCGGGAGCTAGCACCTTGGGACCCAGCTGGTCCTCCATGCGATAGATCCGGTAATCGTTGCCCAGCTCGCGCTTGTTCTTTCCGGCGACCGAATCGTAGCCCGGCAGGTAAGGTTGGATGCGGTGCACATCTTTGCTGGAACGGTGCCAGTCGTCCTGTGCACAGACCGCCACGTGATCGATGCCAACGAGTTCCACCATGTACTCGATATGCGCGAGCAGGTTCTCGACGCTGCCGGCGATACGTGCATCGGGGCAAATCACGCCGCCCTTTCTGGCCGCCGCCTCAATCAGTTCGTTCGGCGCTGCGCGCAGCACGGCATTGTTCTTGATGCCCGCCCATTCGACTTTGGGTCCGCGCTTCATGAGCTCCCGCGACATGGAGTGCGAAAAGATGACCGGGTGATCCGACGCCGCAATGGCGTCCGCCGCCGTCCGGTCGCCGGCGTGGGAGAGGTCGATCACCACGCCGCGACGATCGAGGGTCCGCACCGCCAATGCGCCAATTGCACTCAATCCTGAATCGTTCGGCGATGAGAAGCCGCATCCGTAATAGCTGTTGTCGCGGAACGCGAGCGAACAGCAGCGCAGCCCCATGTCGATGAATGCTTCCAGGAAGTTCAGGCTGTCGCTCAAGGGCTTGGGGTTTTGTAAGCCTAGGAACACGCCAACCTCGCCGTTCCCACAGCGCTGTAAGTCCCCGCGGCACGTGACGATGAAAGCCTTGCCGTGCGACTCGACCACCCGCTTCACCGTCTGCAAGTGCTCCATCGACTCGAGCGTGTCGTCCCAAGTGTCGTTGCTGGTGCAACCCACTAGGCCCGCGCCCATGGCAACGGCTTCATCGAGGAAATCGGCAGAAAGGTCCTCGAACCAGGAGGCACCGACCGGATTGACGATCGTCGGCCTTGATTGCTCACGTACAGCTTGCATGTTGTTTCCGTGTCTCTGTCTTAAATGGCAGTGAAGCGTACGGCTAGCCCTAGTTTTCTGGTAGACAATACTTTTCTTGATCGATTAGTTTTTCCTTTCACTCACCTGCCGCTTAAGAATGAAACTGCAGCAGCTTTCTGCTCTCATTGCGCTCGTCGACGCGGGCAGCCTTCGCGGCGCAGCGCGGGAGCTGGGCGTCACTCAACCAGCACTCGGCGCTCGCATCGCCGAACTCGAGCGGGTGGTCGGTGCTTCGCTTGTGCAACGCAACGCGCGCGGCACCACATTGACGAACGTCGGGCACGCCTTGCTGGGTCATGCACGAATCATCTTCAATCAGATGGACAAGGCGCAGGCCGATATCGCTCAAATCACGAACAGTGGCGCACCGACGGTTGCATTGGGTGCCTCTCCCGTGGCCGCACGAGAGCTGATCGCCCCGCTATTCCACGCATTTCAATCGAAGGCCGCCGGTGCCCTTTTGAGGATCAAGGAAGGACAGTTCCACGATCTGGCCACCGAGCTGCGTGAAGGTGGCCTGGAAATGATCCTGGCGCCGATCCCTCCGGGCGCGAAGGACTCCAAGGCGTTCCGTTTCGAGCAGCTTGTGACCTATCCCATGCATGTAGTTGCGCGTGCTGGTCACCCGTTGGCGGATTGCCGCCGGCTGGCCGATCTCTTTGATGCCGCGTGGGTGGTTGGCGCCGCGACGAGCGCGCGCCGCTCCACGATCGAAGAGGTGTACGCGTCGCATGGATTGCCGCGTCCGACGATCGAGCTGCACAGCGACGCGATAACGGTGGTCCAAGCTTGCTTGCTCCAGACCGACCTTCTGGGCTTGCTACCTGCCCCGCTGTTTGCACCCTTGGGCGACGGCGTGGTCGCTCTGCCGATTGAGGACCCTATACGACCTCTTCAGTTCGGCGTGATCACACTGGCTGGCGTCCCGCTTTCACCAGCAGCGAAGCTTTTCACCGGTCTCGTTCGTCAGCGATCGGAGGAAATTGCTGCGAGATTGGCAAAAAAGAGACGCACGGCGACCGTCAGCTCGAACATCTAGTCTGAAGTGACGTACCAATGAGCGGGAGGCGTCGAAAGCTTTCATTTCGACAGCTAGTCATATCCCGGGAATGCACGCCCATGCTCGCCAGAGGTGCGTTGCCTGAAATCAACGTGCCCAGGCTCGCCGCGCGCGGCAGCTTAGAGGCTCATACGTAACAAGAAACAAACACCGGCTTGAAGACCTGTTGCGTAGCAGAAAAGGTCGATTTCGACACTAAGCGTCCGGTACTGGGACCTCTATCTACACACCCCGCTTGCCAGCCACCAGACGCATTCCGGGCATGAGCTCCGCCGCCAGTTCGGGTCTAGCCAGGGCGTAGTCCAGGTTCATTCGCGCGATTTCCACGTGTTCCTCTCCCAAGGCCTGCGCTCGAGAACCCTGTCCTCGCTCGATGGCTTGCACCATCGCATGGTGCGACAGATGGGCGATCCTCATCCATTGATGGCCCTCCTCCATCGAAGATTGCATGGGGAGCATCGCACTAGGAGATGCAAAGGGTTGACGGTCCAGCATCTCCATCACGCGCTGCAACGCGATGTTCGAGCAGCCTCGCATGATGACGGAGTGGAAGCGGTCGTTCATCTGCACGTAGGCGGCGTAGTGATCGAGCTCCATCACTGGCTTGTTGACGGCACGATCTCCTTCTTCGAGACACTCGTGGAGCTCGCGCAGAAGCTGCCGAGGCGCCCCGTCCTCCGCCTCGACAACCACGATGCCGTGGACCTCACGATCGCCATGGGCCTGTTGCCTGAGTACCTGCACCTGCTGACGCCTTCGGAGCCGGACACGGCCGCGTCTGAGGTGCAGCGAGAGCACACCGTGCACCCAGTGGGCCGACTCCACTTCTGCGAGAACGGCGATGCGATCGTCCTGAAGCGGGTGCACACAAACGCAGAATCATGAACAATCGGCGGAGTGGAAGACAAACAACATCCGCCAAGAATGACATCAAGTACTACTCGACGATTCTTCACTCGATTTGCCCTTCTAGCCTCAGTATTGCTTCTAGCTGGTTGCGCAACTTCGCACTCAGACTTGGTGGCTAAGGATGGCCCGCTGGTAAATGAGAGCACCGGCCTAGTAATTGCCTCTTTTGGTTCCGACTCTTCGGTACAAGGGGTGCCGGCCATGGACTTTGAAGCATTGCCAATCAATGGCGGGACACGACAGCAACGCCGATTCACAACCCTTGCCCATATGCAGGACTTCGGCGCTTGGCAGGTCGAAAAGGCAGTAAGGTCCTCCGAAACCGGCCAGCGGGTGCTGGTGGGCTATGCATTAAAGCCAGGCACCTACGAGGTGTCGCAGATCGGCGTTCTGTTTCGGGGAAAGTTTGGTATCTATCACGGTGGTGTGCGTTTGCCTTTCGTCTATCGCTTCGACGTGGTGGCCGGCGAGGTCCTCTACCTCGGAACATTTGAGGCGAGCGTGACCACTCGGCCAAATGCTGCATCAGCTCTAGGGATCGCGGCGCTGAGTGATTCAGTGCCTGTTGCAGCGCGCGTTCGCATCCTCAACGAGATTGAACAGGACAGAAAGATCTTGGTGCGGCTACGCCCCGAACTCGCTTCCACTACAGTGAATGCCGCTTCCCCGCTTAGATGAGCCGGGGGCGAAATTCGTTCTCTGAGGTCGTACTCGGGCTGTATCGCATCGGGACAAGTCAAAAGCAAGTCGCCCCGAAGGCCCCACAGGACGCGTCGAAGCTCGACTCCTGAGCGACTGCTTTCGAGTTTCGCATACGACGGCTTTGGGCCCGTATGCGACACTCGAGCCACCGATCGTAATGCCCGAAGCCGGACACTCGTGACAGTCAGCTGCTGCCGACTGAGGATACCGCTCAAGAACTCCGCAGTGTTGCGTTTGGAATTGGCGCGTGCATCAATCTGGCCCGGGCAGGCCCGAGATGGCGGCCGGGCCGCGCTGCACGATAGGCGTGTTCTCGCGATGCGCCAGCACCCAGCGGGCGATCTCGTCCTTGCGCGCGAACCACACGTCCGGCTTGGAACGCGCGTAGGTGAAGAACCGATCCAGCACTCGGATGCGGTTGGCGTGTCCGTTAATGCGGTCGTGGAATCCCACAAGCATCATGCGCCGCCCATTCGCGCCTTCTTCGTAGAGCTGGTCGAATTCGTCCTTTAACGCCTGCTCGTAAGCGATCGGGTTGTAGCCCTCGAACGGGTAGGCCGAGATGTCGTTCAGGTGGAACGTATACGGCACCGTCACGAAGTCCTTGCCGTTGACCGGAATGATGAACGGCTCATCACGGCTCGGCTCGTCGATGTGATACACGAAGCCGAGTTCCTGCAGCGTCTCGAGGATGTGCACCGAGTTGCGCAAGAAGAACGCGTTCCAGCCTACCGGCTGCTGGCCCGTGACCTTGTGGATGATCTCGGCCGATTCCGCGATGAAGCGCCTCTCGTCGCTGCGCGAAAGGTTGTACGAATTGCTCCAGGTGGGCCCGTGAGCGGCCGCCTCGTGGCCGCGGCGCACGATCTCCTGGGCCAAGTCGGGGGCGTTCTTTATGGCCTCGCCGATCATGAACGACGACACCTTGATGCGGTGCTTGTCGAACAGGTCCAGCGCGCGCGGGATGCCTTCATAGCGGCCATAGGCGAAGAAGGCGTTGGTCGGCAGGTCGGGCACGCCTTTGTCGATCGGAATCGGGATCGGCCCCGCGGCACCCGAGATGGGCTGGCCGCCGCCCTCGAACATCATCGAGACGCTCACCGCCAGGCGAGCACCGTTCGGCCAGAGGCCCTTACCGCCGCGGGAGGCGGCCGGTGTCGCGCCGTCGGGCGCGCGGCCCGTGGGCGTGCCGGCGGACTGCGCGTGCGCATCGCCCAACAGCGCGCCCGTGGCGTATGCGTCCGGCCAAGTCATCTTGAACTGAAGAGAAACGGCGGCAACGATCGCGTCCACGTAACTTAGGTGGACGCGATGACAAGCGAGAAGACACAGTCCCGGCGACACTACAGCGCTGCGGCAAAGGCCCAGGTGGTAGCCGAATGCAATGAACCCGGCGCGTCGGTGGCCAAGGTAGCGATGGCGCACGGCATCAACGCCAACGTCGTGCACCGCTGGCGGCAATTGGCCCGCGAAGGCCAAGTGAGACCCGTCAAGGCTGGCGAGTTCATCGCACTGCCGCTGATGGCGTCACCCGAGGCTGCTGCCTCGTCGGCAGACATCCGCGTCGAACTGCGCCGCGGCCCGATCACGATGATCATCACATGGCCGGCCAGTGCCGCAACGAACTTCGCGATCTGGACACGCGAGTTGCTGCGGTGATCCGTGTGGAGGCGGTGTGGCTGGCCTGCGAGCCGCTGGATATGCGCTCTGGCACCGAGTCGGCGTTGGCCCGCGTGGTCAAGGTCTTCGGCGAGGCCAGGCCCCACCACGCCTACCTGTTTGCCAACCGACGGGCCAACCGCATGAAGCTGCTGGTACACGACGGCATCGGTGTGTGGCTGGCAGCGCGGCGGCTGAACAGCGGCCGCTTTGTCTGGCCCAGGGATGGCAGCACGCTGTCGCTGACCCACTCGCAGCTGAACGCCTTGGTGCTCGGACTGCCCTGGCAGCGTGTTGGCGAGGCCGGCGTGATCAAGGTGGTGTGAGCCCGTCCATTGCGGAATGTGCCGATGGCGGCCGGCTAAGCCTGCTGGCACCATCACCGCCCTGATGGACAGCAGCAGCGCCAACGCCCTTGATGCAATCCCTGATCCGGCGTTCTCGGGCATGAGCTTCGCACAGGTGTGCGCCTTGGCCAGCCGGCTGCAGAGCGAGGTACGGCACGCTCAGGCGCTGAACGCCAAGATGGCCCATGAGATGGCCGTGCTCAAGCGGCTGAAGTTCGCCGCCAGCGCCGAACGCTTCAGTCCCGAGCAGAGGAGCCTGCTGCAAGAGGTCATCGACGAGGACCTGCAAGCCCTGGAACGCGAGGTAGGGAAGCTGCAGTCGCCAGCCAAGGCCGCAGGGGAGAAGCAGACCCCGAAGCGCCAGGCGCTGCCGGCCCACCTGCCGCGCCACGACATCCACCACGAACCCGACGACACCATCTGCACCACACCGGGCTGCGGCTGCCAGATGAAGCGCATCGGCCAGGACGTGGCCGAGAAGCTCGACTATGAGCCTGGACGCTTCAGCGTGCAGCGCCATGTGCGTGGCAAGTGGGCCTGCACCCAATGCCAGACGCTGATCCAGGCACCGGTGCCTGCCTGCGTGATCGACAAGGGCATCGCCACCGCCGGCCTGATGGCGCATGTGGCGGTGGCCAAGTACATCGACCACCAACCGCTGTACCGCCAGGAGGCTAGCCTGGGCCGCGCAGGCTTCGCAGTGCCGCGCTCCACCCAGGCCGAATGGATCGGCGCCATCGGCGTGGAACTGGCGCCGTTGGTGCAGGCCATGCGCGAGGACCTGCTTGGGCGCCACGTGCTGCACGCCGACGAGACCCCGGTGGCGATGCTCAAGCCAGGTCATGGCAAGACGCACAGAGCCTACTTGTGGAGCTACTGCACCACGGTCTGGGACGAGGTCAACGCCGTGGTCTTCGACTTCGCCGAAAGCCGTGCCGGGCACAACGCACGGCGCTTCCTGGGCATCGCCGAAGACGGCAGCGGCGGCTGGCGAGGTACGCTGATCTGCGACGACTACGCGGGCTACAAGCAGGTGATGAGCGCCGGCGTGACCGAGGCCGGCTGCCTGGCGCACGCACGGCGCAAGTTCCATGAGCTGTGGGCCAACCACAGCAGCATGCTTGCCGAGGGCGCGCTCAAGCTGTTCGCCAACCTCTACGACATCGAACGCGAGGCCAAGGACCTCGGGCCGAGCGAGCGATTGCACTTGCGGCAAGCCAAGTCCAGGCCGGCGGCCGACTTGCTGCACGCCTGGTTGATGGCCAACCGTCAGAAAGTGCCAGACGGCAGTGCGACGGCCAAGGCCATCGACTACAGCCTCAAGCGCTGGGCTGCGCTGACGCGCTTCATCGACGACGCCGACCTTACCGCGGACAACAACCGCATCGAGAACCTGATCCGTCCCATCGCGTTGGGCAGGAAGAACTGGCTGTTCGCCGGTAGCCTGCGCGCGGGCCAGCGCGCCGCCGCCATCATGAGCCTGCTGCACACCGCCAGGCTCAATGGCCATGAGCCCTACGCTTACCTCAAGGACGTACTGCAGCGGCTGCCGACCCAGCCAGCATCTGCACTGCGCGATCTCCTGCCGTACCGCTGGACGCCGCTGACCTGAGCTGCGGCATCTCCGGCGTCAAGATGACTTCGCCTGGCGCATACGTCGCAGTAGCCGGCCAGCAAGATCGGGAAGTTGATGCCGCACTACTGAATTGAACCCACGAGCTCAGCCAATAGAGCGGCGCGCCGCAGCCGTTAAGCTTTCGCCCGCGGCTTCATGCGGAAGCTGATGCCCATGCGGTTAATGGCGTTCATCGCGGCGATGGTGAGGGTCAGGTTGACCAAGTCCTTCTCGCCGAACACTGCCAACGCCGCCTCGTAGGCTTCATCGGAAGCGTGTGTTTCGCTGACGCGGGTGACTTCCTCGGACCAGGCGAGGGCCGCACGCTCTTGCTCCGAGAACAGGTACTCCGCTTCGTGCCACACCGGCACGAGGACTACTTTCTCAACCGACATTCCGCCAGTCATCAGGTCACGGGTATGGATGTCGATGCAGTGGGCACAGCCATTGATCTGCGAGACTCGCAGGAACACCAGATGGATAAGCTGGCTGGGCAAGGACGTGCCAGAGGTGACGAAGTGATGCAGGCCACCGATGGCCTTGGCGCCCTCCGGGGATACTTGGAACCAAACTGCGCGGGTCATGAAACGCTTTCTTCAAGTTGAGACTGGATGCGGCTGCAGGAGCAACCTGGTCTCAAGACGTTTGACGTGATCGCGTTGTGACAGTCGCAGGGGAAAGAAATGTCGCCCCAGGCCTCAGGTTCCTGGTGGCAGCGGGTTTGGCCGGGAGCTCAGGAGACGAGTGGCTTATCCTTCAACGTTGCCAACTTCACCGGATTCCGCTGGATGCGAACCCGAGAGACCTGGACATTGGTGAACTCAAATGTCTGTACGGAGTCAAGCGCACCATCGATGTAGCGCAGGAGGGACCATTCGCCATTCAGTATGGCCAGCTCAAGTCGCATAGCGTCACCGTGGCGAAGGTGCATCGCGTAGTAAAGCTGAGCGATGCGTTGAGCGCCAAACAAAGGCCTCGCCAAGCTTGGCCTGACGTCGCCAAAGTCGCCCAGCATCTCCGCTTCCTCTGCGAGCAGCCTCTTAATGCCCTCAAGGTGACCGCTCGAAATTGCTTGAACGAGTCGTCGCAACAGTTCCAGCTGAGCCACTGCTGGCATTGGCGGCGCCTTCATGCCCGCTGATTCGCGTGCGTTCTCCAGCCTTCGCTTGGCTCTATGGACAATCTGCCGGGCGGAGGCTTTGCTTCGGCCAATGGCCTCGGCTACTTGCTCGTACTCAGCGTCAAACACCTCACGCAGCAAAAACGCGGCCCGCGCTTCCGGCGACAGGCAGTCCAGAAGTAGCAAGAAGGCGATGGACACATTGTCGGCGGTCTCACACGCTTGCTCAGGCGTGGTCGGCGCCTGTTCCAGTAGCGGCTCGGGGAACCACGCGCCCGCGTACGTCGCTCTCCGCAGTTTGGCCGCCCGAAGACGGTCAATCGCCATCCGCGTGGTCACGGTCACGAGCCAAGCTTCAGCATTCAAGACTTGGGCCTGGGACGACTTCGTCTCCTCATGCCAGCGCAACCATGCGTCCTGCACCAAGTCCTCCGCCTCCTGTACGGAGGAAAGCATGCGATAGCCAATAGCCATCAACCTGGGACGCACGTTCGAGAACAGTTCGGTAGACGCGGACGACATGGCGAGCAAGTCTAGTACGAAGGTCAAGCTCCTTGGTGGGCGTGGCCATCTCTTCGGCGCGGGCTAGTTTCGGCCATCGGTCTACGACGTAGGGGGTGATGCCATACTTCATCGCTACCCTGCTCCTGTAATCAAGTCCACCTAAGTTGGGTGGACGCGATCCTTTCTGCCGTCAGCCCCGATTTCAAGATGACTTGGCCGGACGGATACCCCGTGGCGATCGCGCCGGCCACGGCGCCGCCGGCCTGGGCCAGGAAGGAGCGGCGGCCCGTTCGCCACCCGTCGGCGCCGCGTAAGGAAAGATCGAATTCAGTCATGTCGTGCCTCTCGTCGGTGAGATTCAGGAAACGCTGGCGACCAAGTTCTCCCCGCCGGCCACCTCGAGCACGGTGCCGGTCACATACGGATTGGTCATGAGGAAGACTGCGGCATGGCCCACGTCCTCAGGCTTTCCCGCGCGCCGCGCGGGGAAGGTCTCTTCCACCTTCTTGCGCAGGCCGTCGCGATGTTCGGCCGGCAGGAAGGCCCACATGTCGGTGTCGATGAAGCCGGGGCGAATCGTGTTCACGCGGGTGGGTGCGAGCTCGATCGCGAGCGAGCCCGACAGCGCCTCCACCGCGGCGAACGCCGATGTGACGGCGGTGAAGCCGACCTTCGGCCGCACGGCCATGCCGCCGGTCAGGAATGTGATCGTGCCGCCGGCATTCAGGTGCGGCGAGCCATGGCGGGCGCAGGCCCAGCTGCCCAGGTACTTGCCCTCCATGTAGCTGCGCGCGCCGCTCATTTCCGCGTCCATGAACGCGCCCCAGGTGCCGAGATCGGGCGCGGCGGTGACGACCAGGTGGTCGAACACGCCGATGGCGTCGAACGCCGCTCGCACGCTCGACTCGTCGCGGATATCCAGGCTCACCTGCTGGAAGCCGGCGAGATCCGGACGCTCCTGCGGCGACGAGAGGCGGCGGCTGGCGACGACTGCCGTCGCGCCCGCTGCCCGCGCGGCCTGCGCCACGCCGAAGCCGATGCCGGACTTGCCGCCGACGACGACGACCGTCTTACCTGCCAGGGAGGTGGATGCGGCGGGTGCCGCGGCTTGCGGGTGGGTTGTTGAAGTCATGTTGGATTCCTTGGTTCGCTGATCACGGGGTAAGCCGGCGCTGCGGCGTCGGCCTTTACGGTTGCAATGCCATCCAGAGGCATTGCAGTCATGCTAATTAGCTTCCAAGTCGGTGATAATCTGGCTCGTCGTGATTACACTTAGTCCGGTTCGGAATAAATCCGTCGCGCAGCGTCGGTCACGGCTGCCACCTCCCGGCCGCACGCAACAGAGCACACCCCATGGATCGATTCCAGGAGCTGACCGCCTTCGCGGCGGTTGTCGAGGCCGGCGGTTTCTCGGCCGCCGCCCGCCGCATCGGCGAATCCCAGTCGGCGGTCAGCAAGTCCGTCGGCGCGCTGGAGCGGCGGCTGGGCGCGCAGCTGCTCAACCGCACCACGCGCAGCGTGACCCCGACGGAGGCCGGGAGGCGGTACCACGAGCGCATCAAGCCGCTGCTGGACGAGATGTCGCAGGTGGACGGCGAGCTCATGAGCAGCATGGGGGAGCTTTCGGGACTGGTGCGGATCGCGGCGTCGACCACCTTCGGCCGCCTCCACGTGCTGCCCATCGTGCCGCGACTGCTGGCGCTGCATCCGAAGCTCCGCTTGGAGCTCAAGCTCACGGATGGCGTGCAGGACCTGCTGACCGAGGGCATCGACCTAGCCATCCGCATCAGCCCGCTGCGCAGCCCTGACGCCGTGGTCAAGCGCGTGGCCACCACGTCGCTGGTCTGTGTGGGGTCGCGCCACTACTTCGAGCGGCACGGGGTGCCGAGGACGCCCGAGGACCTCGTGCACCACAACTGCATCGTCTATAACGGCATCGACCAGTGGACGTTCAGCCGGCCCGAGGGGCCGTTCAGCGTGCGCGTAGGCGGAAACCTCGCCTCCAACACCGTCGACACGATCCTGTCGGCGGTGCAGGCCGGCGTGGGCATCGGGATGTTCTACCGGGCTTCGTTGACCGACGAGCTGCGCGCGGCGGGCGTCGTGACAGTGCTAGATCAGTTCATCGGCGAAACCCGAGATGTCAGCCTCATCTGGCCCAACCGAAAGTTCATTCCGGCACGCGTGCGCCAGGTGACCGACTACTTCGCGGCCGGCCTAGCGGAACGCGTCTGAAAAGCGCTCGACAGTCGACTTCCGGTCGTAAGCGCTACAGCCCAATGACTGGGTCAACCCACGGCGCGGCCGGAAGCTTGGCGACTCGATCGCTGTTCGACGTCAGTCACGCAGCGCGCGCGGGGTGGCCTCTAACGCGTCGAGCGCGATCGCCCGGCTCACCGCGTCCGTATGCCCGGGGGCCAGAGGATGTTCAACGTGGCCGGTGGCCGACAGCGGCGCAATCGATTGTCTCGAACGTCACGCCGTGGCTGGCCGGCGCCGCTTGGAACGCGTGCCACCGCACGGCGTCCCGTAGGCGCAGCACGAGATGGACGGCGCCGTCGCCGCCCTGCAAGATCAGGGCATCTTGGAAGTGCGCCAGACGCCGGCGGATCTCGGACGCTAGCGCCCGGCCGTGGTCGCGTGCGCGGCGATCAAGCACTCACACATGTGGCCTCCGAGCTCTAGAACCATTGATTTTGGATCGAGGCGCCAAATTTCACTGCCCTGAAGCGGCCGTTGCCGGGAGTCTGCTCCTGGCCGAATGCCGTCAACGTATCTGAGGCTCCATCGGTACAAAGCCGAAGTTCAATACCCCGCAAAGTCGTCGTCGGTCAGATGATCCGAGAGGCGTTCATAAGCTACCCCATAGATACAGCGACTTCTGTTCAGCAATCGCCTGTTTAGCGAGTCTTTGAAGATCCAGCACCACAGGTCGCAGTTCCGCCACATCCACTTGAAGCTCCTCGGTGTCGGCCCATCGGGGGAGTGCAGCATCAAGCGCCGAGTGTTCGACGTGAGCAAGAAGTTGGACTAGCCGATCTGGGAACCGGAAGAGCCAGGAGTCCCCTTCATCGCCGCCCTCGTCACTTTCCAACGCGTGCAGGTCAGCATCCCATTCCTTCCCTTCTAGGATTGCCCACAAAGTGCCTACTTCAAGGTCGGTGAAGCCTTTGTACTCAGCCGGGCGCAATTGCAATGCAATGGCCTTGCCCTGGTCATCTTCGCTCATCCGGTCCGCGTAGCGCGCGGCTTCTCCTTCATTCGCGACGAAGAAGTCGGAAAGTAATCCCATTGCATTCCTCCTATGTTTCTATGCTGCCACTGAGCTGCGTAACGCGGATTTAGATGACTAGACCGCTTCCGAGGGTGTCTGGCTCCGACGCCAAGTGACCGGTCCTGGCCGTATGCCGCCTCGTTCAGCGAATTTCGATGCGGCCATCTGCACAACGTACTACCTCAGCACGCCATTCGGGCTTGTCTATTCCATCGTTGCTCTGGATACCAAAGGTCTCGACTTCGCCAGTTTCCGAAAGTGGGTCGCAGGTCCACCAAGCCGACTCATAGGGCGTGTCGCCACGTTCGTGCTCGTATTCGATCGCGACCGGTTCGGAAACTGCGACGGCAATTTGTCGAAGCCATGTAAGGAAATCCAGATTCCACTTTCCGAGGTAGCCCTCCTTTTCGTCATCGCGGAGGTCGGCTTCGTGCAATACAGGACGAGCGTTCTCCGTACGCCAAAGTAGTTCATCAGAATCCGGTGGTTTATGTGTATGCCCGTAGACGTCTTCGAGCAACAAGGCGGACTTCGCGTCGATGAGCAGAAGTTGCTCACTCACCTTCGCAACGCTCAAGGCGTCGCGAAGCGATGCGCAAAGCAAGAGATACTGCGCGGTCTTTCCGCCGGCGGGAACCGAGAGCAGAACGTCAATTGGCATGAAGTAGATGCATGGGAGGAACGACCGCCTTGGAGCAAATTTGAGGGCCCGAATGACTGGTCTTGGCCGACTGTAGCCGGTCGCGCGGCCGCCGCAGTGGGGCCCGAAGCGGCGATTGGGCCGAGACCTGTCAGGCTGTCGCATCACGCCAGAGCAGTTGAAGATCTTCAGGCATACCTGAATACGGCGTTGTCATATCCAGATCGTTAAGAGCCGACGGCGGCTCGCCAGCCACGATGCTGCTATGCATTCGCAACAAATGCAGGAGGTTTTCCGCCGCCCACGCGTTATTCGGCATCGCGTCGCCACCGTATTTCGCTCGGATGATCACGCCAGCACGAGCGGCGGCAGTCCAAAACGTCTGTCGATGTTCGTCCGACAGCCCGCGTATGTCGAACTCACAGAAGGGTGCAGTTCGGTCGGAGAGGTCCTCCAACCATGTGCGTAGCCTCTTGTGCTGTTCGGGAATTTCGCGAGCGATTAGGACCAGCATGCCGCAGTAGCCTAGATTGGAACGGTTCAGTGCCCGCCCATCTTCGAGATACATCAAGGATGACAAATTGCCCCTCCAAACTTCTGCTCTTGGCCGATTCAAGACTTGAAGATCATCGCTTCAAAGTCGTGAAGTCTTTGGGCCGCCCGAACTATCTCTCCGTTTCGATACAGGCCGAGCGCCTCGTCGAGCACGCTCTCCAAATCGTTGATGCGCGGCAAGTCGGGAGCGTCAGCCATGACCAACTTGACTCCGTGGCGCAGTTCAGCAAACGCCCGATCCAGCGTCATTTGCTGATCGGCCGTAAGGTAGTCCCTGACCGGAAAATTGTCCGGTGCGCAAAGCACGACATAGCCGATGAAGTTGTAGAGACCGTTGATGTCTCGAATCCAAGCCATCGATTTCCTTCAAGCCGTGAGTGTGAATGTCCGGTTCTGGCCGGATTCAGACTCACGCCGACAGGCCCCGACAGGCCCCGGCAGGCCCCGGCAGGCCCCGGCAGGCCCAAATCCGATCCGCGAAAATTGATTCAGAAGTCAAGGCGATCCTCGGCCCTCCTTGAGGGCGCAAAGCGCTCCTTGTGCGTTCGCATAAGCGTCGCACAGGGTAGCACTACCGCCAGATAGGCTCTCTCCTTTTCAACCTGCGGACTCAGCAACGATGCAACATCGTAGAGGGAGCAGAAGTCGACCCCATCGCAGGAGAAGTGGTGGCAGATCATCTCGCGCAAGGCGAACTCACGCAGCGATCGAGGCTGGCGGTGCGAATCGATCACCGTGCCTTCGGCAAGTGCCGGCAGTTGCAAGCCGTGTGATTGGTAGTAGTAGTCGATGATGTGCGTCACCGCCCTGAGCTTGGCCACGACGACAGCCTTCGCCTGTTCAAACTGTGGGGTACCTAGCTCTAGGTACTCGTTCCAAGGGGAATAGCACGGCATGTGGGTGATTGGTGTGGTGAAGAACTTCTGAAGGCATTCGCCGAATTCCTTCGATGTCCTCTTGTGGCCGAAAGTGGCTTGTGGCTGTATTTTGCCGCTCTAGCGGCGAAGCAGGCGAGAGAGGCCACGGCCGCGTCGGCGGGGATCCTTGCGTTTAGTTCGACGATCGATCGCAAGCTGCGCATTCTGCGTGGCCGCGTTCTCGAATGTTCCATGGCGTTCCGCACAGGCAGCCGGACATGACCCTTTAAGGAGCGCAGCTGTTTCGATAAGTCGTCTTATCGCAACAGCAGCTTGGACGCGCTCGATCTTTCAATCTGGAGACGAGCCGCGAAGTCGGCGGCTGAAAATGGTTTCCACTGGAAATCCTTCAGCAAATCAACAATTTAGAACAGCTTTTCGCCCATCAGCTTGAGCTCACGTGAAGTCGGGAACACATTCCTGAACTTTCCGGGACAGTTCTGCGCATAGACGGCGGGGGCTGCTCGACACCGCCATGATCGATGCCGGCACGCGACTCAGATCGTACTGAAGGCCGATGCCGTGCGCATCCGCACTCAGGCCGCCGCGGATGGCGTGGGCCACAGCGTACTGCCGTGTTCGGCGCCGTCGAAAATGATTGACGCCGGAACGATCGACGTGCGCAAGGTGCAGGACCTGACGGTCACCTGGTCACTGCTGCACGTGCGCAACGTCGCACCGCCCCCCAGCGTCGTCGCGCCCGTCGACATCACTGCCGGCGCCGCAAGATGCGCACCGGATGACGGCCGCTGGCCCTGCGTCACCGTCCTGCATGGCCGGGGCCGGGTCGAATCGAAATGAGGTCACCGTTCTGCCGGATGTCGCTGTCCAGATCCGCCAGCCAGTGAATCCGCTTCACATAGGCCAGGAAGCGGGCAAACGCAGCTTCATCTGACGCGGGAATCGGCACCGGCTGGCCCTTCGTGTTGATCATGCACGGCGTCAGTTCGACGACCGGGTCGTGACCCGCCCGAAGCCCGACATGGGCCACCACCGTCATCCGCGACTCCTCATGGAAGGGCACGGTCGGGTAACCCTCGCGCGAGAAAATGCCGTACTCGCCGTAAATCTCGATGGTCTCGCGCACCGCGGCGGGCGACGCGATCTTCTCGATGTCTACGAGGTCGAATGCGAAGTTGCCGAGCCCGTGCAGGATGGGCTTGCCCTTGTGGAAGTCCACGCCCTTGAGAATGTGCTGGTGGTGCCCCAACACGACGTCCGCCCCATGGTCGATGGCGAGCCGCGCCAGAATCCCTTCGTACTCCGCCAAGCTGGCGGGAAAGCAGTGCACGCCCCAGTGAAAACTTGCCACAACGAAGTCCGCGTCCATCTTCGCGGCCTCGAAGCTGCGGGCTACACGCGCAGCGGCCGCTTCGGTCGGCCGTGACCGCACATGCGGCGGGCTGCCGGGTTGCCGGTGCAGGTCGTGGTACTCCGTCGCGATCTCCAGCATGGCAACGCCGTCGCCATCGGCCGTGGCCGCGGCGTTCCACGAACCGATCATTGATGCGGCGACGAACGCCACCCGCTTGCCGTCGGATGTCACATGGACCGGGGCAAAGGCTTTGTCCAGGTTGCGTCCATAACCGACGGGCTGGATGCCCTCGCGGCGCAGCCTTTCGACGCTGGACTGCATGCCCGCGCGGCCCCAGTCGTTGATGTGGTTGTTAGCTACCGACATGACGTCGAACCCGGTCTGCGCCAGCGCGTTGATGTTGTCGGGCGACGCGATGATCGCGGCCATCATGTGCGCGTCAGGTGTCTCGTTGACCGCGTAGGTGCCTTCCGAATTGCCGAAGGTGATGTCTCCTGCCTTCAGGAGCTCGCCGACGTGGACGAACGACTCCGCCGGGTTGTCGCGGTTCAGGAAGACATCGCCGACGGCAACGAGGCAAACCAGCCCCGGGGTCTGCTGCGGGCCGTCCGTCATGCGTCCGCCCGTTGCGCCCAAGGGCGGGCCATCCGGTCACCCTGCTCGAAGCGGCGGATGTCATCTTCGGCCTGTAGTGTGAGCGCCACCTCGTCCGTCCCGTCGATCAGCCGCTGCCTGTGCGCCGGGTCGATCTCGAAGGGAAACCACAGGCCCGTGCTGAGGGCAATCCGCTGCGCCTGCAGGTCGATGGCGGCGTCAACCGGCTCCTGAGAGCCTGCGATGGCCTCGTGGACACTGTCCAGGTCGGCTTGGGAAAGCATGATGGGCAGGATGCCGTTCTTCAAACAGTTGCTGTAGAAGATGTCGCCATATGAACTTGCGACCATGACGCGCACACCGAGGCCGGCCAGCGCATAGACCGCACCTTCGCGCGAGCTGCCGCAGCCGAAGTTGCGGCCGGCCACGATCACGCTGGCGCCGCGCCCTTTGGTGGTGTTCAGCGGGAAATCCCCGCGCTGATTGCCTTGTTCGTCGTAGCGCAGCGCATTGAAGGCGCAGCGCCCGAGCTCGCTGCGCGGCACGCTGAGCAACTGCTGCATCGGGATGATCACGTCGGTGTCGATGTTGTCCAGCGGCAGGCTGGCCGCGCGGCCGAAATGGCGAAGGAATGGGACGGTCATGGCAGTGCATCCATCAGGGGTCGGGGATCGGCGATCTTCCCGGCCAGCGCCGAGGCGGCGGCCGTCGCCGGGCTGGCCAAGTGGGTCCGCGCGCCGGGGCCCTGTCGGCCCACGAAGTTGCGGTTGGAGGTGGACACGCAGCGCTCGCCCGCAGGCACGGTGTCGCCGTTGGTGCCCACGCACATGGAACAGCCGGGCTTGCGCCACTGGAACCCGGCCTCGCGAAAGATCGCGTCGAGCCCCTCCGCCTCGGCCTGCCGCTGCACCGCCTGCGATCCCGGCACCACCCAGGCCCTCACACCGCTGGCCACCTTGCCCTTGCGGGCAATGCCGGCGGCGATGCGCAGGTCCTCGATGCGGCTGTTCGTGCATGAGCCGATGAAGACGTGCTGGATCGGCGTGGCCTCCAGCTTCTGGCCCGGCTTGACGTCCATGTAAGCGCGCGACGCCTCCAGTTCGCTGCCGCCGGGGACGGCTGCGTCGATCGCCATCCCATGCTGGACGCTGGTTCCCCACGTGATCTGCGGCAGCAGGCCGGACACGTCGAACTCGACTTCCTTGTTGTAGACCGCGCCCTCGTCGGGCCGCAGCGCGCGCCATGCCTCGACGGCGGCGTCCCACATGTCGCCCACTGGCGCCGACCTCGCCCCCGCGAGGTAGCTGAAGGTGGTCTCGTCGGGCACGACGTAGCCGATGCGGGCGCCAAGTTCAACCGCCATGTTGCAAAGCGTCGCGCGCTCCTCGATGGACATGCGGTCCACAGCCTCGCCCTCGAAGGCCAGCGCATGCTCGCGGCCGAAGTCTGCCTGTAGGCTGGCGATCAGAGCCAGCGCGATGTCCTTTGCAAATACGCCCGCGCCGGTTCGCCCGATCAGGCGGACCCTGGCCTGGTGCGGCTTTTTCACCCAGATCGCCTGCGTGGCCAGCACGTGCGCCACCTCGGTGGAGCCGATGCCCAACGCCAGCGCGCCGACCGCGCCGTGGGTCGTCGTGTGGCTGTCACCGCAGACCACCAGCAGCCCGGGCAAGGTCAGGCCGTCTTCCAGCGCGGTGACATGGACGATGCCCTGCCGTCCCGACTCGCGGCCGAGATGCTGGATCGAGGCCTGCGCGGACAGCTGCTTCAGCGGTTCCACGAACCGGCGGTTGGCCGGCAGCGTTGCCGCCTCGCCGTTGGGCTCGGTCTCAATCATGTGATCGGGAATGGCCACGCTCAGGTCGGGTCGCCGGATGGGGCGGCGCGCCGCCTGCAGGTCCTCCAGGCCGAGCGTGCCGCTCAGGTCTGTCAGATAGTGGCGGTCCACGAAGAGCAGGTCCAGGCCATCGGCCGAGGACTTGATTCTGTGCGCGTTCCAAATCTTGTCCAGTGTGGTGGATGGCATGTGGCTATCCATTGGTTGTGGTGGCCGCCGTCACATCCGGCAACCGGTAGTCCCTGAGCTGCTCGCGCAGCCTCGTCTTGAGCATCTTCCCGGTCGCGCCGAGCGGGATCGACTCGACGAACACCACGTCGTCGGGCACCTGCCACTTCGCCACCGTCTTGCCGCGGTAGAAGTCCAGCAGTTCCTCCTTTGCGAGCTGCGCGCCGGGGCGCACCACGACCGCGATGATCGGCCGCTCGTCCCACTTGGGGTGGGACACGCCGATGCAGGCGGCCATGGCCACGGCAGGGTGCGCCACGGCGATGTTCTCGATGTCGATGGAGCTGATCCATTCGCCGCCGGACTTGATCACGTCCTTGCTGCGATCGGTGATCTGAAGGTAGCCGTCGGCGTCGATGGCGGCCACGTCACCCGTGGGAAACCAGCCGGCGCCGTCCGCGTCCCTGACCAGCGGGTTACCGCCCTCACCCTTGAAGTATTCGCGCACGATCCACGGGCCGCGCACCAGCAGGTCGCCGCAGGCCTTGCCGTCCCAGGGCAAGTCCTCGCCCTGTTCGCCGACGATCTTCATCTGCACGCCGAACAGCGCACGCCCCTGCTTTTGCAGGACCGCCAGTTGTTGCTCGGCCGGCCACGCGAGGTGCTTCTTCTTCAGCGTGCACACCGTGCCCAGCGGGCTCATCTCGGTCATCCCCCAGCCGTGCAACACCTCGACGCCGTAGCGCTCCCTGAAGGCGCGCAGCATGCTCGGCGGGCAGGCCGCGCCGCCGATCACGGTGCGGTTCAGCGCGGTGAAGCGCAGTCCGCCGGCCTCCATGTGGGCCAGCAGCATCTGCCACACGGTCGGCACGCCGGCGGCAAAGGTAACGCCTTCGCCCTCGATCAGGTCATGGACGGACTTGCCGTCCAGCGCCGGGCCCGGAAACACGAGCTTGCAGCCGGTCAGCGCGCCCGCATAGGGAATGCCCCAGGCGTTGACATGGAACATCGGAACGACCGGCAGGACCGAGTCGCACGACGAGATGCCCATGGCGTCAGGCAGCGCCGCGGCGTACGCGTGCAGCACGGTGGAGCGGTGGCTGTACAGCGCCGCCTTCGGGTTGCCGGTGGTGCCGCTGGTGTAACACATGCTCGACGCCGTGTTCTCGTCGAACACGGGCCAGTCATAGCGGTCGCTGCATGCGTCGATCCAGGCTTCATAGCTGAGGAGGCCGGGTATGCCGCTGTCCTGGGGCAGCCTGTCCGCATCGCACAGAGCGATCCACTGCCGCACCGAGGGGCAACGCGCATGCACCGCCTGTACCAGCGGCAGGAAGCTCAGATCGAAGCACAGCACGTCGTCTTCGGCATGGTTGATGATCCAGGCCACCTGGTCGGGATGCAGCCTTGGGTTGAGCGTGTGCAGCACCCGGCCCGCGCCGCTGACGCCGTAATACAGCTCCAGGTGGCGGTAGCCGTTCCAGGCGATGGTGCCGACGCGGCCGGAGGGCGCGACACCGGCCGCGTCCAGCGCGTTGGCGACCTGCCGCGAGCGGCGGGCGATTTCGGCCCAGCTGGTCCTGTGGATGTCGCCCTCCACCCGTCGCGAGACGATCTCGCCGTCTCCGTGATGCCGCTCGGCAAACACGATCAGGCTTGATATCAGCAGGGGCTGTTCCTGCATCAGCCCAAGAAGCGCCGGCCCGCTCATTCCACGCCTTTCAGGCCAAACTCGTTCAGGTGCCCCGAGGGCAGCTGCTCGAAGCCAGGATCAGGTGGCAGCTCGAGGCCGAACCAGCGCCTGAGCACGCCGGAGATCAGCTCGTAGCAGGCGCCGATGCGCACGACCTGCAGGGTGTCGAAGTTGATCAGCGTCCCGGCGCGCCGGTAGGTGTGGTAGCGGCGCAGGCCGTAGTCGATCGTGATGTCGGCAATGGCCTTGATCTCCGGCGGAATTTCGTCGACCGAAAAGCGCGGCCCGGTGCCGGTCAGGTTGGCGGACGAGCCGAACAACGGCACCACCTCCTCGCGGCTCAGGCGCGACAGTTCCTTGTGGAACGGGCCCGCATTCAGCAGGATGCCGATGGTGCCGACGGCCGAGCTGGCGCGCATGCCTTCGTCGCCGAGCTTCTGCAGCAGCGGATGGCCGGCGCGGAAGCTGCCGATCACGCCCACGGGCAGGTCGTGGTCGGCCACCAGCGCCTCGACCATCTGCTGCGCGCGCGGGCTCAGCCGCTGCAGCTCACGCTGGGTCTCGAGGTCCGCGCCCATGGCATTGCGCTTGTGGCTGCCGCGCTGCTTGGTGTCGTAGATCCTCTGCAGCGGGTCCATCGACGAGCCGCAGCAGGCATAGCCGGTGTCGTTCGGCACAATGGCGATGCCGCCGGCCTTGATGATGTCCATGGTGCGCCGGGCGTCTCCGGCGATATCGATGCTGTTCATGTCGCCTGCCCTTTCAGCTGTAGCTGACTTCCTTGAATGCGAACTCCTGCAGGTGGCCCGACGCATTGACCTCGCGCCCCGGGTCCTTTGCCAGGGTGACGTTGAAATGCCGCTGCAGCACGTCGCAGATCAGCTCGTAGCAGGAGCCGATGCGCAGGCACTCGACCTCGCCGGTCGCAAAGCTGAGCGTGGTGGCCGAGCGCTGGTAGTGGTGGTACTTGCGCAGGCCGTAGTCGATGATGACGTCGGCAATCGCGCGCAACTCGGGCTGGATGTCTTCCACCCGGAACTTCGGGCCGGTGCCGGTCAGATTGGCCGACGAGCCGAACACGGGCAGCTCGGCTTCGCGGCAGAGCCGGCAGACTTCCTCGAACAGCGGCCCGGCATTGAGCAGCAGGCCCACCGTGCCGTGGCCGGTGCTGGCCTCGATGAGGCGCGGATCGACCTTGGCCATGAGCGGATGGTCCTTGCGGTAAGGCGCGGCCACGCCGACGGTCAGGTTGTAGTCCTGCGTCAGCATCTCGACCATGTCCTGCGAGCGCTGGTCGAGCACGTGCAGTTCGCGCTGCGTTGCCATGGAAGCCAGCATCGCGTTGCGCTTATGCCCGCCGCGCTTCTTAGCAAGGAAGATGCGGTGCACGGCGTCATACGTTCCGCCCATCAGCGCATAGCCCGCGTCGTTGGGGATGATGGCGATGCCGCCACTCCTGAGGGTGTCGAAGATGCGACGGGCATCGCCCTTGATGTCAAGTCTGGTCATGGTGATTCCTTGGGTTATTCGAGGGGGTGGCGTTTGACGAGCGCGCCGAGGCGGTCGCCCTCGGCCTTGACTTGGGCGGCGAATTCGTCGGACGTGCTGACCAGCGGCTCGGCGCCCGCGGCAACGATGGCGGTGCGCACGTCCGGCGCCTTTACCGCCTCGCGAAGGGCCGCCACCAGGCCCTGCGCCGCGTCGGGCGGCAGGCCCCGCGGCGCGAACAGGCCGAACCAGTTGACGGACCGGTACTGGGCAAAGCCCGCCTCAGCCGTGGTGGCGACGTCGGGCAAAGCACTCGCGCGCCTGTCCCCTGTCGTGGCGATGAAGCGCAAGGCACCCGTCTTGTGGTGGGGCAGCGCCGCGGTAATGCCGGTGAACGCCATGTCGACGTTGTTGGCGATCATGTCGGTCACGATGGCGGCCGTGCCCCGGTAGTTGACGATGACCGTGCTGTCCAGCTTCTCTTCCGAGACGAACTGGCGCGACATGATGCGCGACTGGTTGTCGGTCGTGGCGACCGAGCAGCGCTGGCCGGGTCGGCGGCAGTACTCGACGAATTCAGCGAGCGATTTCGCCGGCAGCTTGCCGCTGATCACCACCGCATTGGAAGCCTGCGCCACCGCCGTGATGGGCTGCAGCTGGCTGACAGGGTCGACGCCCTTCAGGCCCGGCGTGTACCGGGTCAGCACGATGGCCGGCACCTGCATCAGCAGCGTGGTGCCATCGGGCTTCGCGTCGATGACCTTGCGGGTGCCGATGAGGCCGTCCGCGCCCGGCAAGTTCTCGATGACCACCGGCTGGCCCCAGATCACCGAAAGCTGTTTGGAGACGGCACGCGCCACGCTGTCGGTGCCGCCTCCCGGCGTGTAGGGCACGACCAGGGTGACGGGGCGAGTTGGCTTCCAGGGCGTGGGCGTCGCCGCCACTGCGGCCAGGGACATGCACAGGAGCGCCAGTGCTGCCGAAGTCCGGAGGGTTCTGCGTGTCATCTCAGCGCCCCATCGTTTCGCCGGCGTTGAAGCGGGTGCGCAGCGCGTCCCACTCGTCGGCACCGAACCGCCGGAACGTCTCGGCGACGCCGCGGGTGATGGTGGGCGGCATCTGGGTCGCCTTGAGCTGGGCGAGCGCGGCGTCGGCCGCTTCCATGGCCGCGACGAGCACCAGCCCCGGCAGGATGGCCAGCTTGTAGCCCATGGCCCCGGCCTCGCGCAGGTCGATGTTGGGCGTGCGGCCGCCCGGCACCACATTCAGCAGACAGGGCCCCTGCACCCGCCTGGGCACCTCGGCCATTTCCTCCAGCGACTGCGTGGCTTCGACGAAGGCGATGTCGGCGCCGGCCTGCAGCGCGGCATTGGCCCGCCAGATCGCCTCGTCCAGATCCATCATGGCGCGTGCGTCGGTGCGGGCAATGATCACGAAGTCGGGCGTGCGCCGCGCCTCGACCGCGGCGCGAATCTTGGAGACGAATTCCTCGCGCGAAATGACCTGCTTGCCGTCCAGGTGGCCGCAGCGCTTGGGGCTGACCTGGTCCTCGATGTGGATCGCCGCCACGCCGCGCGACTCGTACTCGCGCACCGTGCGGGTCACGTTCAGCTCGTTGCCGTAGCCGGTGTCGGCATCGGCGATCAGCGGGATGTTGATCGAGCGAGCCATCACGGCCGCGTTCTCCACCATCTCGCTCATCGTGAGCAGGCCGAAATCAGGGTAACCGCGGGCCGCAGACGTGCCGGCGCCGGTCATGTAGACGGCGCCGAAGCCGGCCTGTTCGATCTGCCGCGCGCCGATGCCGTCGTAGGCGCCGGGGGCGATGACGAGGCCGGGCGCGGCAAGCTGCTGGCGCAATGTTGGGTTGGTCTTCAAAGGTTTTCTCCGTTTGGCGGTACGCCGGTTATTCGCTCAGGTGCAGGCCATTGGCCACGATCAGCGCCTTCCACTTCTGCAGCTCGTTTTTGAAGACCAACTTCGTCGCGGCGGGCGGCTGGTACGCCACGTTGAAGCCGCCGGTCTCCAGCAGCGTGATGGTTGCGGGGTCCTGCGTGACCTGCTGCAGGGCGGCGGTCAGCTGCGCCTCGATGGCAGCCGGCAGGCCGGGCGGCGCGACAATGGCCGAGCGGTAGATCGAGTTGATCTGCGGGTAGCCCGCTTCCGCCATGGTGGGCACGTTGGGCATCAGCGCGATCCGCTTGGGCGACGTGATCGCCAGCGCGCGGACACTGCCGGCCTTGACGTGGCTCAGCACGCCCGTGGTCGCGGGGAAAGCGAAGGCCACGCGGCCCGACATGAGGTCGGGCAGCAGCGCGCCGGTGCCCTTGTACGGAACGTCGGTCAGGTCCGCGGCGATGAGGCTCTTGAACTGCTCGCCGAGCAGGTGGGGCAGGCTGCCCACGCCGCTGGTGGCATAGCTCACCGTGCCCGGATGGGCCTTGATGTGGCTGACCAGTTCGGCGACCGTGTTGATTGGAAGGCTGGGCGGCGTGCACAGCACCAGCGGCAGGCCGCCCGGGCTTCCGATGAAAGTGAATGCCTGCGGGTCGTAGTTGATCTTGCGGGTGGCCGGCCCGATGGACAACGCACCGTCGTCGGTCAGGTGGAGGGTGTACCCGTCGGCAGGCGACTTCGCCACCAAGTCGGCCGCGAGCATGCCGCTGGCGCCGGGCCTGTAGTCCATGATCACCGGCTGCTTGAGCAGTTTCTGCATGCCCTCGGCCAGCAGCCGCGCCGTGGTGTCGCCGGCGCCGCCGGGGCCGTAGCCGATCAACAGCTTGATGGGCCTGCTGGGCCAGGCGGCCGGTTGTGCGAAGGCCGGCAGGGCCAGCGCTGACAGCGCCGCCTGGGCCAGGAAGTCACGGCGGCCCGCCGATGCGGGGCGTTGGGTCAGGTTCTTCGACATGTCATGCTCCTTGTGCGGTCGGTTACTTCATCAGGCGGTTGGCGCTCATCCACGCCTGGATGCGGGCGGCGACCTGGTCGGAGTTGCGGTCCATCATCACCATGTGCGAGTTGCCCTTGATGCCGTTGGCCGGCAGGTCCAGCAGGTCGGCCACGCCGCCCTGGGCCAGCAATGCGGCGCGGTAGCGATCGGGCGCGGCGCGCAGCCTGGCCCAGCCCTCGTTGCCGGCCAGGTTGTCTCCCCACACGAACAGGTGCGGTACACCCTTGACGGTGGTGAGGTTCACGGCGGCCGGGTCGGGCGCGCCACCCGGCTCCACCGCGACGATGCCCTTGACCTTGCCCGGCGCGTTCAGCGAAGCCTGCATGGCAAAGGCCGAGCCCTGGCTGTGCACAACGATCACGCATGGGCAGACCTTGGCCACCAGCGCGTCGTAGGCGGCTTGGGTCGCGGCGTTGTTGGTGGCCCAGCGCGGCACGGCCTGCTTGGCAAACTGGTCGAAGGCCTCCACCGGGAACTGCCCACCTGGGTACGCCACCCGCTGCGCCGGATCCTTGCTGTAGCCGGCGCCGATGCGGAAGCCTTCCCAGGCTTCCTGCTTGGGCCGGAAAAACGGTTCGCTGGTGTAGATCTCGGGGTAGCGTGACCAGGATGCGCGCCCGCGCTCGACCGCGTCGGACACGTAGACGTCGTGCCCCGCCTGGAGGAAGTACTGCTGCCAGCCGGGTGCGCCGTCCGGCTTGGTCTCCCAGGTCACGCCCGTGAGGCCGCCGCCATGCCACATCAGCAGCGGATAGCGGGCGCGCGGCGCGGCCAGCCTCACGTACTGCACGTAGAGCTGGCCGGTTTCGAACTCGCCGTTGGGGTTGACCTTCATCACCGGCGCGCTGGGCGTCAGGCGGAGCTCGCGCTCGGCGAGGCCCGACAGCGCGACCTGCGTCCCGCCGGCATGGAAGCTGCCGACTTCGCTGACCTGAAAGCCGCCCGTCGTGGCGCAGCCGCCAACGAGGGCCGCCGCTGCCAGCAGCATGACGCTTGTGAACGACCTTTCCATCTACTGCTCCTTGTCTCCGACGACGGGCGGTGAATTCGCCCGCCCGAATCTGTTGTTGTCATATTGTTATTACAACATAAACTTGAGTCAAGGGGCGAAGCACATGCCTTATGCTGTTTCTTTCAACAGCACCGGCCATGACCCCTTCCCCACTCGAGCACAACGCCACGCCCGCCCCGTTCTCCAAGGGGACTTCGCTGCACAGGCAACTCTTCCTCGTACTGAGGGAGGAAATTTCGCGGGGCGTTTTCAGTGACACCGGCGCCCTGCCCAAGGAAGAGGCACTGTGCGAACGCTTCGGCGTGTCGCGCATCACTGTGCGGCGTGCGCTCGCCGACCTGGCCGCGCTCGGGCTGGTGGAGCGCCGCCATGGGCGCGGCACTTTCGTGCGTCAGGACCGCGTGCCGGTGGCACGCCCCAACCCCAGCCTGGGGCTGATCGACAGCCTGCGCCAGACGGCCAGCGGTACCGACGTCCAGGTTCTGCTGGTGGAACGCGCTGAGGCGCCGGCCGATGTCGCCGCCATGCTGCAGCTGGCCGCGGGCGAGAAGGCCGTGCATGCCCTGCGGTTGCGCAGCGTCAGCGGCATGCCCGTCATGCTGAGCGACGCCTGGGTGCCCGCGCAACTGGGCAAACAGGTCACGATGGCGTCACTGCGCAAACATGCGCTCTACGAGATCCTGCTGGCGCAAGGTGTGAAGTTCGGCCGGGTGATCCAAGAAATCTCGGCCGACATCAGCGACCCCACGCGAAGCAGGCTGCTGCAGACCGAAGTGGGCGTGCCGCTGCTAAAGGTAGTGCGCGTGATCCACGACCCTAAGGGCCGGCCGATTCAGTTCATCACCGTCAGCATGACGCCCGAGCGCAGCCGGATCCTCATGGACTTTGCTGGCGATGCCGTCAACACGCTAAGCGCCGGGTACTTCATGCACGACATCCGGCTTCCACGCCAGTAGGCCGCAAGCTCGAGCGCCTCTCGAGCAAACGCACCGCCGCCGGCGGCGAGGGTTCGTCGCCGCTGCCCCAGGCGCGCATGCGAAGTAAGCGCAAGGATGTCGAGAGTACAAAGCACGATGACTCGGCGCCCTTCGGACTGCATGAGCACCTGGAGCAGCAACCCAATCCCGATCCAGGAAATTCGCAGGCGCCAAGCGGAAAGCCACGATGAGTTTCCCTGCCTTCGCGCGGCAGCGACTGCGCAGGGCGCACTGCCACCTTTCCCCCCATCACGATGACTGGGCAAGCAGCGGTCAATCGCCTGCGCGTGACCGCCTGAGCTGCTGAGATCCGTCCGCGCAACGGTTCGAGCGAGCTTTCTCGATCCTCAAGCGATAGCACGAACGCGGCCGAGCTGTTGCACACGCTGCGCATCCTTTCGACGACGCCGAACGATTCGCCCGTTCACCCCTGAAGCCGATCGAGCGACTGCACGTAGATCGCCGCCTCCGCGGGACTCATCGCATCCTCGAGCTGGGCGAGTTCGAGTTTTTCGCAATCGTGCGAGACCCATTCGAAAAGATGCGACGCCGGCATTCGGTCCATGCTCGACGCATCGCTCCACGAACTCAGCCTCGCATCAGCGCTCTCCAGGAGCATTTGCAGATCGAGCGCTCTTGAAACACGCAATGCCGCCATGTCGGCGGCGGCCAGGCCCTCGCGGCATCGAGCCCAGCGCCGCTCGCACTCCTTCACTCGCCGACAGATTCCCGCGAGTTCGCTGCTCGATGGCGACGCGCGACCGCAGCGCTCGCGCAGGCGCTGGAATTCGCAAAGGGTGTGCGCATAGCTTAGCTGCTGCAAGAGCAGCAAGGCATGGGTCAAGCGGCGCTCCGTGGGCACAACGATCAAGCCGGGCCTGCACGATGCGGCCGCACCGCATGCAGTTGCGTGGCCCGCCCGGTCCCCTTACCGATTGCGCTCGCGTTCCTTCGATTCCGAGGACGGCACCGGCCGCGCCGACGATCCCTGGGCGCTGCGCCCATTGTCCGAAAGAGCGGTGTCCTGAGGATTGGTGCGCGTCAACCCGCCGTTCGGACCGCCGCCGGGTGGACGGTTCTGGCCGGTGCGCGCCTCGGCGGGACCGTGCTCGCTGCTCAATGGCTCGGTGCCGCGTCCCGTGTCGACGCGCGGGCCCGAGGCGCCCTGGGCCTTGGGCGTGGAATTTCCCGCGGCAGGAGCGACCGATCCCTTGGGATTTCCGGTGGACGATTGCTGTGCTCCTGCGAAAGGAGTCACAAGAACCAGCGAGAGTGAAAGAAGCGCAAGCGGCTTTCGAATGTACATGGCGGGCCTCCAGAAAGAGATCGATTCTTGAAGCTTGCGATGGCATGGACGTAGGACAAGCGCGTTCCTGCTCGCGAATAAGAAAGCCAAGAAAGCCGAGGGGACCTCGATGCACGGCAATATATTCAGTCTCGCATCGCCAGCTTCACGAGTTCAGCCCTTGCCGGCCTCGTCCGTCCGCTCGGCATTGGTGGTGCCGCGCGATCCCTTGAGATGGAGTTCGATGTCCGAGGCGTTCGAGCCGACGGCGCGGATGGCTTCCTCGACCTGCCCGTGCGTGGCGTCGAGCTTGCGGGCCAGTTGATCGATGTCCGAGGCGCTCTTCGGGTTGGTGGTCTGGGATTGCGGATTCGTTGATGGCATGGTGTCTCCTGTGGGTAAAGATGGATGAAAAGTCCTGCCGAGCAGCCTTCTAGGCCTGTCCCTGACCGTCGCCCGTGCGGTCATGAACCCACCGCATGGCTTACTGCTGGCCGTGCCGTAGCGCTTCTTCGGGGGTCGCGTAGGGATCGGCGTCCTGGGGCAGCCGCGTTGCCTGGTCGGGCTGCGCCATCCAGTCCACCGCGACCTGGTATTGCCCGCGCGGGTCCGGCTCGAGCACCAGCCGGAACGCGTGGCCGCTGTAGACAAAAGCATGTTCGTTGGTCATTCGGATCTCCAGGAAGTCGGGACTTGCAGCCGTGCTACCGCGGCATCGCGACGGTCACCACGTCGAAGGGAAGCACGGCCGGCGGGCTTTTCTGGCGATCGAGCTGCCCGTTGACCACCATCAGGCCGGACGGGACCACGGCCGCCGTGGTCGGATAGCGCAGGCGCGTGTCGGTGATGCGTTGCGTGACGCGACCCGCACTCCAGTCGGGCGCAAGTTCCACGCGCACGAGCTCATGGTGCGCATTGCGGACCACGTAGAGATCGTTGCCACCGGCGAGCACGAGCCCATCGCCGTCCGTGAGTTCGCCGCCGTCCACGCGCAGCTGCGAGACCGCGCGCGAGCGGGTATCGATGCGCCAGAGCTGGCCGGTCGCGAGCTGGATCGACAGCAGGTAGCGACCATCGGGCGACGCGACGATGCCGTTGATGTTGATCTTGTTCGGCAGGTAGCGCAGCGGCGTGGACGACAGATCGAGCCACGGCTCCAGCGTCGCGCGCGCACCGGCGCCGGTGCGCACCCGGTAGATCACCGGGCGGAACGAGTCGGTGATGTAGGCCGAGCCATCGCGTGCGATGACGAGGTCGTTGAGGAAGCTCGGCATGTCCTGCGGTGCCTTGGCCACGGCCAGCGTGCTCCCGTCGGTCACGTTGACCGCGGCCAGCGTGCCGCCGGGTCCGCCCGCGATCCACAGGCGTCCGCTGCCATCGAACTTCATGCCGAATGCGCCCTGCCGCCCCACGGCACCACCGGCCTGCACCAGCTCGGCCTTCGCGCCGCTTTGCCTGATGCGGAACAGGTCGCCATTGGTACTCGATCCAACGAAGGCGTCGCCGGTGCGCGGATCGATCGCGATGCCTTCCGGGAAGACCTACGCGCCTTCGAGGGTGGCACGCGCGTGAACGGCGGTCGGCGCCGTGGCCTCGATCACGCCGCACAGCACCCGCGCGCCGGAGTTGCCCGCGGGGTCGCTGGTGTAGTCGTCGGGATCCGCATGGACGACGACACTGCGGCCGATCACCGACGTCGGCGCTCGGTCCAGCGAGAGGTTCGTGTTGAGGTAGCGCAGCACCGCGCGACCGCCGGCGTCCGCTTGGAGGGCCGGCAGCTCGCCGGCATGCGCATGGGCCTTGTCGTCGCCCGGTCGCCCATGGTTGCGCGAGTTGCCGGGATCGAAGTGGCCGCCGGCGGCGCCGAAATCGACGACCCAGGCCGGTCGCTGCGTCGGGCCCGGGTGCGCACTCGCCATGCGCGTGCACATGGAAGCCGTGCACGCCGTGCGCGAGCCCTTCGACGCTGGCGTTGAGGACCACCGCGGTGCCTCCGCCAGCCGGCGCAAGCGCACGATGCCGGCCTGTTTGCCCGATGGCGTGAGAAGCCGCGCCGATGCCAGCGGCGCCGCATCGGGCTGTGATGCGCCGGCACCGCCCTGCAGCGAACCCGGTGTGCTGGCGCCGGGCATCGCGGCATGGCATGGTCGTGCGAAGGGTTGGGAGGACCGCCGCACGCGCCGTGCAGGGCCACAGCGCACACGGCGATCGGGCAGAGAAGGTGTCGGGTGTTCATGGTCGGCTCCTCAGCGGGCGTAGCTCGCGCGATAGATCACGCCGTTCTAGTCCTCGGCGATCAGCAGGGAACCGTCGGCCGCCACGGCCAGGCCGGAGAGCCGTCCGAACTGTGCCGGCCGGGCCGCCTTCGCCTGTTCGGCGGCCGGTCCGGCGCCCGGTTGGCGCAGGTGGGCCGGCGCGGCGGGCATCAGCCATCCGGTAACGAAGTCCTCGATCGACTGCGGCTTGCCCGCCGCGTCGAAGCACACCCGCACCACCTTGTAGCCGCTGGGCTGTCCCCGGTTCCACGATCCGCGCATCGCGACGAAGGCGCTGTGGCGGTACTCTGCGGGAAACTGGCTGCCGCCGTAGAAGACCATCCCGACGGGCGCGGAGTGCGCCGTGGTCATGAGCGCCGGCGCCTCGGTGGTCGGGCAGAAGTCGGCGCGCGTCGATCCTTCCGGGTCGTTCTGCTGCTTCATGTCGACCTGCCTGTCACCCCAGCAGAACGGCCACCCGTAGTGCCGGTTCGGCCGGATCGCGTTGAGTTCCTCGGGCGGCACGTCGTCGCCACGGTCGTCCGAGCCGTGGTCGAAGCCGTAGAGCGTGCCATCGACCGGACTGAAGGCGAAGCCCAGCGTGTTGCGAAGCCCGCGCGCGTATACGCTGCGCGCGCTGCCGTCGGGCCGCACGCGCAGCACGGTCGCGGCCTCGGGATTGGTCTCCACGCAGTTGTTGCACTGCGAGCCCACGGTCACGTACAGGAAGCCGTCGGGACCGGAAGCCAGCGTGCGGTAGGGATGCTGCGATCCGTCGGGGCAGGTCATCGAGAAGAACCCGCGGCAGGGCCAGCGAGCCGTCAGGCTGCACATCGGCGACCAGCACCTTCTTGTCGCTGGCCATGAACAGCTTGCCGTCCTTGAGCAGCAGCCCATGCACGTTCTTGATGTTCTGCGCCACGATCTGCTGCGCGTCGATCTTTCCGTCGCGATCGGTGTCGCGCAGCAGCAGCACATCGGCCTGCCTGGGGCGGCTCGCATAGACGTCGCCGTTGGGCGCCACCTGCAGCCAGCGCACATGCTGCATGTCCTTGGCGTACACATTGACCTTGAAGCCAGGAGGCAGCTTCAGCTGCAAGAGCAGCAATTCATCAAACTTGACCGGCGAAGGTTCGAGCATCACGGTGGACACCGTGTTGGGGCCGTCGCCCGGTGGCAGCTGCGCCGATGCGTCCGCAGCATGAAGGTGCCCAGTGCGAGGACTGTGCGAAAGAGAGAAGCTGCGTGCATGAGGAGGCCCCGTGAGTGATCGCCTCGGCAAGCGAGGAGGCGGGTGGGGCCGGCGACGCGCGAGGTTCGCCTGAGCGGACGTAGGACGCTCGGCCAATGCTGGCTCGGGAGGGGCGATGAGGGGGAACGGCTCGACCTTGACCGATCAACTGCGTGAGCAGCGCCGGCTTAGTCCGGTATGAACTTGGAAAGCACTCGGGCCGCGGCGTGAAGTCGCTCAACTTGGTTGACGGGGAGCTCCTCGCTAATGACATCGAAATGGCACACAGTACCAGTTGCCTCGCCTTGAGCGTTGAAGTCGGCACGCCGAAGTAGGCGAGCATCACCCCCTGGTAAGGATGTCCATTCAGTCGCAAGTCCGAATCCGAATTTGCGGTCAGGAAACTCGCGTCTCGCAGGACATATTGACAGAAGCTCGAAGCGACGGGAACCTGCGCAAGAAAATCGGGACGCGGCTCGCCGAGCTTGTCAGCAAGCTCGACATTGACCATCGCATCGTTGACCGCTCGATACACAGCCGTATAGCGGTGAGACACACCGCTGTTGAGCAAAGCGAGCGCCGCGCTTAGTCCCTCTATCGTGCACCGCTCATCAAAGTCGCGTGCGAATTCCTCGTAGGCGTGAGCATGCTTCTGCTGTAGCAGCAGCGCATAGAGCCTCTCGATCTCGTGCTCCCAAGCAGTTCCGGCCGCGATGAGCAGTTGGTCCGCCGCGAGCAAATCCTGCGGATCGAACACCTCGCTCTGGGGTCGGGTACGGGCGCACCGCAAAACCCGCCTGCCGTAAGGCCTGCTCCATCTCGAAATGCGACATCTCCGCCATGCGGCAAGCTTAGCTGAAAGGTGAGGCCATTCTGCGAACGGAGCACCCGCAGAAAGCACCGTGAAAGTACACGTCAGCGAAAGCCCAAGGCCTTCATGGCGGGACTGAGCGCTTGTCTAGCCTTCCAGTAGCCGGCCCAGGGGTCAGTCCGTTGAAACGACAGATGCTCGCGCGCGGTGCGGACGTCCCATTGCGCACCGCTTTTCAGGCCTTCCAGGTCCTCCCAGGCAATCGGCATAGAGACGCCCAGCCCCGGACGCGCGCGCACAGAAAAAGCCGAAGCCGTCGTTGCGCCATGCCCGTTGCGGAGGTAGTCGACGAACAGCTTCCCGACACGGTTGGAGGGTCCGCTTTTTGCGACGAATCGCGATGGGATCGTCTTGGCCAGGTGCTGAACTGCCGCCTGCGAGAAGCTCTTCACCACTTCGTACTCGTAGCGAGGCGCTAGGGGCACCACAACGTGCAATCCTTTGCCCCCGGATGTCTTCAACCATGCCTGAAGGCCGAGCTCGCCTAGCAGCGCGCGCACGAGGATCGCGGCCTCTTGCACGTGCTGCCAAGCCGTTCCTTCGCCGGGATCCAGATCGAGGATCATGCGATCAGGCTTGTTGATCGTTCGGGCGACCGAGTTCCAGGTATGAAACTCGATGACATTCATCTGAGCGGCACCGAGCAACGCTTTCTCGTTTGAGATCTCCAGCAAGGCAGCGTGCCCGGGCCACAACGACTCGGGCAGTTCCGTGATGCCAGGGACTCCGATCTTTTCTCCATGCTTTTGAAAAAAGAGCTGTCCCTTTACACCGGCAGGGCCTCGCACCAAAGAACAGGGCCGGCCCTTGAGGTGCGGCAGGATGAACTCGGCCACTGACTCATAGTAACGGACCAGGTCCAGCTTGGTGACGCCTGTGGATTCGTCGATGATCCGTTCCGCGTGGCTGACCGTGACGCCGCCGGCAGAGGCCCCTGGCGCCTTACCGCTGGCTTTTGCTGGCGCCGCATCTACCGCCTTGGCCGTCTCGCGCGTGATCGAGGTGGCCGATTTGTCAGAGCGCATGCCGACGAAAGAAGCATGCCGCACCTGCCCATCGGGCGTCCACTCGGCAAAGCTGACCTCCGCGATTTGCGTCGGCCGGACCCATCGCTCGGAACCTGCCTTGCGCTTGGACCAGCGTCCAGGAGCTGCTCGTGCGACATCGAAAGGCGGTGCCTCAACCTGAAGACGAGCCAGGCGCCGACGAATGTCGGCCGACTCTTCCACGCTCCAACCGGTTCCGACACTTCCCGCGGATACGAGCTGGCCGCTCTCGTCGTGCACGCCCAGCAGCAGGCTGCCCACTTGGGCAGCGTTGTCCGAGCGATCGACAAAACCGCACACTACAAACTCCTGCCGCAGCTTGCACTTGAGCTTGAGCCAGGTTTCCGTACGACGGGAGACATAGGGTGCATCCGCTCTTTTAGCGATCACTCCCTCGAGCTGCATGCTGCATGCGGACCTGAGGATCGCATGCGGCTCGGCCGGAAAGTCCTGGCTGAACCGCACGTGCTCGGAAGCCTTGTGTGCGAGGAATGCTTCCAGCAGATCTCGGCGTTTTTTGAGCGGCAGCTCCCTCAGGTCCTCGCCTTCGAAGAACGGCGTATCAAACACGAAGAAAACGATTCGATCTTCCCCACGACGCCGGTCGAAGGCGTTCTGCAAAGCGTTGAAGTCCGGCGCACCGTTCTCGCCGAGCACCACAATCTCTCCATCGAGAAATGAGCCGCGCAGACCGAGCCCGCTCAGCTCGGACACCAGTTGCGGCATCTTGGCGGCCCAGTCGTGACCACCGCGAGTGATCAGCTGCACTTTGCCCTTGTCCAGCCGCGCCATCAGCCGGTAGCCATCGAACTTGATCTCGTAGATCCATTCCCCGGCACTCGGCACGCCGCTGGCGAGTGTGGCAAGTTGGGGGCCGATTTTTTCCGGCAGCAGTGCCTTCCGGCTGCTCTTCAGGCGCGAACCTGTCTTCTGCACCTGCGCCTTGCCAGCGCTGAGAGGCGCTTTCGCCGTCGCCCCTTGTTTGGCACGGCCAGGCTTCGTTAGCGCGGCTTTTTCCACTGCGATCTTTGTTGTCTCGGGTGCTGCTGGCTTGCGTAGCGGCTTGGCAAACACGCTGTCGGGCAGCGCGCTGACGACGTCGAACTCCGCGTGCGACCGCGCGAATTCGTCCTTCTTCTTAAACAGGATCCACGGTTCCTGGCGCTCGCCGCCTTTGGCGATGTTCACCAGCTCCCAGAGGCCCCTGAGCTTGTGGCCATCAAGCCGAAAAACGAGCTTGCCCGCCTTGAGGCCTTTGCGGGGATCCCCGATCGGCTCCCAGGTCCCGTTGTCCCAGACGATGACGGTTCCAGCGCCATATTGCTTTGGAGGAATGGTGCCCTCGAACGATGCGTAGGACAGAGGGTGGTCTTCCACATGGACGGCGAGGCGCTTTTCTTTGGGGTCGAAGCTTGGGCCCTTGGGGACCGCCCACGACACAAGCACGCCATCCAACTCGAGCCTAAAGTCGTAATGAAGGCGGCTGGCGGCATGCTTCTGAATGACGAAGCCGAGCGCGCCCGCCGAGGGCGTCCCGCCTTCGGCGGGCTCCGCGGTGATCTTGAAGTCGCGCTTCTGCCGATAGGACGCGAGCTTCTTGGTTGCGGCCATGAGCCGGCTCCAACAAAATCAGGTTATCCGGCCCTGCTCTTGGCGACTACCTACTTACGTTCAGCAAGGTACCCGCGCACCTCCTGCGCGGAATTGCCAACAGCCTTGACCGCATCGCGCAGCTGCATCTCGCTGCAGCCAAGGCTTTCGGTCCAGGACCTCACCTCGTGCTTTTCTTCCAGCGAGATCAGCTTGCGGTCCAACGCAGTCTTCTTGGTGTCGTCGGTCATGAAAGGCTCCTTCTGATTCAAGAAGCCGGTTGTCGCCGTGGCGCGAGCGCGCTCGCGTAAGCAAATTGAACGATCTGCTGAAGGACAAACTTTGGTTGTCGCCTCGCTGAGATCGACGGGAAGCGCGTGCGTACCCTTGCCGCAAGCCCACGCATGAACGCTTCCACATCCTACGCTGGCGTGGTGAAAAACGGCCAAATTGGAATCTGCATCCCGCCACCGGCATAGCTTCTCGAATCCGCTCGGCGCATGTCATCCATGGCGGCCCTCCTAAGATCGGCCCATGAGCCTGCATTCGGAAATGGAAGTTGGCATTCGACGCTCGGGCCCTTTAGGCATGCAGGCGCTTCCTTTTATGCTCTAGATTGGAACCAGGCATGGAACACTCCCAGATATCGGTAAACGGCATCACGCTGCATGTCGTCACCGCCGGCCCCCAAACCGCCCCCTCTCGTGATCCTGCTGCATGGATTCCCAGAAACTTGGCAGGCTTGGCAGCGATACGTAGAACCTTTCCTCGCGATTGGTTGGCGGGTGGCAATTCCGGATCAAAGAGGCTATGGGCAGTCCGACAAGCCCAGCGGTGTCAGTTCCTATGCACTGGATGTCTTGGCTGACGACATATGCGCGCTTGCAGACGCATTGGATGCGCAGGAGTTTGCGCTCGTGGGCCATGACTGGGGAGGGATCGTTGCATGGCACGTTGCCGCGCGAGACCCCCAACGGGTACAGCGCCTAGCGATTCTGAACGCACCGCACCCGGCGAGTCTTCTCGGCTACGCCCTGTCGCATCCATTTCAACTCGCTCGCAGCGCATACGTCGGCTTCTTCCACCTCCCCTTTTTACCCGAAACAATGCTCGGCGCGAATCGGTGCGCGCTCTTGCGTGCTTCACTGACTCGCACAAGCAAGCCCGATGCGTTCGACCCTGAGTTGCTGGAGGCGTACTGCGAGGCTTGGAGCCAGCCGCACGCGGTTGCGAGTATGCTGAATTGGTAGCGCGCCATGGCCATCGGGCGCCCTATTTCAACCCCAATTGAAGCTCCCACCTTGATCCTCTGGGGAGACCAGGATACGGCGCTGGAGCCTGGCCTGGGTGATGAAGCGCTGAAGTATTGCGCGAAAGGCATTCTTTCGCGCCTGGAGGACGGCACCCACTGGCTTCACCACGAACAGCCTGTGCGCGTCAGCGCGCAGCTCTGCGATTTTTTGAGCTAGCGACCAGCCCGATTACTGGGCGTCAGTACTCCCTTAGGCGCATTCAGCGCTTCTGGACCAGCCGTGCACTAGGACTGCGCGCGTGAGTCCACAGGACGCTCGTCCACCCAACGCATGGCCTGCTGTCGTCCATGCCGCAGTGCCTGAGCTGCTGTTGCATGAAGATCAATGCCTTGCGGGAGGCGCAAGGGATGGCGCAGGAGAAACCACCTCCACACTCGCCCGGTACTGGCCACGTCGTTCGGTCGAAGCTCAATCCGAAATGCGTGGCCCCGGTAAACAAATGCATGCTCGCTGGACATCGAATCCCTACGAAAGAGAGCTCGTTCGAATGAGGGCTCCCCACCCGAGGTTTATCCGGCCCCCCTCCTCGGAAAATGACCAGCGAACGCGCGGAGGGCCGAGATCGCTCTGGTCAGCGCTCCCTCCGGCGTCGAACATCACCACCGTTCGACAGCGACGACTATCATTTCACTGAACCTGCAAGCCGCTGCGAATGTGCCAAGTGGCCCTGGACCACAGGCAGCATCTTTGTTGCGAGCGCCTTTACTTCAGGGTCCTTTGCCTCGGCCTGGGTTTTCTTGAGCAGCTTCTCGGTCGCTTCGTGGTCATCGACGCCAGCCTGTTTCACGTACTGACGGTCGAAAGCATCGCCCTGAAGCGCCTTGAACTTCAGCATCGCTGCTCTGTGTTTCGCGTCAGGTCCGTCGGGCAGTTCTACACCCTTGTTCTTGGCCAGGGACCCCACGTCGCTCAGGCCTTTGGTGTGGTCTTCGACCATCATCTGGGCGAACTTCTTGATGTCCGCACTGTTCGTTTTCTCGACGGCGACCTTCCCGGTCTCTACCTCCGCGATGCTCGCTTGCGCGATGTCCTTGAGCATGGATGCGTCAGCGGCCTCGAGCTTAGCCTGAGCCAACACCGCAGAGCTCAGACCGTAGGTGACGGCGAAGACGGCTGCGACCGTGGCGGTACGAAATAGGGTTTTCATCTTGATCCTTTGAAACGGGTCAGCTCGTCGCTTCAGCTTGTTCGATGGCGCTGGCCTCCGCCATGGCGCCGAGGCGCTTGTCGGTCGCTTGCTCCTCGGCTAGCGTGGCTTGCAGCAGCGGCACCGCCGGGGCATAGCCCAGCTTCATCGCCATGAGGATCAACGAGGTGTAGCTCGCGATCTCGTAGTGCTCGGCCTTTTGGGCCGATCCGATCAACGCTGCATCCAGCACCGGTCCTTCTTGAACTTGATCGACCATGGACAGGGTCTCCTCCACCAGGCCGGCCATGCCCTCGCACTTGATGCGCTTGAGTTTCAGGCCAAGGGCCTCGGCGATTTCTTCAATCCGCTCGACTTGCGCGCGCGTTTCCTCGAGGTGATCCTCGAAGGCCTGAGCCAGCTGAGGGTCCGTGGCCGCACGGGCGAGCCTGGGAAGCGAGCGGGTCATCTGCTTCTCTGCGCTATAGGTATCCGAAAGATCGTGGATGAATAGTTCGGAAGGGGTCTTGATTGGCATATTGATCCTTTGGTATGCAAGGCTGCTATCCGTAGGAGCACGAAACAGCAGCAAGCAGTGAGGGGCCGACGCAGAGCTCGGCGTGTAGTCGCAGAGGCTACGACGCTGTGCGTTAGCGAGCAGCGCGGCGATTGCCAGCATTCGCTATTCATAGGTAGCGTTCGACCTACACGGTCTCGACACGGTTTACGTGAATTTCATGTTTGACCGGTGTCCCCGTCTTTCCTTTTCCTGGGAGGTGATCGATCCGGATGCCTGCGCTGGAAGCAGCCGCATGAATTGGGGTCTTCGGCGGGTGCCGAAGATTGGAGTCCGGCTTCGGCCGGGCTCATTTTTTTTCTTGTTCGCGATGCCGGGCCTCTTCACTTGAATCCTCTATCCATCTCACACCGTGGCTCGAAGGGCAAGCGCCTGAGGCGCTGGAGTGGCATCGGCATCGTCGGGTTCGGCATGCTCGTGATGGGCTACGAAGCCGTGGTGGCGATGGACGATGCACCTGCCATCCGCTTGGCGCTTGCCGGGGGAGGGATCGCGGCGCTCGCGACGGCCTTGGGCACCATCCCAGTCCTGCTTTCGCAGCAGTTTTCGCAGCGCGTCTACGACACCATGCTCGGCTTCGGTGCCGGAGTGATGCTCGCCGCAAGCTCGTTCTCGCTGATCATCCCCGCGCTGCAAGCCGCCAAGGGACAAGGAGCTTCGCATTGGGGGGCTGGCGCCATGGTGGGAGCGGGCATCCTGCTGGGCGCCCTTGCGGTGTTGACGCTCGATCGCACCATTCCCCATGAACACTTCGTCAAGGGGGCCGAGGGCCCAGGGTCTCGAACGATGAAGCGGATCTGGCTCTTCGTGTTCGCCATCATCCTGCACAACCTCCCGGAGGGCCTTGCGATCGGCGTGGCCTTCGCAGGAACCGACCCCGTGGGAGCCAGTGCGCTGACGACCGGCATTTCGATCCAGGATGCGCCGGAGGGCCTGGTCGTGGCGCTCGCCCTTCGCAGCGTGGGCTACAGCCGATGGCAGGCGGCGGGCGTGGGGGTGCTCTCCGGGCTGGTCGAGCCGGTCGCAGCGGTGGCCGGCGCCGCGCTGACCAGCATTTCGCCCTCGCTGCTGCCCTGGGGCCTTGCCCTCGCCGCGGGAGCGATGCTGTTCGTGATCAGTCACGAGATCATTCCGGAATCGCACAGGCAGGGCCACGAGACCTTCGCCACAGGCGGGCTCATGCTCGGCTTCGTCGTGATGATGGTTCTTGACACGGCACTAGGGTAAAGAAATGGACGAGCTTCTTTCGCTTTTCGGTCGAGACTTTCCTGTCTGGCACATGGTGGTGCGGGGAACCGTGGTCTACTGGTTCCTGCTTCTGGTGTTTCGCTTTGTCCTGCGTCGCGACATCGGGTCCATGGGCGTGGCGGATCTGCTCTTCGTGGTGTTGGTTGCCGACGCATCCAGCAATGCGATGCAAGGCGAATACAAGTCCATCAATGACGGCTTGGTGCTGCTGGGGACGCTGATCGCCTGGAACTTCGTCCTCGACTGGCTCAGCTACAGATTCGAACCAATCTCCCGCTTGCTCGAGCCTTTGCCTGCGGTGCTGGTGCGACATGGGCAGCTGAATCAGCGCGCGCTGCGCCGGGAGATGATTTCGACGGACGAGCTGATGGGCAAGCTGCGGCAGCAGGGGGTGGAGTCGCTGCGGCAGGTCCGCATCGCGCGCCTCGAAGCAGACGGCCAGTTGAGCGTCTTCAGAAGGGATGGAGGCGATGTCAAGCCTCCCTCGGGGCATGATGGCCCGCCCGGACAATAAACGCGCCGAAGGGGCTCATTCAAAGGTGCCGGGAAGGCTGGCGACGGAGAGAGCCAGCGGGGGCCTCGCCATGCTCGTGATCGACATGATCAGTTGCTGGGATTTCGAAGATGGAGAAAAGCTGGTGCGCTATGCCGCGCAAATCGCTCCTCACATCGCTCGCCTCAAAGCGAGGGCGGTCCACGCCGGCGTGCCGGTCATCTACGCGAATGACAACGCTGGTCGCTGGCGGTCCGACCTCCGCACGCTGATCGACGATGCGTATCGCGGCGGCGGCCGAGGCGCCAAGATTACAGAACTCCTCATGCCGAGCAAAGAGGACTACTTTGTCCTCAAGCCCAAGCAGTCCGCCTTCTTTGGCACACCTCTTGAGCTGTTGCTTCAACATCTCAAAGCTTCCCAGCTGATCCTCACCGGCGTGGCGAGCGACCAGTGCATTCTGGTGACTGCCTCCGAAGCGGTGATGCGCGACCTCGAAGTGGTCGTGCCGAAGGACTGCGTGGCTTCTCAGACGGCGCAGCGCAATCGCCTCGTTCTGCGGCAGTTGGAACAGATCCACAACATTCCTACTACCGCATCCCCGCGCCTGCGGTTTTAGCGACGGCGGGCGTTGGTTGGAGAACCCAGGGGCCTGCGGGGTGGATTCCTACGCATGCCGTCCGCATCCGCCGTGCATCGACTCGTGGATGAAGCCCAGGATTAATTTTCCAGTTCAGTTGAGCTGGACCCATCCACCCCCACCATGGAGCTTCATCATGTTCTCTCACAACAAACGTCTTCAGTACACCTTGCGCGTCAGTGAAACAAATCCAGGCTTGGCCAACTTGATGCTAGAGCAGTTCGGCGGCGCCCAGGGTGAGCTCGCCGCCGCTTGCCGCTACTTCACACAGGCCATCGCAGAGGAGGACTCGGGCCGCAAGGACATGCTCTTCGACATCGCCACCGAAGAGCTCAGTCACCTCGAAGTGATCGGTACGATGGTTGCCATGCTCAACCGCGGCGCGAAAGGAAGGCTGGCCGAAGGCGTCGACTCGGAAGCAGAGGCCTATCGAACCATCACGGGCGCTGGCAACGACAGCCACCTCACGCAGGTGTTGTATGGCGGTGGACCTGCGCTGGTCAACTCAGCGGGCGTTCCCTGGACCGCGGCTTACGTCGACAGCATCGGCGAACCCACGGCCGACCTGCGCTCGAACATCGCGGCCGAAGCACGGGCCAAGATCGTTTATGAGCGACTGATCAACCTGACCGACGATCCGGGGGTGAAAGAAGCCTTGGGCTTCCTGATGACACGCGAGATCGCGCACCAGAAGTCGTTCGAGAAGGCGCTCTATGCGATCACGCCGAACTTCCCACCCGGCAAGCTTCCCGGCATGCCGGAGTTCACGAAGGTGTACTTCAACATGTCGAAGGGAAGCGATGTGCGCGGGCCGTGGAATCAGGGAGAGCAATGGGATTTCGTCGAGGACCCACTGCCGCAGTGCCCCGTCGACGGAGGCAGTGGTGACGCTTCGGTCAATCTGACTGCGGAAGAAGAAGCTGCCGTGGACGCGCTGGCGGTGCGCACTGCTTCCGATCCGACCAGCGATCCGCAGACCGGCGCTGAACTCGGTATGGGGGAAGACGCGGTGCTGGATGAACTGTCCGCTCAGCTAGAAAAGGCCAAGCCGTGATTGGGCGGCCTGGATCGCCGCGCCCCCCGCTCGCGGTCCAGGCACCCTCGCCGACTGAGAGCAATGGCTACGAGATTTCAGTGCGCTCCTCGCATGGCAGAGTGCTGGTCCAGTTGACCGGTTGTGCGTGTGAGTACCTGAAGCTGGGCAGCGAAACGTTGCTCGAAGCTGTTGCGCGTTCGGGCCCGCTCGTCACGCAGATAGTTGAGGGCATGAGCGTCGACCTGGAGATACCCCGTGTCACCTTATACGCAGGCCACATTGCGGCGCATCGTCGAGAGCGCCACTAGCTCGGGGCGGTCGAACCGCACCGCTGAGCAGGCGGCCCTACTCTATGTCATTTTCGCCCCCGTGGTGCTACGTTGACGCCCGGGGGCCCGAGGTCTTCTTGCGCCACCCGGTTATCACAGAAGCTTCACCGAATCGGCGGTTGCCATGTGGGCGCCCAGCGGTCCCACCTTGCGCCAGTCGCTGCGGCTCCCGAGGATGGCGTCCAACCAAATCTATCTGGCCCCCGAAACCTGGACGAACTCGAGGAATCGAAATGGCCGAGTACAGAGAGAAACAGAAGCTTGCTGCTGTCATGGCCTACAGAAAGGGCGCTGGCGAATTGCGCGCTACCGCCAGCACGCTTACAAGGCCAGTGGGAAAGCTGGGTCTGCTGGCGCGGGAGCGCGCCAACTCCGATGTCGACTCCAAGCTCGAGGTCCTGCACCGGATGCAGGATGAGGGCCTGTCGGGCTGGCTGGCTGCGGCCCTCTTCAACATCCGGCCCCTCAGCCTGACAGCGGAGTGGAATCGGGCGTATGCCGCTCACGGCGCGCCCGCCTTGCAGCCTGGATGGAAATAGGAACAGACGAGGATAAGCAAGCCGCCGAGGAGGCGCGATGACCGTGAGGCGGCGGCAAGTGACTAACGCAGTCGCGGCGAGCTGCTACGCGATCTTCAGCAGCTGCAGGCGGAGAATGCTTACCTGAAAAAGTGCAGGCCTTGGGTCGAACCAAGTCGCGCTCTGCGCCCGTGAAAGGACGTTGATCGTGATCGATTAAACATCCTTCTTGCCGATTTGCTGCGCGGCAGAGCTGGCGCGCAGCAGCTTCTGCTACGAGCTGAAGGCGCTCGGCGCAGCTGACAAGCACAGCGAGCTGAGTGAAGATCCGCGAGATCTTCAAGGTCACAAGGGTCGGCATGGCTGTCGACGGTTCACTGCCGAACTGCGCCAGTAGGGCGCGAAGAAGTGGCTGTTCGCGGGCAGCGAGTTGGCCGGCCAGCGCGCAGCAGTGGTGATGAGTCTCGTGCAGTCGGGCAAGCTCATCGGGATCATTCGATGCTTCTCATAAACTCCATAGTGCCCCGCTCAGCGGTCGCCGCTTCCGGGTTCGGCATCTTGCGGTGCTGCTCAGCCAGTACTTGCGCCGGCATGACCCTGGCCATCGCGACCTGCAACTTGTTCTTACAGCCCGCCGCCACGTCCGCCTCTCCATTCAGCATCGCCTCGAAGCCGACGCGCGGCACTTCTGCTGGGTCGGCTATCTTGCCGTCCTGTCCCACTTTCGTATCGAGCATGTCCGCACGCTCGAAGAACCGGGTGTCCGTCGGTCCGGGCATGAGGCAACTCACGGTTACGCCGAAATCCTTCAACTCGTTGCGCAAGGCGAGCGAGAACGAATCGAGGAAAGCCTTTGTGCCGGTGTAGACCGCCTGGTAGGAGCCCAGGCATGAAGCCCGCGATGGACCCCGTAACTAGGATACGCCCCGACTCCCGTGCGCGCATCGGGCCGGCCAACCGGTGAATCAGGTAGATGGTGCCGGTAACGTTGGTGTCGAGGACAAGCTTTGCCTGCGAGAAGGCTTCGTCGACAAACGCATGACCAAGGCCACGGCCCGCGATGGCGAGCAAGCAATCCACAGGACGATTACCGACGGCGGCCACTAATCGATCAACGCCATCGAGCGTAGAAAAATCTACCTGCGAAGCAATCACTGAGACACACGCATGGCGCAATGCGATCGCGGCCGCCTCGATTTCCGGCTCGTCGAGCGCGATCAAGAGATCGAGGCCGGCGGCGCACAACAGCGTGCAAGTTCCAGGCCGATACCGGAAGACGCTCCGGTGACCACGGCGAAGCACCCGCGGGGAAGTTGGTAAGAAGTACTGGACATGAAGTGCCTCGCGCAAATGATGGCTGATGACGTGTGGTGGAATCTGTAGCCTCCAGCGTTTTCCGGCATGCCATGCGCATATGTAGGCGAGAGGCGAACCAATGTATAGTTCTGTTCGAAAAATGCGTCTGATCGGCATGGGGGCGTGGTCTTGCCTTCAAAGTGCATCCAGGTTGCAGCAGCGTCCTACAGATGGAACTGTGATCGCGCACTACTTTCGGGTTCCCGTGGTCACCGACGAGGCGAGCATGCCGAGGCCGAGCGAGCAGGACGAGAACAACGCCAGTGCTGGCGCAGGCGCCGAGCCTCCCGCGAAGCGCGGCTTCCTGAACCGCCTCGGCCCCGGCCTCATCACCGGCGCCGCCGACGACGACCCCAGCGGCATCGCCACCTACACCCAGGCCGGCGCGCAGTTCGGCTACGGCATGGGCTGGACCCTGCTGCTGACCTATCCGCTGATGGTGGGCATCCAGCTCGCGAGCGCGCGCATCGGCCGCACCACGGGCCGCGGGCTGACCTCGGCCTTCGCCACCCTGTGGCCGCGCCCGGTCGTGCTGCTCGCGGTCGTGCTGCTGCTGGTCGCCAATGTCGTGAACCTCGCGGCCGACATCGGCGCCATGGCCGAGGTCGCGCGGCTGGGCCTGGGCGGACCCGAGGCGCTCTACGCGCTGGGCTTCGGCCTGCTGTCGCTGGCGCTGCAGGCCTGGCTGCCGTACCACCGCTACGTGCGCGTGCTCAAGTGGCTCACGCTCTCGCTGCTGGCCTACGTGGGCGTGGCGCTGGTGGCGCATGTCGACTGGAAGGCCGCGCTCGCGGGCGCGCTGCTGCCGCGCCTGCACTGGGATGCCGAGAGCATCCAGATGGTGGTGGCGATCCTCGGCACCACGATCAGCCCCTACCTGTTCTTCTGGCAGGCGGCGCAGGAGGTGGAGGAGATCGAACGCGTTCCGCAGGACCATGCGCTCAGGACGCATCCCGCGCAGGCGCGCACGCAACTGCGCCGGCTGCGCTTCGACACCTGGGTCGGCATGGGCTTCTCCAACGCGATCGCCTTCTCGATGATCGTGGCCTCGGCCGCCACCCTGCATGCCCACGGCCAGACCGACGTGGGCTCGACCGCGCAGGCGGCCGAGGCCCTGCGCCCGGTGGCCGGCAGCGCGGCCTTCGCGCTGTTCGCGCTGGGGATCATCGGCACGGGCCTGCTGGCGCTGCCGGTGCTCGGCGGTTCCGCCGCCTATGCCTGCGCCGAGTTCCTGCGCGTGCGCCGCGGGCTCGAGCAGCCGGTGGGCGCGGCGCCGGCCTTCTACGGCATCCTCGCGGCCGCCATGGCCTGCGGCGTCGGCATCAGCCTGTGCGGCGTCGATCCAATGAAAGCGCTGGTGTGGGCGGCGGTGCTCAATTCGCTGATGTCGGTGCCGATCATGGTCGGCGTCATGTGGGCCGCCGGCAGCCGCCGCCTCATGGGCGAGCTGGTGCTGCCGCTGCACTGGCGGGTGCTGGGCTGGGCCGCGACCGCGGTCATGGCGCTGGCGACCCTGGCCTTTCTCTGGACCCGCCTGCGTTCCTGACACGAGCGGCTAGAAGGCCAACGGCAGTGGGAGTGCTAGTCAGCACGATGGCGTTGGGCCTCTGGCTCGTGATGCGATCTTCCTCGTCATTGGCGCTGCTTGCACACGTGGGGTTCTCGCAGCTGTAGGTTCTCACAGAGACCCTTCTGATTGCAACAGCCGTGGCGGCGAGAGCCGCAGAAAGCGCGACCGCGGCAGAAGCTCGTCGGAGCTGTCCTGCCTCTCGCTCCGCGCGGCCTACACGCAAGATTTTTTTTCGCACACACGAATGGCGGATTTGCCTTCGACGAGGGCCGGGACGCTTGCCGACCGTTGATGCATGACAGATCAACTCCTCTCCCCCGCCGAAACGGAGCCTTCGTCCAACAGATCTCGCATCGAGGGAATGCGCGCGTTTATCTCGTCCGAGGGATTTCCATGCGTAGGCGCGAAATCCGCGCTCAACAAGAAACGCATACAGTTCATCGAGCTGCGGACGCTTGGAGATCCATCTCAGACTCCAGAGCTTTTCGACGCCCTTATAGCCTACTCTGCGGCCTTTCCTGACCCTGGCGTCGTGCCGGTGAGCTTTGTGGCCCTGTTCGACGGATCTCCCACCAACGAGATCGAGTTCGAAAAAGCCCTATGGACCCAACTTCAATCGTTGCATGACCTCGATCGAGAACGCGGCTATCAGTGGAACTGTGAAGTCAGCCACGATTCAGAGCGCTGCGACTTCTCATTTAGCGTGGGAGGTCGCGCCTTCTTCGTCGTGGGCATGCATCCACAGGCTTCACGCCATGCGCGCCGGTCGGCCGTGCCTTGCTTGGTCTTCAACTTCCACGATCAGTTCGAAGCAATGAAAGCGTCTGGGAAGTACCAGTCGATGCAGGAGGCTATCCGGCAGCGCGACATTGACCTGCAGGGATCAATCAATCCTGTGCTCGCCCGCTTTGGTGAAGCTTCTGAAGCGCGCCAGTACTCCGGACGGGCCGTGGAATCTAACTGGAAGTGTCCGTTTCATCATCACTCTTGAAAGGAATCGAATGATTGAGGAGAAAACGCTGACCCACGCGGCCGGCTGCTGCCGTATCCCGCCGCAGTCGGGCGTCGCCTTCACTTTGCGAAGCGGCCAGATCCTGCGCATCAACGATCCATTCGGCGAACAAGTTGCCGACCTGTACGCCTTCGCACAGGACGACCACAGTTGTAGCCTGTCCTCCGGGCGGTCCATCGACTATGCTTCAAAGATCTACCTGACCAAGGGCGATCTACTCTACGCAAACAACAGCCGTCCAATGTTTCGCATTGTCGATGACACGGTCGGTCGACACGACTTCCTGTTAACCCCGTGCAGCCAGGAGATGTTCGAAATTCTCTATCAGCACCACGGGCATCACCCCAGCTGCTTTGAGAATCTGTACCGAGCTTTTGAACCGTACGGAATTCGTCCGGACCAGATTGGAACAACGTTCAATGTTTTCATGAATGTCGGCGTCACCGAGACCGGCGAGGTTCAAGTCAAGCCACCCACGTCTCGCGCCGGCGACTTTATTGAACTACGCGCTGAGATGGACCTCATCTGCGGATTGACAGCGTGTTCGGCCGAAAATTCGAACAATGGCTCTTTCAAGCCCATTGACTACGAGATACGCTAAGAGGCTCGCGGGGTTTGGCAGGCAAGAGAGGCATCGAGGCGCGCACAGTATCGTCCGGATTTTGAGATGTTTCCATCATCCCCGCTGCAAGGAGCGCCATTTCTTTGACGCTGCGGCAGCGGCCTCTCAAGCTGCGCAGCACGGTTGCGTCGTTCTGGATGGTGCTCACCACCTTGCGCAGGGTTGCGAGTCGTTCTTCATCTCTCGGCGCCGACGCGTGGCGCGCCAAAGTCGACAGCAGGTTCCCGAGGTGGTCTCTCAGAAGCAATTGTTTCCGTGTCATCGGATCGACGTAGATTGCTTTCAGGCCGAACTTCGCGGCTTGATACTTGTTGTACTCGTACACGAGGTAGTCTTCGTCCCGGGGGATAAACGGTTGTGACTCCAGCAGCCACGTTCCGAGAAGTTGCGCGAAGCTGGCGAGTTCGGCGGCTCGCTCGATAGACAACGGGCTATCGAGGACGCGAATCTCGACCGTTCCATACTCAGGCTTCGGTCGGATGTCCCAATGCAAGTCCTTGATTGACTTGATGACCCCGCACGCAAGCCATTTGGACAGACATTCGGTGAGTTCATGCCAGGAGTTCGTAAATGGCGCACGGGGTCCTGTGGGAAACGGGTTCGGGCAGTACGTCCGGGTGGAGTCGAATCCGGTGTCTCTCCCTTCCATGAAGGGACTGGACGCAGAGAGTGCAATAAAGTGCGGCACGTATCTGGCGAGCTGGTGCATCAATAGCGGGACGCGCTCAACGTCAGCGCACCCAAGATGAATATGCTGCCCGAATACAGTTGTCTGCTTGAGTACCTCCCCATACAGCGAAGTCAAGGCGCGATAGCGTGGGCTGTCGAAGATCTGCTGTTCCCACCAGTGCTTGGAAGGATGCAGCCCGCCGCCGGATATGCGGGCGCCGTGTTCGGCGGCCGCGCACGAGACCCTGCTGCGTAGGGTTTCGAGGTCAGCAGCCGCCTCGCAGGCATTCGCACAGACACCGGTGGAGATCTCGATCATGCCGGCGCTCACCTCTGGAACGATTGCCCCTCGTGCCAAAGGCCCGAGAAGACGCGCAGCCTCAAGGATCTGCGGACTCCGCTGAGCGAGATCGCCCGAATCTGCATCGATGAGCTGCAGTTCAAGTTCGACGCCCAGGCTCATATCAGCGGACGGTGCAAAGTCGAACGAAGGATGCGGGGAATTTGGCATGACGGCCTCGCGCTTGTGATGGAAGGGAAGGTCAAGCCACCTCGCCACAGAGCACGTCAGGCTTGCGGTGAGTTTCACGTAGGACAGGCCAGAGTGCCTGTGTGTGTTGACACCGTCTGGTGCGCCTTGCGCGCATAGCTGTCCAACGGAGCAGCGATTTGACGCTGTGGACCCTCATCGACGGCGCTCTGATACCGAAGCTCTCCGGTATCGCGACAACAGCCCCCGGTGCGGACTGGCACAGCGATGCGTGAAGGTTGGATTACGCATCCTCCCTCCGCACGCAGACGCCGACGACGCTTTTCGAGCCCTAGCCTGTTCCCCCTCACCACAGCCACGAGATGATCATCAGCACACCAGACTTTCTCGCCCAGTTTTTTCGCGACGGCTGGGAAGTGCGTTGCGCTGTGACTCGCGCCGCTCCTAACGGCAACCTTTCCGGACGAGCAGAGATTCTTCGGCAGCCTCGAGAACGCCCGCATTTCGAATATCGGTTTCGTCGTGAAGCGCAAGCGGAAACCCAGCGTCCTTGATACGACGCAAAATCCATTGGCATGCCGGCCCCTCCGAAGGGCAGGAAATCTATTAATGCTCGGTGAGCCTCACCAGAGTCACTTTACGTAGGCAACTGCCGAGCGGCAGCGCCCGATCGCACTCATCTTTCGGCCGGCGTTGCTGTCGCGCAGGGGTGAGCAGCACCCGTCCTGAGTTTTCGTCCGACGTTTGGATCAGACACGTCGCAACGCATGGCACCGCGAGAGGAAATTTACTCACGACCCATGCCTCTCGATACTCCACCACTGTGGCACTTCACGCTCACCCGCTTTCCGGGAGCGCTTGGGGCGGGCGCGCAGAAGTGTGGTGTGGGCGTCGATTGGTCAGCGTGTTTGCTTCGTTCATGTATGAAAGCGAGGCGGAAGTGCGCACGCGGTTGGAGGCAGAGGTCCTCGCCTACATCGCCGAGCGCGGCGGAAGCGCATCGCTGCGATTCGAGCCCTGTGGACGTTAGCAAGTCCACGTAGCGCTCGGACGTCGTGCCTACGGCCCCATCGCACCCTCCCGCTACTCAACCAAGTCCTTCAGGAAAACTGCGGCGATCATCGCGGCCGCTCGTCTGTCCTCCACCATATCGGCGATGCACATCAGCGGCTCGTCCTCATAAGACAGGTCGCGCAGCTCGAGCAAATACTGCCGCGCCAGATCCTTGTCTGTTCTGGACCGCTCACCTGGAGTAAGCAACCAATCCTCCACCTCACTGCGATACGCCGCCCGGAAGACCGCCCGCACGGGCCGCTTCACGCGGCCGGTATCTCCGGCTTGGATGGCAAGTTCAAACCTGCAGGATAAGTTTCCCAGGAGCTCGGGTCTGCTGGAGGGTTCATTGGCTGACGGGAGAGGGAAGTTATCCACGGCGGTCTCAAATATCAAGTGCAACACTCTTCAGCCCTCAGGAGAGTGATGTATGTCGAGCGGTTACAAGCAGTTGAGAGCAGAAGAGCGAGGGGTGATCATGGCTATGAGCCTGCAAGGCAGTAGTGCCAGATCGATTGGGCGGATGCTGAACCGAGCACCAAGCACTATCACCCGAGAGTTGCGACGCAACGGCCACCATGCAGAGGGTGAAGTGGTGTGGGGACGTCCGCGTCTTGCGCCTGGTTACGACGCGGTGTCTGCTGGCAAGCGTGCGCTGCGGATGAGGCGGCGTGCCCGCCGAGTGCGCAAGCTTCGCCCGCACACGGCGTTGTGGTCACGCACGATGGAACTGCTGGGAAGGCGCTGGTCGCCCCAACAGATCGCCACTATCCTCAAGCGCGAACAGCCCGCACGCGCCGATATGCAAGCCTCGCACGAAACGATCTACACCGCCATTTACGCTCGCCCCAAGGGGGAGCTGCGCAAAGAGTTGACGTCATTGCTGCGCCAAGCCCGTGGTGCGCGCCGGCCTCACGGCCGCAATGCGGAGCAACGCGGCAAGTTGGCGGACATGCTCAGCATCCACGTACGTCCGCCCGAAGTGAACGACCGACTGGTACCAGGACATTGGGAAGGCGACCCGATCAAAGGGGCACGCAATCAGTCGTGCGTGGGCACCTTGGTGTGTCGCAGAACCTGTTTCGTGATGATCGTGAAGGTCGATGGTGCGACGGCGCTGGATGTCTTCAGAGGCTTCGAGGCCGCATTTGGCCCGCTGGACGAAGCGCTTCGCAAGAGCCTGACGTATGACCAAGGCAAGGAGATGGCGCTGCACAAGCGGCTGGCCGAGAGCACGGGGTTGACGATCTACTTCGCTGATCCTCACAGTCCCTGGCAACGAGGGCGAAACGAGAACATCAATGGGCTGATCAGGCAGTACCTGCCTAAAGGCACCGATCTGAGCGTCTACAGCCAACGCCAGCTCGATGCGATCGCCTGGGAGCTCAACACCCGCCCGCGCAACACGCTCGATTGGAAGACGCCTGCGGAGGCCTTCTTCCAGGACTGCCTCGACCACAATGCGCAGTTTCCGGAGGGTGTTGCACTTGGAGTTTGAGACCGCCCACGCTTTGGCTCACCAGCGTCCGAGGGGCGAAGTTCACTCAAAGCCTGCCGCCCTGTATCGGTGATCCGAAACCCCACTACCGGGCGCGTGCTCATGCGCTCATTCGCCGGGAGGTGGGCTTTGATCATCGCCGCTGCCTGGAGCACGACCGCGCTCCGCACGTCTCTCTCATCCCGACGAGCGGCAGCGCGGCGCGCTCAATTCGACTACCCAAATCCGTCGGCATGCTGTTCCACCAAGTTGCACACACAAGCTGCGATGTGACTTGGAAGTCTCGAAACAGACTGTAGGACTAGGTACTAACAATGTGGAGACGAAGATCATGTTTCTCCACCAGCCTCGGTCGACTACTGCCCCGTGAGGGCAGCGGAGCGGGCAGCGTTCATCCGCACCTTCGCAGACGTCGGACCACCCGGTCAACTTCGCCCGACCAGCTCGCTAGGGCCTGTAAGAGCGGCTCTTCGTCAACTTGCGGTCCAACCTGTTAGCTCGATCACAACTTCCCACGGAAAACGGTGACCTTTGTCACGGTTGCCTCGGAATAATGAGTGCAACTTTCGAACTAGTGGTAGACATGTCCGTTTTTCAATCGTGCAGCTGTACTCCCAACCACCTCTACCGTGTCGAACGTCGTCCCTGGATGCGTCTGCTCCCTTGGCGGCGACTGTACCAATGCGCAAACTGCAAAAAGCTGCAGCTCCGATCCGAGGATGAGGTCACTCGTGCCCAGGTTGAGTTCGCGTCACGGTCGCTCCAGAATAACTCCTCTCGTCAAGCGAAACCCGGGTGAGAGGTGGTGGCGACCCCACATGGGCGAGTCATGGGCTCGCAGGCGGAGGAGGCCGGCCACGTAGTGGCGGCTCCTCCATGCGCTCGACTGCCGATCGACAGACACTGGCGGGCAAGCGACGCCCGCCAGCGCGCCCTTGGCGCTTAGGTTCTGGCGACCAGTGCGATCCCTGACAAGCTTTTGAACACCAGCGTGTCTAACCGCGCGCGCCGCGGCTTGTTGACGACCGCTGGCCTAGTGCATCCAGGTGGCACGGCCGGCTTACTGGGTAGCCGCGGGGGCCAACGATGCTTCGTGAAAATCCGCGGCATGCGTTTCTGCCACAGGGGTGGCCAAGCTTCCGGGTAGTCGAACCTAGCCAGTTCTTCCCGCCCCTTTTGCGTGACCGCCAGTACCTGGGCAGCCAGACCGTCACCCGAAAGCGTGAGCAGATTGGAGGGCGAAGGGATCAGCGCCACGACGAGTCCGGCCGCCCTGAGGATCCGTACTTGATCGATGTCTACGGTTCGATAGGACGGGACCGGCAGACGGGAACTCGCGCTCTGCCGCAGCAAGTTCATGGTCATAGAAGCCTCCTTTTCGGCTGTCCAGAACTTTGACGGTGATCAATCCAGGAGCGGCTGCGGAAACTTTCAAGACCCACCTGCACAGCGCGTCTCAATCGAGCGCTGACCTAAAAAAGAGCCCGGCGCGCGGCCGCGCTGAGGTTTCGACTGCTCCCGATCCGGTAGACAAACCCCTGCCTCAAGCCGAGGCGCGTTCGAACGCCCCGGGGCTGATGCCGCCCAGATGGCTGTGGCGGCGGGTTCGGTTGTAGAACGCCTCGATGTAATCGAAGACATCGGCGCGCGCTTGATCCCGGGTCTTGTAGATGCGCTTCTGGATGCGCTCCTTTTTCAGGCTGCTGAAGAAGGACTCGGCGACGGCATTGTCCCAGCAGTTGCCCCGTCGGCTAATGCTCGGCTCGAGGTTGTGGGCTGCGCAGAAGCGCTTGAAGTCGTCGCTTCCATATTGGCTGCCCCGGTCGCTATGCACCAGGACCCGTTGCTGCGGTTTGCGGCGCCACACAGCCATCAGCAATGCGTCCAGTGCCAGCTCCCTGCCCAGCGTCGGCTTCATGGACCATCCCACGACCTTTCGGGCGTAGAGGTCCAGCACCACCGCCAGATACAGCCAGCCTTGCCAGGTCCGGATGTAGGTGATGTCGGTGACCCACACCTTGTTGGGCACATCGACCGTGAACTCGCGCTGCAGATGGTTGGGCGCGATGATGGACGGGCGACCGGCAATGGCACGGGGCTTTTTGTAGCCTCGTATGGCTTTGATTTTGTGGCTCTGCATGAGCCGCTCCACACGATGCAGGCCACAGCTCTCGCCGGCTTCGCGGAGGTCGCCAAAGACGCGACGAGCACCATAGACACCATGGCTGGCGGCGTATGAGTGGCGGATGAGTTCCAGCAGCCGCGTATCGTCCTTGGCCCGGTCAGACACGGGGCATTGCAACCACGCATAAAAACCAGCCCGTGCCACCTGCAGAACCCGGCACATCATGGCCAGCGGGTATTCATGACGGTGCTCGTTCATGAAGCGGTACTTCACTCGGGCTCCCTGGCAAAGTACCGCGCGGCTTTTTTTAACAGGTCACGCTCCTCTTCGACTCGACGCATTTGCGCGCGTAGCCGAAGGATCTCGCTCTTGGCTTCCAGCAGTTCCTTGGACTGTTGTTCGGATTTATCCGGCGCAACCGCCTTGACCCACTTGTACAGGCTATGGGCCGACACACCCAAGCGCGCTGCGACATCTGGCACTGAGTACCCGCGCTCGATGACCTGCTTGACCGCCTCTTCCTTGAATTCCGGCGTAAACCTCTGGGTGCTCATGGCACTCCCTCCTATGCTCAAAGGATAGGCGGGGTTTGTCTACCGGACCAGGGGCAGTCCATTTTGAGCTTTCTCGAACTGTATAGGGCTGACATAGCCGAGCGTCGAGTGACGGCGCGTCGGGTTGTAGAACCGCTCGATGTAGTCGAACACATCGGCGCGGGCCTGTTCCCTGGACCGGTACTCCTTTCTGGCTGTGCGCTCGGTCTTCAATGAACTGAAGAAGCTCTCCATGGCCGAGTTGTCCTAGCCCTCACCCGCTCGGCTCATGCTGCAAGTGATACCTTGTTCCTTGAGCAGCTCATGGAAGTGCTCGCTGGTGCATTGGGTGGATTCAACCGGTCGTCGCAACACGGATTACGCGGCGGATTTTAGGTAGTCGTTAAGCGCCTCCGCGGGAGTC
>NZ_JBWKPQ010000025.1:0-116903 GCF_059418345.1 Variovorax sp. GW821-FHT09B01 | reverse complement strand
TGTAGTCTAACACGATTTTTAAAGAACCGTCAAACTTTTTTCAACCTCTTCACCTTCAACCACCAGCAGAACAACTTCCGTCATCCGCCGCTGAAGCCGTCCAGCGAAGCCCTCGATTATGCACAGCTTTCGGCCTGAACGTCTACTTCCGAAGAAAAAAATTTCTCGGCCTCCTGTGGATCGCCCGGCCTACCTCGTCTCTCCCACGCATTGCGCCACGGGACGAAGCACATCGTCATACGCATCGAGCGACGGAAAGACCAGCGTCTCCCGCTGCGACAGCGCATCCGTCTCCCTGCCGAGCTGCTCTAGCATCGCGCCTCGCTCGGCGTGCGTCACATAGGGCACGTGGTACGCCACGAAGGGCTTGAACACCTCATAGCCCACGTAGCCCAGCGAGCCCTGCAGCAAGGGCCGCAGCATCACGTCGATCTGCCCGTGGATACCGGATTCGCCAAACATATGACTGCGCCCGCCCAGCGAGGTGACCACCAGGGCGCGCTTGCCCGCCATGGGGGCGCGGTCGTAGATGCGCTTGCCGCCATAGAAGAGCCCGGACAGGAACACCCGATCGATCCAGCCCTTCATGATGGCCGGCACCGAGAACCAGAACACGGGAAACACGAGCACCAGCAACTCGGCCTCCCCGACGGCCTCGACCTCCGCGAGGATGTCGGGGGCCAGGGCCCGGCGCTGCCATCCATGGCGCTGCTCGAGCGAATAGACCAGGTACTCGGGCTTTTCGCGTTCGACGAAGTCGGCCGCGCTCGCCACCGGGTTGAAGCCCATGGCATAGAGATCCGAGAGCCCGACCTGCCAGCCGCCGGCGGTCAGCCGCTCGGACACCCGGTCGCGCATCGCCGCGACGAAGGACTGCGGCTCGGGGTGGGCATACACGATGTGCGCCTTGCGCGGTGTCTGTGCTGTCATGGCGGGATTCATAAGGTCTGCAAGGCGCGGCGCTCGGCCACGCAGATGTTGATCAGGTCGATTTCCTCGTCGATGCGCGCGCGCACCTCGCCGGCCGGGACCAGCAGCGCCTTGATGCGGCCATAGACCTTCGGATCCTTGGCCGCCAGCGCGAGGGCCCTGTGCTGCAGGCAGGTCGCGAGTTCATTCGCGGGTGCCAGCTCCGAGACGAGTCCCCAATCGTGGGCCTGCTGTCCGGTGAAGGCCTCCCCGCCCAGCAACAGGCGCCTCGCCCTGAGCGCGCCGATGGCTCGCGCAAGCAGAAGAGAGCTCCCGGCCTCGGGAGCGATGCCCAGGTCGACGAACGGCAGCTTCATGACCGCGTCGGAGGTCGCGATCACCCAGTCCGCATGCAGCAGCATCGTCACGCCGATGCCGGCGGCCGATCCGTGCACACCGATGAGCAGCGGCTTGCGCACATCGGCCAATGCATGAAGGAAGCGCGGCACCGGGTCTCCCGGGCCCTGCGGCCAGCTGTCGAAGGCGCTAAGGTCGTGGCCCGCGCAGAAGTTGGGCCCGAGGCCGGACAAGGTGATCGCCCGCACGGCGTCATTGGCCTGCGCCAGCGCCAGACTCTCGGCCAGGGCGCTGAACATGGTCATCGTGAGCGCGTTGCGCTTGGAAGCCCGATGGATCTGGATGCGCCACACGCCGTCGACCAGCGTCGAGAGGATGCCTTCCGCCGCGCGCACCGCGCTGCGGCTGCGCCGATCCGTCGTTTGCGATGCGCTCGTCACCAGCCGTACTCCAGGTACTTGCCATAGCCCTCGGCCATCGGGCCCGGCGGCAGCGGCTTGCCGGTGATGGCCTCGAAGAGCTCGGCCTGGCGCGCCCGCGCCGCCGCGACCGCGCGCTCCTTCACATGGCCATAGCCGCGGATCTGCTGCGGCAAGCGCGCCAGTTCCAGGCACTCCGACGCATGGCTGCCCAGGTGCGCCACCACGGCGCCGACCGCGGCGCGGTACTCCTCGACGAGCGCGCGCTCGGTGCGGCGCTCGTGCGTGTAGCCGAAGATGTCGAAGGGCGTGCCGCGCAGCACCTTGCCGTGCCGCAGCACGCGAAAGGCCCGGCCCATCCAGGCGCCGTAGGCCCTCTTCTGAAGCTCGCCCTTGTCGTTCTTCCTGGCGAGCAGGGGCGGCGCGAGGTGATATTGCAGCTGGATCTCTCCGTCGAACTGGCGGCGGATCGAGTCCATGAACTCCGGATCGGAATGAAGGCGCGCGACCTCGTACTCATCCTTGTAGGCCATGAGCTTGAAAAGGTTCTGCGCCACTGCAACAACAAAGCTTTTGCGGTGCGTCTCATCGGTGCACTGGCTGTCGACGAGCTGCACGAAAGCGGCGAACCGGCGCGCATACGCCGGCCCCTGATAGGCCACCAGCCGCTCGGAAAGACGCGCGACGGTCTCCTCGGGCGTACGGTTGATGCGCGGCAGCCACTGCACCGTGCTCGCGGGCTTCATCGCGGCGAGCACGCGCGGCGCGTCGTGCGCCCACCAGCGGCCGAGCCGGAACGCCTGCATGTTCTTCTCGACCTGCTGCCCGTTGAGTTCGATTGCGCGTTCGAGCGCCTGCGACGACAGCGGAATCCAGCCCTTCTGCCAGGCGAAGCCGAGCATGACGAGGTTGGCGTAGATGGCGTCGCCGAGCGCCCAGGTGGCCGTCTCCTGCGCCTTCAACCACTGGACATCCGCACCGCAGGCCTTTTCCAGCGACGCCTTCAGCGCCTGCGTCGGCAGGTTCCAGTCCCCGTTCTTCACGAACTCCGAGGTCGGCGCCACGTCGAGATTCACCACCGCGCGGGTGCGGCCCTCGCGCAGACGACCGAGGCTGTCGGGATGCGCGCTCACGACGAGGTCGCAGCCGATCAGCACGTCGGCCTGCGCCGACGCGATCCGCGACGACAGGATCGCCGACTGCGTGGGCGCGAGCTGCACGTGGCTCCACACCGCCCCACCCTTCTGCGCGAGCCCCGCCATGTCGAGCACGCTGCAGCCGCGATGGCTCAGGTGGGCCGCCATGCCGATCAGACTGCCGATGGTCACCACGCCGGTTCCGCCGACGCCGTTGACGAGGATGCCGCAGGTGCCGTCGAGCTCGGGCACCACCGGCTCGGGCGGCGGCTCCCAGGCGAGCACGTCGCTCCTGGACGGGCTCGAGCGAAGCTTGCCGCCCTTCACCGCCACGAAGCTCGGGCAGAAGCCCTGGGCGCAGGAGAAGTCCTTGTTGCAGGACGACTGGTTGATCCTGCGCTTGCGTCCCAGCTCCGTCTCAAGCGGCTCCACCGACAGGCAGTTGCTCTTGACCGAGCAGTCGCCGCAGCCCTCGCACACCTCTGGATTGATGACGTAGCGGATGGCCGGGTCGGGATAGCTGCCGCGCTTGCGGCGCCTGCGCTTCTCGCTCGCGCAGGTCTGGTCGTAGATCAGCACCGACACGCCCTCGAAGGCCGCGAGTTCGCGCTGCACGCGGTCGAGCTCGCCGCGGTCGTGCACCGTCGTCCCGGCGGCGAAGCGCGTGCCCGCGTCGCGGTACTTCCCGATGTCGTCGCTGACGACCGCGATGCGGCGCACGCCCTCGGCGGCGACCTGCTCGGAAATGCGCGACACGGTGAGCTGGCCTTCCACCGGCTGCCCGCCCGTCATGGCCACCGCGTCGTTGAACAGGACCTTGTAGGTCACGCAGGCATCGGCCGCCACCGCTTGCCGGATCGCCAGCGACCCCGAGTGGAAGTAGGTGCCGTCGCCGAGGTTCACGAAGATGTGCTTGCGCGTCGAGAACAGGCGCTGCGCGATCCACGGTACGCCCTCGGCGCCCATGTGGGTGTAGGCCTTGGTATCGCGGTCCATCCAGTTCGCCATGTAGTGACAGCCGATGCCGGCCATGGCGCGCGATCCCTCGGGCACCACGGTGGAGGTGTTGTGCGAGCAGCCCGAGCAGAAATAGGGCTTGCGCACCGCGGCCGGCGCCGTCGATGCTCCGTGTACCGCCCCGCGCGGGTCGGCCTCGAAGGCATTCACCGGAAGACCCAGGCGCTCCGCGATCGCGGCGGCGATCTCCGGCGGCGTGAGCTCGTAGTCGCTGCGCAGCAGGCGCTCGGCGGCGCCCACGCTCCACTCCCCGCCGATGCCGCCACGGCTCTTGCCCGAGATGCGGATGGCCTTGTGGCCCTCGACCGCGTCCGCATAGAGCTCGTCCTTGAGCTGCTGCTCGACCAACGGGCGCTTCTCCTCGACCACGAGCAGCTCATCGAGACCGCTCGCAAACTCGCGCACGATCTCCGGCTCCAGCGGCCAGACCATGCCGAGCTTGAGCACCGCCACCCCGCGTTCGGCCGCCTGCGCGTCGGTCCATCCCAGCAGGCGCAAGGCTTCGCGCACGTCGTTGTAGCTCTTGCCGGCGCACACGATGCCCAGCCTCGACGAGGCGGTCTTGAACGCGATCGTGTTGAGCCCGTTGGCGCGGCAGTAGGCGAGCGCGGCGGGCAGCTTGTGCCGCACGATGCGCGGTTCCTGCTCGGCCCAGACGTCGGGCCAGCGGATGTGCAGGTCCTGTGATGGCGCTTCGCCCGCGTCCGGCAGCTTCACCGTCACCCGTTGCGGGTCCACGTCGGCGACCGCCGTCGTCTCCACCACGTCCGACACGCATTTCATGCCTACCCACAGGCCGCTGTGGCGGCTCATCGCCCAGCCATGCACGCCGAGGTCGAGGTACTCCTGCACGCTGCTGGGGTACAGCACCGGGATGAACGCCGCCACCAGCGCCTGCTCGCTCTGGTGGCCGAAGGTCGAGGACTTGGCCGTGTGGTCGTCGGCCGCCAGCACCAGCACGCCGCCGAGCCGCGAGGTGCCGGCGCCATTGCCGTGCTTGAGCGCGTCGCCGCTGCGGTCGACGCCGGGCCCCTTGCCGTACCACAGGGCGAAGACGCCATCGACCTTGGCCTCCTCGGGAAACAGCGCGAGCTGTTGCGTGCCCCAGCAGGCCGTGGCGGCCAGGTCCTCGTTGATCGCCGGCTGGAACCGGATGTCCCGCGCCTCGAGCCGGGCCTGCGCACCCCACAGCGCCTGGTCGAGCCCCGACAGCGGCGAGCCGCGGTAGCCGCTGACGAAGCCGCCCGTGCGCAACCCCGCGCGGCGATCCCGCTCCCCCTGGTTCAGCAGCAGCCGGACCAGCGCCTGAGTGCCGCTCAGGTAGGCCACGCCGCTGCCGCCGTCGTACTTGTCGTCGAGGGAAACCGAGCGCAATGCGCGCTGGATCTCCGGGTCACCGTGTCCCATCGTGGTCTCCGCACCTTAAATTGAGTTCTGCTCAACTATACATGCGAAGATTTCAGCTTGGCAACAGGCATGCTTACGCCAGCCGCACATCAACGGCTTGAGCCTGACTCATTTTTTGAAGGGCGACAGCGATCTACGACCGAGGCCGCCGGGCCGATCCGCTAGGCGGCGTCTTCGGCCGAGCCCGCGTCGCGCTCGAGCCGGCGCACCGCCGCGAGCACATCGGACTGGAAGCGGCGGGCAGCGCGCGCCGGCGGCGCTTCGAGCGCGAACGCCGCCATCAGCATCGCGGTCAGCTGCGAGGCCGTCGATGCGATCGAGGGCTTGGTGCCCGTGGTCACGTAGTCCCACAGCACGTGTTCCATCGAGCCGTACACCATGTCGCGCATCAGGCGCAGCGGCACGTCGCCACGCACCTCGCCGAGTTCGCGCGCCTCGCTCAGCGCGGCCATGAAGGACGAGGTGTAGCGCCGCTTGAGCTCGGCGATGAGCCCGGAGAACTCGGCATCGACCATCCGCCCTTCGCCGAGGACCAGCGCGCACAGCCCGATGCCGTCGCCCATCAGATGGGTCAGATGCCGCTGGATCACGAAGCGCAGCCTGGCCTCGAAGCCGGCGATCGCCGGCACCTGCTCCTCGAGCTCGATGCTGATCTCGTCGTACCAGCGGCCCACCACGTCGATACACAGGCGCCGCTTGCTCTCGAAGTAGGTGAACAGCGTCGCCTCCGACACACCCGCGCGCTGGGCGATCTCCGAGGTCGTCGAGCGCTCGAAACCGCGCTCGGCGAAGACCTCGCGCGCCGCCGCCAGCAGGCTCGCCTGGGTGCGCTCGGATTTTTCGCCCCGGGGGGCGCGACGCGGCGTGGCGGCTTTGGTGACGGACATGTCTGCGGAAGGCTCGAGAGAGATGGACTGGCCGCCATTATGGAAGTGAACCCGCGGCCGCCCCTGGCAGGCAGCCCCAGCCGACAGGACTTTCCCCAAGGCCGCAACGGCGTCGCGCCCGTGCATACTCCCGCGCCGTCCAGATCTTTCTGAAAACAAAGGACCCCATGTCAGGACACGGATTTCACGTGCACGGCCCGCACGACCACGAACTCGAACATGCCGCTACCGGCGGTCACGGCCATGGCCACGGCGATGCGGCCGAAGGCGCCGGCATGAGCGTCACGGGAAAGATCGCCGTCTGCACCGCGGCCATCGCCACCATCGGCGCGATCTTCTCGTACATGGGCGGTGCCACGCAGGCCAACGCCGGGCTCTACAAGAACAACGCGGCCATCAAGAAGACCGAGGCCTCGAACCAGTGGAATTACTTCCAGTCGAAGAGCACCAAGCAGGCGCTGGCCGAGTTCGCGCGCGACACCGCCACCGATGACGGTCGCCGCCAGGGCTGGCAGGCGAAGGTCACGCGCTACGAGCAGGAGAAGGGCGAGATCCAGGCCGCGGCGAAGAAGCTCGAGGACGAGTCCGTCCGCTGGGACACGGCCTCCGAGGAACAGATGCACCAGCACCACCGCTGGGCGCAGGCCACCACGGTGCTGCAGGTGTCGATCGCCCTCGCGGCCATCGCGCTGCTGACCCGCAGGAAGTGGCTGGAGCGCGCGATGTACGGCGTGGCGCTCGCCGGCATCGCGATCGGCGCGCTCGCGGCGCTGCACCTCTAGGGCGTATTCACCAGCACCAGCGCGAACAGCTCGTTGCGGTGGTGGATGCCCAGGCGATCGAAGGCCCGGTCCCTGAAAGTCTTGACCGTGCCGGCGGAAATGCCGAGGTCGTTGGCGATGCCCTCGTAGGTCCAGCCTTTCAGCATGCGCTCGCAGACCTCGCGCTCCCTGCGCGTGAGCACCGACAGCCTGGCGTCGAAGGATTGCTCGCGCGCACCGGCGAGATCGAGGTGGCGCTGCACGCAGGAGGTCAGGATCGGCGCGCCCATGCCGACCCACTCGATCTCCTCGCCCGTGAAGAGCGGCAGGCTCTCGTGCCGATAGAGGTTGATCGCCAGCAGGCCGTCGTCCTTGTCCTTGCAGACCACCGAGAGCCGCTCGCGCAGGCCGTGCCGCGTGTAGATGCGCTCGCGATGCGCGGCCGGGATCTCCTTCGCATGCCAGTGCACGAGCGTGCAGCGGGCCTGGCCGATCTGCTCGCGCGCCGCGAGGAAGGTCTGGTCCTGCCGGTACAGCGACGACCGGTACACCGCCCACGATTCCGCGGTGCCGTCGGGCGCGCGGTAGCTGCCCGAAGCCGGCATGCGCGGCGGCGCATGGTCGGACAGCCGGAACACCGACAGCCATGAGACCGGCAGCCAGCGGTTGAGCTGCGCCAGCGCGTCGTTGGCGAAGCCCTGGGCACCGATGCAGGCGATCAGTCCGGCCATGGCATCCACGGCGCGTCCGTCCGCGCTGGTGGCGAGCGCGGGCGTGGCGGACGAAAGGGGGATGAGCTGCATGGGCACGGCCGGTGGGATGCACGGAGCCTATCGGCGTGCCGCCTTCCGGCCGCACCGGGTTTTCCCCCTCAGGGCGCGCCCTGTCTACATCGCAGGGGACAGACGAAAAGCCTCCCATCGCGACACTGGCGGCCAAAGGAATCCCCCATGACGCTCTCACGCCGCACCCTGCTGGCCGCCTCCCTGGTGCCCACCCTCGCGCAGTGGCCGCTCGCCGCCCGCGCGCAGGCCTATCCCGACCGCCCGATCCGCCTGGCCGTGGGCTACGCACCCGGCACGGCGCCCGACGTGCTGGCGCGGCTGTTCGCGATCCGGCTGTCGGAGCTGCTCAAGCAGCAGGTGGTGGTCGACAACAAGCCCGGCGCCGGCGGGCAGATCGCGGCGCTGACGGTCGCCAAGGCCGTGCCCGACGGCTACACGCTGCTGCTCGGCGAGGTCGGCTCGATCTCGATCGCGCCGGCCGCCTTCGGCAAGCTCGGCTACGCGCCGAGCCGCGAGCTCACCGGCATCAGCGAGGTCGCGCGCGTCGACTTCCTGCTGGCCGTGCCCGCGAACTCGCCGCACAGGACGGTGGCGGACTTCGTCAAGGCGGCGCGCGCGCAGACCGGCCGGCTCAACTTCGGCACCTTCGGCGCCGGCACCTCGGGCCACTTCGGCGCCGAGCTGTTCGGCGAGGCGGCCGGCTTCCAGGTCGAGCCGGTGCACTACCGGACCACCGGCGACGCGGTCACGGCCATCCTCTCGGGCGACGTCGCGGCCGCGTTCGTTTCCACGGCCCTCGGCAACGCGCAGATCAAGGGCGGCAAGATGCGCGCGCTCGCCACCACCGCGCCGCGGCGCTCGCCGCTGCTGCCCGAGGTGCCGACCATGGCCGAGTCGGGCTATCCGAAGATCGACATCTCCTCCTGGTTCGCGCTGATGGCGCCCCAGGGCACGCCGCCGGCCCTCCTCGACCTGCTCGGCGCCGAGGCCGTGAAGGCCGTCCAGCCCGAGGACGCGCGCGCCCGACTCGTGGAAGCGGGCTTCAGCATCGTCGGCGCGGGCCGCGCCGACACCGACCGCATGCTGCGCGAGGAAGCGGCACGCTGGGCCGCGGTCGTGAAGGCCTCCGGGTTCCGCGGCGACTGAGAACAAGGAACGGGCGCCGACCGCGCCCCATCGACCCATGCAACACCACCGGATCCGCGATGCGGAGGACCTCGCGCGCATCGAAGCGCGGCCCTACGCCTCCTTCATGGCCCACGGCCACGTGTACGACGCGCTGTGCGAGGTCGCCGCCCTGCATCCCGCGCGCATCGCGCTGAGCTACCTGCTCGACGCCGATCCCGCGACGCCGCCGCGGCACTGGTGCTACGCCGACCTGCTCGCCGACATCCGCCGCGCCGCGAATCTCTTCGCCAGCCTCGTGCCCGACGAGACACCGCGCGTCGCGATGCTGCTGCCGGCCATCCCACAGGCCTGGCTGACGCTGCTGGGCGCCGAGACCGCGGGCCTCGTCTGCCCGATCAACTACCTGCTCGACGCCGCGCACCTGGCCGAACTCGTGCGGGCCTCGGGCGCGAACATCCTGGTGGCGCTGGGACCGCATCCGGAGCTCGACATCTGGTCGCGCGCCGCGACACTGGCCGACGCTTGCCCCGCGCTGCGCCAGGTGCTCGCGGTCGGCGGGGCACCGGGCGCGACCGACTTCGACGCGGCCCTGTCGCGGATGCCGCCGGATGCGTCGCTCGCGCGCCCGACACGATCCGCCGACGGCCTCGCCGCCCTCTTCCACACCGGCGGCACGACCGGCGCGCCCAAGCTCGCGCAGCACACGCATCGCAACCAGCTGCATGCCGCCTGGAGCGCGGCCCAGCTCTACGCGATGCGCGAGGACGACGTGATCCTCAACGGCTTCCCGCTGTTCCATGTCGCCGGCTCCTTTGTCTACGGCCTCTCGGCGCTGCTGAGCGGCGCACGGATCGTGCTGCCGACCCTGCTCGGACTGCGCAACCCGGCACTGGTGCGGCGCTACTGGAGCGTCGTGCGCGAGCACGACGTGAGCCTGCTCGCCACGGTGCCGACCGTGATCGCGACGCTGCTCGGCCTCGAGGCCGAACCCGAAGGCCATGCCCGCGTCCGCGCCCTGCTCACCGGCGGCTCGCCGCTGCCCAATGAACTGGCCAACGCCTTCGAGCGGAAGTTCGGCATCCCGGTGCGCAACATCCTCGGCATGACCGAGTGCGCAGGCGTGGTCAGCATCGAACCCTTTCTCGCGCCGCGCGTCCACGGCTCCTGCGGTATTCCGCTGCCGTTCACCGAGGTCAAGGCCGTGGCGCACGACGGCCGCGACTGCGCGCCGGGCGAGAGCGGCGTGCTGCGCCTGCGCGGCCCCAACGTAGGCCCTGGCTACACCGAAGCGCACCGCAACGCCGGCACCTTCGAGGACGGCTGGCTGATCACCGGCGACATCGGCCATGTCGATGCGCAGCGTCGCGTGTTCGTGACCGGGCGCGCCAAGGACCTGATCATCCGCAGCAGCCACAACATCGATCCGCAGGTGATCGAGGCGGCGCTGCTCCAGCATCCCGAGGTCGAACTGGCCGCGGCCGTGGGCGAGCCCGACGAGTACGCGGGCGAACTGCCGGTGGCCTACGTGTCGCTGCGGCCGGGATCGCGGATCGACGCCGAGGCGCTCTCGGCCTTCGCCAACGCGCGCATTCCGGAGCGGCCCGCGTTCCCCAAGCGCATCGAGATCCTCGCGGCGATCCCGCTGACCCCCGTCGGCAAGGTCTACAAGCCGCGGCTGCGGGCCCTGGCCTGCGAGCATGCCTTGACGCAGCGCCTGCGCGACGCCGGCCTGCTCGATGGCGTGGCGGTCGCGGTGGAAGACGGCGCGCGCGGACTGCATGCGCGGTTCCGCCGGCGCGCCGCGGTGGATGCCGCACCCGACGCCGAGCGCCTGCACGCGCTCATGCGCGCGTTCGCGATCCCGTACGAGATCGACGATCGCGCCGGAGACGCCGCATGAACCCGTCGGTGCGCCTCGACATCGACGGCGCGATCGCCACCATCACGCTCGATGCGCCCGCCACGCACCACGCGCTGACGCCGCGCATGTTGTGCCTGCTCGCGGATGCGGTGATGCGCTTCGCGGCCGACGACGCCTTGCGCGTGGCCATCGTCACGGCGACCGGCGAGCGCGCCTTCTGCGCCGGCGGCGACCTGTCGCTCACGCTGCCGTTGATGAGCGGGGCCCGCGCGCCAGAGAACGAATGGGACCGGCGCCTGCTGTCCGACCCGCGCGTGCTCGCGGCCTCGGGGCTGCGCGACTTCGAACTCGACAAGCCCGTGATCGCCGCCATCAACGGCGTGTGCATGGCCGCGGGCTTCGAACTGATGCTCGGCACGGACCTGCGCATCGCGGCGGAGCACGCCCGATTCGCCCTGCCCGAAGCCACGCGCGCGCTGATTCCCTTCGCGGGCTCTATGGTGCGGCTGCCGCGGCAGTTGCCGTGGCCGCTGGCCATGGAACTGATGCTGAGCGGCGGACCCATCGACGCGGCACGGGCCTGCGAGATCGGCCTGGTCAACCGCGTGGTGCCGGGCCCGGCACTGCTGACCGAGGCGCGCGCGCTGGCCGAACGCATCGCACGCAACGGGCCGCTCGCGCTGCAGGCGATCAAACGCACCGCGCGCGCCGCGAGCGGGCTGTCGCTCGCCGAAGGCTTCGCGCTCGAGAACCAGGCCAAGGCCAGCGTGCTCGCCAGCGAGGACGCGCGCGAAGGGCCGCGTGCCTTCATGGAGAAGCGCCCGCCGGTCTATCGCGGGCGATGAGGCCGACAGAGATTTCAACGCAGATGCAGGAGACGACGAGATGAACAAGAGCTACACCCCCACGACCCAGGTTTCGAAGCGAAGGATCTCGCTCGCGGTCTCGGTCATCGCGCTCGCGGTGCAGGCCGGATGCGGCGGCGGCGGAGGAGGCAGCGGATTCGCCCCGGTGGCTTCGGGCCTCGCTCCCGCGCCCGCGCCGGCCTCCAACACACCCGCACCACCTCCCGCACCCGCGCTGAGCGCGGCCGAGGCCTGCGCCGCCCTGAACGGGCTCAGCATCCCCGCCACCGACATCGCGCTGCCGACCTCGGGCGCCGTGGTCTCCAGCACCACGCTCGTCGCGCCGGCCGGCAGCGGATCGACCGCGGTCGGCGAGTACTGCCGCGTCACCGGATCGATCGCGCCGGTCGACGCCAGCGCTCCTCCGATCCAGTTCGACCTGGCCCTGCCGACCGCCTGGAACCGCAAGGCCATGCAGCTCACGGGCGGCGGCTACGACGGCAGCGTGATCGCGGGCAACGGCAACGCACCCGGCGCCTCGGGCCTCGCCACGCCGCTGGCGCGCGGCTATGCCGCCTTCGGCAGCGATTCGGGTCACAGCGGCAGTGCCGCCGAGGCCAGCTTCGCGCTCAACGACGAGGCGCTAGAGAACTACTTCGGCGACCAGTTGCGCAAGACGCGCGACGTCGCGGTGAAACTGATCGCGCGGCGCTACGGCGCGGCTCCCGTGCGCACTTATGCGGCCGGCGGCTCCGGCGGCGGCCGCGAGGCGCTCTACGTCGCGGACCGCTGGCCCGCGCTCTACGACGGTGTCATCGCCTATTTCCCCGCCTGGTCGCTGACGGGCATGCTGACCAACTACGCGATCACCTCGAAGGCGCTCGCCGCGCCCGGCGCCTGGTCGAACCCGGCCAAGCAGCAGTTGCTGACCCGCTCGGTGGTCGCGGCCTGCGATGCGCTCGATGGCGCGACGGACGGCGTGATCGCCAAGGTCTCGGCCTGCGCCTTCGATCCCGCGACCCTCGCCTGCCCGGGCGGCGCCGACAGCGGCGACGGCTGCCTGTCAACGGCCCAGATCGGGGGCTTCCGTGCCTATGCCACGCCACTGAAGCTGCCCTACCTGCTGGCCAACGGCACCGACGGCTATGCCGCGCTCAATATCTTCGATGGCGGCGTCATTCCCGCGATGGGCAGCAGCGCACCGGCCACGCCCTCGCGCTTCGACATGGCCTTCGCGACCTACATCGGCGAATCCTTCGTCAAGTACATGGTCTACCGCGATGCCAGCTACGACCCCTTCCTGTTCGCCGTCGATGCGAACGGCTACGTGCAGCAGCGGCTGCGCTACATCTCGTCGCGGCTGGACGTCAACCCCGACCTCAGCGCGTTCGCGAACAAGGGCGGCAAGGTGCTGATCGTGCACGGCATGGCCGATCCGCTCATTCCCGCGGGCTCGTCCGAGGAGTTCCACCGGCGCGCCGTCGCGGCGATGGGCAGCGAGCGGGTCGGCGCCTTCCTCAAGTACTACGAGGTGCCCGGCTACGGGCATGGCGGCGGCGCCTACGACGTGCGCTTCGACGCGGTCGACGCGCTCGAACGCTGGGTCGAGCAGGGCGTCGCGCCCTCCAGGCTCACGGTGACGGATGCCAATGCCGGCAACAACGGCCGCACCCGTCCGCTGTGCGAGTACCCGGCCTGGCCGCGCTACGACGGAACGGGCGACGTCGATCTCGCCAGCAGCTTCACTTGCGCGCGCTGACGTCCCCCGGCGCCCTCACGCGCGGCGCTGCGGTCCCCGCATCAGCTTCCCGGGCAGCGCCCCCGTGCGCTCCCCGTTCTCCATGATGGTCTGCCCCGCCTTCAGGGTCGCGCGATAGCCCTCGGCGGTCTGCACCAGCCGCCGTCCGCCGGCCGGCAGATCGAAGGCGACATAGGGCGGCGGAATGCGCAGCCGGTCGAAATCGATGATGTTGATGTCGGCCAGGTAGCCCGGCTGCAGCAGCCCGCGGTCCTCCAGGCCATAGATGCGCGCGGTGTCGCGCGTCTGCCGCTGCACCATCAGCTCGAGCGGCAGCGTCGGCCCGCGACTGCGGTCGCGCGCCCAGTGCGTGAGCATGTAGGTCGGCATGCTCACGTCGCAGATGTAGCCGCAGTGCGCGCCGCCATCGGCCAGGCTCATCATCGTGCGCGGATGCTGCAGCTCGGCATGCAGCTGGCTCAGGTCGTTGTAGGCGTAGTTGAAGCTCGGGAAGTAGACGATGCCCTTGCCGTCGAGGTCCATCAGCATGTCGTAGACCACCTCCAGCGGCGTGCGTCCGTCGCGCTGCGCGATCGCGGCCACGCTGCGTTCCTGCGGCGGCTCGTAGTCGGGCTCGGCGCCCAGCGCATACATCTTGTGGAAGCTCTGCGTCAGGTAGGCCATGCGGCTGTCGTACCGGGCCGAGCCGGTCAGCGCATCCATGTCGGTCAGTTGCGCGCGCACCGCCGGGTCGCGCAGGCGCGCGAGCTTCTCGGTCCACGGCAGCGGCGCGATCTGCTGCCACAGCGGATGCGCCATGAACGGATGGGTGGAACCGAGCCACGCCATCAGGATGCCGGCGGGCCGGCCCGCCACCGCGCCGTAGAGCGGCACGTTCTGCCGGTGGGTCTCGTCGAGCGCGGCCAGCAGGCGCTTCCAGGTGTCGGGCGTCTGGTCGGTCTGCACCAGCGCGAAGGCCACCGGCAGGTTGTTCTCGCGCGCGAGCTGCGTCATCCACGGCAGCTCGGTCTCCATCTGGTAGTGGTTCGACGTCATCTGGAAGACGCCATGGCCGACCTCGCCGAGCGCGCGCGCGATGCCGAGGATCTCGTCGGGCGAGGCGAAGGTGCCCGGCGGGTACTTGCGGCCCTGGTACTTGTGGATGATGGTGCGGCTGGTCGAGAAGCCCAGCGCGCCGGCCCGCATGCCTTCGCGCACCAGTTGCACCATGGCCTGGATGTCGGCGGGCGTGGCCTCGTCGTGCGTGATGCCGCGCTCGCCCATCACGTAGGTGCGCAGCGCCGAGTGCGGAATCTGCGCGCCGACGTCGAGCGCGCGCGGCATGCGCTCGAGCGCGTCGAGGTACTCGGGGAAGCTCTCCCACTGCCAGTCGATGCCCTCGGCCAGCACGGTGCCCGGAATGTCCTCCACGCCCTCCATCACGCTGATGAGCCACTCGCGCTTGTCGCGATGCACCGGCGCGAAGCCGACGCCGCAGTTGCCCATCACGACGCTGGTCACGCCATGGTCGGTGGAGGGACTGAGGTAGGGGTCCCAGGTCACCTGGCCGTCGTAGTGCGTGTGCACGTCGACCCAGCCCGGCGTGACGATGGCGCCGCTGGCATCGATCTCGCGATGCGCGGCGCCCAGCTTGCCGCCGACCTCGGCGATGCGTCCGTCGGCGATGCCGATGTCGCCCGTGAAGCGCGGGCCGCCGCTGCCGTCGACCAGCGTGCCGCCGCGGATGATGGTGTCGAACATTCCGATGTCTCCTGCGCTCAGTCGAGCTTGATGTTGGCGGCCTTGATGACCTCGCCCCAGCGCTCGCTGTCGTTCTTCACGATGGCGGCGAAGGCGGGGCCCGAGGCGCCCGATGGTTCGTTGCCCTGCGTCTCGATCAGCTTGAGCATCTCGGGCGAGCGCGCGATCTTCGCGAGCAGGTCGCCGATCTTCTTCGCGACGGCCGGGTCCATGTTTCCGGGGCCGAAGATGCCCTGCCAGCCCACGATGTCCAGGCCCTTCACGCCCTGCTCGGCAATGGTCGGCATGTCGGGCAGCACCGGCACGCGCGCCGGCGTGGCCGTGCCGAGGCCGATGGCCTTGCCGGCCTTGATCAATTGCACCGCCGTGGCGGTGCCGTCGAAGTACAGCTGCACCTCGCCCGCGACCAGCGCGCGCGAGGCGTCGGCCGTGCCCTTGTAGGGCACGTGCGTCATCTTCGTGCCGGTGCGCATCTGCAGCAGCTCGCCGTTCAGGTGGGACGTGGAGCCCTGCGAGAACGAGGCGTAGTTGAGCTTGCCCGGGTTCGCCTTGGCATAGGCCACGAGTTCGCCGATGTTCCTGAACGGCGCATCGGGCGGCGCGATCAGCACCGTGGCCGACTTCACCATCTGCGCCAGCGGCGTGAAGTCCCTGACCGGGTCGTAGGGCAGCTTCGCGTAGAGGTGCGGGTTCTGCGTGTGCGTGATGACGATGGTGTAGAGCAGCGTGTGCCCGTCGGCCGGCGAGCGCGCCACCTCCTGCGCGCCGATGAAGGTGCCGGCACCGGGCTTGTTGTCGACGATCACGGGGGCGCCGCCGAGTTCGTCGGTCATCAGCTTGGCGATCACCCGGGCCGTGGCATCGGAGCCCGAGCCCGCGGGGAACGGCACGACGATGCGCACCGGCTTGCCGGGAACCGGCCATGCCGCGGGCTGTGCCAGCGCGAGCGGCGCCATCGTGCAGGTGGCGGCGAGCACGGCGGCAGCGAGCAGCGCGCGGCGAAGCGTGGGGATCGGATGCATCGGACTGTCTCCATTCGTGGGCCCGCCAGCGCGTTCCAGGCGGTTTATGCAAGCGCTTGCACGAAGCATAGGAGCAATCGAATCCACGTGACCCCGGGGTTAGCACCTAGGCCTGCATGCGCTTGCACGGGGCGGCTAACATGCGCTGTCCATCGACCCTCCATGACCGCCTCGCGCCCGTCCTCCCCTCTTCCCACGCCCGGTGCCCGCGCCGCTTCGCTGGCCGATGTCGCGGCGCTCGCGGGCGTGTCGACCGGCACCGTGTCCCGCGTGCTGAGCCGGCCGAACATGATCAGCGAGGCGACGCGGCTGCGCGTGATGGATGCGGTCGACCGGCTCGGCTATGTGGCCAACGGCACCGCGCGCGCGCTCGCGATGCGCCGCACCATGACCGTCGGCGCGATCGTTCCGCGCTTCGGCAGTTCGTCGTTCCCGGCGCTGGTGCAGGCGCTCGAGTCGACGCTGGCGGCCGGCGGCTACACGCTGCTGCTGTCCGCGCCCGAACCGAGGCCCGCCACCGACACGAGCATCCTGCGCGCCTTGCTCGAGCGCGGCGTCGACGCGGTGGCGCTGCTCGGCGCCGAGCAGCCGCAGCAGGTGCTGGCCATGCTCGGCGCGAGCCGCACGCCCTTCGTGTGCATGTGGGCGCCGCCCGATGCCAGCGGCAGCAGCATCGGCTTCGACGAGAAGGCGGCGGCGGTGCTGATCGTCGAGCACCTGCGCGCGCTCGGCCATCGCAGCCTCGGCTACATCGGCGGGCGCACCGCGGACAGCGAGCGCGCCAGGCGCCGCCTGCGCGACCTGAAGCTCGCCATGGCCGAGCGCTCGCTCGTGCTGCGCACCGAGGCCGTCATCGAGACCGACCATGGCTTTCGCGAAGGCTTCGAAGCCATGCAGGCCATCGCGCGCCGCGAGCCGCCCGTCAGCGCCATCGTCTGCGGCAGCGACTACCTCGCGGCCGGCGCGCTGGCCGCGCTCGACCAGGCCGGCATCGAGGTGCCGCGCCGGCTGTCGGTCGCGAGCTTCAACGACAACGACTTCGCGCCCTATCTGCACCCGCCGCTGACCACCGTGCACCTGCCGATCCGCGAGATCGGCGAACAGGCGGGACGGCAGCTGCTGGCGCGGCTGGGTGCGGGCAGTGCGACGGCACCCGTCGCACTGCCGGTCCGGCTGATGGAACGCGCGAGCACGGGGCCGGCGCCGCGCTGAAGGCACGACGCCGGCGCCCACCCATCTCACTCGCTCAGAGCAATGCTCCGGTACGCCGGGTCCGCGGCGATCTCCGCCTCCGTGTAGGGAACGCGCAGCCACTGCTTGGCGCTGTAGGCCCGCGTGTAGTCGGCATGGTGCGCCGAGGCAGGATCGTCCGAGAGCGAGTAGGTCAGGAAGGTGTCGGCCTCCACCTTGCCGGCCGGGAAACGGACGATCTGCATGTAGCTGTTGGCGATGACGGAATCGCCATCGAGGCTGTAGCCGCCGCGGTCGAGCCGGTTGAAGGTGGCGGTGGTGGTGAAGACACCCGTGAGGTCGCTCATGCCGCCGAACAGCGGAATCTTGCGGCCGTTGCGCGTGACGAACAGGTAGTCGCCGCGCGGCGCATTCACCGGATAGGGGCTGGCCTCGACGCGCATCAGCGCGGCGCCGAAAGCCTGGCGCAACGCATCGCTCGCGCTGCCCCGGATCTCGCGCGGCGTGTTGAGCGGATCCTCGGAGGAGAAGGGCACGGCATAGAGATCGTTCTTGGGAATCGCGTTCTCCACGCGGCCCCAGAACTCGTCCCAGACATGCGCGCCGCGCGCATCGATGTTGTCGGTGTCGTCCCAGGCACGCAGCGCGGTGCAGGCCTCGGCGGTCCGGACGGTGCCCGCGGGCGTGTCTCCCAGGTAGGGGTCGTTGTAGGCCGCCACGTCGATGTCGGGGGTTGCGCACACCAGCGCCAACACCTGCGCCTTGAAGCGCTCCGCGGTATAGACGCGGCTGTCGAGCACCATCCGTTGCACCGTCGCGGCGGTGGCCGTCTTGCCCGCGTAGCCGTCGGTACCACTCAGGCGGCCCTGCGCCATCAGGTGGCCGAGGCGGGAGCGGGTGGTGAACCCGGTCTCGACGCCGCCGAAGATGGCCGGGTAGCCGGTGAGCCGCTCGTTCGGGTTGGTGAGCCAGGCACTCGCGTTCATGTTGGCCACGTAGTCGTCGCGCAGCAGGCTGGGCATGCGCGCGGGTCCGACGGCCCCCTTCTGCACCGAGTCGGGGTCGGTCTGCCAATCGCACTCGCTGCGCGATCCGTCGAAGACCGGCACGCGTTCCAATGCGGCGGCCAGCAGCTGGCCCACGGCCGTGGTGCAGCGCTCGGTCTGTTGCGGCGAGACGTTCGGCACGGCCGTGATGTCGGCGTACCAGGCCTTGGCGCTGCCGCGCCCCACGGCGGTGGTGTTGACCCACGGGATCCCCGCCTCCTCGCGCTGGATGGCGATGAACTCGTCGAGCGACTTCGCCTGGTCCCAGCGCAGCCAGGCCCGGAAGGCGCGGAAGTTGTCGGCGTTGATGTCCCGGATCGCGAAGGCCGTGCGTGGGCTCCAGGCCAGCGCGGGACTCATGCCCGCGAGGTTGATGAGGGGGCCGTACTCGCTCTTGTAGAGCGTGCGGGTCTGCGCGGGGCCGCCCTTGACGTCGACGGCGATGGTGCTGGGCTTCATCTTCACCGGCTTGCCGTCGCGCAGATAGCTGGTCGGGTCGCCCTCGGCCAGCACGAGTTCATAGAGGCCGAAGCGCCGCGCGGCCGAGACGGTGTGGCTCCAGGCCACGTCCTGGTTGAAGCCGATCAGGATCAGCGGGACGCCGAGGAAGGAAGCGCCGCTCACATCGAGTTCGCCCGGAATGGTGAGCTGGGCCTGGTAGAAGCGGTCGGGGCCGCGCCAGTACCAGTGCGGGTTGCCGAACTGCAGCGCGCTGTCGTCGCCCGTGCCCGCGGTGCCGAAGGCATACATGTTGCTGCCCACGCCATGCTTGCCTCCCACCTCGAGGGCGGGCGCCTTCGGGGGCTGCGTGCGCAGCGCGGCGAGTTGCGTGCCTTGCGCGCGGCGCAATGCGCGCGCCGATGCCTGCGCCTGCCCGGCCGTCGACGCAGGCGCGACCGCGCTCGCGATCTGCGTCACGAAATTGCCGTAGCCGGCCGTGAGGTTGGCCGCGTAGAGGCGGCGCCAGATATCCCCCGCCGCGATGGGCGCCACCCATGCTTCGCCGCGGCAGGCCGCATGCGCGCCGGCTTCGCCACCGGCCTTCAGGTCGCGCACATAGCGGCTGTAGCCGGCCGCGAAGCCTTCGACCAGCTGCTTCAGCTTGTCGGGCTGGGCCTGCGCGAAAGCATCGATCGTCTCGCTCGAGAGCACGTGCTTGTGGAAGAAATCGGACTCGATGTTCTTCGGCCGGCCGATCGTTCCCGGGTACACGAGCAGTGCATCGGCACCGAAGTTCTTCGACCGCTCGCCGCGGTAGGTGAGGAAGGCATCGGCCATGGTGCAGAGGTTGTCCTGCGCCTGCGCATAGCCATAGCCGTAGCCCACGCCGCCCCAGTCGGCCGCCTTGATGTGCGGCACGCCCATCGCGGTGCGGCGGATCTCGGCCTTGAAAGCGGGAGCGCCGGCGCTCGGAGGCGCCGGGTTGCCGGGCGCGGGCGGTGTCGTGCCGGCGAAGGAAAAGCCGTTGTCGCCACCGCCCCCGCCGCATGCGGCGAGCGTGGCTGCGATGGCCAGCAGGCCGAGCGGCCTGCTGGCGCGCCAGAGTTGTCGTTGTTGCATCGTGTCTCCTGTGAATCACTCCGCGGGGGAGTGGCGAGGAGCTTAGGGACGGCAGCCGCGCGCCCGTTGTACGCACCCGCCGTCTTGCTCAGGGTGGACCCCAGGTGTGCAACGCACCGACATCGGAGCGCACCTGCACCTGCGCGCCGTTGGCGAGAAAGGAAGGCACCAGGCCGAAGCAGCGCTGGTAGGTGCGGCTCATGTGGGCCATGTCCGTGAATCCGCCCTGGTGGGCGATGTCCGCCAGCGGGCCGCTGCGGCCCGCGAACTGCTGGACCGTGCGCCGCACCTTGGTCCACAGCAGGTAGCGCTTGATCGACAGCCCCAGCTGCTGGCGGAACAGATGCGTCAGCCGGTCGGGCGAGAGGCAGGCCTCGGCCGACAGGTCGCGCAGCGGCAGCGGGCCGACATGGGTGCGCGCGCGCTCCAGCACGCGCTCGATGCGCGGGTCCAGTGGCACATGGCGCAGCGGACGGCCGGCCACGGCCTCGACCATGCGCGTGCTGAGTTCGCGCAGCTGGCTGTCGCGCAGTTCGCCCTGCAGCGCGGCCTCGAAGCGCTCGCGCAGGCGGCCGAAGCATTGGGCATCGATGACCTGGATGCCGCGATCGCCCTGCACGCCTTCGAGCATGCGCGCCACGTTGGAAGACGGCTCCATGTTGAGCGACAGCAGGCCGCAGCCGTCGACATCGAGCCGGCGCGGCACGTGCGGTGCCACGAGCGCCGCGGTGCAGCGCACGCGCGTGCCGTCCATCCCTTCGAGCGCGAAGGGCCGCCCGCTGGCCGACACCAGCAGCGTGGCCGAGGGGCGGGCCGTCAGGCCCGAGCGGATGGCCGGCGTGATGTAGAGGAAGCGGTCATCCCACAGGTGGAGATAGTTCTGCGTACCCATGGCGGACGAAGCGCAACGCTCTTGCGGCTACGCGCCGTGCGCGACGGCCTGCTTCAGCAGCCTCGTGCCGAGCTCGGCCTCCGCTTCGCTCGCCTGGACGCCCTGCCGGCCATGCAGTGCGACCACGTCCATGCGCAGGCCCAGCGTCGCGCGCTCGCGCGCCTGCACGATCTCGATGCCCAGCAGCAGCCCGCGGCCCGGTGCATTTCCGGCCTCGTCGCTGTCGAAGGATCGCCGCAAGGCGTGCAGGCCGCTGTCGGGCCAGGCATCGGCGCGCACGGCCACTTCGAGCCGTCGCGGAAGCACTGCGGCGACCCCATCGCCCGCGCGAGGCAGATAGAAGAAGCCGCCGGCGTGACGCCCCTCCGCGGTCTGCCCCGGTGTCAGCCACGCCGCCAGCGGCAGCTCGACGCTGAGCGCCTGCGACAGCGCGTGAAGGTCGGGCGCGTCGCCCTCGATGCCGAGCATCACGCCGGCGCGTCCGTACCGGATCAGGTGCCGGCGGGTGTTGGCCCAGAAGGCGGAATCGACGCCGCAAGACATGGAGAGCTCCCTTTGTTCGAGGCCGCGAAGTCTAGGAACACGGGGGGCATGCGCCAAGCCAATATTTCTTATTCCAGCTATCAGCGCCGCTTGCGGCAGCGGGCTCACAGACCACTGTGGTTGCAATCAGACCGAATCGGTACGAAAATCGCGCACCCCAGAAACACCATGCCTTGAGCCGCCATCTCGACATCGACCTGCTGCGCACCTTCGTGGCGATTGCGCAGGCGCGCACGCTCGGCCAGGCCGCGGCCCGCATCGGCCGCACGCAGGCCGCGGTGAGCATGCAGGTCAAGAAGCTCGAGGAGACGCTGAACCAGCCGCTGCTGCATCGCACCGGCCGCGGCGTCGTGCCCACGCTGCACGGGGAGCGCCTGCTTGGCCATGCGCGCACGATCCTCCAGCATCACGATGCGGCGCTGGCCGAGATCTCGGGCGCGACGCTGTCGGGCACGCTGCGCTTCGGCTGCCCCGAGGACTACGCCGTCGCCTTCCTGCCGCAGATCCTGCGCGGCTTCGCGGACCGGCATCCCCAGGTGCGTGTGGAGGTGTTCTGCGCGCCGACCGCCCGGCTCGACGACCAGCTCAGGAAGCACACACTCGACCTCGCGCTGGTCTCCACCATCGGCGCAGAGCGCAAGCTTCCCGTGATTCGCCACGAAGCGCTGGTGTGGGTCGGCCTGCGGCATGATCTCGCGGCGGCGTGCGAGCCGCTGCAGCTCGCGCTGTCCGACCCCGACACGCTGGACCACCGCGTGGCCTGCGAGCGGCTCGATGCCGCCGGACGCAGCTATCGGCTGGCCTATGCCAGCGCCAGCATCTCGGGCTTGCTGGCCATCGTGCGCTCCGGCCAGGCCATCGCGGTGCTCACCCGGTCCGCCGTGCCGCCGGACCTGCAGATCCTGGAGACCGGCGACGTGCTGCCCGCGCTGCCCACGATCGGGCTGGCGGTCGAATTCAGCCTCGAGCCCGCAACCGCCATGGCGGCGGCATTCGCCGATCACCTGCGAGCGACATTGCCGACGCTCTAGCGACCGTGCTCAGTGGCCCAGCGCATTCATCGCCGACGCGATGATGTCGTCGCGCCATTCCTTCTGCTGACCCAGGCGAACGGCCGAGATCGCCGCGATGCCCAGGCCGGAGAACGCGAGCGTGATGCGCACGATGCGCTGCGCCTTGGCCTTGAACGGATCGGTGCCGAGCGCTTGGTAGATGAGCAGCGCGATCTCCATGAGCTGCGGCTCGGTGCTCTCCTCGGCGCCCGAGAGCCGGTTGGCGAAGGCCGACACGCCCGGCCATTCGAAGGTGAAGTCGACATAGGAGGCAACGACGGTGCGGTCGCGCCGGATGCCGGGGCGCATGCCTTCGACGCTGGCCAGCAACGCCGTCACGTGGTCGCGCCCGGCCTGGAAGCCCGCCTCGTAGATCGCCTTCTTGCTCGGGTAGCGATAGAGCAGCCCCGTCTTCGAATAGCCGATCGCATCCGCGATCTGCTGCAGCGAGGTGTTCTCGAACCCATGCTTGGCGAACAGGCCGGCGGCGCAATCGACGATCCGGGCGTTCATCTGGGACTTGGTCGGCCTGAGCATGCGGGCAGTCTAGCGCAGGGTCCGACCGAAGCAGTCGATTTCCGTTCGAATCGGTACGGACCCGGCCGATGCCCCGCCGCGCTCAGCGCTGCGCGAACGACTTCACGTGATCGACCAGCGCGCGCAGCTTGCGCGGCGGGTTCCGGCGGCTCGGAAAGTACAGGAAGAAGCCCGCGAAGCTCGGCAGGAAATCGTCGAGCACCGAGACCAGCTCGCCGCGCTCGATGTAGGGCCGGAAGGTCTCCTCCATGCCGATCGTGATGCCGGTGTCCGCGAGCGCGGTGCGGATCATCAGCAGCATGTCGTTGGTCGTGATCCTCGGCGCCACCGTCAGCGCGAAGTCGCGCCCGTCCTCGCGGAACTCCCAGCGGTACGGCGCTTCCTTGGGCGAACGTCGCCATCCGATGCAGCAGTGCGCGAGCAGCTCGCGCGGATGCGTCGGCACGCCGTGCGCGGCCAGGTAGGCCGGGCTCGCCACGACCATCTGGCGCTGCGGCCCGGTGAGCGGGACCGCCACCATGTCCTGCTCGATGACCTCGCCCAGCCGCACGCCGGCATCGAAGCCCGCGGCGACGATGTCCGACTCGTCGTCGGTCACGGTCACATCGAGCGTCACGCCGGGATGGGCCGCCGCGAAAGTGCTGATCAGCGGGCCCGAGAGGAAGCGCTCAGCGATCGAGGTCACCGCGACCCGGAGCACACCGCGCGAAGGGCCTTCGACCGCGGCCTCTTCCAGCGCCGCGCTCACCGTCGACAGCGGCTCGGCAATCTGCCGGTGCAGCGCTTCGCCCGCCTCGGTCAGGCGCACGTGGCGCGTCGAGCGCTGGACCAGCGCGATGCCCAGGCTGTCTTCGAGCCGCCGGATGCCCTGGCTGACGGCCGAACGCGTCACGCCCAGATGGTCCGCGGCGGCGCGGAAGTTCTGCTCCTTCGCCACCGCGAGGAAGAAGCGCAACAGGTTGAAGTCGGCATCCATTGGTTAGCAATGCTAACCGGCGCAGTCAGCCATCGGGGAGTTCTCTTAACCGCCGCGCCTTCCTAAAGTCCGCCCATGACTTCACGAACCACCCTTTCTCCAGCGGCTCGCAACCGCCGGAAACCCACGCGGCGCGGTCTGCTGGCCCTCGGGCTCGTGACCCTTGGCACGGCCCTCGCCGCCCCTCACCGAGCCCAGGCTCGATCTCCAAAGGAATCGGACATGACAACCCATCCCTACCTCGGCATGTGGGTGACCGGCGACGGCCACGTGCGCCATCAGCTGCTGCCCAACGGCCGCTACGACGAGGCGCGCGGCAGCCGCGAGAGCGCCTACCGCGGCCGCTACGTCGTCGAAGGCAACCACATCGAGTACGTCGACGACACGGGCTTCACGGCCGATGGCGACTTCATCGACGGCGTGCTGCATCACGGCGGGATGGTGCTGCGGCGCGGCGCGCCTGCCAGCACCCGATGACCCGAACCCTCGTTTCCAACCTTAGAAAGACCCAACCATGAACGCCAAGACTTCCAGGATCGTCCTCATCACCGGCGCCAGCAGCGGCATCGGCGAAGCCACCGCCCGCCTGCTCGCGAAGAACGGCGCCACCGTGCTGCTCGGCGCCCGGCGCACCGAGCGGCTGGACCGGATCGTCGCGGACATCGTCGCCGCCGGCGGCATCGCCGAGGCGCGCGCACTCGACGTGACGCGGCGCGAGGACGTGCAGGCCTTCGCGGCCCACGCCATCGCGCGCTTCGGCCGCATCGACGTCATCGTCAACAACGCCGGCGTCATGCCCCTGTCGCCGCTCGCCTCGCTCAAGCTCGACGAGTGGGACCGGATGATCGACGTCAACATCCGCGGCGTGCTGCACGGCATTGCCGCCGTGCTGCCCACCATGCAGAAGCAGGGCGCGGGCCACGTGATCAACGTCGCGTCGATCGGGGCGCACGCCGTCTCGCCCACGGCTGCCGTCTATTGCGCGACCAAGTACGCGGTCTGGGCCCTCTCCGAGGGCCTGCGGCAGGAGCACCAGGACATCCGCGTCACGACGATCAGCCCGGGCGTGACCGAGTCGGAGCTGGCCGACACCATCTCGGACCAGAAGGGCCGCGAAGAGATGAAGGAGTTCAGGAAGGTGGCGATCAGCGCATCGGCGATCGCGCGCGCCATCGACTTCGCGATCTCGCAGCCGGAGGACGTGGACACGAGCGAGATCGTCATCCGGCCCACCGCCAGCGCGCATTGAGCGTCGCTTCGACGCGCGCCGGGCGCCGCTTCAGGCGTCCAGCGCGCGATCGCCATGACAGCCGCAAGCGTCACGCCGCTGACACGCCCACGTCACCCCGTCTTCCTACGCTGCGCGCCTTCATCCTTTCGTTCAGCTTGCAATGAATTTCTCCGACGATCCGCGCGGCACGACCTCGCCGCGCGACGCCTCGCCTTCCACGCCGCATCCGGCCCCCGCTCCCGAATCCACCACGCCGCCGCGGCGCGACCTGCTCAAGCTCGGCGCCTCGCTGCTGACCCTCGGCATCAGCGGCGCGCTGCTCGCCGCCTGCGGCGGCGGCGGCGGTTCGCCGGTGCTGGGCGCCCTGCCCGCGCCCGCCCCGGCGGCCCCCGCGCCGGCACCGGCGCCGCCGGTCGCCGCGAAGATCTCGAGCTTCGCGCTGGCCGTGATGCCCGACACCCAGTTCTACGCGCGCTACGCCACCGCGGCCGAGAGCGACCAGTACGACAAGCGCTTCGGCAGCGCGCCCTTCGCCGCGCAGACGAAGTGGATCGCCGACAACGCCAAGGCGCTCAACATCCCCTTCACCATCCATCTCGGCGACGTGGTCGACCAGGTCGGCAAGCCCGACCAGTGGAAGGTGGCCGATGCGGCGATGAAGCTGCTCGAGGACGCGAAGCTGCCCTACAGCGTGCTGGCCGGCAACCACGACGTGCTGCGCGACGTCGACTACGGCGTCGACCCGGTCGGCGGCACCGACGCCGACCGCGACCCGAGCAAGGAGCCCTACATCCAGTGGTTCGGCACCGAGCGCGCGAAGAAGCAGGCCACCTTCGGCGGGCGCGACCCGAGCGGTTTTCACGAGTACCACGTGTTCGAGGCGCAGGGCCAGAAATTCATGGTGCTGTCGCTGTCGTGGCGCATCTCCGCCGCGGGCATCGCCTGGGCGCGCCAGGTGATCGCGAAGAACCCGACCCTGCCGGTGATCCTGTCGAACCACCAGCTGCTCAACATCGATGCCGACGGCACCAGCCCGCTCGAGACCGACTACGGCAAGATGCTGTGGGAGAAGCTGATCCGCGACAACGACCAGATCTTCATGACGCTCAACGGCCACCACCACGGCGCCGCGCACCTCACGAAGACCAACGACTTCGGCCACAAGGTCGAGGAGATGGTGGTGGACTACCAGATGGCCTACCAGGGCGGCAACGGCCTGATGCGCCTCTACGAGTTCGACCTGACGAACAAGAAGATCAAGGTGCTGTCGTTCTCGCCATGGGTGCCGCAGAAGCCGGCCGCCACGCTCAACACCTTCGACCAGGCGGTGCTGACCACGCCCAACGAGGCCTTCGAGATCGAGATGGATTTCGCGCAGCGCTTCTCCGGCTTCAACAAGGCCTTCGGCAGCGGCAGCGCGGTCATCGAGGGTTCGCTGGTCGACAAGGCGCGCGCGATGATCCTCGCCAACTACAAGGACCCCGAGACCGTCGCGCAGCGCCCCGCCGCCGACGCGGAGGACTATCCGAAGGTCGCGAACACGCTGGCGCACTGGCGCTTCTTCGGCGGCGCGCTCAACCAGCCGGTGCTGCCGGGCACGGTGGTGGCCGACGTCACGGGCCACAACCCGCTGCACCGCGATGCGCTCGACCAGGGCGGCGTGAAGGGCGCGGCCAATGGCGACGTGGTGTGGACCGACGACCGCCATCACCTGTCGGCGGCGCCGGGCTCGGTGCGTTTCCTCAACACCAACAAGAACACGCCGCGCCTGAGCTACTTCCTCACCGACGCCAGCGCGCCGATCAATGCGCAGACGCTGGAGAACGGCTACACGGTCGAGGCCTTCGTCAAGATCGACAAGAGCTGGACCAGCGGCAACCAAGCGTGGATGAACATCATGACGCGCGACGGCCGCCGCGGCGACCTCGCGGGCTATGCGGGCGGCGACGGCGAATCGCCGCCGATGCTGTTCGCGATCTCGAGCCTGCGCGAGGTGCAGTGGGAGGTGGTGCCGAGCCCCGCCGGCCGGCGCGAGCCCAAGGCCAACTGGTCGGGCGAGGTCATCGCCGACCGCTGGGTGCACATCGCCATCGTGAACGACCCGGCCTCGCACGACACCACCATGTACGTCGAGGGCGCACCGGTGCTGCGCAACGCCGCCGCGATCCCCGGCCTGGCCACGCTGTCGGCGAGCTCGCCCTGGGTGGTGGGCGGCGGCTCGTGGGACGGCGACCGCGCCGACGGCTTCTTCGGCAACATCGGCGAGGTGCGCGTGGTCGCGGCGGCATTGACGCCGTCGCAGTGGCTCACCGCGCGGCGCTAGGCGCCACGGGCGCGAGGCGGACCCACAAGGTGTGAAGAAACCGTAGCGAGCGCCCCGAGGTCGCGCCGAGGACCGGAGCCGTACCTTGTACGGTGAGGACCGCAGGTGCGAGATCGGGGCGCGCAGTAGGTTTATTCACACCTTGTCAGGCCGTGGCCGGAAACGCCGCCGGCCTGCGGTCCGCCCAAGGCGCCGCGCGCTCGATCTGCCCAGCGAGCTGGTACAGCGTATCTTCCGCGCCGAAGCGCCCCGTGAACTGCACGCCGATCGGCAGGCCTTCGGTCGACCAGTGCAGCGGCACCGACATCGCGGGGTTGCCGGCCACGTTCCAGATCGAGGTGTAGCCCGTGTGGCTGCGCGCGATGGCCTTGTAGGTCGCGAGGTCGGTGCTCTCCATGTCGACCTCGCCGAGCTTGTGCGGCGGCGTGGCGCAGACGGGTCCGAGCAGCACGTCCCACTTCTCGAACTGCTGGCCCAGCGCGCGGCTCGCGCGCTGCAGGGTCTGGATGGCGTTGAGGTAGGTCTGCGCGCTCACCTCGCGGCCGGCCTCGGCGAACAGCGCGGTCACGCGCTGCAGGTCGCGGCCGCTGAAGTCGCGGCCGAGCTGCCGGTTGCGGCGCAGCAGCGAGGTGTACATGCTGGCGTGGATGATGTCGGCGCGGCACTGCAGGTACTCGTCGTCGGAGATCACGTCGTCCAGTGCGGGATCGACCCACTCGACCTGGTGGCCCAGCGATTCGCACAGCTTCGCCGCGTTCTCGACGCCGGCGCGCACCTGCGGATCGAGCGCCACGGCCTCGAAGGACTTGAGCGAGACGGCGATGCGCAGGCGCTGCGGATCACGCTTCGTCAGCTCGAGGTACGAGGCCGCGGGCGGCGGTGCCCAGTAGGGATCGCCGGGCGCGGCGCCCTGCGAGACGTCGAGCAGCACCGCGCTGTCGCGCACCGAGCGCGTCACCACGTGGTGGATGGTCATGCCGGCCCAGCTCTCGCTGATGTGCGGGCCGAGCGGCACGCGCGCACGCGTGGGCTTCAAGCCGAACAGGCCGCAGTGCGAAGCGGGGATGCGGATCGAACCGCCGCCGTCGGCCGCGTGCGCGCTCGGGATGATGCCGCCGGCCACGGCCGCGGCGGCGCCGCCGCTCGAACCGCCCGTGGTGTGCTCCAGGCTCCACGGGTTGCGGCAGGGACCGAACATCTCGGGCTCGTTGGTGGCGCTGATGCCGAACTCCGAGAGACTCGACTTGCCGAAGATCACGAGGCCGGCGCGCACGTAGCGCTCGGCCAGGGTGCTGTCGATCGGCGAGCTGAAGTCGGCGAACAGGCGCGAGGCGCTGGTGGTCTTGGTGCCGGCGTAGAACACGCCCAGGTCCTTGAGCAGGAAGGGCACGCCGCGCAGCGGGCCGTCGGGCAGGCCCTGCGCGATGCGGTCGCGCGCGAGGTCGAAGAAACGCGTGGTGACGGCGTTGAGCACGGTGTCGCGCGCCTCGGTGCGGGCAATGGCCTCGTCGAGCAGTTCCTCGGCCTTGAGCTCGCGGCGGCGGACCAGGTCGGCCATGGCCACGGCATCGAGCTTGTCGTATTCGGCAATCATCGGTATCGCTTTCCTTGTGTGAGTGGATTTGCAGTCAGCGGAAATGGCAGGCCACCCATTGGCCCGCCGTCTTTTGTTCGAGCACCGGCTCCTCCTCGGCGCAGCGCGCCTGCGCCATCGGGCAGCGCGTGTGGAAGCGGCAGCCCGAGGGCGGCGCGGCCGGGTTGGGCGGATCGCCCTTGAGCAGCCGGCGCTGCGTGCGCACGCGCGGGTCGGGCACGGGCACCGCCGACAGCAGGATCTCGGTGTAGGGATGCAGCGGCGCGCGAAACAGCGTGTCACGCCCGGCGATCTCGACGATCTTGCCGAGGTACATCACGGCCACGCGGTGGCTGATGTGGCGCACCACCGCGAGGTCGTGCGCGACGAACAGGTAGGCGATGCCGAACTCGGCCTGCAGGTCGGTCAGCAGGTTGATCACCTGCGCCTGCACCGACACGTCGAGCGCCGACACCGGCTCGTCGCAGACGATCAGCTTCGGGTTCAGCGCCAGGGCGCGCGCGATGCCCAGGCGCTGGCGCTGGCCGCCCGAGAACTCGTGCGGCAGCTTCTTCATGGCCTCGGGCCGCAGGCCGACCTTCGAGAACAGCCACGCCACGCGCTCGTTGCGCTGCGCGCCATTGGACTCGCCGAAGTTGCGCAGCGGCTCCGCCACCAGCTCGCCGGCCGTCATGCGCGGATTGAGCGAGGCGTAGGGGTCCTGGAAGATGATCTGCATCTCGCGCCGCTGCTCGCGCATCGCGCCCGCGTCGAGCGAGAGCAGGTCGCGGCCATTGAGCCGGACCGTGCCCGAGGTCGGCTCGATCAGCCGCAGGATCGACTTGCCGGTGGTGGTCTTGCCGCAGCCCGACTCGCCGACCAGCGCCAGCGTCTCGCCCGCGGCCACCGAGAAGGACACGCCATCGACCGCATAGACCTTCGAGGCCTTGCGCCGCGAGATCCACGAGCCCGGCGACTGGTAGTGCTTGCGCAGGTCGCGCACCTCGAGCAGGGGCGTGCCCGCCTCGGTTGTCGCGTTCGTGCTCATGCGCCGGCCTCCTGCATCAACGCGGCCCGGGCCGTCGGTACTTCGGTCGTGCGCACCAGCTCCTCGACATGGAAACAGGCCGACAGGTGCGACGCGCCCGCGCCGTGTTCCTGCAGCGGCGGCACCTCGTTGCGGCAGCGCTCGCTGGCGAATCCGCAGCGCGGCGCGAAGGCGCAGCCGCGTACCGCCTCGTGCGGCGAGGGCACGATGCCGGGGATCTCGGTCAGCCGCGCGCTGTGCGTGTTCATCGAAGGCATCGAGGCCATCAGCGCGCGCGTGTAGGGATGCAGCGGCCGCTCGAACAGGTCGAGCACGTCGGCCTCCTCCACCTTGCGCCCCGCATACATCACGACCACGCGGTCGCAGCATTCGGCCACCACGCCGAGGTCGTGCGTGATCATCACGATGCCCATGCCGAGCTCGCGCTGCAGGCCGCGCAGCAACTCGAGGATCTGGGCCTGGATCGTCACGTCGAGCGCGGTGGTCGGCTCGTCGGCGATCAGCAGCTCGGGATGGCAGGCCAGGGCCAGCGCGATCATCACGCGCTGGCGCATGCCGCCCGAGAGCTGGTGCGGATACTCGTTCACGCGCCGCTGCGGCTCGGGGATCTGCACCAGCCGCAGCATCTCGGTGGCGCGCGCCAGCGCCTCGCGGCGGCCCACCTGCTGGTGCAGCATCACGGTCTCGGCGATCTGCCGGCCCACGGTCAGCACCGGGTTCAGCGAGGTCATCGGTTCCTGGAAGATCATCGAGATGCGGTTGCCGCGGATGCGGCGCATCTCGGCCTCGCTGAGTTTCAGCAGGTCGGTGCCGCGGTAGCGGATGGCACCGCCGGCGAAGCGTCCGGGCGGGGTCTGGATCAGCCGCATCACGGACAGCGCCGTCACGCTCTTGCCGCAGCCCGATTCGCCGACCACGCCGACCGTCTGGCCGGCCTCGACGCGGTAGGAGACGCCGTGGACCGAGCGCACCTCGCCGGCCAGGGTGTCGAAGTAGGTGTGCAGGCCGTCGATCTCGAGCAGCGGCGCATCGCCCGCGCGATGCGCCGCGCCCTTGGCGGCCAGGGGGGTGTCGTTCATGGACATGTCCTCAGAGCTGGCGCGCCACGTGCGGGTCGAGCGCATCGCGCAGGCCGTCGCCCAGCAGGTTGATCGCCAGCACCGTGAGCCCGAGCAGCAGGCCCGGGAACACGATGGGATAGAACACGATCGCGATCAGGTTGCGGCCTTCCGAGATCATGTTGCCCCAGCTCGGCACCTGCGGCGGCACGCCGACGCCGAGGAAGGACAGCGCAGCCTCGGCCAGCACCGCCGACGCGGCGATGAAGGTGGCCTGCACCAGCAGTGGCGCCAGGATGTTGGGCAGCACATGCCGCCACAGGATGGTGCGCAGCCGCGTGCCCAGCGCATGCGCGGCCTCCACGTAGAGCCGCTCGCGCAGCGACAGCGAGAGCGCGCGCACCAGCCGCACCATGCGCGGCACCTCGGGCACGGTGATGGCAACGATCACCGTCGTCAGGCTGGCCTTGGTGAGCGCCATCAGCGCGATCGCCAGCAGGATGCCGGGGATCGCCATCAGGCCGTCCATCACGCGCATGATCGGCCCGTCGGTCCAGCGCACGAAGCCCGCCAGCAGGCCGAGCAGCACGCCCAGCAGCGTGGCCAGCAGCGCCACCGAGGCGCCGGTCACGAGCGAGACGCGCGCGCCCCAGACGGCGCGGCTGAAGGTGTCGCGCCCGAGCGCGTCGGTGCCGAAGTAGTGCTCGGCCGAGGGCGCCTTCATGCGCGCGATCGGGTTGATGGCCTGCGGATCGTGGGTCGCGATCCACGGCGCGCCCAGCGCGGCCGTGACCACCACCAGCAGGATCAGCACGCCGAGGATCAGCGTGTAGTGCTTGCGCAGCAGCCGCAGCGCCGGCGAGGGAGGACGCCGCGCGGCGCCGGGGTTCAGGATGGCTTCGGTCATTGGCGGGGCCTCAATAGCGGATGCGCGGGTCGAACAGGCTGTAGCTCAGGTCGACCAGCAGGTTGATCAGCACATAGGCCGCCGCCGACAGCAGCAGCAGGCTCTGGATCACCGGGTAGTCGTGGTGCTGCACCGCATCGACCACCAGGCTGCCGAGTCCCGGAATCGAGAACACGGTCTCGGTGACCACCACGCCGCCCAGCAGCAGCGCGATGCCCACGCCGATGGTGGTGACGATCGGGATCGCCGCGTTGCGCAGCGCATGGCCCAGCACCGGCAGCACGCCCAGGCCCTTGGCCCGCGCGGTGCGGATGTAGTCCTCGTGCAGCACCTCGAGCATCGAGGCGCGCGTCATGCGCGTGAGCAGCGCGGTGTAGAGCAGCCCGAGGTTCAGGCACGGCAGCACCAGGTGCTTGAGCCAGGGCAGCACGCCCTCGGCGATGCCGCGGTAGCCCTGCACCGGCAGCCACTGCAGCTTGAGCGCGAAGGTGTAGACCAGCAGGTAGCCGGTGAGGAACACCGGCATCGAGAACGCGCACACCGCGAACACCATCACCAGCCGGTCGATCCAGCTGCCGGCGCGGTAGGCCGCGAGCACGCCCAGTGGGATCGACAGCATCACCGCCACCAGGATGGTGAAGAAAGCGATCGACAGCGTGGCGCCGATACGCTGGCCCAGCAGCTGCGACACCGGCATCTGGTTGAACAGCGAGACGCCGAAGTCGCCGCGCACCACGTTGCCCACCCAGACCACGAACTGGTGCCACAGCGGCTGGTCCAGCCCCAGGGCGGCGCGCGTCTGCGCGATCTGCTCGGGCGTGGCGAAGTCGCCGACGATCAGCAGCACCGGGTCGCCGGGAGCGAGGTGGATCAGCAGGAACACGATCACCGACACCACCAGCATCACCGGCACCGTGGCGAGCACGCGCCGGATCACATATTCCATGCCGCGGTCCCCTTACTTCTCGACGTTCCACATGATCGGGATGCCCATGCCGAACAGCTCGGTGCCCTTCACGTCCTTGCGCGCCGCGAAGGTGGCCGGGTACTGGCCGTAGGGGATGTAGGGCGGCGCCTCATAGAAGCGGCGCTGCAGGTTGTCCACCAGCTGCTTGCGCTTGGCGGCATCGCCCTCGCGGATCCAGGCGTCGCGCAGTTCGTCGATCTTGGCGTCGCACGGCCAACCCGGCACCACGCTGCCCTTGCACGACGAGAGCACCCAGCCGTTGGTCAGCGGCGTGTCGACGTCGGCATTCTTCGAGGCCGTGAGGTAGAGGCTCCAGCCGCCCTGCGCCGGGCCTTCCTTCTTGTAGACGCGCGCCAGCACCGAGGACTGGTCCATCACCTGCACGTCGAGGTTCAGGCCGGCCTTCTTGAGGTACTGGATCCAGATCAGCGCGGCCATCGACTGCGTGCCGTCGGTGGGCTGCAGGAAAACGATCTTCTCGCCCTTGTAGCCGGCCTCCTTGAGCAGCGCCTTGGCCTTCTCGAAGTCCTGCTTCCTGAAGGCTTCCGCGCCCGCGGCGGTCTCGTTGGGCGCGCCGCACATGAACACGGCCGGGCAGTAGAAGGACTTGCCGGGCTCGGGCGTGAAGCCCATGCCCGCGAGGATCTCCTCCTGGTTCACCAGGTGCATCAGCGCCGCGCGCGCCTTCGGGTTGTTGAACGGCGGCGCCAGCGTGTTGGCCACCATGAACGGCTGCCAGATGCCGGTCTGCGCCAGCCGCACGTTGGCGTCGGTGCGCAGCGCGGCCTGGTAGTCGGGCGGCACCACGTTGACGATGTCGACCTCGCCGTTCTTCAGCGCCGAGGTGGAGGTGTTGGCATCGGGCATGTAGCGCCACTCGACGCGGTCGAGCTTCACGCGCTTGCCGCCGGCCAGGCCGTCGGCCGGCTCGCTGCGCGGCACGTAGTTGGGATTGCGCACGAACACCATGCGGTTGCCCGGGATCCATTCGTCGCGCTTGAAGATGAACGGGCCCGAGCCGATGGGTTCGGGGATCGGCGCGTCGGGGAAGGCCTTGGCCTGCTTCTCGGGCACGATGAACAACGTCTTGGCCGCGAGGATCAGCGGCACCTGGCCCATGCCCTCCTTGAGCTGCAGCGAGAAGGTCTTGTCGTCGACCACCTTCCACTCCGCGCCCGAGTCGGCCAGCAGCAGGCCCATGGTCGCGCGCTTGGCCCAGCGCTGCAGCGTGGCCACCACGTCGGCCGATGTCACGGCGCTGCCATCGGAGAACTTCAGGCTAGGGCGCAGGGTGAAGGTCCAGGCCTTGTTGTCGGGCGACTGGGTGAAGCGCTCGAGCATCTGCGGCTTGGGCTCGCCCTTGCTGTCGCGCGAGAACAGCGTGTCGAAGGCCATGTAGCCGTAGTCGCGCGTCACGTAGGTGTTGCTGAACAGCGGGTCGACCACCTTGAGGTCGTTGTTGATCGCCATGCGCAGGGTCTTGGCCGGCGCGGGTGCGTTCTGCGCGCACACGGCGGTCGCGGCAGCGCCCATCGCGCATGCCACCGCCCAGCCGGCGAGCCGTGCGTACAGGGGAGGGGAATTCTTCATGAGCCGGGTTCCTTTCAGGGGTTTCGAGGGTTCGTGGAAAAACGCTGGAAATCTCTCGATATGAAATTTGATACACGATATATCATGTGTCAAACGAAGACAATCCGGGCATCTCCCATGCAAGAGCTGTGCGCGCTTTCTCTTTTTTGCGCCGACCTTGCGGCAGGCGCTGTGCTCGCGATGCCGGCGGCGCTCGCGCGCCGCGGCCTCAGGCCGGCGCGAGCCGCGTGTGCGAGGCGGCTTCGGCCGCGACGGTGCGCCAGTCGTAGTGCATCGGCACCGTTTCCGCGCGCCGCCAGGTGTCGCTCTGGTCGGTGTAGTGCGCATCGCGCGGATCGCCGGCCGCGCCGTGGAACACGATCCAGCGGCAGGCCTCCCACTGCCCCACGTCGAACACGTAGCGCGCCAGCGAGGCGTAGTGCGCGTGCGAGCCCAGGTGCGGCAGGTAGCCGGTGGTGAAGACGGTTTCGTTGTCGCCGCCGATCGCGCCCATGTCGCGCGGCGCCACCAAGGGCTCGGCAGGGAACACCGGCGCCAGCGGATGGCGCAGCTCGAGCCGGTGCCGCTCGCCCCATGCCGCCACCGGCAGGCGCGCGACCTCGGCCAGGGCCTCGGTCAGCACCTCGTCCCAGTTCGCGCCGCCGAGCAGCGCGCGATCGTCGGCACGCAGCAACTGCGGCACGCACCAGCCGAGCTGGTAGTCGATCGCGAGGCCGGGCGGCACGGTGCGCTGCCGGCTCACGTCGAGCGCGGCGAGCCCGCTGCGCCGCGCCACCGCGCGCGCCAGCGCCATGCGCAGCGAAACGTAGGCATCGGCTTCCTGTGAATCGGCCTCGAGGCGCGCGTCCCAGGCCACGAGGCGGTCGCGCAATGCACGCGACGGGGCATCGGCCAGCGTCAACGGTGCGAGCCGCGCACAGATTTCGCGCGCCGGCAGGCTCAGCGTGTCGCGATGCACGGCTTCCATGCCGGCGACGTCGGCCGATTCCATCGCCACCAGCAGCTGCCAGATGCGCTGCGCGCGGTGCGGCGGATGGCAGTCGGTGCAGAGGTAGTCGTCATGGCGCTCGACCACGCGGTTGTTGGCGGTGACGATGAGGCCCGCCGCGGGATCGATCTGGCGCGGCATGCGCTCCCAGTCGATCCAGCCTTTCCAGGCATGGCGGTCGAGCCAGCCCGGCACCGGCAGCCAGCCATTGGCGGCCGCGCGCCGCGGCACCTTGGCGCGCACATGGTGGCCGATGTGGCCCTGCGTGTCGCCGGCCACCAGGTTGTGGTCGACCAGGCCCCAGCCGCGCACCGACTCGAACAGCGCATCGACGCTGCGCGCCTCCATCATCGGGCGCATGCAGTCGAGCGAGCGGTCGGCCTCCACGTCGGCCGAGTGGCGCAGCACCAGCGCGCTGCCGCTCTTCGCATCGCCGGCCACCACCGGGCCGCGCGCGGTCACGAGGATCTCGCAGTCCACGTCGGCCTGGCCGCGCACGCGGATGCGTTCCACGCGGCGCTCGACCTCGGCCCATTGGGCATCGCCGCCGCCGGGCGCGTCGCTGCGCAGGTAGCGCCGGCCCTCGTCCGCGAAGCGCTCGAGGTAGACGTCGGCCGTGTCGACGAAGGCCACCGTCACGCACCACGCCACGTCGGGGTTGTGCGCGAAGTGCGGAAAGCCGGGCACGCCCGGCGAGGTCAGGCCGATCACGTCGAAGGCATCGCAGGCCAGGTGGCACTGCAGGTACATGTTGGGCATGTCGAGCACGCGGTGCGGATCGCCGGCCACCAGCGGCCGGCCGCTGCGCGTGCGGCTGCCGTGCACCGCCCAGTTGTTGCTGCCGCCGCCGGCCGCCTCGGTGTCGGCCTCGCCGATGAAGGCCGAGATGGCGTCGGCCAGCTCGGCCATGTCGGGCGACAGGCGCCCGGCCAGCGAACCCGGCGGCAGGCAGACCAGTTCCTCGCCGCCGTCGTCCATGCGCAGACGGTCGATGGCCTCGGCGCCGATCACCGGCAGCGCGATGGCGCGCCACAGCTTCGGATAGACCGAGTTCAGCAGCAGCCCGGTCTGGCGCAGCACCGCGATGCTGTGCCATTCCTCCCAGGGCTCGGGCGTCTCGCCGAGCAGCGCGTACTCGGGCGACAGCTCGCCCTCGGCGATGAAGGCATTCACGCCCGCGGTGTAGGCCGTGAGCATCGCGCGCGCGGGGGCGCCGAGCGCGGCCAGGTCGCGGCGGCTGCACTCGGCCAGGCCGAGCCGGCGCACCAGCATGTCCATCGGCAGCGCGGCCGGGCCGATCCATTCGGCATAGCGGCCGATCGCGCGGCGGCGCAGCGCATCCATCTGCCACAGGCGGTCGCTCGCATGCACATGGCCGAGCGCGAAGAAGGCGTCGTCGGCGTTGGCGGCGCGCAGGTGCGGAATGCCCCAGGCATCGCGCCACAGGTCCACCGGGGCGTGCAGTCCCTTGAGCGGGCGGGTCGGGTTCATCGGGGGGTGCTCCTTGTCTCGTTCGTTCTGTGTGTGTGCGGGAGCCCGCCCCTCAATCCATGCGCAGCGCGGGCGGCGCCATCCGCAGGAAGGGACTGAGGCTTTCGTAGAGGTGGGTGAGCTGCAGCACCGACAGGTCGTCGCGCGGGCGGCCGATGATCTGCATGCCCATCGGCAGGCCGCGCGCATCGAAGCCCACGGGCAGGCTGATGACCGGGCAGCCCGACAAGGTGCCGGGCGTGACCACCTCCATCCAGCGGTGGTAGCTGCTCATGGCACGGCCCGCGATCTCGCGCGGCCAGTGCGCCTCGATCGCGAAGGGAAAGACCTGCGCAGTCGGCAGCGCGAGGAAGTCGTGCCGCTCGAACAGGCCCAGCAGGCAGTCGTACCAGGCGGTGCGGTCGAGCGCGGCGCGGTAGAGGTCGTCGGCCGAGAGCTTGCGGTACTGCTCGATCTCCCATTGCAGCTCGGGCTTCTGCAGCGCGCGCGAGGCCGGTGCGTCGTAGTGCGCGCCATGCTTGCCGCCGATGATGAACTGGCGCAGCACGGTGAAGGCGTGCCAGACGCGTTCCCAGTCGAAGTCGGTACGCGCCGGCTCAACCTGCAGGCCCGCATCGCCGAAGCGCGCGAGCGCCGCTTCGCACAACGCGAGGATGCCGGGCTCGAAGGGCAGGTGGCCGCCGAGGTCGCCGAGCCAGCCGATGCGCGCACCGGCGAAGTCGCGCTCGAGGCGGTCGTGCCAGTCGGGCACCGCGCCGTCGAGCGACAGCGGCGCGCGCGCGTCGTAGCCCGATTGCACCGACAGCAGCAGCGCGAGGTCGTCGGCGCTGCGGCCCATCGGGCCCTCGGTGGTCAGTTGTCCGGCGAAGGCATCGCCGCGCGGCCAGAACGGCACCCGCCCCTGCGAGGGCCGCAGGCCCAGCACGTTGTTGAAGGCCGCCGGGTTGCGCAGCGAGCCACCCATGTCGGCGCCGTCGGCCACCGGCAGCATGCGCAGCGCGAGCGCCACTGCCGTGCCGCCGCTGGAGCCGCCGGCGCTGAAGCGCGGGTCCCAGGCATTGCCGGTGGCGCCGAACACCGGGTTGTAGGTGTGCGAGCCCAGGCCGAACTCGGGCACGTTGGTCTTGCCGATGAAGATCGCGCCGGCCGCGCGCATGCGCTCGACCATGATCGCGTCGGCCGCCGGCAGGTGGTCGGCGAACAGCGGCGAACCGAAGGTGGAACGCAGGCCGCGCACCGGCGCCGTGTCCTTGATCGCCTGCGGCAGGCCATGCAGCGCGCCCAGCGCGTCACCGCGCGCCACCGCCGCATCGGCCGCGTCGGCCTCGGCGAGCACCTGTTCGCGCTCGACGCGCGAGACGATCGCGTTGAAGCGCGGGTTGAGCGCATCGACCTGCTGCAGGAAGGCGCTCACCACCTCGCGCGACGACAGCGCGCGGCGCCGGATCAGCGCGGCCAGCTCGCGCGCGGGCAGCCGGCAGAGCTCGGGCACCAGCACGGCGTCGCTCATCGCGTCTTCTCGCCCGACGCCAATGCCTCGCGCACCGCGTCGGCGATGCCTTGCGCCGTGAGGCCGTGGCGCTCGAACAGCCAGGGCATCGACGCCCCCTGCGCGAAACGGTCGCGCACGCCCAGGCGCACCAGCCGCGTGCCGGCACCGGCCTCGGCCAGCACCTCGGCCACGGCCGAGCCCAGGCCGCCGACGATCGAGTGGTTCTCCACCGTCACGATCAGGCGCCGGCGCGCAAGCTGGCGCTGAATGAAGGCCTCGTCGAAAGGCTTGAGCGTGTGCGCGTTGGCCACGCCGACCGCGATGCCCTGCGCGCGCAGCGCGCGCGCCGCCGCCTTCGCGGGCTCGACCATCAGGCCGCTCGCGACGATCAGCGCCTCGCCATCGCCGTCGTCCAGCGGCTGGATGCGGCCGAGCTCGAGCGGCTCCCAGGCCGTGCCTTCGGGCAGCGCCGCGGACGCACGCAGCAACCGCAGGTACACCGGCCCCTTGTGGTCGGCCGCGGCGCGCACCGCGGCCGGCACCTGCGCCGGGCCCGAGGGCTCGATCACCGTCATGTTCGGCAGCGCGCGCATCAGCGCGATGTCGTCGATCGCCTGGTGGCTCACGCCGAGGATGGTCGACAGGCCCGGCAGGAAGCCGACGATCTTGACGTCGGTGCGTGGATAGGCGACCTGCATCGCGATCTGGTCGAAGGGCCGGCGCGTGGCGAACACGCAGAAGGTGTGGACCCAGGCCTGCAGCCCGCTGCGCGCGAGGCCGCCGGCCACGCCCACCATGTTGGCCTCGGCGATGCCGGGGTTCAGGAAGCGCTCGGGGAAGGTGTCGCGGAAGATGTCGGTCTCGGTCGACGAAGTGAGGTCGGCCGACAGCGCGACGATGTTCCTGCGTTCGCGCGCCAATGCCAGCAGCGCCTCGCCGTAGTAGCGCGGCACCGAAGATGCACCCGTCGACTGCGCGGCCGACATCGCGGTGTGGGCACCGCCCTGCGTGAAGTCCTCGACCTCGAGCGCGCGCGCCGGCGCCTTGATGTTCGCGTTCATGCCATCTCTCCCAGTTCGCGCAGCGCCGCGTCGGCCACCTCGGCCGGCAGCTTCGCGTTGTGGCTGATCACGCCCTCGAGCAGGCTCACGCCCTTGCCGGGCACCGTGGTGGCGACGATCATGGTCGGCCGCGCGGTCTGCCCGCGCGCGGCCGCGAAGGCCGCGAGCAGCGCCTCGAGGTCGTGGCCGTCGAGCTCGATCACCTGCCAGTTGAAGGCGCGAAACTTGTCGGCGATGGGCGAGAGGCGCAGCACGCTGTCGGTGTGGCCCTCGACCTGCATCCAGTTGAGGTCGAGCACCACGCAGAGGTTGTGCAGGCCCTCGGAGCCCGCGAGCATCGCGGCCTCCCAGACCTGGCCCTCCTCGAGCTCGCCGTCGCCGAGCACCACGTTCACGCGGTAGTCGATGCCGCGGATGCGCGAGGCCAGCGCCATGCCGGCGGCCACCGACATGCCCTGGCCCAGCGAACCGAAGGTGCCTTCGACCACGGGGCCGAGCCGCTCGGAGACGTTGATCTCGAGCGCCGAACCGTCCTTCACGTAGTCGTCGAGCGAGGCCGAGGGGATCATGCCGCGCAGCGCGAGCGCCGCATGGAACAGCGCGGAGTTGTGCGCGGTCGAGAGGATGCAGCGGTCGCGCTCCTCCCAGCGTGCGTCGGCGGGGTCGATGCGCGCCTCGTGGAAGTAGAGGCTGGCGAAGATCTCGGCGGCGCCCAGGCCCTGCTGCACATAGCCCTGGCCATGGCGGCGCACGAGCTCGATGACCTGTCGGCGCAAGGTGTGCGCCACGCGCCGGAGTTCCGGCACGGGCAGCGCGAGGCGGTCGCGGCGTTGCCAGTCGGGAGGGAATGCCGTGGGGTGCAGGGCGCTGCCGGGGTCCGTCATGTCGGGCTTTTCTTTCTGCTGGAAGGGGGTGGCTGGTTGCGCAGCGCGAGCAGTTCCTCGGCGCGCGCGGGATTGGCGTCGATTTCCTTCAGCACGCGCACGAAGTCGCGGCCGCCCTCGATCAGGTCGTCCTCGATGGCCTTGCGCACCATCGCCGTGTCGCGCTGCTGCAGCCCACGCAGCACGTTCACGTGCTGGTGCTCGGCGTCGTAGGTCGGATGGCCGTGCGGGTAGAGGAAGTTCAGCATCGGTCCGACCTGCACCCAGATGCGGTCCAGCAGCTCGGTGAGCTGCGGCATGCCCGAGTGGCGGTAGATGCCGAAGTGAAAATCGAAGTTGTGCTGCAGGGCGGCGCGGTAGTCCTTGGTCTTCTCCGCGCGCACCAGCAGGCGATGGCTCTCGGTGAGCTGCTTGATCGTGGCGTTGTCGAGCAAGGGCACGGCACGCTCGGCCGCCAGCGGCTCGAGCGCGAAGCGGATGTCGCGCAGCTCGAGGTACTCGGCCAGCGTGAGCTGGCGCACGCGGATGAAGTAGCCCTCCTTCATCTCGAGCGCGCGGTCGCGCACGAGCTGGATCAGGGCCTCGCGCACCGGCGTCTCGCTGGTGCCCATGGTCTTGGCCAGATCGCGGATCTTCAGGCGCTGGCCCGGCTGGAAGGTGGCCGACATCAGCTGCTCGCGCAGATGCTCGTAGATCTGGCTCGCGAGGTTGGTGCGTTCGACCACGTTGATGACGGGGGTTGCCATGGCTTCTCTCTCCTTGAGTGCGGGTGCGTGAATCGCGCGGCTATTGTGGCGTCGGCGTTTCAGGGACTCGCACGGGGGAGCGGCTCAGCGGTGGCCGAAGCGTTGGGCGACGGCGGCGAAGGCCGCGTCGGTGGCCTGCAGGGCCCGATCGATGTCTTGCACGGTGTGTGCCAGCGACAGGAACATGTTGTGCTTGGGATGCAGGTAGACGCCGCGGCGCAGCGCCTCGACCGTGAACACTGCCCCCTTGTCGAAGCCCGGGTCTTCGTCGAACAGGATCAGCGGCAGCGCCGCCGGGCCCGTCTGGCGCACCGGCACCCCATGGCTCGCGGACTGCGCGGCGATGCCGTCTCTGAAGCGCTGGCCCATGGCCTGCACATGGCCCACCACGTCCTGCGCATCCGCCACTTCGATCGTCGCCAGGCCTGCGGCCATCGCCACGCCGCCCGACCAGAAAGAGCCCGTGGTGTAGATGCGCGTGGCCGCTTCGCGCAGCGCATCGACACCGGTCACGGCCGCGAGCGCATAGCCGTTGGCGATCGACTTGCTCCACGCGCTGAGGTCGGGGCGCACGCCCACGGTCTCCCAGCTGCCGCCTGCATGCACGCGGAAGCCCGCGCGCACCTCGTCGAGGATCAGCGCGGCACCGGCCTGGTCGCAGAGTTCGCGGGCACGGCGCGCGAACTCGGGCGTGGGCAGCTCCTGGTCGATGCCCAGGTCGTGCTTGAAGGCCGCGCAGACGATGGCCGCGAGGTCCGTGCCTGCCTGAGCAACGGCAGCCTCGAGGCTCGCGATGTCGTTGTAGGTGTAGTGGATCAGGTGCGCGCGGTCCTCGGGCGTGATGCCCTGCGGGATCGGCGTGCACCAGGGGTCTGCGCCGTGATAGGCCTTGGTCGCGACCAGCACCTTGCGCTTGCCCGTGGCCGCGCGCGCCACCATCAGGCAGACGGTGGTGGCATCGGTGCCGTTCTTCTGGAACAGCACCCAGTCGGCATGGGCGCTGCGCGCGACGAAGCGCTCGGCCAGCTCGACGAAGCGCGCCGTGGGGCCGTCGAGGCAGTCGCCCAGCGCCTGCTGCCTGCGGGCCGCCTCATCGACCACCGGATGGTGATGGCCCAGCAGGTTCGGACCCCAGCTGCACATGAAGTCGATGTATTCGTTGCCGTCGACGTCCCAGACGCGGCAGCCCTGGCCGCGCTCGAAGAACTGCGGATAGCCCGCGGGCAGCGAGGCCGCGTTCAGGTGCCCCGTCATGCCGCCGGGCACGACCTTGGCGGCACGCTGCCGGAGCTGGAGATCGTGACGGTTCGACAAAGGGGAAGAGGCGGCGGAAGACACGGACGGCATGCGGGATCCTTGGCTGCTTTTTCGAAGTTTGACACATGATATATCATGTTTGATGTAGTGCAAACCCGATGGATCGCGTTTGCGGCGCCTCCGGCGCGCGGGTTTCGACCATGAAAAAGCCCTCGGTCCTTCGCAGGATCGAGGGCTTTTCGGCATGGGCTGGCACGGGACGGATCGACCGCATCGGCACGCGCTGCTCCTATGATGCGGGCGCCCTCCCCTTCCCGCCCGCGCCATGCAACGCTTCACCATTTCCCTCGACGACGAACTCGCGGCCCAGTTCGACGCCTTCATCGCCGCCAAGGGCTACGTCAACCGCTCCGAGGCCGTACGCGACCTGATCCGCTCGCGCCTGGGCAGCGCCTCGCTCGACAAGCCCGCGGCGAAGCGCTCGAACTGGTGCGTGGCCAACGTCAGCTATGTCTACGACCACCACGAGCAGACCGTGACCACGCGGGTGCTCGACCTGCAGCACGACCACCACGACCTGGTGATCACCAGCCTGCACACCCACCTCGACCATGACCACTGCCTCGAGACCGTGGTGCTGCGCGGCCCCACCGCCGCGGTGCGGGCCTGCGCCGAGCAGCTGGTGGCGCTGCGCGGGGTGCGCCATGGCAACGTGCACCTCGTGCCGCTCGACGCGGGCGAGTCCCATGCCCATGGCAACGCCAGGCCGCACCGCCACCTGAAGCCGCTGAACTGAGCGCCGCGCCGGCCGCGTGCGCCGATTGGCGTATGGTTTCCCGCCCTGTCGTATGAATAATTCAAAGTTGTTCATACACAAGAAGAGGGACCCATGCGCATCCTCCCGCGGCGCTCCCCGTGCCTGTTCGCCACGGCGATGCTTGCCGGCGTTCCGGCCTGGGCCCAACCCGTTCACCTGCCCCCGATCGAAGTCAGCGGCCCGCGCGATGCGGCCATCGGCACCGCCGACAGCGCCAGTGAAGGCGCGGTGGAGAAAGCCTCGTTCCAGGCCCGCCCCAAGCTGCGCCCCGGCGACATCGTCGAGGCCGTGCCCGGCGTGGTCGCCACCCAGCACTCGGGCGACGGCAAGGCCAACCAGTACTTCCTGCGCGGCTTCAATCTCGACCACGGCACCGACTTCGCGGTCACCGTCGACGGCATGCCCGTCAACATGCCCTCGCATGGCCACGGGCAGGGCTTCGCGGACCTCAACTTCCTGATCCCCGACCTGGTCTCGGGCGTGCGCTACCGCAAGGGGCCCTACTTCGCCGATGGCGGCGACTTCGCGCTCGCGGGCACGGCCTCGCTCGACTACGTGAGCGCGCTCGATGCGCCCTTCGCCGAGGTCACGCTGGGCGCCAACAACTTCCGCCGCCTGCTCGCGGCCGGCTCGCGCACCGTGCAGGACCAGACCTGGCTCGGTGCGATCGAGCTCGAGGGCAACAATGGGCCCTGGGACACGCCCGAACGCCTGCGCAAGGCCAACGCCGTGCTGCGTTACTCGCAGGGCTCGCCGGTGCGCGGGCTCAGCATCACGGCCATGGCCTACCAGAGCCGCTGGAACTCCACCGACCAGATCCCCGAGCGCCTGGTCGACAGCGGCGAGCTCTCGCGCTTCGGCTCGCTCAACAGCACCGACGGCGGCAAGACGCGGCGCCTCAGCTTGTCAGGCAAGTGGTTCGACAACAGCCCCGAGGGGCAGACGCAACTGAGCGGCTATGTCATCGACTACCGCTTCGACCTGTTCTCCGATTTCACCTACTTCCTCAACAACCCCGAGCAGGGCGACCAGTTCGAGCAGACCGATCGTCGTCGGGTCTTCGGGCTGCAGGGCACGCACAGCCGGCCGAATCAGATCGGGGGACTCGATGGCGTCCTGAGCTTCGGAGGCAGTTGGCGCGGTGACCGCATCGGCGAGGTCGGGCTCTACAACACCGTGGCCCGCGAGCGGATCTCGACAGTGCGCAACGACAAGGTGCAGCAGGACCTGTTCTCCATGCACGCCCAGCAACTCGTGAACTTCAGCGAGCGCTGGCGCGGCTACGTGGGCCTGCGCGGTGACCTGCTGCGCTACGACGTGCAGGGGCGCGAGCCGCTCTATGGCCCGGTCAACAGCGGACGCGGCCACGACTCGCTCGTGAGCCCGAAGGCCGGCCTGGCCTTCACCGTGACGCCGGCCCACGAGCTCTACCTCAACATCGGCACGGGCTTCCACAGCAACGACGTGCGCGGCGCGACGATCAACGTCGATCCGACAAACGGCCTGCCCGCCGAGCGCGTGCCCGCGCTCGTGAAGGGGCGCGGTGCCGAGATCGGTTGGCGCTTCCAGCCCGATGAAGACTTCAGCCTCACCACGGCGCTGTGGCAGCTGCAGCTCGACTCGGAGCTGGTCTATGTCGGCGACGCCGGCACCACGGAGCCCGGCCGCGCCAGCAGCCGCCGCGGCATCGAGGCCACGCTGCGCTGGAAGCTCGGTTCGCGCTGGCGCTTCGAGGCCGATGCGGCGATCTCGCGCGCGCGCTTCCGAGGCCTGGCGCCCGAGGGCGAAGGCAACTACATCGACAACGCGGTGGAGCGCGTGTTCGCGGCCGGCGTCATCTACACCGAGGGCCCGCTGACGGCCTCGCTTCGACTGCGCTACATGGGCCCTCGCGCGCTCGACACCTTGAACACGGTGCGCTCGCGTGCCACCACGCTGCTGAACTTCGGCGCGCGCTATGCAGTGAACAAGCAGCTCACCTTGGGCCTGGACGTGTTCAACCTCGCGGGCCGCAAGGGCAACGACATCGAGTACTTCTATGCCTCGTGCAGCGCGGGCGAAGTAGCGCGCGGTGCCTGCGGCGACGGCATCGACGGGCGCCATATCCATCCGATGGAGCCGCGCAGCGCGCGGGTCAGCGCACGCTGGACCTTCTAGCTACCGAAAACCCGGGATGGCCGCCCGCGCCGGCTGAGCAACAATCACCGCTTCCGCGGTTGATCACCTCAGGCGAATGCGCGCTCCCTCCCTCTCGGTCCGGCTCCTGCTGGTCGCCTCGGCGGCCCTGCTGCCGCTCGCCGTCGTCTGCGGCTTCGCGCTCAACGGCCTGCTGCAGGCCCAGCGCGCGCAGACCCAGACCTCCACCATGGGCGTGGCGCGCGCGCTCGCGACCTCGGTCGACAGCGAGCTGCGGCTCACGATCTCGGCGCTGCAGGCGCTGGCGCTGGCCGAGCCGCTGGGCGCCAACGAGGACAGCGGCCTGATCGACGCGCTGGTGCTCGCCAAGTCGCTGCGCGCCACGCATCCCGAATGGCGCGGCGTGCTGCTGATCGCGCCCTCGGGCAAGGTGGTCTTCAGCAGCGAGGGCTCGGTGGCCGGACCCGACGGCGAGGTGGTCGAGGCCGCCAGCCTGGCCGAGGTGATCCGCACGCGCCAGCCCGGCATCGGCGCGCTGACACCGGGACCGCGCGGCAACCTGGCCTTCGCGGTGCGGGTGCCGGTGATACGCGACGACACGGTGCGCTACGTGCTCACCGCCATCGTGCGGCCCGAGGCGATCGGCGCCGTGCTGGCGCGCCAGCGCGTGCCCGAAGGCTGGACGGTCTCGGTCTTCGATTCGGCGCTGACGCGCGTGGCGCGCTCGCGCGAGGACGAGCGCTTTCGCGGCCGCGCGCCCAGCGACAGCCTGCGCGCGCTGCTGCAGACGATGAAGGACCGGCGCGAATACGTGGGCACCACGCGCAACGTCGACGGCACCGAGGTGCAGACAGCCGTGGCGCGCATCGACGTCACGCCCTGGATCGTCGCGCTCGGCGCCCCCACCGCGGTGGCCGACGACGCGCTGCGCCGCACCCTGGTCGCCTATGGCGGCGGCCTGCTGGTGTCGCTGCTGCTCGGCGCGCTCGTGGCCTGGTGGATGTCGCGCTCGATCACGCGGCCGATGGCGCGCCTGCGCCGCAGCGCCGACGCGCTCGGCCACGGCCTGCCGGTCTCGCCCCATGCCTCGGGCATCGCCGAGATCGACGCCGTGGCGCATGCGCTGGCCGATGCCGCCACGCAGCGCACCGAGCACGAGGCCGAACGCGACAGCCTGCTGAACGCCGAGCGCGAGGCGCGCACCGTGGCGCAGGCGGCGCAGACCCAGCTCGAGCGGCTGGTGAGCGCGAGCGCGGTGCTGTCGCGCTCGCTGGAGGAGGAGTCGACCCTGCAGGCCATCGCCGGCATCATCGTGCCGCACGTGGCCGACCTCTGCCGCATCGACCTGCTCGACGAGCACGACGTGCTCGAGCGCAAGCTCACCCACCATGCCGACCCCGTGCGCAGCGCCGAGATCGCGAAGTTCGTGGACAACAGCGCGGCCCCGACCACGGGCCCGGGCTCGTTCCCCTGGGCCATCGCCAGCGGCCAGACCTTCATCGGCAACCTCGACCGTCCCGGCGATTTCGAGTTGCTCGACCCGCAGCTGCGCGCCTTCGTGCAGATGCTGGGCATCACGGCCGGCTGCGTGGTGCCGCTGGTGGCGCGCGGCCGCACCATCGGCGCGATGGCGATCCTGCAGGACCGCTCGAAGCGGCGTTTCTCGCCGGCCGACGGTGCCCTGATCGGCGAGCTCGCGCAGCGCGCCGCGCTGGCCCTGGACAACGTGCGCCTGCTCGCGCGCGCCCGCAAGGCGCAGACCCAGGCCGAGGTGGCGAGCCAGGCCAAGGACGAGTTCCTCGCCATGCTGGGTCACGAGCTGCGCAACCCGCTGGCGCCGATCTCGCTCGCGCTCACGCTGATCGAGCGCAAGGACGAGAAGGCCTTTCCGCGCGAGCGCCAGATCATCGAGCGGCAGGTGCGCCACCTGTCGCGGCTGGTCGACGACCTGCTCGACATCTCGCGCATCGTGTCGGGAAAGATCGTGCTGCGGCCCGAACCGGTCGACCTGCGCGACGTGGCCGCCAAGGCAATCGAGCTCACGCAGCCCGCGCTGCAGCCGCGCGCGCGCATGCCGCGGCTGAGCCTGCCCGACCAGCCGGTGCCGGTGCTCGGCGATCCGCTGCGGCTGGTGCAGATCGTGTGCAACCTGCTCAACAACGCCGCCAAGTTCACCCAGCCCACCGACGACATCGCGCTGGACCTGCGCACGGTCGACGGCCAGGCCGAACTGTCGGTCGCCGACGAAGGCATCGGCATCGCGCCCGAGTTGTTGCCTCACGTGTTCGAGCGCTTCGTGCAGGGCGCGCAGCAGTTGCAGCGCGCCGCCGGCGGCCTGGGCCTGGGCCTGGCCATCGCGCAGAGCCTCGCGAAGCTGCACGGCGGGTTGATCGAGGCGCAGAGCGCCGGCGCGGGACAGGGCAGCCGTTTCATCGTGCGCCTGCCGCTGGCCGGCGCCGCGGCCACCGAACCCGAGGCACCCGCCGACGCCGCCGCCATCGGCGCGCCCACGCTGCGCCTGCTGCTGGTCGACGACAACCTCGATGCGCTCGATGTGCTGGCCGAGTGGTTCGCGCTCGAAGGGCACGAGGTGCGCAAGGCCGGCAGCGCCGAGGAGGCGCTGCAACTGCTCGAGGCCGGGCCCGTGGACGCGGGCATCTTCGACATCGGGCTGCCCGGCATGAGCGGACATGAACTCGCGCGGCGCGTGCGTGAGCGAGAGCGCGAATCGGGCACACGCCGGATGGCGCTGATCGCGCTGACCGGCTATGGCCAGGAATCGGACCGGCGCCAGGCGCTCGAGGCGGGCTTCGACGCGCACTTCTCGAAGCCGGCCGACCTCGGCAAGCTGCGCGAGGCGCTGCGCCAGCTCACGGACGATGCGCCGGCCATCGCCTGAGCGGCGGCGCTTTCAGTCGAGCCTTTGTTGCTGCGGCAGCGAGGTGATGAAGAAGCGGATCGGCACCTCGCGCCAGACCACGGTGCCGTCGTCGGGCGTGGGCTTGAACTGCCACTTCCACACCGTCTCGACCGCCGAGCGGTCCAGGCGCGGATAGCCGCTCGATTTCTGCACCTCGATCGCGGCCGGCTTGCCCGCCGGCGTGGTGCGCACACGCAGCATCACCATGCCCTGCTCGCCATTCGTGCGCGACTCGGCGGGATACGGCGCATTGGGGTTGGGCGGGTTGGGCTTCCATTCGCCGGGGTCCGCGGGTGGATTCGCGGCGCAGGCGGCCAGCAGGGCGAGGGTCGCGCCCGCGAGAAGGGTGCGAGCGAGAGAGGGACGCAGGTTCATGAAGCTGTTGTCGAAGTTGTGGTCGCTGGCGACGGGGCATTCTGCATCGCCGCCTGCCGGTGGCGGCTTCGCATCATCCCGGATACAGGCGCGCACTCAAGCTCGCACTGGCCTTCTGCAGCGCCGGCAGAAAGGCCTCGCGAAACTCCGCCAGCGTCATGCGCTCGGTACGCACAGCGATGCTCATCGCGGCCACCACCTGCTGCGCACGGTCGCGCACCGGCACGGCCATGGAGCGCACGCCGAGTTCGAGTTCGCCGTCGTTGCTGGCGTAGCCCTCGCGACGGCAGCGCGCGACGATGGCCAGCACCTCGGCCGCGTCGGTGACGGTGCGCGGCGAGAGCCGCGGGCGCGGCATGGCGCGGATGCGGCGCTCGGCCTCCTCGGGCGGCAGGCTCGCGAGCAGCACGCGGCCCAGCGCCGCGCAGTAGGCCGGCAGGCGCGAGCCGATGCCCAGGCCGGTGCTGAGGCTGCGCCGCGCGGTGGAGCGCGCGATGATGATCGCGTCGTCGTCCTGCAGCAGCGCGAGCGAGGCCGACTCGCGCGTGCGTTCCGACAGCGCGTCGAGCAGCGGCTGCGCCACCGAAGGCTCGGGCCGCGACGCCAGATAGGCATGCGCCACCAGCAGCGCCTTCGGCAGCAGCCAGAAGCGCTTGCCGTCGCTGTCCAGGTAGCCGAGCGCGCGCAGGGTCAGGAGCGAACGCCGCGCAGAGGCCGGCGTGCTCCCCGTGAGCCGCGCGACCTCCGACACGTTGAGCCGGCTGTGCTGGCGGCCGAAGCAGGTCAGCACGGCCAGCCCCTTCTCGAGCGAGGCGACGAAGTTCTTGTCGGGGACGGCCTCGTCCTCGCTTGAGGCTTCGGTTTCGTTTTTGCGCATAGCGCAAATCTAGCTTGTCCAGCCACCGGCTCGCAAGGACACTGAAAACCCCTCGATGCACGAACAAGACGGAGACACACGATGTTCCACAGACTCGCCGCGCGCACGCTCGGCCTGGCGGCCCTGGCCGCGCTGATGCTGCCCACGCTGCCGCCCGCCGCGCAGGCGCAGACCGCCAACGAGAAGGTCGCGCGCATGATCGTGCCCTTCCCCGCCGGCGGCACCGCCGACATCCTGCCGCGCGTGGTGGCCGACAAGCTGCGCGACCAGTTCCCCGGTGGCCTGGTGATCGAGAACCGCACGGGCGCCGGCGGCAACATCGGCGCCGACGTGGTCTACTGCGCCGAGCCCGACGGCAAGACCCTGCTGGCCTCGCCACCCGCGCCGATCGCGATCAACCAGCACCTCTACAAGAAGCTGGGCTTCGATCCCACGCGCTGGGTGCCGGTGACGGTGCTCGCGACGGTGCCCAACGTGCTGGTGGTGAACCCGAAGCTGCCGGTGCACAACGTGGCCGAGTTCATCGCCTACCTCAAGGCCAACCCCGGCAAGGTGAGCTTCGCCTCGCAGGGCAACGGCACCACCTCGCACCTCACGGCCAGCCTGTTCATGCAGCTCACGGGCACCGAGATGACGCACGTGCCGTACAAGGGCACGGCGCCCGCGCTGGTGGACCTGATCGGCGGCCAGGTCGACGTGTTCTTCGACAACATCTCCTCCTCGCTGCAGTTCGCGCGCACCGGCAAGGTCCGCATCCTCGCGGTGGCCGACGAGCACCGCAGCCCCGCGCTGCCCGAGGCGCCGACCTTCGCCGAGCAGAAGCTGCCCGCGATGAATGCCGTGACCTGGTTCGCGGTGGTCGCTCCGCCGGGCACGCCGGCACCGATCGTGGCCTCGACGCAGAAGGCCATCGCCACCGCGCTCGCGCTGCCCGACGTGAAGCAGAAGTTCGCCGAGCAGGGCGCCGAGCCGCGCGGCTGGGACAGTGCCCGCACGGGCCAGTTCATCCAGGCCGAGTCCGCCAAGTGGCACAAGGTCATCCAGAGCGCCAACGTCACCCTCGAGTAAGCCCGCCATGTCCATCGCTTCATCCACCGCGCCCGCGCAACCGATCCACTGGTCCGGGCCCGGCCTCACGCGCATTCCCTTCGGCGTCTACAGCGACGCGCAACTGGCCGCCGACGAGCAGGCACGCATCTTCCGCGGCCAGACCTGGAACTACCTGTGCCTCGAGGCCGAGCTGCCCGAGGGTGGCAGCTACCGCACCACCTTCGCGGGCGAGACGCCGGTGGTGGTGGTGCGCGACGACGACGACGAGATCTACGCCTTCGAGAACCGCTGCGCGCACCGCGGCGCGCTGATCGCGCTCGAGAAGTCGGGCCGCAGCGAGAACTTCCAGTGCGTCTACCACGCCTGGAGCTACAACCGCCAGGGCGACCTGACGGGCGTGGCCTTCGAGAAGGGCGTGAAGGGCCAGGGCGGCATGCCCGCGAGCTTCTGCAAGGAGGCGCACGGGCCGCGCAAGCTGCGCATCGCGCGCTTCTGCGGGCTGGTGTTCGGCAGCTTCTCGGAGGACGTGCCCTCGATCGAGGAGTACCTCGGCGACGAGATCTGCGCGCGCATCGAGCGCGTGCTGCACAAGCCGGTGGAGGTGATCGGCCGCTTCACGCAGGCGCTGCCCAACAACTGGAAGCTCTACGTCGAGAACGTGAAGGACAGCTACCACGCGAGCCTGCTGCACCTGTTCTTCACCACCTTCGAGCTCAACCGCCTGTCGCAGAAGGGCGGCGTGATCGTCGACGAGAGCGGCGGTCACCATGTGAGCTACTCGATGATCGACGCAGCCGCCGAAAAGGACGCCTCGTACAAGGAACAGGCGCTGCGCTCCGACAACGACCGCTACCGCCTGAAGGACCCGAGCGTGCTCGCGGGCTTCAAGGAGTACGACGACGGCGTGACCTTGCAGATCCTCTCGGTGTTCCCGGGCTTCGTGCTGCAGCAGATCCAGAACTGCCTCGCGGTGCGCCAGGTGCTGCCCAAGGGCAGCGCGCGCACCGAGCTCAACTGGACCTACATCGGCTACGTCGACGACACGCCCGAACAGCGCCGCGTGCGGCTCAAGCAGTCGAACCTGGTCGGGCCCGCGGGCTTCATCTCGATGGAGGACGGCGCGGTCGGCGGCTTCGTGCAGCGCGGCATCGCGGGCGCGGCCGACCACGAGGCCATCGTCGAGATGGGCGGCGACGGTGCCGTCTCGAGCGAGGGCCGCGCCACCGAGGCCTCGGTGCGCGGCTTCTGGAAAGCCTATCGGCAGCACATGGGCGCTTGAGCACCCGACGAGGAAAGAACACCCATGATCGACCTGCTGGCGCTGTGCGCCTTCAACGCGGCCTATGCCGATGCCATCGACAGCGATGCGCTCGAGCGCTGGCCCGATTTCTTCGCCGAGGACTGCCACTACCGCATCACCCACGTCGAGAACGAGCGCGAGGGACTGCCCGCGGGCATCGTCTACGCCGACTCGCGCGCGATGCTCGAGGACCGCATCGCCGCGCTGCGCGAGGCCAACATCTACGAGCGCCAGCGCTACCGCCACCTGCTGGGCATGCCGCTGCTGCTCGAGGTCGAGGGCGACACGGCGCGCGCGCGCACGCCCTTCATGGTGGCGCGCATCATGGCCACGGGACAGACCGAGATGTTCGCCACCGGCAGCTACGAGGACCGCTTCGTGCGCCGCGAGGGCCGCCTGCTGCTGCAGTCGCGCGTGGCCGTGTGCGACAGCACGGTGACCGATACCCTGCTCGCGCTGCCGCTGTGAACGCCGAGTCTTCTCTTGAAACGCCGCGCCGGCTCGCGCTCACGGCGGGCGATCCCAACGGCATCGGGCCCGAGATCGCGCTGAAGGCATTGGCCGCGCTGCCGCGCGAAGACCGCGAACGCATCGTGCTGTACGGTCCCGCCAACGTGTTCGAACGCACGGCGGCGCAGCTCGGCCTCGATGCGACGCTGCGCGATGCGGCGCTGGTTACCACCGGCGACCTCGAAGCGCATCCCGGACACATCGACGCCGCAGCAGGTGCCTCCGCGGTCGCGTCGGCCACGGCCGCGCTGCAGGCCTGCCGGCGCGGCGAGCTCGATGCGGTGGTCGCCTGCCCGCACCACGAGACCGCAATCCATCGCGCCGGCATCGCCTTCAGCGGCTATCCCTCGCTGGTGGCGCGCGTCTGCGGCATGGCCGAAGACCGCGTGTTCCTGATGCTCGTGGGCGGCGGGCTGCGCATCGTGCATGCGACGCTGCACGAGAGCGTGCGCACCGCGCTCGAACGCATGACGCCCGCGCTGGTGACCGAGGCGATCCGTGCCGGCGCGCGGGCCTGCGCGACGCTCGGCGTGGCGCAGCCCTCGATCGGCGTGTTCGGCATCAACCCGCATGCGTCCGAGGGCGGACTGTTCGGGCCCGAGGATGCGGCGATCGTCGCCCCGGCGATCGAGGCCGCGCGCGCCGAGGGCCTGCGCGTGGACGGCCCCGTCGGCGCCGACCTGCTGCTCGCCGATCGCGCGCACGACCTCTACGTGGCGATGTTCCACGACCAGGGCCACATCCCCGTCAAGCTGCTGGCGCCGCGGGCCGCGAGCGCCCTGAGCATCGGCACCGATGCGCTGCTGTCGAGCGTGGGCCACGGCAGCGCGATGGACATCGCGGGCCGCGGCATCGCGAGCCCCGAGGCCGTGCTGCGCACCATCGCGCTGTTGTCGGGCCTGCCGACCGTGCCCGGCGAGGTCGTGCCATGAGCCACCGCATCGCCATCGCCGACAGCGACCTGGCCTTCGACGGCAACGAGGGCGAGACCGTGCTCGACGCCGCATTGCGCGCCGGCATCGAGCTGCCCCACTCGTGCCGCAAGGGCGTGTGCGGCAACTGCGCGGGCACGGTCGCGCACGGCGAGGTCGCGCCCACGGGCCGCGGCGCGCTGGTCAACGAGACCTGCGGGCCGGGCCAGGTGCTGTTCTGCATGTGCACGGCCGCGAGTCCGGCGCTCGAGATCCGACCGGTCTCGTGGCGGCGCGTCGATCCCGCGGCGCGCAAGCGCTTCGCGGCCAAGGTGTTCCGCCACCAGCTCGCGGCGCCCGACGTCTCGCTGCTGCAGCTTCGGCTGCCCGCGGGCCAGCGCGCGCGCTTTCAGGCCGGCCAGTACCTGCAGCTGAAGCTCGACGACGGCAGCACCCGCTGCTACTCGATGGCCAATCCGCCGCACGAGAGCGACACGCTGGCGCTGCACGTGCGCCATGTGCCCGGCGGCGCCTTCAGCGCGCGCGTGCCGCAGCTCGCGAACGGCGATGTGCTCGAGGTGGAGCTGCCGTTCGGCGTCTTCTCGCTGGTCGGTGGCAGCGAGGACACCGGCCCGCTGGTCTTCGTGGTCGGCGGCACCGGCTTCGCGCCGGTCAAGTCCATCCTCGACGACCTGATGAAACGCCGCGTCGACCGGCCGATCACGCTGCTCTGGGGCGCGCGCCGGGCGCAGGACATCTATCTGCCCGCCGCGATCGCGCGCTGGCAGCGGCAGTGGCCTTCGCTGCGTTTCATCGCGGCGTTGAGCGACAAAGACGCCACGGCGGATGACAGCCTGGGCGCCGAGCAGGTCCGCGGCCGGGCCGACGAGGCGCTGGTGCAGGCCTGCCCCGACCTGCGCGGGCACGCGTTGTACTGCTGCGGTTCGCCCGCGATGGTGGCGGCGGTGCGCGAGGCCGCGCTCGCGCGCTGCGGCCTCGATGCCGCCGACTTCCATTCCGATGTGTTCGTGGAGGGCCCGGCGGCCTAGGAGGCCGCGCTCAGCCTGGGCGCTGGTTGATCAGCGTGATCAGCGCATGCGGCTGCAGCGGCTTGCCCAGGTGCACGTCGAAGCCGGCCTCGGTCGCCTTGCCATGGTCCTGCGGCCGGGTGAAGGCCGTGTGCGCGATCGCGAAGACCCGCGGCTTGCCGTGCTCGACCTGGAGCAGCCGCAGTTCGCGGATCAGGTCGTAGCCATCGCGGCCCGGCAGGCCGATGTCGCTCACCAGCACGTCGGGCCACTTCTGGTCGAGCAGCTGCAGTGCCACGTCCACGTCGGGCGCGATGCGCACCAGCGCGCCCGCGTCGGACAGCACCACGGCCAGGATCTCGCTGGCGTCCGCGTTGTCCTCGACCACCAGCACCTCGAGCCCCGCGAGCAGGTGGTCCGACGGCGAATCGGCGGACGGCTGCCGCGCATCGAGCAGGATGATCCCGCCGTCGCCGTCGGGCACCACGCCGAGCGACACGCGCAAGGTGGCGCCCTTGCCCTCGCCCTCGCTGTGCGCCGAGACCTGCCCGCCATGCAGCTCGGCGAGGTTCTTGACGATCGACAGCCCGAGGCCGAGCCCGCCGTGGAAACGGTTGTCGGGCGAGTCGCTCTGCGAGAAGCGGTCGAACAGGTGCGGCACGAAGTCGCTCGCGATGCCGCGGCCGAAATCCTGCACCGACAGGTGGAGCCGGTCGCCGTTGCGCACCAGGTCGACCACGATGCGGCCGCCCTCGTCCGAGAACTTGATGGCGTTCGACAGCAGGTTCCACACGATCTGCTGGAAGCGCGTGCCGTCGAGCCAGGCGGCCTGCTCGGCGCCTTCCTGGTTGAAGTGGATGAGCAGCTTCTTCGCGGCCACGGCCGCGTTCGAGGCCTCGATCGAGGCGGTCACCAGCGCGGCCGGGTCCACCCATTCGCGGTGCAGCCGCAGCTTGCCCGAGCTGATGCGCGAGACGTCGAGGATGTCGGAGATCAGCCGCGCCTGCGCCTTCACGCTGCGGTCGATGGCGTTCAGCCCCTTCTCCATCTGCTCGGGCGCGCGGTTGCCGACCTTCAGCAGATGCACCCACCCGCCGATGGCGTTGAGCGGGTTGCGCAGCTCGTGCGAGAGCACGGCCACGAAGTCGTCCTTGGTGCGGCTCAGGCGCTCGGCCGCGGCGCGCGCCGCCTGTTCGCGCTCGAGCACCTCGCGCCGGCGCGTCTCGAGTTCGAAGCGCTCGGACACGTCGAGCGCGATGCCCACGCGCAGGCCCGGCTCGATCGCCGTGGACATGGTCCATTCGAGGCGGGTCCAGCGGCCGTCCTGGCGCAGCAGCGGGAACTCGCCGGTCCAGGTCGCCAGGGGCTGCAGCGGGTCGTCGTTCTCGACGGTGTGGTCATGCACGAACGCGGTCCAGTCGGGCGGCGCGAAGGCGCTGACCGCCTGGCCGATCAGCGTCTCGCGCGGCCGGCCCAGCATGCCGACCATCGCGGGATTGACGTCGGCGAAGCGCCCCAGGGCGTCGACCAGCGCGAAGCCCAGCGGCGCCTGGTCGTAGATGGCACGAAAGCGCGCCTCGCTCGCGCGCTGCTTCTCCTCGGCCAGCCGCGCGCGGATCAGCGCCTGCAGGGTGGCGATCAGCACCGGCGGCTCGACCGGGTGCACCAGGTAGGCATCGGCGCCCGCATTGAGGCCGGCCACCTTGTGCTCGTTGCGCACGAAGGTCGCCGACAGGTGCACCACCGGCAAGGTTGAGGTCTCGGGCCGCTGGCGCAGCTGCTGGCAGACCTCGAAGCCGCTGAAGTCGGGCAGGTGCACGTCGAGCACCACGGCCGAGATGTTCTTTGGCGCCAGCCGCACGGCCTCGCCGCCGGTGCCGGCCTCCTGGGTATGGAAGCCGGCCGCGCGCACCACGCGCGCGGTGGCATAGCGGGTGGTGGGGTTGTCGTCGACCACCAGCACCGTGTGCTGCGAACGGTCGATGGTGATGTTGATGACGGGGTCGATGTTCATGCCTGCCCCGCGTGTTGTTCGTTACCGGCATCCTGCGCTTCGGGGCCGGGCCGGCGCCGCAGCTGCACCGGCAGCGTGACCGAGAAGGTCGAGCCCTCGCCGAGCGCGCTCTCGAGCTCGACATGGCCGCCGAGCAGCGTGGCGAGCTGCTTGCTCAGCGACAGCCCGAGGCCGGTGCCGCGCAGCCGCTTCTGCACCGGCGAATCGACCTGCGAATAGTCGTCGAACACGGCCGCATGGTGCTCGGGCGCGATGCCGATGCCGGTGTCGGCCACCGAGAAGCGCACGCGGTCGTCGCCCACGCGCATCGCGGTCACGCGCACCTCGCCCTCGGGCGTGAACTTGAGCGCGTTCGAGATGAAGTTGCGCAGGATCTGCGACAGCTTGCGGTCGTCGGTATAGAGCTTGGGCAGCCCCTCGGGCTCCTCGAAGATCAGCGCGGTGGCCGGGTTGCCGAGCACCGGGCGGAACATGCCGCGCAGCGCCGAGAACAGGTCGACCATCTCGAACCAGGCCGGCGAGATCTCCACGCGGCCGGCCTCGATCTTGGCCAGGTCGAGCAGGTCGTCGACCATCTCGGCGAGTTCCGAGGCCATGGTCTCGACGAAACCGACCTGCTTTTCCTGCTCGGCCGTGAGCGGGCCGTCCATGCGGTCGCTGAGGATGCGCGTGATGCTGCGGATCGCATTGATCGGCGTGCGGAACTCATGGCTCATGTAGGCCAGGAAGCGGCTCTTGAGCTCGGTGGCCTTCTTGAGCTGCTCGGCCTGCGCATCGAGCTCGGCGTAGAGCGCCACCACGCCGCGGTTGGTTTCCTCGAGTTCGGCGCGCAGGTCGTCGCTCTCCTGGCGGCTCTCGGCCAGCTGACGCGTCAGTGCCGAGGCATCGGTGTCGTGCGCGGTTCCGGGTTCGCTGCTGCTCATTGCCATTCCTTTCGCCGCAGAACCACGACCGTTGCATCGTCGCGGTGACGCGTATGGTCGCGCAAAAGCACGGCCGCGACCAGCGTGGGGTCCTTTTGCAGCAATGGCCGGATGCGGTCGGCCTGCCAGCGCATCTCGATGCCGTCGCTGTGCAGCACCACCAGCGCATGCGGCGGCAGCTCCAGCGTGGCGGTCTCGGGCTTGCGGATCTGCATGCCGGCGGTGCCGTGCTGGGTCACGATGGACTTGTCGAAGGTGCCCGAAAGCACGCGCCCGACGACGTTGCCGGCGCCGGACCAGGCGATGCGCCCGCTCTCCGTATCGAGGCTCAGCACGCACACGGCCGCGCCGCGCGTGGTCTGCAGCCGTTGGTGGATCTGCTGCAGCGTGTCGCGCAGGTCGCGCTGCGGCGTTTCGGCGAAAACCTCGGCCGCGGCCTGCCCCGCCTTGGCCGCCTCGGGTCCATGGCCCAGGCCGTCGGCGAGCAGTACCCAGAACGCGTCGCCCTGGTCCGAGACCGTGGCGGCCCAGGCATCGCCGCTGACGGATTCGTACGGGGCCGGCAGGCACAGCGCACCGATCCGCAGCCGCTGCGCACCCGGCGTCTCGCCCGCGCCGCGGCCACGCGCCTCGCGCACGCGCGCCACGCAGACCGTGCCCTCGGGCACGGCGGAGTGGATGTCGAACTCGTCGGCCAGCCGCCGCACCGCACCCAGGCCGGTGCCGGGCGTGCTGCCCGAGGAGTGGCCGTCCTGCATCGACAGCGCGAGGTTCTCGATGCCGGGGCCCTCGTCGATCGAGACGATCTCGAGCTCGTGCATCTGCGGCCGCGCGGCGATCAGCAGCCGGCCCTTGTTCGCATGCCGCAGCAGGTTGGTGCCGAGCTCGGTGACCACCAGCGCGACCCGGCCCGCGTCGACCTCGTTCCAGGCCATGTCGGCCACGGCCTGCGCCGCATGCCGGCGCGCCTCGCCGACACGGCTCGCATCGTCGATCGGAAACGCCTTGTGGGTCCAGCCCGCGATCACTTCCACTTGGTGATGCTCACGCGCGTGCCGGCGCCGGGCGCCGACTGGATCTCGAAGTCGTTGACCAGCCGCTTGCTGCCGGGCAGCCCCAGGCCCATGCCGGTGCCGCTGGTCCAGCCATCGGTCAGCGCCAGCGCGATGTCCTCGATGCCGCGGCCCTCGTCCTCGAAATGCAGCTGCAGTCCGCGCCGGCCGTTGCGCTCGACGAACTCCCAGCGCATGCGCCCGCCTCCGCCGTGGATCAGCGCGTTGCGCGACAGCTCGCTGGCGGCCGTGATCATCTTGGTCTGGTCGACCAGCGACAGCTTGAGTTCCTGGCACAGCGCGCGCACCATCTGGCGGCTGGCCACGATGTTGTGCTCGGACAGCAGCGGCAACGTGCCCGTGGGGTCAGCGGCCAAGAGCGTTCTCCAGGCGCGCGCGGCGCAGCATCTCCATGCCGCGCTCGACATTGAGCGCCGTTCTCACGCCCTCAAGCGACAGCCCGAGTTCGACCAGGGTGATCGCCACCGCCGGCTGCATGCCGACCACCACCGTGGTGGCCGACAGGATGCGGGCGATGCCCGAGATGCTGGTCAGCATGCGGCCGACGAAGGAGTCGACGATCTCGAGCGCCGAGATGTCGATCATCACGCCCGAGGCACCGGTCCTGGAGATCTGGCCGGCCAGGTCGTCCTGCAGCTGCAGCGCGGTCTGGTCCTGCATGTCGACCTGGATCGTCACCAGCAGGATGTCGCCCATGCGCAGGATGGGAATGCGGTCCATGGCGGCTCCGCTCAGGCCGTGCGCTCGATGCGCCAGCCCGCCTGCTTCAGGGCCAGCGCGAGCGCGTCGGCCAGCGTGGCCTTGGTCTGCACGCCCTGCAGGTCGATGCCCAGGTGCACGATGGTCTGGGCGATCTGCGGCCGGATGCCGCTGATGATGCAGTCGGCGCCCATCAGGCGGATCGCGGTCACGGTCTTGAGCAGATGCTGGGCCACCAGGGTGTCGACCGTGGGCACGCCCGTGATGTCGATGATCGCGATGCCGGAGCCGGTCTCGACGATGCGCTGCAGCAGCGCCTCCATCACCATCTGCGTGCGGCCGCTGTCGAGCACACCGATCATCGGCACGGCCAGCACGCCCTCCCACAGCTTCACGACCGGGGTCGAGAGTTCGAGCAACTCTTCCTGCTGGCGGCGGATGATGTCCTCGCGCGCCTGCTGGAAGGTGGTGACCGTGTGCTGCGCCAGCTGGTCGACGGTGGCCGACAGGGTCCACAGCGCGGCCGCCATGGCGGCGGGGTCGCTCGCCAGCCGGCGCTGCAGCGCGGCGAACAGCGGCTTCTTGAGCGCGAGCACGAACAGGCTGGTGTCGCCGGCCGATTCGCCCTTGGCCGCACGCGTGCGCGAGAGGTTGGCCAGCGCGTCGCGCAGCGGCACCCATTCGGCGGCTTCGAAGCGCTGGGCATCGCCGCCCGCGGCCAGCAAGCCATCGAGCAGGCGCAGCACATCGGCGGTTTCCGCCCTCGCCGCGCGGCGCGCGCCCGGCTCTTTCACACGGGCTTCGTCCAGCCAGCCCTCGATGACGTCGTTCTCTTCCTCGCGCAGCGTCGCGCGCAGCGCTTCATGGTCGTTCTTCATGGATTCCTCTCGGTATTTGCACGGTTCCCGGTCCCACCACCGATCGCCACGCGCATCGATGATGCGCGCGGCGACTCCGTCCCTCTTTGAGTATTTGGTTTCGCGTGGGGGATCGTATCCCCCGGCCGGGTGCGGCCGAAGCGGCGTCGGTCAAGCGATGCCGCGTCCTCGCGTAGGCCGTTTCCTACACTCGGGATCAGCGGGTCGGGGCCTCGACTTGGCCCGGATTCGGATCGGCGCGCAATGTCTTTTGACATAGCGGCGGATTTCTTGTTGCCTGGATGTGGGATGCAGGCCTCGCTGCGTATCCATTCGTACGCCGACGTACTGCTTGCGCCTACACGCGCGGCGCGCCGGCACGGGACAATCGCGCCATGGTGGAGATCAGCAACATGGACATGGATGCACTGGCCGCAGAGGCTGCGGAATGGCGCCGTCGCGCCCTGCGCGGCGACGCGCGGGCGCGCGGCATGGCCCACGAGCTGGAGCGCACGCTGCGCCGGCGCCTGCCCTCGATGCCGGTGGCGGGCCTGGAGCTCGACACCCGGCCGCTCGAACTTCGCAAGCCGCCACCGCGCTGGTGGAAGCTCTGGTAGGCAGGGCTCGCGCCCTGCCCTGAACCCGTAAGACCTGGTCCCTTCAGTTCTTTCCCAGGGCCGCGACCACCGCGTCGCCCATTTCCTCGGTGCCCACGCGCGTGCTGCCGGCCTGGTAGATGTCGCCGGTGCGCAAGCCATCGGCCAGCACGCGGCGCACCGCCTGCTCCACGCGATCGGCATGGGCCGCCTGGCCGAACGAGAAGCGCAGCATCATCGCCATCGACAGGATCGCGGCCAGCGGATTAGCGAGGTTGCGCCCCGCGATGTCGGGCGCGGTGCCGTGCACCGGCTCATAGAGGCCGAAGCTGCCGGCCGCCATCGAGGCCGAGGGCAGCATGCCGATCGAGCCCGTGAGCATCGCGGCCGCGTCGGACAGGATGTCGCCGAAGATGTTGCCGGTGACGATCACGTCGAACTGCTTGGGTGCGCGCATCAGCTGCATCGCCGCCGCATCGACGAACAGGTGCGTGAGCTCCACGTCGGGATACTCGGCGCCCACGCGCGTGACCACCTCGCGCCACAGCTGCATCACCTCGAGCACGTTGGCCTTGTCGACCGAGCACAGCCGGCCCTTGCGCGCGCGCGCCGTGCGGAAGGCCACGTGCGCGATGCGCTCGACCTCGGGCTCGGAATAGCGCATGGTGTTGAAGGCCTCGCGCTCGCCCGCGGCATTGACGCCGCTGCCGCGCGGCTCGCCGAAGTACACGTCGCCCGTGAGCTCGCGCAGGATCAGCAGGTCGAGCCCCTCGACCACCTCGGGCTTGAGCGTGGAGGCGCCGATCAGCTCGGGGAACAGGAAGGCCGGCCTGAAGTTCGCGAACAGGCCCAGCTCCTTGCGCAGGCGCAGCAGGCTCGCGCCGGGCCGCATCATGAACGGAATGGCTTCGTCGCCGGGCATGCCGGCCGAGCCGAACAGGATGGCGTCGGCCTTGCGCGCGATCTCGCTGGTGGCCGCGGGCAGCGGGTCGCCCGCGCTGTCGATGCCGGCCTGGCCGATCGCGGCATGCGCGAGTTCCAGCGGCTGGGCCGTGCCCACCACGGCCTTCAGCACCTTCAATGCCTGGGCGGTCACCTCGGGGCCAATGCCGTCGCCCGGCATCACTGCGATCTTCATGTCTGGGAACCTTTTCTAGCGGGTCAGAGGGAGGAATGGGACAACGCGGACTCGGCGGCGCGGCGCCGCTCGAAGTCCTCGATGCGCGCGCGCTGGGTCAGCGTGTAGTCGATCTCGTCGAGGCCCTCGAGCAGGCAGTGCCGCGCAAAGGGATCGATGGCGAAGGACTCGACCTCGCCGCCGGGCCGCGTGACGGTCTGCGCGCGCAGGTCCACGCGCAGGCGCGCGCCAGGGTCGGCGGCGAGTTCGGCCAGCATCGACTGCACCGTGTCCTCGGGCAGGCGCACGGGCAAGAGGCCGTTCTTGAGCGCGTTCGAGAAGAAGATGTCGCCGAAGCTCGGCGCGATCACGGTGCGAAAGCCGCCGTCGTGCAGCGCCCACACCGCATGCTCGCGCGAGGAGCCGCAGCCGAAGTTGCGGCCCGCCACGAGGATGCGCGCCTGCGCGTACACGGGATCGTTGAGCACGAAGTCGCCGCGGCGCGCGCCCGCGGCATCGTGGCGCACGTCGTGGAACAGGTAGTCGCCGAAGTCGTCCGAGCGCGGCTTCTGCAGGTAGAGCGCGGGCACGATCTGGTCGGTGTCGACATTGATGCGCGCGAGCGGCGCGGCGACCGCGTCGAGGGAGATGAAGGCTTCCATGGATTCGGGGCGTGGGTTCGTGGCAGCGGCGCTTCAGTGCGCCGGCGGGATGGCGCGCACGTCGGTCAGCCGGCCGGTGATGGCGGCGGCCGCGGCCATCGCCGGGCTCATCAGGTGGGTGCGCGAACCCGGTCCCTGGCGGCCGACGAAGTTGCGGTTCGAGGTCGAGGCGCAGCGCTGGCCCGCGGCCACCTGGTCGCCATTGGTGCCCAGGCACATCGAGCAACCGGCATGGCGCCATTGCAGGCCGGCGTCGCGGAACACCGCATCGAGCCCCTCGGCCTCGGCCTGCTGCTTCACGAGCCCCGAGCCGGGCACGACCCAGGCTTCCACGCCCGCGGCCACGCGCCGGCCGCGCACCACCTCGGCGGCGCTGCGCATGTCCTCGATGCGGCCGTTGGTGCACGAGCCGATGAAGACGCGGTCGACCGCGAGATCGGTCAGCGCCTGGCCCGGTGCCAGACCCATGTAGTCCAGCGTGCGCCGCATCGCCTCGCGGCGTTCGGCGCTGGTCGCCTGCGCGGGATCGGGCACGCGGCCGGTGATCGGCAGCGCGTCCTCGGGGCTGTTGCCCCAGGTGACCATGGGGGCGATGTCAGCCGCCTGCAGCCGCACCTCGCTGTCGAAGGCCGCGCCCTCGTCGCTCGGCAGCCGGCGCCACATGGCCAATGCCGCGTCCCAGGCCGCGCCGCGCGGCGCCTCGGGCCGGCCGGCCAGCCATTCGAAGGTGGTGTCGTCGGGCGCGACCATGCCGGCGCGCGCGCCGGCCTCGATCGACATGTTGCACACCGTCATGCGGCCCGCCATCGAGAGCGCGCGGATCGCCTCGCCCGCGTACTCGATCACGTGGCCGGTGCCGCCGGCGGCGCCGATGCGCGCGATCACGGCCAGGATGATGTCCTTGGCCGACACGCCCGCGCCGAGCCGGCCGTCGATGGTCACGCGCAGCGTGCGCGGCTTGCGCTGCCACAGCGTCTGCGTGGCCAGCACGTGCGCCACTTCCGAGGCGCCGATGCCGAAAGCCAGCGCGCCGAGCGCGCCGTGCGTGGCCGTGTGGCTGTCGCCGCAGACGATCACGCTGCCCGGCAGGCTCAGGCCCTGCTCGGGGCCGACCACGTGCACGATGCCCTGGCGGATGTCGTCGAGGCCGAAGAAGCGGATGCCCGCGGCCGCGCTGTCGTCGTGCAGCGCCTGCGCCATCGCGCGCTTCTCGGCATCGGCGATGTCGGCCAGCACGCGCGAGCCGGTGGGCACGTAGTGGTCGGGCGTGGCGAAGGCGCGCTCGGGCCGGCGCACCGGCAGCTGCCGCTGGCGCAGCATCTCGAAGGCCGGCGCCGAGCCGTCCTGCACCAGGTGGCGATCGACGTACAGCAGGCTCTGGCCGTCGTCGCGCTGCATCACGACATGCGACTCCCAGATCTTGTCGAACAGGGTGCGGGGAGCGGGGGAAGCGGACATGGAATCGTCGGGAGCGTGGGAAGAAGGGAAAGGGCCGGCGTTCAATCGAGCTTCACGCCCGAGATGCGCACGATCTCGGCATAGCGCCTGGTCTCGCTGGCCATGAAGCGGCCGTACTCCTCGGGCGTGCCGCCGCCGACCTCGGCGCCGAAGGCCAGCATGCGCTTCTGGAACTCGGGCGACTTGAGCACCGCGTTGGCCTCGGCATTGAGCTTGGCGATGATGGCCTTGGGCGTGCCGGCCGGCGCGGACAGGCCGTACCACGAGGAGGCATAGACGCCCGACAGCCCCACCTCGTCGAAGGTGGGCACGTCGGGCAGCGCGGGGTTGCGCTTCTTCGAGGCCACCGCGAGCGCGCGCATCTTGCCGCTGGCGACGAAGGGCAGGCAGGTGGTGGTGTCGAGCATCAGCGAGACATGGCCCGCCGCGAGGTCGGCCTCGGCCGGCGCCGTGCCCTTGTAGGGCACGTGCACGATGTCGATCTTGGCCGCGCTCGCGAACTGCACCGCCGCCAGGTGCTGCGAGGAGCCGATGCCGCCCGAGGCGTAGTTGAGCTTGCCGGGGTTGGCGCGCGCGGCGTCGATCACGTCCTTGGCGGTCTTGAACGGCGAGTCGCCGGGCACCACGAGGATGTTCGGCACCGCCGACACGTAGATCACCGGCTCGAAGTCCTTGACCGGATCGAAACCGAGCTTGCTGTAGAGGCTGGCGTTGACCGCGTTCGGGCTGATCGAGGACATCAGCAGGTTGTAGCCATCGGGCTTCTGCCGCGCCGCGAGCTCGGTGCCGATGTTGCCGCCGGCGCCCGCGCGGTTGTCGATCACGAAGGGATGGCCGAGCCGGTGGCCCAGCATGTCGGACACGATGCGTGCCGTGGTGTCGACGCCGCCGCCCGCGGGCCAGGGCACCATGAGCTTGATCGGCTGGCTGGGGTAGTTGGCGGCCGCGTCCTGGGCCGGCGCCAGCGCGGGGCCGAAGCCCGCGAACAGCACCGCGGCCATCGTGCAGGCATGCAGTTTTTTCATCATTGCGCGTCTCCTGTCTTGTAGTGGCCGAATCCTAGGCCTGCAGAGGAAGGCGCCGCAATCACAATTAACGCATGCAGGCATGAGCTAAAGTCAGACCCCATGACACGCCGCCTGCCGCCGCTCAATGCCTTGCGCGCCTTCGAGGCCGCCGCGCGCTGCGGCAACTTCACGCGCGCCGCGCACGAGCTCTGCGTGACCCAGGGCGCGGTGAGCCGCCACATCGCCACGCTCGAGGCCTGGCTCGAGGTGCAGTTGTTCGAGCGCGGCCGCCACGGCATCCGGCTCACGCCCGCGGGCCAGAGCTACCACGCGAGCATGCGGGTGGCCTTCGACCAGATCGAGCTCGGCACGCGGCAGCTGCAGCAGAGCCCCGACGAGTGGCTGCTGCGCATCAAGCTGCCGCCCACCTTCGCGATCCGCTGGCTGATTCCGCGGCTGGCGCGCTTCCATGCCAAGCATCCGCGCATCGACGTGCAGATCACCACCTCGCACAAGCCGACCGACTTCGAGCGCGACGACGTGGACGTGAGCATCCATTCCGAGCCCAGCCCGCCCGAGGGCCCGGGCTACCGGCTGCTGTTCCGCGAGACGCTGCTGCCGGTGTGCGCGCCGGCGCTGCTGCAACGCGATCCGCCGCTCGCGCAGCCGGCCGACCTCGCGCAGCACGCGCTGCTGAGCTCGCTGAACCGGCCGCAGGACTGGCCGGCCTGGCTCGAAGCCGCGGGGCTGAGCGGTCTCGACATCCATCGCGGTCTCAAGTTCGAGAACGCCGCCATGGCCTACCAGGCCGCGGCCGAGGGGCTGGGCGTGATGATGGGCCTACTGGCCTTCGTGCGCGACGACCTCGCGAGCGGCCGGCTGGTGGCGCCGCTCGCGCTGCGGCTGCCGACCGAGGGCGGCTACTTCATGGCCTGGCGCGCCGACCGGCCGGTGCCGCAGCGGGTGCGCGACTTCGAGCACTGGATGGCCGAGGAAGTGGCGGCCGCCGAAGGCTGAACCCGGGGTTTCGACCGGGCCACGGGCTTTCCCCGATGCGCCGCGACGGCCATGCGGCCAAAAATGACTACGTATTCATGAATACGTACCCAAAGACAACTCCACCATGACACTGCACATCCAGAAACTCCCTTCGGTGCTGGGCGCCGAGGTGACCGGCATCAGCCTGCGCACCCTGACCGACCCCGACACGCTCGCGCAGTTGCGCGCCGGCATGGACGAGCACGCGGTGCTGGTCTTTCGCGACCAGCCGCTCGAGAACGAGGAGCAGCTCGCCTTCGCCGAGCGCTTCGACGGCACGCTGCACAGCAAGACCTCGGTCGCCGTGCTCGCCAAGAACCGCTTCGGCAACGAGGCCCTGACCGACATCTCCAACGTCGGCGCCGACGGCCAGATCCTGCCGGCCGACCACCGGCTGCGCATGAGCACCATCAGCAACCGGCTGTGGCACACCGACGCCTCGTTCGAGAACCCGCCCGGCCGCTACTCGATGCTGTCGGCGCGCGTGGTGCCGCCCGTGCGGGCCGACACCGAGTTCGCCGACATGCGCGCCGCCTACGACGCGCTCGACGACGCGACGAAGGCCGCCATCGAAGGGCTGCAGGTCTTCCATTCGATCGCCTACTCGCGCCAGATCATGGGCTTCGAGTTCTCCGAGGAAGAGAAGCAACGGCTCAAGGGCGCGGTGCATCCGCTGGCGCGCACCCTGCCGCGCACCGGGCGGCGCTCGCTCTACCTCGCCTCGCATGCCTCGCACATCGTGGACATGGCCGTGCCCGAGGGCCGGCTGATCCTGCGCGACCTCAGCGAGCACGCGACGCAGCCGCAGTTCATCTACCGCCACGAATGGCGGGTGCACGACTTCGTGATCTGGGACAACCGCACCACCATGCACCGCGCGCGGCCCTTCGACGACAAGAAGTACCGGCGCGAGTTGCGGCGCACCACGACGCTGGACCTGCCGCTGCCCGCGACCTCGACCGCGACGGTGGCCGCATGAAGGCGCGTTCCCTGTTGCGCGCCGCGGGCCTGTGCGTGGCCTCGCTCGTGGTGTCGGCCGCCGCGCTGGCCCAGGCCTGGCCATCGAAGCAGCCCGTGCGCTTCGTCGTGCCCTACCCGCCCGGCGGCGCCTCCGACGTGACCGCGCGCCTGCTCAGCGTGAAGCTCACCGAGGCGCTGGGCCAGGCCTTCGTGGTCGAGAACCGGCCCGGTGCCAACGGCCTGATCGCGCTCGAATACGTGGCCAAGGCGGCACCCGACGGCTACACGCTGCTGATGGCGAACCTCGGGCCCAACGCGATCAATCCGGCCGTCTACCGCAAGCTGCCCTACGACGCGATCAAGGACTTCACGCCGATCACGCTGACCTCGGTGGTGCCGCTGGTGGTGCTGGTGCAGCCCACGATGCCGGTCAACTCGATGAAGGAGCTGATCGCCTACGCCAAGGCACATCCCGACAAGCTGACCTATGCCTCGGCCGGCAACGGATCGGCCAACCATCTCGCGGGCGAGATGATGAAGTCGATGGCGAGCTTCAAGATGGTCCACGTGCCCTACAAGGGCGATGCGCCCGGCCTGCAGGACACCATCGCGGGCAACGTGAGCGTGATCTTCCCGACCGTGATCGGCGGCATGTCGCAGATCAAGAGCGGGCTGCTCAAGCCGATCGCGGTCACCGGTGCCAAGCGCTCGTCGGCGCTGGCCTCGGTGCCCACGGTGGCCGAGGGCGGCATCCCGAACTTCGAGGCCAACTCCTGGGGCGGCGTGATGGGTCCGGCCAACCTGCCGCCCGAGATCGTCGCGCGGCTCAACACCGAGATCGTGAAGATCCTCAAGCAGCCGGAGACGGCCGCCAAGCTCACGTCGATGGGCGCGGACATCGTCGGCTCGACGCCCGAGGAGTTCGCGAGCTACCTGAAGAACGAAGTCGCGAAGTGGGGCAAGGTGGCCCACGAGAACAACATCACGTTGGACTGAGCCGCCATCAGCCGGCCGTGCCCCGCACGATGAACGCGTGCGGCAGCACCACGCGTGCCGGCTCCATCTGCTGGTTGTCGAGCCGCGCGCACAGCCGCGCGACGGCGGCTTCCACCATCGCCTCGCGCGACTGCGAGACCGTCGTGAGCGCGATGCTGTCCCAGGCGGCCATCGGCACGTCGTCGTGGCCCACGACCCAGACGTCGCGCGGCACCGCGAGCCCCTGTGAGCGCACCCCATCGAGCGCGCCGATCGCCACGATGTCGTTGACGCCGAAGATCGCATCGACGCGGCCCGACTGCAGGATCGCGCGCGCCGCGTCCTGGCCTGCGGCATAGGAGAACTTCGGCACCCGCGCGACCGCGCCCGGGCTCAGCGCGACGCCGCGCCGCGCGAGCTCCTCGACGAAGCCCTGCTCGCGCTCGCGCAAGGTGCTCGGCAGGTCGTGGCCCGAGATCAGGCCGATCCGCGTGCGCCCGTGGTCCATGAAGAAGCCCGCGGTCGAGGCACCGCTCGCGCGGTTGTCGCTCGAGAACTGGTCGAAGGCATCGGAGCCCACCGTGCGGTGCAGCAGCACCAGCGGCACCTTCTGCGCGATGCGCTCGAGCAGCGGCAGCGAGGCCTCGGTGGCCGTGGTGGTGATGACGCCGTCCACGCCGCTCTCGACCATCACGCGCATGGTCGCGTCGCTGAAGTCTTCTTCCTCGTAGACCGAGGCCGAGAGGCCACGCTTGCGCAGCGCCGCCGAGAGCAGCTGCAGCATCGCCGGATAGAGCGGATTGACCGCGAGGTTGGCGACCACCAGCGCGATGATGCCGGTGCGCTTGGTGCGCATCCAGCGCGCGGCCGCGTTGGGCGCATAGCCCGATTGCGCGATCGCATCGAGCACCGCCTGGCGCGTGGCCGGCTGCACCAGCGGCGAGTTCTGCAGCACGCGCGACACCGTCGCCTGCGACACCCCCGCGAGCCGCGCGACGTCCCTGCTGGTGGGCTTGCCGCCGGAACCGATCATGAAGAAGCCGCTGGAGATGCCATGCGGCGATTCTAGGATGGCGTGCCGACGCGCCACCCCTCGAAGCCGGGCCCCGCAACGGCCTCAGAGATCGAGCGTCAACACCTCGCCGAGCGCGCGCGAACAGCACGGCAGGAACTGGTCGTGCAGCGCCTGTTCCTGCGCTGTGAGAAAGGCATCGCGGTGCTCGACCCGGCCCTCGAGCACCGGTGTGAGGCAGCTTCCGCAGACCCCTTGCTCGCAGGACGATGCGATCTCGATGCCTTCGCGCCGCAGCGCCTGCAGCGCCGTCTCGTTGGCCGCGACGGCGATGCGCCTGCCGCTGCGCGCCGCAACCAGTTCGAAGCCGCGATCGCCTTGGGCCGCCGCCACGGGCTGGAAGGACTCGTGGTGCAACCTGCGCTCGTCCCAGCCCGCGGCCTTCGCGGTGCGCAGCACATGGTCCATGAAGCCCCGCGGGCCGCAGACATAGAGCCGCGCGTCGGCGGGCCGGCCGGCCAGCACCCTAGCGGCATCGAACGCCGCCTCGTCGTCCGGATGCAAGTCCACTGCGTGCGCGAACGGCGAGCGCAGCAGCTCGTCGACGAAGGCCATGGCGCCGCGCGAGCGCGCGCAGTAGTGCAGTTCGAATGGCGCGCCGGCCGCATGCAGTGCCGCCGCCATGCTCAGCAGCGGCGTGATGCCGATGCCGCCCGCGACGAGCAGCGACCATGGGCTTTGCGGCTGCAGCGGGAACAGGTTCCTCGGCATCGAGATCCGCAGCGCGCTGCCCGCGTGCAGCCGGGCGTGCACTGCTTCGGAACCGCCGCGCGAGGCGGCGGTCTTCAGCACCGCGATGCGATAGCGCGCGGGCGCCGCGCACGGCGCGCCGAGCAGCGAGTACTGCCGCACGAAGCCATCGACATGCACGTCGATGTGCGCGCCGGCATCGAAGGCCGGCAGCGGCGTGCCGTCGCGCGCCTCGATCTCGAGGGCGCAGATGTCCGGCGCCACGCTCGCGCGCGCGGCGATGCGCGCCTCGATCGGCCGCGTGTCCGTCATTCGGCTTGCACGGCGTTCGACAGGATGCCCACGCCCTCCACCTCGATCTCCACCACGTCGCCCGCGCGCAGGTACAGCGGCGGCTGGCGCTTGAAACCCACGCCGCCGGGCGTGCCGGTCACGATCACGTCGCCCGGCTCGAGCGCGGTGAAGGTCGAGATGTAGGCGATCAGCGTGGGCATCGGGAAGATCAGCTGCGCGGTCGTCGCCTGCTGCACCACCTCGCCGTTGAGCCGCGTGGCCAGACCCAGTTCCTGGCCGTCGGCGATCTCGCCGCGCGTGACCATCCAGGGCCCGAAGCCGCCCGTGGCGGGAAAGTTCTTGCCCGGCGTCCACTGCGTGGTGTGGGCCTGCCAGTCGCGCACCGAAGCATCGTTGTAGGGCGCATAGCCGGCCACGTGCGCCCAGGCATCCTGCTCGCGGATGCGCCGGCCACCGCGGCCGATGACGATCGCGATCTCGCCCTCGTAGTCGAGGCAGGTGGATTCGCGCGGCAGCACGATCGGCTGGCCGTGGCCGACCTGGGATGACGCCACGCGCAGGAACACGGTCGGCTGGCCGGTCTTCTCGCGTCGCGCCTCGACGCGGTGCTCCTCGTAGTTGAGGCCGATGCAGAAGATGCGCGGCGCGTCGGGCACGACCGGCAGCAGCGTCACCTCGCCGAGCGCGACGCCGGGGACGGCGCTCCGGGCCAAGGCCTCGATCGCGGGCAGGTCCAGTTGGGCGAGCGCGCTGCGCAGCGTGGGGCAGCGCCCTTGCGACGCGGCCTGCAGGTCGACGATGCGTTCATCGACGAGCGCGCCCCAGCGCGCCAGCCCCTGGTGGGAATAGCTCAGAAGTTTCATGACGGAAAGCGGCCCCCTGACGAGGGGCGGATGGAAGAAAAACGGAAGAAGGGCCGCGCTCAGTCGGCCGTGACGCCGGCCGACTTCACGATGCGCCCCCACTTGTCGTACTCGGCGAGGAAGTAGCTCCTGAACTGCTCGGGCGTGCCGCCGCGCACGCTCGCGCCCTGCGAGGCCAGCGTCTCCTGCAGCTCCTTCTCGCCGAGCGCCGCGTTGACCGCGGCCGAGAGCTTGTCGATGACGGGCCGCGGCGTGCCGGCCGGCGCCAGCAGCCCGAACCAGGTGCCGGCCTCGAAGCCCGCGACGCCGGCCTGCTGCATGGTCGGCACCTGCGGGAACTGCGGCGAGCGCTCGGTGGAAGTGATCGCGAGCGCGCGCAGCTTGCCGGCCTTGACCAGCGGCGCCGAGGTGCTGAAGACGTCGAACATCAGGTCGATCTGCCCCGCCACCAGGTCGACCAGCGCGGGCCCGCTGCCCTTGTAGGGCACGTGCACCATGTCCACGCCGGTCAGCGTCTTGAAGTACTCCCCGGCCAGGTGCGCAGCACTGCCGTTGCCGAAGGATCCGTACGACAGCTTGCCAGGGTTCGCCTTGGCCTGCGCGATCAACTCGGCCACGCTGTCGGCCTTGAGGCCAGGCTTCACGGCCAGCAGCAACGGTTGCGTGGCCACCAGCGCGATCGGCTCGAAGGACTTGACCGGGTCGTAGCTCAGCTTCGCATAGGTGTGCGGCGTCACCGTGAGCGGACCCGCGGCGCTGAACAGCAGCGTGTAGCCGTCGGCCGATGCCTTGGCCACGAAGTCCTGGCCCAGGGTGCCGCCGGCGCCCGCGCGGTTCTCGACCACCACGGCCTGCCCGAGCCGTTCGGACAGGGACTTGGCCATGAGCCGCCCCGTCTGGTCGGTCGAGCCGCCGACCGCGTAGGGAATGATCAGCTTGATGGGCTTGGACGGGTAGGTGCTCGCATGGACGGTGGCGGCACCGACCAGCGCACAGGCCGCGAACGCCAGCGCGGCGGGCCAGCGGAACTTCTTCATCGGATTCATCGTGTCTTGTCTCCAGGATTTCTTGTCGGGAACGGGAAACGGGAAAAAGCTAGCGAGCGCTGGTGGCCTCCTCGGCGCTCGGTGCGATGCGGCCGACGGTGTCGCCGAAGCGCTCGAGCATCACCTGCTCGAAGGACACGCCCTCGGAAGCGAACCAGCTTCCCGAGCGCAGACGGTAGGCCGCGTGCCGCAGCGGCGCCTCGGGCTCGATGCCGCGCGCCAGTGCCTTCGCGCCCGTGAGCACGGTGCGGCGAAAACGCACCACGGCGGCATCGGAGGCCGACAGATGTTCCTGCGTCCGATCCGCGATGCGGCCCTGGCTGTCCTGGATCATCGCGTCCTGCTCGGCCACGCCGCGCACGCCGGTGAAGCTGATGTGCTTCTGGTGGACGCGGTCGATCAGGTATTCGTTGGAGCGGTTGCGGATCGGGATGAAGTCCGCATCCACCTCCGCGATCACGCCGTGGCCTTCCTTGAACTTCGCGACCTCCTCCTCGCCGAGCGGGCGATCCGGGTTCCACGCATAGGTGTAGATCCAGCAGTTCTCGTCGTCGATCGGCACCCAGGTGTAGCCGAAGTGGGTCTCGCCGGGCAGCGTGGAGGGCGTGGTGCTGTGCGAGGGCAGCGCGAACTGCGCGCTGCGCCAGTAGCGCACGCCATCGTCGGCGCGCCGCGCGCCACCCACGACGAAGCCGACCTCGTGCTCGAGGATCGAGAACAGCGGCAGCGGGTCCTCGCGGATCCAGCGCAGGCGCTTCTCGTCGGCCGGCGCATCGGGGTTCGCGTTCGAGGGCACGCCCGGTGCCGGCATGTGCAGGAACGAGAAGTGCGAGGTGTCGAGCGCGCCCTCGATCGATTGCGCCCAATTGCATTCCTGCAGCTTCTTGGTGACGTAGCGGTGCGACTCCGGCAACGCCGCGAACTCGAGCTGCGGCAGCTCGGGCAATTCGCGCTCCCAGGGTTCGGGTCCCATGTAGGCCCAGACCACGCCGCCGTGCTCGCGCGTCGGGTAGGCCTTGAGCCGCAGCGTCTGGTGGTAGCTCGCGCCGGGCGGCACGTTGGGCAGTTCCACCGGGCGCCCCTGCAGGTCGAACTGCCAGCCATGGAACACGCAGCGGATCGCGCAGTTCTCGTTGCGACCGAAGTACAGGTCCGCGCCGCGGTGCGGGCAGCGCGCGTCGACCAGTCCGACCACGCCCTCGCTGTTGCGGAAGGCCACCAGCCTCTCGCCCATGATGTTCACGCGCATCGGCGCGCCGTCGCGCTCCGGCAGTTCGCGCGACAGCGCCACGGGCTGCCAGAAGCGGCGGAAGAACTGGCCCATCGGTGTCTGGGCCCCGGTGCGGGTGAGCATGTCGTTGTCGGCGGCGCTGAGCATCGCGGTCGTCTCCTCTTGGGTGGTGTTGTTCAGTGCGCGGCCGCTGCCGTGCGCGGATCGCGGATGCCGTGATCGGCGGCCCATTGCAGCGTGTCGAGCGTGTGGCCCGAAGGCGCGTACTCGCAGCCGATCCATCCCTCCCAACCCATCTGCTCGATCAGTTCGAACAGGTAGGGGAAACGGATCTCGCCGGTGCCCGGTTCGTTGCGGCCCGGCACGCTGCCGACCTGGATGTGCCCGATGTGAGGCCATGCGGCCTTCAGGCGTTCGGCGATGGCACCTTGCTCCGTCTGGATGTGGAAGGTGTCGAAGCACAGCTTCACGTTGCCGCGGCCCAGCGCCTCGACCACCGCCACGCCCTCCTCGATGCGGTGGTAGAGGAAGTCGGGAAAGCGCGCGCGGCAGCAGGGCTCGAGGATCAGCGTGAGCCCGCTCGCGCGGGCCTGGTCGGCGGCCCAGGCGATGTTCTCCTGGAACAGGTCCATGCAGCGGGCGCGGTCCATGTCCGGCCCGATGTTGCCGGGCATCACGTGGATCATCGGACCGCCCACCTGCGCCGCGTAGTCGATCGCGGTGCGGATGCTCTGCCGGAACCGCGCCTCGAGTCCCGGCAGCGCCGCGTAGCCGCGCTCGCCGGCGTCCCAGTCGAAGGGCGAAAGGATCTGCACCAGCGCAAGCCCGTTGGCCTCGAGCCGGGCCGCGATCTCGCGCGCCGGATGCTCGTAGGGAAAAGCCACCTCCACGCCGCAGAAGCCGGCCCTGGCGGCCGCCTCATAGCGCTCGAGCATCGGGTATTCGGTGAACAGCCACCGCAGGTTGGGATCGAATCGCAGCATCGGGGAATCGCTTCGTGTTGGTCTTGGATGAAGGGCATCGTAGGTAGCGGGTATTGCTAAGACAAGCTAGACTTTTTTAGGCCCTGTTGAGCTTGTCTTATGAATATCGGAAACGTGTCCCTGCGCCAGTTGCGCGCCTTCGTCGCCATCGCCGATGCCGGCAGCTTTGCCGCGGCGGCGCGCCGGCTCCATCTCACGCCTTCGGCGCTGAGCCTCTTGATCCGCGATCTCGAACGCAATGTGGGGGTGCGCCTGTTCGACCGCACGACGCGGTCGACCGCCCTCGCGCTAGCGGGCAGCGAGTTCTATCCGCTCGCGCGGCAGGTGCTCGACGATCTCTCGCGCGCGCTCGAGAGCACGCAGGACCTCGAGCAGAAGAAGCGCGGCACGGTGCGCATCGCCTGCACGCCGCTCTATGCGGCGACGACGCTGCCCGAAATGATCCATCGCTACCGCCGCCGGTATCCGGCGATCGCGGTCTACGTGCTCGATTCGCTGAACCAGCAGGCCACCGCGCGGGTCGTGAGCGGCGAGGCCGACCTCTGCATCGCGCCGCAGCGCCCGACGCCGCCCGAATTGCTGCAGCAAAGCCTGATGCGCGATCGCATCCGGCTGGTGTGCCCGGGCGACCATGCGCTGGCCGCGCGCGCCCGCGTGAGCTGGGCGCAGGCGCTGCAGCATCCGTTCGTGAGCCTCACGCCCGACTTCACGAACCGGCTGCAGGCCGATCTGTTCAAGCACTCGGATGCGCTGGCGCTGCATCCGGCGCACGAGGTGTCGTTCATCACCACCGCGCTCGGCATGGTGCGCGGCGGCTTCGGCATCACGGCCCAGCCCAGCCGCGTGCTGCCGATGCTCGAATCCTTCGGCCTGGTGTCGCGGCCGCTGACCTCACCGACGGTGGACCGCCACCTGTCGCTGTTCTGCGCGCGGGCCCGCGCACTGTCGCCGGCGGCCGAAAGCTTCAGGGACTTCCTGGTCGGCGAGCTGTCGGATGCACCCGCCGAGCTGCGCCCTGGCGCGGGATGAGTGCCGCGCTCAGCGCTCCAGGTAGCCGTAGGCCGACAAACAAGCTTTCAGCGGCGCGCTCGCACCCGTGCCGTACTCAAGCCGCTGCGGCGTGGTCGACTGCCGGTTCTTCTCGTCCTGTTCCGCCAGCGTCTTGCCCACGCGGTACTGGCACAGCAGCATCAGGTTCTCGGGCACCGACACGCCCGCGGTGTTGGTGAAGGACTTGGGCCGGTCCGAGTGGTAGGTCTCGTTCGGTGCCGCGGCCTTCGGCGCATCCCTGGACGGGCCGGACTTCGGCCACAGGCTGCAGCCCGACAGCGCCACGACGATGGCCACGAGGCCGCAAAACTTTGGATGCACTTCGATCTCCTGAGGGGTTGCGAGACGCAGCGGCTTGCGCTCCCGCCGGCCGCGATGGGGCCGGCGGAATATAGCGGACGCACGGGCCGCGCGTTCGATCGCCCCCTCCGTCCGACACTCAATCCGACAGCGCCCGCATCCGCGCGTACAGGTCGGCCTTGCCCTCGAAGCCGATGCCCGGCAGCGGCGGCAGCGTGACGTGGCCGTTCTCCACCTTCACGCCGTCGGGGAAGCCGCCGAAGGGCTGGAACAAGTCGGGGTAGGACTCGTTGCCGCCGAGCCCCAGGCCGGCCGCGATGTTGAGCGACATCTGGTGGCCGCCATGCGGGATGCAGCGGCTCGCGGACCAGCCGTGCTGCTTGAGCATGTCGAGCGTGCGCAGGTACTCGACCAGGCCGTAGCTGAGCGCGCAGTCGAACTGCAGCCAGTCGCGGTCGGGCCGCATGCCGCCGTGGCGGATCAGGTTGCGCGCGTCCTGCATCGAGAACAGGTTCTCGCCCGTGGCCATCGGGTTGGCGTAGTAGTTGCGCAGCGTGGCCTGCAGCTCGAAGTCGAGCGGATCGCCGGCTTCCTCGTACCAGAACAGGTCGTATTGCGACAGCGCCTTGGCATAGGCGATCGCCGTGTCGAGGTCGAAGCGGCCGTTCGCGTCCACGCAGAGCTTCTGGCCGTCCTGCAGCACGCCGAGGATCGAGTCGATGCGGCGCAGGTCCTCGTCGAGCGAGTCGCCGCCGATCTTCTTCTTGACCACCGTGTAGCCGCGGTCGATGTAGCTGCGCATCTCGTCCTTGAGCTTGCCGTGGTCCTGGCCCGGGTAGTAGTAGCCGCCGGCCGCATAGACGAAGACCTTCGGGTTCGGCGTGCCGTTGCCGTAGCGCTCGGCCAGCAGCTGGAACAGCGGCTTGCCCTCGATCTTCGCCACCGCGTCCCACACCGCCATGTCGATGGTGCCGATGGCCACCGAGCGCTCGCCGTGGCCGCCGGGCTTTTCGTTCTTGAACATCGTGTCCCACACCTTGTGCGGATCGAGGTTACGGCCGCTCGCGTCGAGCAGCGTGTCGGGCTGCGCTTCGAGAATGCGCGGAATGAAGCGCTCGCGCATCAGCGTGCCCTGGCCGTAGCGGCCGTTCGAATTGAAGCCGTAGCCGACCACCGGCTTGCCGTCGCGGACCACGTCGGTGATCACCGCCACGAGGCTCAGGGTCATCTTGCTAAAGTCGATGTACGCATTGCGGATGGGCGAACTGATCGGGATGGTCTGTTCGCGGATCTCGACGATCTTCACGGGAGGTCTCCAGGAGCTGAGGAAGACCCGATGGTGGCCGCGCGGCGCCGATCCGGCCAATGCCCTTTTTCTAGACTTCGATGCCTTGAAAGCACCGCCATGAATTTCCTCTGGCTCGACGACTTCCTGGTGCTGGCCGAAACGGGCAACTTCTCGCGCGCGGCCGAGGAGCGCCACCTGACCCAGCCGGCCTTCAGCCGGCGCGTGCGCGCGCTCGAGGAATGGCTGGGCACCGAGCTGTTCGACCGCAGCGGCCAGCCCGCCACGCTCACGCCCGCGGGCGAATGGTTCGGCACGGTCGCGCGCGAGCTGCGTGCGCGCGTCGACCGCATTCCGGCCGATGCGCGCGCCGTGAACGAAGCCGATGCCGCGACCCTGCGGCTCGCCGCCACGCACGCGCTCTCGTTCACCTTCCTGCCGCGCTGGCTGCGCACGCTCGAATCGCGCGTGGCGCTGGGCCCGGTGCAGCTCATGTCCGACCTGCTGCCGCGCTGCGAACTGCTGCTGTCGCAGGGCAAGGTGCAGTTCGTGCTGAGCCATGCGCATCCCGAGGCCGCGAACTCTCTCGATGGCTCGGACGCGCCGTCGACGCAGATCGGCGCCGACGCGCTGGTGCCGGTCAGCGCGCGCGGTGCCAGGGGTCGCGCGCGGCACGTGCTGGGCAAGAACGCCACCGCGCCCGTGCCGCTGCTCGCCTACAGCCAGGAATCGGGGCTGGGGCGGATCGCGCAGGCCGTGCTGGGCCGCCGGCTCGATGCGCTGGCACCGAAGGTGGTGTTCACCGCGCACCTGGCCTCGGTGCTGCGGACCATGGCGCTCGATGGGCGGGGGATTGCGTGGCTGCCGAGGACATTGATCGACGAGGACATCGCGGCGGGAACGCTGGTGCCGGCCGGTGGCGAGGAATGGGTCGTGCCGCTGCAGGTGCGGCTGTACCGCGGACGCGAGCCGATGGGCACGGCGGTCGAGGCGTTCTGGAAGGCGGCGCATCCGCGTTGAGACATGTCGCTCGTCATGCCTGACGAGCACCGTTTGCCAGCATCACATCTTCATGGAAGCAGACCGAGATCCACACCATGGGCCACCAGACTCTCGTATACGGCGCGATCGAAGTGTTTCACTCGCGACCGAGCAAACCGGACGCCGACACTCTCAACGACGCAGCGCTCCTGGCACTCCCCGAGCAGGATGAATGGCCATTCCTCGTTCGCTCGATGTTCAGCATGACCTCGAGCGTGGAAGTCAACGTGGCCTATACCTTCCGTGTCATTCATTTCGGCGCGTCGTTCAAGGCAATCGAACTGGAATGGGAAGCATGGCTCGTCAAGTTCGAGCGGTTGCTCGAGAGCCTCGATGGCATCGCAGCTGTCGTGCACCTGGAAACCGAATTGGTGGGCAATCACCGCTACACATGGCAGCGAAAGACGGACAGCATCGACAGCTGGCCGCCGGTGTGGGATTTCGGAGGCGGCACGCGCTCGTTCTGAACTTCTTTTGCAGACAGCAACAGGAATCGGCCCACAAGCAAATGCAGGCCTTGGATGTCAAACTCCGGCCCCCTGAATCTCCAACCCCACCGAGGAGACCCGCATGAGAAAGCTCAAGATCATGGAACACGTATCGCTAGACGGCGTGATCCAGTCCTCCAGCGAGGACGGCTTCCCGCATGGCGACTGGACCGCGCCCTACCGCACGCCCGAGGGCCGCGACGAAGTCCTCGCCGCGCACGGCGAACGCTTCGACCTGCTGCTGGGCCGCCGCACCTACGACCTGTGGTCTGGCTTCTGGCCCAAGGCTCCGGGCGGGCCGATGGCGGACGGCTTGAATGCGGCGACCAAGTACGTCGTTACGCATCGCCCCGAGAGCCTGGCCTGGGGTCCGTTCGAAGGCCTCGGACCGGACATCGCCGAGAGCGTTGGCCGCCTCAAGTCGAGCGCCGGCCCGGACCTCGTGCTCTGGGGCAGCTCGACGCTGACATCGGCGCTCCTCGAGCACGGGCTGGTCGACGAGATGATGCTGATCGTCTATCCGGTGCTGCTGGGCACCGGCAAGCGCCTTTTCGCGCAGGGCTTGCCGGCGCGGGCCTTCGAGCTGGTGGGCAGCAAGACGACGCCGTCGGGGCTGGTGCTCGGCAGCTACAAGTTCAGCGGGGCGTTGAAGGCGGGATAGCCGAACGGCGGGGCACTCCACTCGGCAACGACATCGAAGCTCACGAGCCCACGATCCGCTTCATCAGCAGTCCCTGAAGATCCCGCCTCGCGTCGCAGACGATGTGGATGTAGACGACGTCGCCGCGAACCTCATAGATGATCCTGTTCATGCCCGAGAGGATCTGCCGGTACTGGGCAATGTTGAGGTCCTCGAGTTCGGGGGGAATCCGGCCGAGCTGCGGATGTTCCTCGATCATTGCCACGGATTGCTTGAGCCTGGCATAGCTCGCAAGCCATTCCTTCTTGCCGAATTTCCTGACGATGTAGGTTCTCAGGTCCTTGAGGTCCGCTTCGGCGGACCGCAGGAAAACGACCCTCATTCGAGATCTTCTTTGTCCAGGTCGGCAAACACCTCGTCGGCATCGCGAAACCGTCCCTGCTCGATCTCGCGATTGCCCAATGCCAGGAGCTTCAGCAACGCAAGCGTCTCTTCGTGCTCTTCATAGGAACGGACATCCATCACCACGAGCTTCGCCTCGCCGTTCTGGGTGATCAACAGAGGTTCGCGACTTTCGGAGATGTCCTTGACGATCTCCGCAGCGTGGCTCTTGAGATAGCTGATGGGTTTGACTTGGGTCGAGAACTTCATCGGGCCTGTCCTTCCGCGAAAGAAGGACCGATTATGGACTGAATTCAGTTCTCCACCCTCACGACTCAAACCACACCCTGCGCCAACATCGCATCCGCCACCTTGACGAAGCCCGCCACGTTCGCGCCGTCGACATAGCTCACGCGACCGTCCTCGCGGCGCCCGTGGGCCAGGCAGGCCTCGTGGATGCTGCGCATGATCTGCAGCAGGCGCGCGTCGACCTCCTCGCGCGGCCATGACAGGCGCGCGGCGTTCTGGCTCATCTCCAGGCCCGAGGTGGCGACGCCGCCGGCATTGCTGGCCTTGCCCGGCGCATACAGCACGTCGGCCGCCTCGAACACCTTGACCGCCTCGATGGTGGAGGGCATGTTCGCGCCCTCGGCCACGCAGACCACGCCGTTCTTCACCAGCGTCTTCGCGTCCTCGACGTCGAGCTCGTTCTGGGTCGCGCTGGGCAGCGCCACGTCCACCGGCACATGCCACGGCGTGGCACCGGCGACGAACTTCGCGCCGACGCGCTCGGCGTAGTCGCTCACGCGGCCGTAGTGGTGGTTCTTCACGTCCATCAGCACCGCGAGCTTCTCGGCGGTGAAGCCCGACTCGTCGACCACCGTGCCGCTGGAGTCGGACACCGTGACCACCTTGGCTCCGAGCGCCATGGCCTTCTCGATCGTGTACTGGGCGACGTTGCCCGCGCCCGAGACCGACACGCGCAGGCCCTCGAAGCTGCGCCCGCGCGTCTGCAGCATCTCCTGCGCGAAATAGACGTTGCCGTAGCCCGTGGCCTCGGGCCGGATCAGCGAGCCGCCGAACGAGAGGCCCTTGCCGGTGAACACGCAGTCGGCGCGGTTGGTGAGCTTCTTGACCATGCCGGTGAGGTAGCCCACCTCGCGGCCGCCCACGCCGATGTCGCCCGCGGGCACGTCGGTGTAGGCGCCCACGTGGCGGAACAGCTCGGTGGCGAAGGCCTGGCAGAAGCGCATGACCTCGCCCTGGCTGCGGCCCTTGGGATCGAAGTCGGAACCGCCCTTGCCGCCGCCCATCGGCAGCGTGGTCAGCGCATTCTTGAAGGTCTGCTCGAAGGCCAGGAACTTCAGGATCGACAGGTTCACGGACGGATGGAAGCGCAGGCCGCCCTTGTACGGGCCGATGGCCAGGCTGTGCTGGATGCGGTAGCCGCGGTTGACCTGCACGTCGCCGTGGTCGTCGGTCCAGCAGACACGGAAGGTGATCACGCGCTCGGGCTCCACCAGCCGCTCCAGCAGCGCCTGCGTCTGGTAGCGCGGATGCTGTGCGATGAAGGGCCACAGGCTCTGGATGACCTCCGTCACGGCCTGCAGGTATTCGGGCTGCCCGGGATTGCGCTGGGCCACGTGGGCCAGGAAGTCTTGGGCGCTGGCGTGCTTCATTCCTCTATCTCCAAAAAGGTGCGTTCTAACCAAAACCGTGCATTCTCATGCACAAACAGTTCAAGGTTATGCACCAAAGTAATGAGAATCGTAGAGATAAGGTTCGAATTCGCACCAACTTGGATTGAAAACGAATTCGCCGCCAGCGGACGTCCATCCGCTGGCGGCGAAGCTGGGGAAGCGAGCCGCGCCTCGCGGCCCGCTGGTTCGGCCCCTCAGGGCTTCACATACGACTTCGTGCTGTACAGCGCCCCATCGAGCTTGCGCAGCAGCGGCAGCCCCGTCCCCACGTCCTTGGCCTGCCCGTCGATGTAGGTCTGGAACACGTCCGCGTCGAGCACGCCGATGTCGAGGCGGCGCGCGGCGGGCACGGCGGCCAGGGTCTTGTAGCCGTCGCCGCCGGTGGCGTTGAAGCTCAGCACGAAGAGCTTGTAGGTCTTGGTCAGGTCCAGCGGGCCCCAGGTGTTGGCCGCGGCATTGCGCACCTCGATGTTGGCGACGCGGCTGCCCTCGGCCTTGGTCGCGTCCACGTCGAAGCGCAGGTTGCCGGTGTAGGGATACGGGCCGGTCGAGCCGCCGGGACCGTAGACCGCCTGCATGCCGTCCTCGAGCATGCGCTTGACCTCCTGGCCGGTGATGTCGAGACGGAACAGCATGTTGCCGAAGGGCAGCACCTCGATCACGTTCGCGGCGGTCACGCGGCCGTTGAGCGGCACGCGCACGCCACCGCCGCTCTGCAGCGAGATGTCGGCACCGCCGTACTCGGCATTGGCCACGTCGACGTAGGCCTGGGCCACGAGCTGCTGGATGTCGCCGCCGCGCAGGCTGACCTCGCCCAGCGCATTGCAGGCCACGCTCGAACGGCTGTAGTCGACCGTTCCCACGCCGCCGGGCACGCGGCGCGAGCACAGCTCGGTCGGCACCAGGGCCACCTCGCTCTTCGTGAACGCGTCCACCTTGTCCTTGAAGGGCTTGAGCACCGCCGCGGCAGCCACGCTGGGCGTGGTCACGCGCAGGAAGCCGCTGGCCGCGACGTCGGCCAGGATCGCCGTGTTCTGCTCGGGCGTGGCGGCCGGCGCGTTGGAAGCGCTGCCGACCTTGAACTCGTCGCCGATCAGCACATGCGGCGTGCCGGCGCAGTTCGTCACGTTGCCCTGCGCGTCGAAGGACACCTTGAGCTCGCCCACCACCTGGCTGTATTCCCAGGCCTGCACCAGGCAGACGGGCTTGCCGTCCTTGTCGGTCGCGCGCGTGGGATAGGCCCCCGCGGGCGAGCCCACGCCATAGGCCGTCAGCCCGGCCGGCCCGACCAGCGTGTGCGAGTCGCCGCCGACCACCACGTCCACGCCGCTGAGCTTGGCGATCACGGTCTTGTCGTACTCGTAGCCGATGTGGCTCATCACGATGATCTTGTTCACGCCGCGCGCCTTCAGCGCATCGATCTCGCGCTGGGCCGCGACGGCCTCGTCCTCGAAGGTGGTGTCGGGGTCGGGGCTCGACGAGGCCTTGGTCTTGGCCGCGATCGTCAGGCCCACGAGGCCGATCGACTGGCCGCCGCGCTGCACGACGATGGACTTGTTGACGTAGCCCGGCGCGCGCGAGGGGTGGAGCGCGGAACTCGTGCCGAAGTCGACGTTGGCGCTCAGCACCGGCGTCTTGCACGCGCCCTTGTGCAGGAAGTCGATGAACTTCTTCAGGCCGCTGTCGCCCTTGTCGAACTCGTGGTTGCCGAGCGTGAAGGCATCGAAGCAGACGGTGTTCATCAGCGCGGCATCGGCCTCGCCGTCGGCGCCCGCGCGGTTGAAATAGAGCGTGCCGGTCTGCGCATCGCCCGCGTGCAGCTTGAGCACGTTGGTGGACTTCGCGGCCAGCGCCTCGATGGCGGCCGTGACGCGCGGGAAACCGCCCGCATCGACCTGCACCGGGCCGGGCGCACCACCGCTGGCGCTGCGCAGCTGCAAGGTCTTGGTCTTGCTGTCGAGGTTCGAGTGATGGTCGTTGATGTGCAGGATCGTCAGATCCATCGGCTGGGCCGTGGGCGTGCCGGGCGTATCGCCACCGCCACCCGATGCGGGCGGCGGAATGAAGGCCACCGACGAACCACCACCGCCGCCGCAGGCAGCGAGCAACATCGCGGCCGCCAATGCGGACGCGCTCAGAATGCGTTTCAAGACTGATCCCCTCTTGTGAAAAACGGGATCGTGTGAAGCTCGGATGAAGCGGGGATGACATCCTTGCGGCGCACGGGCCATGCATGCGCGGCCCGCGCCATCGATGCGAGGATGCGCGGTGGTGCCGGCTCAGGCCACGCGCGCCAGGCTCGCGCCGATCGCGTGATCGATCACGCTCTTCCAGCCCCCGTCGTCCTGCCGCCGCGCGATCTCGGCCGAGCTGCCCTGCGCGATCACGTCGCCGTCCGCCGCGCGAAGGGTCCAGTCCGCGCGCAGCAGCGCGAGCTCGCCGCTGACCACGCAGAAGTTGTTGACCGAAGTCATGGTGCCGCCGAGCGCGAGCAGCGCCCGCAGCGAAGCCTCGATGGCCGCGAGGCCATGGTCGGTCGCGGCGGTCTGCGCGTTGTGATGCGCGGCGTCCTGCTCGTAGAGCGACAGCAGGCCCGCCAGGTCGCGTGCGTTGTAGAGCGCGGCGAAGCGCGGGTTGAGTTCGGCGGGATGGGTGACGGCAGGCATGTCGATGCTCCTCGATGACGGGCATCATTCGAGCATTGCCCGGCGAGACTTACCAAATGGAAATCGCACCCGTCGTCGAACCGATCCACGGCGCCCGCACCCCGACGCCACCGCAGCCGCGCCTGCCCGCCGAATGCCCGGTCGAGCACTGGCTCGCGCTGCTGGGCCATCGCTGGAGCGCACTGATCCTCTGGCACCTGGCCGCGGCGCCGCTGCGGCATGGCGAGCTCGCGCGCCGGCTGCCGGGCGTGTCCGCCAAGGTGCTCGGCGAGCGGCTCGCCGAGCTCGCGGCAGCGCGGCTGGTGCAGCGGCATGACGACGAAGCCGGCGGCGCGCATGCGCTGTACGGCCTCAGCGAGGCGGGGCAGCGCCTCAAGCGCGTGCTCGACCAGCTCGAGGCCTGGTCGGCCTCGCTGGACAGCACGCCGCCGCCCAGGCTCGACCAGTTGCTGTTCGAGCGCTGAAGCCTAGATCCGCCCGCCGTCGGTCAGCACCGTGCGCCCCGTCACCCAGCGCGCATCGTTCGACGCGAGGAACGCCACCACGTCGGCGATGTCCTCGGGCTCGGCCAGCCGGCCCAGCGGCGTGAGCGCGGTCTCCTCGCGCAGGTGATCGGCCGGGATGCCCGAGGTCATGTCGGTGCGCGTGATCGCGGGCGCCACCGCGTTGACGCGGATGTTGCGCGCGCCGAGCTCCATCGCGAAGCCCTTGGTGAGCACCTCGACCGCGCCCTTGGCCGCGGAGTACAGCGCGGTGCCGCCACCGGGGATGTGGACCAGATCGGTCGACACGTTGACGATGGCACCGCCCGCCTTCGGGATATGCGGCAGCACGGCCTGCGTCAGCACGATGGTGCTCCAGGCATGGGTGTCCATCTGCTCGACGAACATGGCGCGCGTGAGCTCGCCCACCGGCGCCGCGACGAAGGTGCCGGCCGCGTGCACGAGGATGTCGATGTGGCCGTAGGCCTCGGCGATGGCGGCCACGGCCGCGTTCGCCGCGGCCTCGTCGGTGACGTCGGCCTGGAACGCGGACGCGCGGCCGCCCTCGGCGACGATGCCGCGCACCACCGCCTCGGCCGCGGCGGCATTGCTCCGGTGCAGCAGCGCGACGGTGATGCCGTCGCGCGCGAGGCGGCGCGCCACGGCGGCGCCGATGCCGCGCGAGCCGCCGGAGACGACGGCGATCTTCTGGTTCGGTGTGTTCATGGGAAGCTTCTTTCTCTGCGAACAGGGATGACAAGGAAGCTTCGAAGGTAGGGCCGCGCGGCGCGTTGCACGAGCCGTGCGGGCGCAACGGGGCGTTGCCGCCGCTGCAACGCCAGCGGCGGCGCGCGCCCTCTCAAGCCGCGCCGGGTGGCTCGAGTTCGCGGTACTTGGTCTCGAGCAGGGCCAGCACGGCGCGCACCGCGGAGCTCATGCCCTTGCGGCTCGGGTACAGCACGTAGGCCTGCGTGGCCAGCGAGGGCCAGGCCGGCAGCACGCGGCGCAGCCGGCCGTCGGCTAGCGCATCGCGGCAGGCCTCGATCGGCAGCTGAACCAGGCCCGCGCCGCGCAGCGCGGCCTCGCGCAGGGCCTGGTAGTTGTCGCTGATCAAGAGCGGCTGCGGATGGTGCAGCAGCGTCCGGCCGTCGGCATCGATCAGCGCCCAGGGCCGCACGCTGTCGGGCCCGCCGCCCTGGCCCAGCGCGGGAAAGCGATGCAGGTCGGCCGGCTCGGTGGGTTCGCCGTGCGCCGCGAGCAGCGAGGGCGCGCCCACGAGTTCCATGCGCCCCACGCCGATCGGCCGCGCGACGATGTCGGCCGAGGCCAGCGGCTGGCTCGCATAGCGGATCGCGAGGTCGATGCGCTCGCCCAGCAGGTCGACGAAGCGGTTCGACAGGTCGAGCGTGATGCGCACCTTCGGATGCCGCAGGCTGAACTCGCCGAGCCAGCCGCCGAGCAGCAGCTCGCCCGACACCGGCGAGGCGCTGATGCGCACCGGCCCCGCGGGTTCGCCGAGCGTCTCGTCGACGGTGGCGCGCACCGCCTGCGCCTCGTCGGCCATGCTGCGCGCGTGGCGGTAGACGCGCTCGCCCACGTCGGTGACCTGGAAGCGGTGCGCCGAGCGCTGGATCAGCCGCACGCCGAGTTGCTTCTCGAGCGCGCCCACGCGCCGGCTCAGGCGCGACTTGGGCGTGCCGGTCTCGCGCTCGGCCGCCGAGAAGCCGCCCGCCTCGACCACGCGGGCGAACAGGAGCAGGTCGTTGAGGTCTTCCACCATGCTGTCGATGCCTTTCTTGCGTTTCCCTCGAGCGTGGCGCGGCGCCGCGTTCTACGGCTGCAACGCGGCGTGCCAGCGCTGGTATCGCGGCCGCGGTCGCGATTGCGTAGCCTGGGTGGTTTGACGATGCGCGTGCCGATGCCGACCTCCATTCTCACCACCCCGACGCCGGCCGATGCCGCCACGCGCGGCGCCACCCTGGCCGCGGCCTGCCTCTCGATGGCCGCGATCGCGATGTCGATCACCGCCGCGGGCGTGGCGCTGGTGCCGATAGGCGCGGCCTTCGGCATCGGCTTCGGTGCGCTGCAATGGGTGCTCAACCTGTTCGTGCTGAGCTTCGCCGCCTTCCTGCTGCCGGCCGGCGCGCTCGCCGACCGCATCGGCCAGCGCCGCAGCTTCATCGCGGGCGGCGCGATCTTCAGCGCCTTCACGCTGATGGCCGTGCTGGCCACGCGCACCGAATGGCTGCTGGCCGCGCGCTTCCTGCAGGGCGCCGGCGGCGCGCTGCTCGCGGCCAGCGGTCCGGCCGCGCTCACGGCCGTGTTCCATGGCGAGGCCGAACGCAAGCGCGCCTTCGGCTGGCTCGGCAGCTGCGGTGGCGTCGGGCTCACGCTCGGCGCATTGCTGTCGGGCGCCGCGGCCGCACAGGGCGGCTGGCGCGCGGCGCTCGCGATCCATCTGCCGCTGGTGCTGGCCGCGCTCGCGCTGGCGCTATGGAATTTCCGCAGCCATGCGGGCCGGCCGTCGGGCGCACGCTTCGATCTCGTGGGCGCCGTGCTGGGCTTCACGGCCATCGCGGCCGCGATGGCCTTCGGCATCCTCGGTGCCGAGCATGGCTGGGGCGCGAGCGCCGTGCTCGCCTGCCTGGCGCTCGCGCTGGTCGCGGGATCGCTGTTCGCACGCTCGCAGCGCCGGCATCCGGCACCGCTGCTGCCGCCCGCGCTGCTGCGCAACCGCGGCTTCGTGTTCGCCTGCCTGCTGACCTTGCTGTTCACCACGGTGTGGGTCGCGATGTTCATCTACGTGCCGCTGCACCAGCAGGCCGCGCGCGGCCACGACGCGGACCGCGCGGGGCGCACCCTGCTCGCACTGCTGATGCCCGCGATGGTGATGCCGGCCCTCGCCTCGCGCCTGGCCGTGCGCATCGGCACGCGGGCCGTGCTGGTCGGCGGCTGCCTCGCGATGGCGATCGGCCTGGGCCTGTTGTATCTGGCGTGGACCGATCTCTCGCGTCCCGCGGCGCTCGAGTGGCTGGCGCTCGCCATCTGCGGCAGCGGCGCCGGCTGCCTCTACGGCCTGCTCGACTACCTCGCGATGGCCAGCCTGCCGAACGCGCTGGCCGGTACCGGATCGGCCGCCTTCAACGTGCTGCGGCTGCTCGGCGATGCGCTCGGCGCCATCGTGCCGGGTGCGGTGCTGGTGCAGGCCCTGGCGCCGCGGCTCGCGGCGGCCATCGGCGAGCCGGTGCCGCGCGAGCTGCTCAACGCCGTGGCGGCCGGGCAGTTCGGCGCGCTGGCCTCGGGTGGCGCGGCGGCGGCCGAGGCCTTTCGCGGTGCGATCGCGGCCGTGCCCGCGGTGCTGGCCGTGCTGGTGTTGCTCGGTGCCGTGCTGGCCTGGTGGCGCGCCGAGCGGCCTTGAAGGCGGCGGCCCCGCGCTTCATCGAGCGCGAGATGCTCGAGCCCTACACTGCCGGCCGATGGCTTCCGTTCCTTTCGCGCCTCGCCATGCCTGAGCGCCTGACCTCGTACTTCTGGCGCGGCGATGCCCTGCGCAGCCGCAGCGTGAGCCCGGTCGTGCTCGCGTCGAGGCTGGAGATTCCCGAGCCGCCGGCACGGCTGGTGGCCGACTGGCGACGCGACGCGAGCACGCAGCTGATGCTCGAGCCCGGCGACGTCGAGCCGCTGTCGCTGGCACGCGCGAGAACGCGCTGGCCCGCGTACGGCCAGTGCGTGCAGGCGGTGGCCGACTGGGCGCGCACGCAGGGATTGCCCGGCCTGCCGGGCGATGCCGACGTGGCACTGATGGCCTGCCGTGGCGCGCGCTATCACCACGACGGCGCGCAGTACGGCGGCGCGCTCTTCTGCAACCTCTTCCTCGGCGAGGACCTTGGCCTCGACGTGCACTTTCCATCGGCCGGCGTGCGCCTTCCGCTCGCGCGCGGCACGGTCATGCTGTTCGACACCTGCCAGCCGCATGCCGTCATCCGGCGCGATGGCAAGGGATTCGATGCCGCGGACTTCGGCGCGGAGCGCGACACCCTGCAGGTGTTCCTGACCTGGGAGCTGCCGATCGAGGACGAAGCACTGGTCCGCGCGCTGGGGATCCGTTTCGATGTCGATCCGTCGACGGCATCGCGGCTGGCGGAAGAGCAGGTGCTGATAGATGGCGAAGCGGCGACGCCGGATCCTGCGTCCGGCCACTGGGTCCGCTCCGCCTGAACGACGCCGGGCCAGCGACTCGCGTTCGCGAGCAATGACTTTTGATCATTTCTCGCATGAGTTAATTGTGATTGAGCCGCCACGGCCCCTCACGTATCTTCAGCGCTCGAATCATCGAGAGACAAGCCCCTTTCGAGCCGCATGGCATCGAAAGCGGCAAGAAGGAACGCATGAGGATTCTGGCCGAGGGTCTGCAATTTCCTGAAGGGCCGGTGGCGCTGGGCGACGGCTCGGTGCTGCTGGTCGAGATGCGCGCGGGCCTCGTCGTGCGAATCTCGCCCGATGGCGAGCGCCACGTCGTCGCCGACTGCGGCGGTGGTCCGAACGGCGCGGCGATCGGGCCCGATGGCGCGCTCTATGTCTGCGACAACGGCGGCAGCGCCTATGTGCCGGGCCGCTTCACCTCGACCGGGCCCGCGGCCGACTACGAGGGCGGCAGCATCCGCCGCTTCGACCTGCGCACGGGCGAGCACACGCTGCTCTACACGCACTGCGACGGCCATCGGCTGTCGTCGCCGAACGACCTCGTGTTCGATGCGCACGGCGGCTTCTACTTCACCGACTTCGGCAAGAAGCATGCGCGGCTGCGCGACTACGGCGGCGTCTACTACGCGCTGCCCGATGGCTCGCGCATCGTCGAGGTGGCCTATCCGCTGCTGTCGCCGAACGGCATCGGCCTCTCGCCCGACGCGCGCGTGCTCTACGTGGCCGAGACCGAGACGGCCCGGCTGTGGGCCTTCGACATCGTCGAGCCCGGCGTGGTGCGCAAGCATCTCTTTCCCTCGCCGCATGGCGGGCGCATCGTCTGCGGGTTGCCGGGCTTCCAGCGCTTCGACAGCCTCGCGCTCGAGGCCGGCGGCAACATCTGCGTCGCCACGCTGATCACCGGCGCGGTCTCGGTCATCGCGCCCGACGGCGCGCTGCTGCGGCAGCTGGTCTTTCCCGACAGCTACGTCACCAACCTCTGCTTCGGCGGGCCCGACATGCAGACCGCCTACGTCACGCTGTCGGGCACCGGGCAACTCGTCTCGCTGCCCTGGCCCGAGCCGGGCCTGCGGCTGCATTTCAACGCGTAGCCCCGAGCACGCGCACCAGAACATCCCTGGAGACTCCCATGATCCGCCGCGAATTCATCGTCACCCTGGCCGGCGCCTGCGCCGCCGCCCTGCCGCCGGCGCGCGCCGCGACACCCTATCCGAGCCGGCAGGTGCGCGTGGTCGTGCCCTTTACCGCGGGCGGCGGCACCGACGTGGTGGCGCGCGCCATCGCGATGGGGCTGTCGGAGTCGATGGGCCAGTCCTTCTTCGTCGACAACAAGCCCGGTGCCAGCACCTTGATCGGTTCGGAGCTGGTGGCCAAGGCGGCGCCCGACGGCTACACGCTGCTGGTCGCGAGCGTGCCGCATGCCACCAACCCGTGGATGATGAAGAGCATGCCCTTCGACACCGCGAAGGCCTTCGCGCCGATCGGCCTCGCGGTGCAGTCGCCGTTCATCATGGTGGCTTCGTCCACCTCGTCGATCCAGTCCTTCGACGATGCGCTCGCGGCGGCACGCTCCAAGCGCCTGTCCTTCGCCTCCACCGGCAGCGGCACGGCCGACCACCTGTCGATGGAACTGCTGGCGCTGCAGTCGGGCGTGACGATGACGCACGTGCCCTACAAGGGCACCGGCCCCGCGCTGGCCGACCTGATGGGCGGCCACGTCGACCTGATGTTCGCGAACGTGGTCGCGGCGGCACCGCTCGTGAAGTCGGGCAAGCTGCGCGCACTGGCCGCATCGACCGCGCGGCGCTCGCCCTCGCTGCCCGAGGTGCGCACCGTCGCCGAAGCCACGGGCAAGCCCTTCGACGTCAGTGCCTGGACCGGCGTGCTCGCGCCCGCGGGCACCGACGCGGCCATCGTGGAGCGCCTGAGCGCCGAGGTGCGCAAGGCCCTGCAGACCCGCGCCACGCGCGAGGCATTGACGGTCAACGGCGCCGAGCCGGTGGGCAGCACGCCGGCGGAGTTCCAGGCCTTCATCGCGCACGAGATGAAGACCTGGGGCGAGATCATCGCCAAGGCCGGCATCACGCCGAGCTGAACCGGAGCGCCGCATGCCCTACGTCATCCTCGCGCTCGACCAGCCCGACGCGCAGGCGCTGCGCGAAGCGCTCAAGCCGGCACACCTCGACTACCTGAGCGAGCGGCAGCAGCGCATGCTGGCCGGCGGTGCGGTGCTCGACGAGGACGGCCGCGCGGTTGGCGCGCTGATCATCGTGGACGCCGAGGACCGCGCGGACGCGGAACGCTTCATCGGCGACGACCCCTTCGCGCAAGGCGGCCTGTTCGCCTCGGTGCGCGTCATGCCCTGGCGGCAGGCCTTCTTCGACCGCCGCCGCACCAAGTGAAGCGCGTCGGGAGCGACCGGTTCCTCAGCCGCCCGCCGGCCGCGCCCTGCGCTCGAACATCGGCACCGTCACGCCCTTGGCCTCGCTGCCGTCGGCCTTCCATACCAGCGTGTCGGCGGGGAACTCATCTTTACGCGTCATCGCATCGACCTTGGACGCGACCAGCGCCACGGCCTCCTTGACCTCGGGATTCCACGCGAAGACGCCCGCATGGCCATACCAGACCACCGGCGTGGCGGCGTCGAGGCGGCGGTCGGGGCACATGGTGATGCGGCGTTGCGCGAGCACGCGCAGGGCACCGACGCCCACGGCGCGGATGCCGGGCCGGGTGCGCTCGGCGGAGTGGCCCGGACACACGAGCGCCGCCTGCTCGATCGCGTTGTCATAGACCTGGGCATCGCTCTGTGCGTGGGCCTGGACGGCAACGAGGGCGCCGAGCAGGGCGAAGCCGGAAACCGGCCATGAGAGACGGTGGGGCATGCGAATCTTCCTCCTGGTTCATTCATCGGTCGACGAACAGATCGCCGGATGCATTCTTGCAAACGCCGCGCGGGCCGCCTGTAGGCCGACGACGCACCGGCCGCGGCGCTGGCGATAATGGCCGCCCCATGATCGTCCGCCCCCGTCCCCACTGGCTGCGCATGCTGTTCGTCTGGCATGGCTCGGTGCTGTCGTCGATCGTGCCGCAGCTGTTGTGGACCACCGGCTTCGCGGTCCTCGTGACCGTGCTGCACGGCCGGCTGTTCCAGTGGAAGGTGCCGCTGAACTTCGTGCCCTTCTCGCTGATCGGGCTCACGCTCGCGATCTTCCTGGGCTTTCGCAACGGCACGAGCTACGCGCGCTACTGGGAGGCGCGCACGCTCTGGGGCACGCTGCTCAACGAAACGCGCACGCTGGTGCGCCAGCTGATCACGCTGCTGCCCTCGCGCGAAGGCAACGAACTGCCGGTCGCGCGGCTCATCGCCTTCGTGCATGCGCTGCGGCATCAACTGCGCGGCACCGATGCCGCGGCCGACCTCGCGCGCCTGCTGCCGCAGGAGGACTGCGCGCGGCTGCGGTCCGTGCGCTTCAAGCCGGCCGTGCTACTGCTGATGGTCGGCGAATGGCTGCAGGCCCAGCGCCTGCAGGGCCGGCTCGCGCCCGAGCTCGCGCCGGCCATCGAGCTGCCGCTGGGCCGGCTCACCGAGGCCCTGGGTGGCTGCGAGCGCATCGCGGGCACGCCGATCCCGTTCACCTATGCGGTCATCATCCACCGCACCATCTACCTCTATTGCGTGCTGCTGCCCTTCGGGCTGGTCGATGCGATCGGCGCGATGACGCCGGTGGTGGTGGCCTTCATCGCCTACACCTTCTTCGCGCTCGAAGCGCTCGGCGCGGAGATCGAGGAGCCCTTCGGCATGGAGCCCAACGACCTCGCGCTCGATGCGATGTCGCACACCATCGAGGCGAGCGTGCGCGAGATGATGGGCGAGACGCTGCCGGCGCCGAGCGCGAAGGGCGTGGGGTACGTGCAGACCTAGGAGTCTGCGGGCCATTCGCTCAATCGAGTCTGATGTTCTTGTCGCGGATCAGCTGGCGCCAGCGCACCGACTCGCGCCGGACCTCCGCTGCCATCTGCTCGGGCGTCGAGACCACGGGCTCGGCATAGGCGAGCCGGAGCTTCTCGATCAGCGCGGGATCCCGGCTCGCCCGGGTGATCTCCTCGTTCAGGCGAGCGACGATCTCGCGCGGCGTCTTCGCGGGCGCCCAGAAGCCCTGGAAGCTCGCGACGTCGGCACCGGGCACCAGCTCGGCGATGTTCGGCACCTCGGGCGTCGCGGGGTTTCGCTGGCCGTAGCCCCAGACCGCGAGGGCCCGCACGCGGCCCTCCTTCATGAACGGAATGGCATTCGCGGCCGGCTCCCAGACCAGCGGAACGGTGCCGGCCGCCACGTCGGTGAGCGCGCCGCCCTTGTAGGGCACGTGGAGCATCTCGACCTTCTCCTGCGCAAGCACCAGCTCCATGACCAGGTGCGGAAAGCCACCGAGCCCGTACGAGGCATAGCTGTACCTGCCGGGCGCCGCGCGCGCCAGGGCCATCGCTTCCTGCAGCGTCCTGGCCGGGAAGTCCCGCGCGGTCACGAGGTACAGGCCGTTGCGCACCGTCTGCGCGACGGGCGCGAAATCCTTGTCGACATCGAAGGGCAGCCTCGCGAAGGCGTGGGGGTTGCTCACGAAGGAATTCGAGACCGCGTAGAGCAGCGTGTAACCGTCGGCCGGCGCCTTGGCCACCGTGTCCTGCGCGATGTTGCCGGTGGCGCCGGGCTTGTTGTCCACCACCACCGGTTGCCCGAGCGCCTTCGACAGCTTCTCGCCGTACATGCGCGCGATGACGTCCGCGGCCAGGCCGGCGGGCAGCCCGATGACGATGCGGATGGGCCGCGTCGGCCAGTTCGCCTGGGCGGTGGCCGCGACGCTCGCCAGCGCGAGCACGCCCGCGGCCAGCAGCCTGCGAATGGAAAGGGAATGGGATTGGCTCATGTCTGTCTCCTGGGCTCTGGTGGCCGCTCAATGGCTCGGGCTGAACGCCGCGGGTTTCAGGAGCTTCGACTCCTGCGTCTCGATGAAGCGGAAGATCTTCGGCGCGTAGGCCTGCCACTGCGGATCGGCCGACAGGGCGGCGCGGCGCCGGTCGCGGTCCGCGAGGTCGTCGTAGGCCCACAGGTGGACGATCTCGTTGAGCGGTCCGAACTCGGTGTGGAAGTAGCCGACCATGCGGCCCAGGTGCTGGCGTTGCAGCGCCAGCCCACCCTCGTGCTCGTAGGTATGGAGGTAGTCGCGCACGGTGCCCGCGCGCACGCGGTAGGTGCGTTGTTCGACGATCATCGGTGGTCCTTTTCTCGGGGCGTGCGTGTCCCCGCGGCGCCGGCCCGAGGCCTGGCATCGCTGCCGGGACGACGCGGATCGCGTCAGTGCGGCGCGGGGAAGTTGGTGTCGTGCTTCTGGCTGATCAGCGCGACCTTCTCGCCCGAGAAGCCGGGGCCCGCCAGCGCGGAGATCTCTCTGAAGTAGCGGTCCTGCCCGCCCGGCACGCTCCAGTCGAGCATGCGCGCCGTGGTGGTGCCGACATTCCGGAAGCGATGGACGACGCCGCGCGGCAGGTAGACGATGGTGCCGGCGCCCACCGTGCGCGTGGTGTCGCCGGCGGTCACTTCATAAGTGCCTTCGACGATGAAGAAGCACTCTTCCTGCGTGAAGTGCAGATGGTCCGGCGGGCCCTCGCCGGGCCGGTGGCAGGCCATGATCACCGAGAGCCTGCCGCCCGTCTGTTCGCTGCCGAGCAGCACCTGCATGTCGAGGCCGAAGGGCCGGATCGCCTCGGCCTCCTCGGGCGTGACGATGACCGCGCCGGTCTTCGAGGGTTCGTTGTGCATGTCATGTCTCCTGGGGAAATGAAGAGGGCTGGCCGTTCGACACGAAGGCCTCCATGGGATGCACGGGCACGCCGCGCACCAGCGGCACGCAGTCCGGCGGGAACTCCTGCCGGAAGCGGAAGCCTTCGGCCCGGGCCTGTTCGATGTAGGGCTCGAGCTGAGCCATCGCGCCGGTCTCGTAGTCGTGCAGCACGCTGAGGGTCCAGTCCCGTTCGCGTGCCTGCGCGAGCGCCGTCCGCGGCCATCCCTCGGGGTCGTCCCAGTCGCGCGGGATCGAGTTCCAGAGCACGCAGGTGAATCGCCCCTCGCGCAGGAATGCGAGCGCCGCGCGGCTCAGCAGATGCGGACCGAGGACGCCACCGCCGCCGAAGGGCCGGAACAGCCTGTCGGGATGCGACAGCTCGCCGATCAGGGCCTGCGTGCGGCCGATCTCCTGCTGCGGCGCCAACGGGTCGGACGATGCACCGAGCGGTACGTCGTGCGTGTAGGTGTGGTTGCCGATCCAGTGGCCTTCCTCCCTCGCCCGGCTGGCGAGTGCAAGGCCTTCCTTAGAGGCCAGGTTCTGGCCGAGCGCGAAGAAGGTCGCGCGGATGCCGTGGCGCGCCAGCACGTCGAGCACGTGCGGTGTCACGGCCGAGGTAGGGCCGTTGTCGAACGTGAGCGTGATCGAGCGGCTCATCGGCCGGGCGCGCATGCGCGGTGGGGGTTCAATCTCTTGTCTCCTTCGGTGTCGCGGGGAAGCTGGCGCAATGATCGGCATCGGGCCCGCTACACACAATATGGAAACGAAAGAAGATACTTTTTCCAGATTCGATGCAATGATCGGCCATGCCCGACTTCCTGAACCAGGCCAGCGTGCTGTCGCTGCGCTGCTTCGTGGCGGTGGTGAACGCCAACAGCTTCACGACCGCCGCGCGCCAGTTGCGCATGGCGCCCTCCTCGGTCACCAAGCACCTGCAACTGCTCGAGCGCGCGACCGGCGCCGCGCTGGTTCACCGCACCACGCGGCGCATCAGCGTCACCGATGCGGGCGAGGCCTTCTATGCGCGCTGTGTCGACATCCTCGAACAGCTCGAGGGCGCCGTGGCCGGCATCGCGGGCGAGCAGGCCGCCGGCGGCCACCTGCGCGTGACGGCGCCGCCCTCCTTCGCCTCCGCGGTCGTCGCGCCCGCCCTGCCGAAATTCCTCGAAAGCCATCCCGGTGCCACCGTGGACCTGGTGGTCAACAGCAACGTGCCGGATCTCGTGCGCGAGCGGGTCGACCTCGCGCTGTTCATCGGCGAGGAACTGCCGACCAAGCAGGCGCAGCTGGTGCTGGCCCAGAGCCCGCAGGTGCTGTGCGCATCGCCCCAGTACCTGAAATCGCACGGCACGCCGCGCTCGGTCGACGATCTCGCGCGGCATCGCTGCCTGTGCCCACGCTTCTCGGAGGTCGCCGAGACCTGGCACGTCAACGTCAAGGGCCAGTGGCAATCGATCCGGCCGCAGGCCGTGCTGCTATCGGACAACGGCGATGCGCTGCGCAGCGCCTGCCTGGCCGGCGCGGGCATCGGCAACTTCTACCGCTTCCATGTGGCCGAGCATCTGGCGCGCGGCACGCTCGTGGAGGTGCTGCCCAGGAACCCGCTGCGCGCGAAGACGATCTATGCGGTGCTGCCCCACCGCAGCATGATCCGGCCCCTGGTGCGCAGCTTCACCGCCTTCGTGCGCGAGGCCGTCGAGCAGGCGCTGCAGAACACGCAGCCGCCGCGCAGAAAGCCTCGCGCGGCCGCCACGCGATGAACCGATCGCTCGCGTCCGACCCAGGCAAGTGAGCACTCAGGCTTCGCGCAAGCCCTGCAGCGTCTGCAGCAGCACCACGCGCGTCTGCCCCAGCACCATGCCCTTCCACTCGTCGTTGTCGCAGTAGAAGGCATCGCGCAGCTGCTGGCGGATCTCTCGCCGCTGCGACTCGGGCGCTTCCGGGTGGCGGCGCAGCCAGGTGTCGGCGCTGAGCCGCAACAGCATGTCGTCGACGGGGATGGTGCCGAACTCTAGGCCCATGGGCGCGATGCGCGCCCGTGGGCATTCGTCGTAGGCCGCGGAAACCACCGGCCCCGACACATGCGCGGACACGGAGTCCTCGCCGAACAGCGCGAAGACGTCGGCACCCCACCAGGCGCGTGCGAGCGCGAGGTCCTCGGGCGCGTTGCGGCCCGGGTAGACCTTCTCGCCATGGCCGTAGGGGCCGAGGCCCGTGTGCACGTCGATCCAGCCGATGTGGGTGGCGGAGGCCGCGTACTTGCGCAGGATCGACCGGATGGTCCTGTTGCTCCACGAAGGCGCGGTGCCGCCGTAGAACAGGCCGTCGGGCGAAACGTACTGGCCCTTGGTGACGGCGGCGCGGAAGGCGCGCATGCCGTGCTTGTCGATGTAGGCGGCCACGGCCGCTTCATCGGCCGGCGTGGGCGGCCAGCTCGCGGGCAGCACCAGCGGCTCGACGTCGGTGTACTCGGCATTCACCGGCAGCGGCGCGCCGAAGTCGATGTGGTTGCGGTTGAGGTCGATGTTGTCCTCGTTGGTGCGGTGCAGGTGCGAGAAGCCGTGCGGATTGACGGCATGCACCAGCAGCAGCGCGACGCCGGCCTGCTGCAGGCGCGAGAGCAGGTCCTCGTCGTGCAGGGTCGCGACCTGCGTGCCCGAGCCGCAGAAGCCTTCGGGGCCGTGCGTGCCCGAGGTCACGAGCAGCAGCTTCTTCGCGTCGATGGCGCCGAGCAGCGCGACGTCGGTCGCGAGTTCCTCGCCGAGGGCGCCGCGGTGGGCCTCGTTGACGAAGGATTCGATCGAAGCGCCGCGAGCGCGCGCGGCTTCGAGGAACTTGGCGCGGGCCTCGACATAGGTGGCCGAGAAATGCCGCGTGGCGGCGCTGCTGTGATTGGAGATGGTCATGGAAAGCTTCGAAGAGGCGATCGTTCAGGCGTGCGCACCGGCCGCATCGATGTCGCGGCCCGTCTGGTCGCGCAGCCAGATCAGCCCCAGCAAGGAGACGGCCGTCATCGCGACCAGGTACCAGGCCGGCGCGAGCTTGCTGCCGGTGGCGTTGAGCAGCCAGGTGCTGATGAAGGGCGCGAAGCCGCCGAACAGCGCCACGCCCACGCTGTAGACCAGCGACATGCCGCTGGCACGCACCGCCTTCGGGAACATCTCGGGCAGCATCGTGATGCTCGGCGCGGTCTGGCCCACGAGGCCCAGGCTCAGCACGCCGAGCACGATGAACAGCACGGCGGGCGTGGGCGAGGCGTTGAGCCAGAGGAAGCCCGGGTAGATCAGCAGCACGAGGAACACGCGGCTCCAGAGGATCAGCGGCTTGCGCCCCACGCGGTCCGACAGCGCACCGACCAGCGGCGACACCACGAACAGGATCAGGCCCGTGATCGCCGCGCCGAACAGCGCCACCGAAGGCGCGAGCCCCAGCTCGCGCACCGCGTAGGTCGGCATGTAGAAGGTGATCACGTAGGCGGCCGTGGTGCCGCCCACCATGGTGAGGATGGCCGCGAGCACCGTGCCGCCATGCTGCGTGCAGACGATCTTGAGGCTGCTCTCGCGCGGCTTCGCGCTCGCGTCGGGCGCGATCTCGAGCGACTCGTGAAGGTGACGGCGGATGTACATGCCCACCGGCGCGATCAGCATGCCGATGAAGAAGGGTACGCGCCAGCCCCAGCTTTCCATGGACTGCTGCGACAGCGTGAAGGTCAGCGTGCCCACCACCACCGCGCCGAGCATCACGCCCAGGCCCTGGCTCGCGAACTGCCAGCTCGCCATGTAGCCGCGGTTGCGCGGCGTGGCATGTTCGACCAGCAACGTGGTGGAAGCACCGACCTCGCCGCCGGCCGAGAAGCCCTGGATCAGCCGCGCCAGCACGATCAGCACCGGCGCCGCGACGCCGATGCTCGCGTAGGTGGGCGTGAAGGCGATCACGGCGCAGCCGAGCGCCATCAGGAAGATGGTCAAGGTCATCGCCTTCTTGCGGCCCGCGCGGTCGGCATAGGCGCCGATCACGATGCCGCCCAGCGGCCGCATGATGAAGCCGACGCCGAAGGTCGCGACCGTGAGCAGCAGCTGGCCGTAGCCGCTGAAGGTGGGAAAGAACAGCTTGCCGATCACCAGTGCGAGGAAACCGTAGACGGTGAAGTCGAAGATCTCGAGGCCGTTGCCGATGGTGGTGGCGACGATGGTCTGGCGCCGGCTGACGGCGGTGTGCGCGGGGTTTGTGCTCATGGGCGTCGAGGGAGGGAAGGAAAGTCAGTCGGTGCCGGTGGCGGCGATCACGGCCACCTCGACCAGCAGCGCGGGCAGCGCGAGCCGCGCACCCACGGTCGCGCGCGCCGGTGCGCATCCGGGCGGCAGCCAGTCGGTCCACACGCGGTTCATCTCGGCGAAGTCGTCGGTGTCGGCGAGCCAGATGGTGGCGCTCAGCAGCCTCGACTTGTTCGAGCCCGCCTGCGCCAGGAGCGCGTCGATGCGCCGCAGGATGCGCGCCATCTGTTCGCCCACGGTCGCCGCGGGCTGCACCAGATCCACCTGGCCGGAGAGGTAGACGATGCCGCCATGCACCACGGCCTGGCTCATGCGTTCGTCGGTGTGCAGTCGCTCGATGTTCATGCCGTCTCCTTTTGCGGTGCCGCGGACGCGGCCCCGCGCACCATGTGGGCGCCGATCGACGCCACGCTGCCGGCGCCCATCAGGCACTGGCAGACCTCGAATTCCTCCTTGAGCAGGGCCAGCGCCCTGGCAACGGCCGGCTCGCCGCCCGAGGCGACCGCATAGAGCGTGGGCCGCCCGATCTGCACGGCAGTGGCGCCGAGCGCGAGCGCGCGCGCGATGTCGCTGCCGGTGCGCACGCCGCTGTCGAGCAGCAGCGGCAGGCGGCCGCCGGTCTCGCTCGCGAATTCCGGCAGGATCTCGATCGGCGCGACGGCACCGTCGAGCTGCCGCCCGCCGTGGTTGCTGATCACGATGGCATCGACGCCGAGCTGCTGCGCGCGGCGACCCTGCGCGGGATCGAGCAGGCCCTTGACGATCAGCTTGCCGGGCCAGCGCTCGCGCACCCAGGCGATGTCGTCCCAGCCCAGCGAGGGATCGAGCTGGGCCTGCATGGTCTGCGCGATGGTGTGGGTGGCCTGCAGGCCGAGCTCGCCGGCCATCAGCTCGAGCCGTGGCGCGCCGGCGCGCAGCGAGCGCCAGGCCCAGCCGGGCCGCGCGAGCACGCTCGCGAGCTTGCGCGGGGTCCAGCGCAGCGGCAGGCTGAAGCCGTTGCGCTCGTCGCGCAGCCGCCGGCCCGCGACCGGGTTGTCCACGGTCACCTCGAGTGCCGCGAAGTCGAGGTCGCGTGCCCGGTCGATCAGGCGCGCGCTCATCGCGCGGTCGCGGAACACGTAGAGCTGGAACCAGGCATTGCCCTGCGCCGCTTCGGCCACGGCTTCCATGGTCGCGGTGGCGGCCGTGCTCATCACGAACGGAATGCCGAAGGCGCGGGCGGCCCGTGCCAGGCATCGATCGGCGCCGGGCCAGGCCGCGCCCGCCAGCCCGGTGGGCCCGATGATCAGCGGCAGGGTCCAGGAGCGGCCGAACAGCTGCATCGCGGTGCTGCGCTGCGAGACGTCGACCGGCGCGGAGCCGAGCAGCCGGACACGGTCGAAGGCGCTGCGGTTGCCGCGCACGCTCGACTCGGAGCCCGCGCCGCCATCGATGTAGTCGAACACCATGCGCGGCAGCGCGCGCCGGGCCAGTTCGCGGAAGTCGTCGATGCAGTGCGCTTGCAGGTAGTGGGTCATGGTCGAACGAAAATATTAAGCCGTCCAGCCGGCATATTTAATGGCGCTTTGGCCTTCGGCGAGCAGGCCGCGGCATGTTTCATGCGCCGTGCCGGCGGCGCGCGAAAGCCCGATGCGCGCAGGGCTCATCCGAGCAGCAGCGCGTCGTCGGCGACCGTCTCGCCGCGCGTGCGCTCGAACAGCTGCAGCAGGTCGGGCACGTCCATGCCGGCGCGCTGCGGCCCGCTCACGTCGAGCACGACACGGCCCTCGTGCAGCATCAGCGTGCGCGAGCCATGGCTCAGGGCCTGCCGCATGCTGTGCGTGACCATCATCGCGGTGAGCTGCTGCTCCTCCACGATCCGCTGCGTGAGCGCGAGCACGAAGGCCGCGGTCTTCGGATCGAGCGCGGCCGTGTGCTCGTCGAGCAGCAGGATGCGCGAGGGCTTGAGCGAGGCCATCAGCAGGCTCACGGCCTGACGCTGGCCGCCCGACAGCAGTCCCATGCGGTCGTTCAGCCGCTGCTCGAGCCCCAGGTCGAGGCTGCGCAGCCGGTCGCGGAACAGCTCGCGCAGTTCGCCTCGCAGCGCCGCGCGCAGCCCGCGCCGCTCGCCGCGCCGCCAGGCCAGCGCGAGGTTCTCCTCGATGGTCAGCGCCTCGCAGGTGCCGGCCATCGGGTCCTGGAACACGCGCGCCACGAGTGCGCTGCGCTGCCAGGCGCTCAGGCGCGTGACCTCCACCTCGTCGATGAAGATGCGGCCGCTGTCGACCAGCAGGTCGCCGCTGAGCGCATTGAGCAGGGTCGACTTGCCGGCGCCGTTCGAGCCGATGACGGTGACGAACTCGCCGCGCGGAATCGTCAGGTCGAGCCCGCGCAGCGCGCGGTTCTCCATCGGCGTGCCCGCGTGGAAGGTCACGCGCAGGTCCAGTGCCTTCAGCATGCGCCGGCCTCCTTCTTCTTCGATGCGCCAAGGGCGCCGCGCCGCCGCGCCAGGAAGCGCTTCGAGGCCGGCATCACGAGCGCGAGCGTCACCAGCACGGCCGTGACGAGGTTGAGGTCCTGCGCCTTCAGGCCGATGAAGTCGCTGTTGAGCGCCAGCGCCACCAGCATGCGGTAGAGCACCGCGCCGACGACGCAGCCGAGCGTGGCCCAGGCGATGCTGCGCATGGGCAGCAGGGTCTCGCCGATGATCACGGCCGCCAGCCCGATCACGATGGTGCCGATGCCCATCGACACGTCGGCCCCGCCCTGCGATTGCGCGAACAGCGCGCCCGCCAGCGCCACGATGCCGTTGGACAGCGCCAGCGCGAACAGCGACAGCCGGTCGGTCGACACGCCCAGCGCGCGCGCCATTCGCGCGTTGCCGCCGGTGGCGCGCATGGCCGGGCCGGCCTCCGATCCGAAGTAGCGGTCGAGCGCGAACTTGACCGCCAAGGTGACGGCCAGCAGCACCAGCGCGGTGGTCCACGGCCCCGGCAGCGCCTCGAGCGGCGGCGTATTGAACACCGTCGACGCACCCAGCAAGGGCTCGTTGGGCTTGCCCATCACCCGCAGGTTGATCGAGTAGAGCGCGATCATCACGAGGATGCCCGCGAGCAGCTGCATGATCTTGAGCTTGACGTGCAGCCAGCCGGTCGTGAGGCCCGCGAGCGCGCCCGCGGCGAAGGCCGCCGCCGTCGCGGCCAGCGGATGCCAGCCGCCCACCAGCAGGGTCGCGGCCACCGCGCCGCCGAGCGGGAAGCTGCCGTCGACGGTCAGGTCGGGAAAGTTCACGACCCGAAACGAGATGAAGACGCCGAGCGCGACCAGCGCGAAGATCAGGCCCACCTCGAGCGAGCCCTGGAAAGCGATGAGGGACATCGATGCTCCGGCCGGCGCTCAGTCGATCAAGCGGGTCGCGGACTTGAGCAGCGCGTCGGACAGCGCCAGCCCCTGCCGCCGCGCCGCGGCCTGGTTCACGAGCAGCTCCAGCGTCGGGCTGACCTGCGATGCGATGCTGCCGGGTGCCTCGCCCTTGAGCACGCGCACCACCAGCTTGCCCGACTGGCGGCCGAGGTCGTGGTAGTTGGTGCCGATGCCGAGCGCCGCGCCACGCGCCGCGAGCGAGGGGTCGGCCGCGATCAGCGGCACCCGGCCCTGGTCCGCCACCTTGGCCAGGGCCTCGAAGGCCGAGGTCACGTTGTTGTCGGTCGGCGCGTAGATCGCATCGACCTTGCCGACCAGGCTCTGGGCCGCGCTCGCCACGTCCACGGTGCGCGGCGCGGCACCCTCGATCACGCTCAGGCCGGCCGGCTGCGCGAGCTTCTTGAGCTGCGCGATCGCGGCGACGGAGTTGGCCTCGCCGGGGTTGTAGACCACGCCGATGCGTTTGGCCGTCGGCAGCGCCTGGCGCAGCAGGACCAAGTGCTTGTCCAGCAGCGGCAGGTCCGACACGCCCGTGACGTTGCCGCCCGTGGCCTCCCACGACTTGACCAGCTTCGCGGCGACCGGATCGGTCACGGCGCTGAACACGATCGGGATCTCGCGCGTCGCCGCGACCACGGTCTGCGCCGAGGGCGTGGACATCGCGACGATCACGTCGGGCCGGTCGCCGACGAACTTGCGCGCGATCTGGGCCGCGGTCGCGGTGTTGCCCTGCGCGCTCTGGTAGTCCAGCCGCAGGTTCTTGCCGACCACGTAGCCGGCCGCGGCGAGTTCCTCGACGATGCCCTGGCGTGCCGCATCGAGCGCAGGGTGGTCGACGATGGCCGTGACACTGACGCGCGCATCGGCGGCGTGCGCCGGCAGCGCGGCGAAAGGAGCGAGGACGAGCGCGAGCAGCGCCACCCGGAAGGGGCGTTTCATCATGGGGAGATCTCCAGGGGTTGAGGGGGTCGAAGAACTCAGAAGAACCCGGTGACCTTGCCGGGGTTCAGGATGCCGAGCGGATCGAGCGCGGCGCGCAGCGCCTGCATGACGCGAAAGCCGCCGCCGGCCTCCTCGCGCAGGAACTCGACCTTGCCGTGGCCGATGCCGTGCTCGCCCGTGCAGGTGCCGCCGACCGCGAGCGCGCGCCGGATCATTCGTGCATAGGCGGCCTTCACGCGCGCGATCTCGGCGGGGTCCGACGGGTCGACCATGAAGCACAGGTGGAAGTTGCCGTCGCCGACATGGCCGCAGATCGGCGCGATCAGCCCTTCGGCCCGCACGTCCTGCTGCGCGGCCTCGATCTGGTCGGCCAGTTCGGAGATCGGCACGCAGACGTCGGTGGGCAGGCCTTCGGCGCCGGGACGCAGGCCCTTGTTGGCCCACCAGATGTCGTGCCGCGCCTGCCACAGCCGGCTGCGGTCCTCGGGCCGGTGCGCCCACGCGAAGTCCTGGCCGCCGTGCGAGGCCGCGATCTCGCGCACCACCTTCACCTGGTGCGCGACCTCGGGCTCGCTGCCGTGGAATTCGAAGAACAGCGTGGGCGCGACCGCCATGCCGAGCCGCGAGTAGCGGTTCACGGCCTTCACCTGGAGCGCGTCGAGCAGTTCGACGCGGCCGAGTTGCACGCCGGCCTGCAGCGTCTCGATCACGGTGTCGACCGCCGCGCGCAAGGTGCCGAAGGCGCAGGTGGCGGCCGCCACGTGCTCGGGCAGCGCATGCAGGCGCACGGTCGCCGCCGTCACGATGCCGAGCGTGCCCTCGGCGCCGACGAACAGGCGCGTGAGGTCGTAGCCGGCCGCGGATTTGCGCGCACGCGTGCCGGTGCGGATCAGTTCGCCGTCGGGCAGCACCACCTCGAGCGCCATCACGTTCTCGCGCATGGTGCCGTAGCGCATGGCGTTGGTGCCCGAGGCGCGCGTCGACACCATGCCGCCGATCGAGGCGTCCGCGCCCGGATCGACCGGGAACTGCAGGCCGGTGCCGTGCAGGTGCGCATTGAGGCTCTTGCGGGTCACGCCGGCCTCGACGGTCGCGTCCATGTCGGCCGCGCGAACCTCGCGGATGCGGTCCAGCCCGCGCGTGTCCAGGCTGATGCCGCCGCGCAGCGCAGCGATGTGGCCCTCGCAGGAGGTGCCGGTGCCGAAGGCCACGAGCGGCACGCGCCGCGCGGCGCAGGTGGCGACGATGCGCTGCACCTCGGCCACGGTCTGCGGAAACGCGACCGCATCGGGCGGCATCACCGGATGGAAGGTGGTGTCGCGGCCATGCTGGTCGCGCACGGCCGGCGCCGTGGACAGCCGCTCGCCGAGCCAGCCGCGCAGGTCGTCGATGCAGGCCAGGGTCGCATCGTTCATGCGGCCACCGCCTTCTGCTCGATGCGGCCGAACAGCTCGCGCCCGTCGTCGGTGTGGAACGACAGGCCCACGGTGTCGCCCGGCACCAGGTACGGCGCCAGCGCATCGGGCCCCTGCCCCGCGAGCTGCTGCAGCGTGCGCTGCTCGACGATGCAGGCCACGCCGCGCGAAGCATCGCGGTTGGAGACCGTGCCGGCGCCGACGATGCTGCCGGCGCCGAGTCCGCGCGTGCGGGTGGCATAGCGCAGGATGTCGACGAAGCTGAAGTCCTGGTCGTCGCCGGTGCGCAGCTCGCCGCGCACCTGGCCGTTGACCTCGACGCGCAGCCGGCCGAAGGCGCGGCCCTCGCGCCAGTCGGCGCCCAGTTCGTCGGGCGTGACGGCGAAGGGGCCGAAGGCGCTCGCGGGCTTGCCGTGGAAGAAGCCGAAGCCCTTGGCCAGTTCGCCCGGGATCAGCGCGCGCAGCGAGACGTCGTTGACCAGCACCAGCAGCCGCACCTGGGCCAGCGCCTGCTCGGGCGTGGGCGCGGGACCCAGGTCGCCGACGATCACGGCCAGTTCGCCCTCGAGGTCGGTGCCCCAGGCCGGGTCGGCGGGGATGTCCTCGCACCAGGCGAGGTTGCGGTCCGACAAGCCCTGGTAGATGACGGGCTCGGTGCGCGCCGACGGCGGCATCTCGGCGCCGCGCGCACGGCGCACGCGCTCCATGTGCGACAGGTAGCCGCTGGCATCGACCCACTGGTAGGCGCGCGGCAGCGGCGCCAGCAGCGCCGCGAGTTCGAGCGGCTGGCCCGCGGCGGGCTCGGCGTCGAGCCGGGCCGCGGCCGCGCGCAGCAGCGGCGCCGCTTGATCCCAGTCGTCGAGCGCGGCCTGCAAGGTGGGCGCGGCCTCGGGCACCGCGAGGCAGCGCCGCGCATCGGCGGACACCACCACGAGCTGGCCGTCGCGCCGGCCGTTGTTCAGCGTCGCGAGTCTCATGCGGTCACCTGTTCGGTCTTGTCTTCGGGCGCATCGAGGTAGCCGCGCCAGGAGTCGGCATGCTCCGCGCGCTCGAAGGCCGCCATGCCCGGGCCGATGTCGAGCGGATCGCGCGCATCGATGTTGATGGCGACCTCGTGCAGCTCGGTGCGCGGCGCCGACAGGCTGTTGCGGTAGGCCGCGGGATGCGGCCCGTGCGGGAAGCCGGCGGGATGGAAGGTCATCGCGCCCGGCCCCATGCCGTCGCGGCTGAAGAAGCGGCCCGCGTGCAGGAACAGCAGTTCGTCGTAGTCGTCGTTCGAATGGAAGAACGGCACCTTCAGCGCGCCCGGGTCGGTCTCGGCCGGCCGCGGGCAGAAGGTGCAGACCGCCACGCGCTGCGTCAGGAAGGTGGTGTGGGCCGAGGGCGGCAGATGGTAGCGCGCGCTGAGCACGGGCCGGATGTCGCGCCAGTTGAGGCGCACCGGCGCGAGCGTGCCCTTCCAGCCCAGCGCGTCGAGCGGGTCGTGCGGATAGGTCAGCGTGGACACGCGGTGCCGCGCCTGGATGCGCACGGCCCACTCGCGCGGCGCGGCGTGCTGCTGCGCGACGAAGGCCTCGTCGAGCTGCGGCACGTCGAGCACGCCGGCATCGAACAGCGCATGCTCGCCGAGCAGCCCGCGCTCGGGCAGGCGGAAGCTGTCGCCCGTGGCTTCGAGCAGCAGCAGGAAGGACGGCGCCGCGGGCTCGTAGCGCCAGGCGGTGCCGCGCGGCAGCAGCAGGTAGTCGCCGTCGCGCAGGCGCAGGTGGCCGTAGTCGCAGTAGAGATCGCCGCCGCCCTCGTGGACGAACAGCAGCTCGTCGCCGTCGGCGTTGCGCGCCAGGTGGCGCATGGGCGCCGAGGGCTTCCAGCAGCGCAGCCGCATGTGGGCATTGCCCGCGACCAGCGGCGCGTCGAGCGGGCAGTCGAGGCCCTGCGCGGCGGCCGGCAGCTGGTTGAGGTCGTAGGCGCGCGGGCGGTGCGGACCGTCCCAGCGCAGCCAGGCCGTGGGCGCATGGCGGTGGTACATGTGCGTGGCCTGGCCGCCGAAGCCCTCGCGGCCGATCTCGCGCTCGTAGGTGCCGGGCGGGATGTCCGCGTGGGCCTGGCGCGAGGCGATGCCGGCGCGCATGGGAAGGACGATGGGTTTGTTCATGGACGGTTCACGGGCACTTGCGCAGTTCGGCCTGCAGGAATTCGGGCGTGTGGGGCGGGGTCATCTGGACCAGCGGCGTGAGCTCGACGGTGGCGAACAGGCCCGCGCGGTTGTAGGGCTCGGCGTCGATGAAGCGCCGTGCCTCGGCGCGCGAGGCGACCGACAGAGCGACCACCATGCCGGTCGGCTCGCGCACATCGGCGTCGAGCAGCGCCGCGCCGAACACGGTGCGGGGCAGCCAGGCCAGCATGTGGCGGATGTGGTCGGCGCGCACCGGCAGGCGGTCCTGCGCGCCGCCGGGGCGATAGAGGCAACGGACGAGCCAGGCCATGGTCTCAGTGCGCGTCCGCGCCCGCCTGCTCGCGCTTGATGGCCTCGAACAGCGCCTTGGCGTTGCCCTCGCCGAACGAGGTGTCGCCCTTGCGCTGGATGGCCTCGAAGAAGATCGGCCCGATCATCTTGCGCGTGAAGATCTGCAGCAGGAAGCGCGCCCGCGCGTCGGGGTTCTCGCCGGTGGCGGCGCCGTCGAGCAGCATGCCCAGCGACTTCATGCGCGCCACGTCCTCGCCATGGCCCGGCAGCCGGGTGTCGAGCGCGTCGTAGTAGGCCGCGGGCGTGGGCAGGAACTCCACGCCGGCACCGCGCAGCCGCTCGACGCTGGTGTAGAGGTCGTCGCTGAACAGCGCGATGTGCTGGATGCCCTCGCCGTTGTACTCGTCGATGAACTCCTGGATCTGCGAGCTGCGGCCCATGGGCGACACCACGGTCACGCAGGCGGTGCTCGCGGGATCGCGCACCGCGATCGTGTCGAAGCCGTTGCTGGCGTCGCCGGCGACGAACTTGAACACCTCCTCGAAGCCGAAGATGTTCTTGTAGAAGTCCACCCACTGGGGCATGTTGCCCGGGTGCACGCAGTGCGTGACGTGGTCGACGCGCACGAAGGGGGCGAAGTCCGCGCCGGTGTCGGGCACGGCGGCCGGATCGAACTCGAACTGCGCGTGCAGCGCCGCGAGCGCCGCGTCGTCGACCAGGTAGAGTGCGCTGCCGCCGATGCCCTGCAGTGCGCAGTCCGGCAGCAGCGACGTCGCCGCCGCGTCGAGCGGCTGCGCGCCGCGCTCGCGGGCCAGCGTCATCGCACGCGCGCTGTCGGCCACGCGAAAGGCCATGCCGGCGCACGACGGTCCGTGGTGGGCAGCGAATCGCATCGCATGCCCATCCTGGCGCGTGCCGACGATGAACTCGACACCCGCCTGCCGCATCAGCAGCGCATGCCCCGCGCGGTGCCGCGCGACGGTGCGAAAGCCCATGCGCTCGAGCACGGCGGCCAGCGCCTGCGGGTCGGGACTTGCGAACTCCATGAACGCGGTGCCGAGCACCTCTGCACGTTCCTTCTGGGTCATTGAATTCTCCTGGCTTCAGCTGTCGATGGAAAAACCGGTGGACTGCACGATCGGCGCCCATTTGGCGAGATCGGCGCGCACCATGGCGTCGAGTTCGCGCGGCGTGACCGCGCTCGGCAGGAAGGCGCGCGCGGCATAGGCCTCCTGCAGTTCCTTCGTGGCCACGGCGTCGCGGATCTGCGCGGCCAGTGCGTTCGCGACGGCCGGCGGGGTCTTGGCGGGCGCCCAGACGGCGAAGTACTCCTGGATGTCGAAGTCGCGAAAGCCGGCCTCGCGCATGGTGGGCGCCTCGGGCAGATAGGGCGAGCGCGCGGAGCCGGTGGTGGCCAGCACGCGGATGCGCCCTTCCTTCGCGAACGGCAGCGGCTCGCTCAGCACGTTGACCGAGGCCGCGATCTGGCCGCCCACCACGTCCTGGATCGCGGGCGCGCCGCCCTTGTAGGGCACGTGCGTGAGGTTCATGCCCGCGGCCTTGCCGATCACCACGCCCGCGAAGTGGGCCATCGTGCCTTCGCCCGGCGAGCCGAAGCTGGCCTTCGAGGGATTGGCGTTGCACCACTGCGCGAACTGCTGCACGGTGCGCACCTCGGGCGGCACCGCCGGCCCCACGCTGAGGCCGAACTGGAAGGTGCACACGGTCGACACCGGTGCGAAGTCCTTGAGCGGGTCGTACGACAGCCGCTTGTAGACGTGCGGATAGATCACCATCACCGAGGCGGGCGCCAGCACCAGCGCGCTGCCGTCGGCCTCCGCCGCCTTCACGTGGTCCATTGCGAGGCGCCCGCCCGCGCCCACGCGGTTCTCGACCAGCACCACCGGCGCGTAGCTGCCCTTGATGCGTTCGGCCAGCAGCCGCGCGATCGAATCGCCCGAGCCGCCCGCGGGGAAGCCCATCACGATGCGCGCCGTCTTCGACAGCGTGGGCGGGGTTTCGGCGGCGGCCGCCAGGGGGAAGACCGGGATCAGCGCACCCGCTGCGGCGCAGGCCGAACCGGCAAGGATGTCGCGGCGTCGAATCATGGCTTGTCTCCTTTTTTTAGGGGGTGCGCCGGATTCTAGGCTTATTCATTTCATTGTGAAACTGTTTCTTTTGGAAATTGATTTCTTGCTTCTGTCCGTGGGCTCGCCAGCAAGCGGGCGCGCACATGCCTCCGCGCGGCGCGGATCGATCGCAAAGGGGGAAGGCGCGGCGCCGGCCGCGCGGGGATTCAGACGGCCGCGGCCGCCGGCAGTGCGTCGACCGGCGCGAGCTCGCGCCAGTCGCGCGTGTCGTCCAGCGTGGCGTTGGCGCGCGCCACCAGCACCTGCATGGCGGCCTGCACGGTCTTGAGCTCCTGCGGCGTGAGCGCGCTGGTCAGCTCCTGCTCGATGGCGCGCGCCAGCGGCATCACGCGCTCGTACGCGTCGGCGCCGGTCTTGGTCAGGCGCAGCACGACCTTGCGGCGGTCCTTGGCATCGACGCGGCGCGAGACCAGCTTCTTGGTCACGAGCAGGTTCAGCGCGCGCGTGATGCTGACCTTGTCCATGGCCGTGCTCTCCGACAGCTCGGTCGCCGACATCGGCGAGAACGCGACCAGGTTGGCGAGCACGCGCCACTCGACCACGCCGATGCCGAGTTCCTCCGAGTACATGCGCGCCAGCATGCCGCTCACGCGGTTCGTGATGACCGAGCACTGGTAGGGCAGCCAGTCGTTCAGGCGCAGGATGCCGTCGGGTTGAACGCTGGCGGCATCGCGGGGCATGGGGGAGGCACTCTCTTTGGACGGCATGGCCGGGGACTTTAGCGCAGGCACGCCGCGCGGCCTCAGTCCGATGCCGGGACCCCGCGCGCCGCCTCGCGCCGCAGTTCGTGCAGGAAGCCTTCGCGCGGCTCGGGCAGATAGCCCGTGAAGAGCGTGCGCCGCACCTCGGCGAACAGCCCGGCGCGCGCATAGGGCTCGCCGGTCAGGAAGTCGTCGGCCTGCGCGGGGTCGTCGGTGGCCAGCAGCAGGTACATGCCGACCAGCTCGCCGTCGACCAGCGACGGGCCGCCGTGCAGCACGCGCGCCTGGTTCGCGATCATGTAGTCGAGGTGGACCGCGCGGATCGGCAGGCGGTCCCGCGCGCCGCCGGGGCGGTAGCGGCAATCAAGGGCGATGGGCATGGCGGGTGCTCCTGGCTCAAGCGGTCTTCAGCGCGGGCGGCTGCATCGCGGGCGGCGGTGCATCGTGCGCCGCCAGCAGCACGGGCAGGTTGCGACGGTACTCGGCGATGCCGCGCGCCTTCACGTGCCCGTAGCCGCGAATTTTCTCGGGCAGCGCCGCGACTGCCACCGCGCTGCCGATGCGCTCGCTCGTCAGCCCGTCGAGCAGGCGTCCGACGAGCCCTTCGTACTCGACCACCAGCGCGCGCTCCTCGCGCCGCTCGGCCAGCCAGCCGAAGGGATCGAGCGGCGTGCCGCGCAGGCCGCGCAGCGCCGCGAGCGTGCAGAACACCGGGAGCATCCAGGCGCCGAAGCTGCGCTTTAGCACCTTTCCATCCGCGCCGCGCTTCTCGAAGATCGGCGGCGCCAGGTGGAATTGCAGCTTGAAGTCGCCCTCGAACTGGCTGCGCAGGTTCTGCAGGAACTCGGGCCGCGCATGCAGCCGAGCGACCTCGTACTCGTCCTTGTAGGCCATCAGCTTGAACAGCGAACGCGCCACCGCTTCCGCCAGCCGCGGCCGCCGCGCGCCGGGCGCGACGGCGCGCTCGGCGGCCTCCACGCGGCGCACGGTGTCGAGGTAGCGGCGCGCATAGCGCGCGTCCTGGTAGTCGGTGAGGAAGCGCACGCGCTCGTCGAGCAGCTTCTCGAAGGACTGCGGCAGGTTCAGCGTGACGACGCTGCCGGGGTCGCCCATCAGCGTCTGGCGCCATTGCGGATCGGCGGCCGTGAGCCGGCCGGCCGCGAAGGCGCGCTTGTTGGCGGCCACGGCCACGCCGTTGAGCTCGATCGCGCGCATCAGTGCCGCCAGGCTGACCGGCACGCCGCCCTGCTGCCAGGCATGGCCGAGCATCAGCATGTTGGCGCCGATGGCGTCGCCGAGCAGCGCCTTGGCGGTGGCGTTCGCATCGATGCGCTCGACCTGCGCGGCACCCGCGGCGGCCTCGATCTTGGCGAGCAGCGCGTCCTCGCGGTAGGGCAGATCGGGCTGGCGCGTGAACTCGGCCAGGGTCTGCAGGTGGGTGTTGACCACCACGCGCGTGCGGCCCTCGCCGATCACGCCCAGCACGTCGGGCAGCACGCCCACCACCAGGTCGGCGGCGATCAGGGTGCGCGCGGTGCCCGGCAGCAGGCGCACCGCGTGCAGGCGATCGGGCGTGTCGGCCAGACGCACGTGGCTCACGACCGAACCGCCCTTCTGCGCGAGCGCGGTGAAGTCGAGCACCGAGATGCCCTTGCCCTCGAGGTGCGCGGCCATCGCGATCAGCGCGCCGAGCGTGATGACGCCGGTGCCGCCGACGCCCGCGATCATCAGGTCGAAGGGCTGCGCGAGCGAAGGCAGCGCGGGCAGCGGCAGCGCGGCCGCGAGCGCCTCGGGGTCCTGCGCAGGCGCGGCCGCCGTGCCCTTGCGCAGGCTGCCGCCGAGCACGCTCACGAAGCTGGGGCAGAAGCCCTCGGCGCACGAGAAGTCCTTGTTGCAGCTCGACTGGTCGATCTGGCGCTTGCGGCCGAACGAGGTCTCGAGCGGCGCGACCGACAGGCAGTTCGACTGCGTGCCGCAGTCGCCGCAGCCTTCGCAGACCTCGGGGTTGATGAGCACGCGCCGCGCCGGATCGGGATAGCTCTTGCGCTTGCGGCGGCGGCGCTTCTCGGCCGCGCAGGTCTGGTCGTAGACCAGCACCGTGACGCCCGCGATCTCGCGCAGCTCGCGCTGCACCATGTCGAGCTCGCGCCGGTGCCGCACCTGCACGCCCGCGGCCAGCGTCACGCCGTGGTAGCGCTGCGGCTCGTCGGTCACCACCACCACCTTGCGCGCGCCCTCGCTCGCGACCTGGGTGCAGATCTGCGGCACGCTGGTCTGGCCGTCGACGGGCTGGCCGCCGGTCATCGCCACCGCGTCGTTGAACAGGATCTTGTAGGTGATGTTGGCGCCGCCCGCCACCGCCTGCCGGATCGCGAGGTAGCCCGAGTGGAAGTAGGTGCCCTCGCCCATGTTCTGGAACACGTGCGGCACGCGCGTGAAGGCGCCGCGCCCGAGCCAGTCGGTGCCCTCGCCGCCCATCTGCGTGAGGCCGCCGGTGCCGCGGTCCATCCAGCTCGCCATGTAGTGGCAGCCAACGCCGGCCTGCGCCTGGCTGCCCTCGGGCACCTTGGTCGAGCTGTTGTGCGGGCAGCCCGAGCAGAAGTACGGCAGCCGCCGCATGCCGTCGGCCTCGTTCGACAGCGCAGCGCGCGCGGCGAAGCGCGCGCTGTCGATGCGCGCGGCCAGTGGATGGTCGACGGCGCGCAGCCACGCCAGCAGCGCGGCGGCGATGCTCGCGGGCGAGAGCTGGCCGGTCCAGGCCAGCAGCGGATGGCCCTCGAGGTTCTGCTTGCCGCAGACCGTGGGCCGGCGCGCGCGGTTGAACACCCGGTCCTTGAGCTGCTGCTCGACCACCGAGGCCTTCTCCTCGATCACCAGCACATGCGACAGCCCTTCGCAGAAACGGTCGGCGCCCTCGGCATCGAGCGGGAACACCAGGCCCGGCTTGTAGAGCCGCAGGCCGAGCGCCGGCAGGTCGTCGGCGCCGAGGCCGCAACGCTGCAGCACCTCCATCAGGTCGTGGAAGGACTTGCCGACCGCCACGATGCCGGCCGTGGCGCCGGGCGCCGACACCACCAGGCGATCGAGCGGATTGCCGCGCGCGAAGGCGCTGAAGGCCTCGAGCTTGGCGGCCAGCCGCAGCTCGACGGCCGGCGTGAGGAAGTCGCTGGTGCGGTATTCGAGCGCGGAGGTGTCGGGCAAGTCCGACGCGTCGGGCAACGCGAGCGCCGCGCCCGAGGAGGCCTCGACCGAACGCGCGCTCTCGACCGTCTCCGAGATCGCCTTGAACGCGACCCAAGTGCTGGCATGGCGCGAGGCGGCCCAGCCCCAGAGGCCGAAGGCCTCGTACTCATCGACCGAGGCCGGATGCACGATCGGGATGCCCCAGCCCATCAGCGACAGGTCGCTGGCATTGGGAATCGACGACGAGGTGGCCGCATGGTCGTCGCCCACCACCATCAGCACGCCGCCGCGGCGCGAGGTGCCGGCCGCGTTGCCGTGACGGATTGCATCGCCCGCGCGGTCCACGCCCGGCCCCTTGCCGTACCACATGGCGAACACGCCATCGACCTCGCGCTCGGGGTCCAGGCCGACCTGCTGCGTGCCCATCACCGCGGTGGCGGCCAGGTCCTCGTTGATGGCCGGCAGGAAGCGGATGCCGTGCTCGGCCAGGTCCGACTTCGCGCGCCACAGCTCGGTGTCGACGCCCGCGAGCGGCGAACCGCGGTAGCCGCTCACGTAGCCGGCGGTGTTCCAGCCGCGGGCCTTGTCCTCCTGCTGCTGGCGAAACAGCAGGCGCACCAGCGCCTGCGTGCCGGTGAGGAACACGCGGCCTTCGCGCGCGGTGCGGTTGTCTTCGAGCCGGTAGCCTGTCTCCAGCGCGGGCGCTGCTTCTTCTGTCTGCATGGTGTGGATCCGTCCATCGGGGGGAAGATCAAATATTAATCCGTCTGGACAGCATATATAATTGCGATCCATGCGGTGTTGGTGACAACCCGGCATGTTTCATTCCGGAGAACGCCGCCATGGGAAAGACCGATTCGACGCCGCTGTCCGACGCGCCCACGCGCCGCATCCTCGACCTGCTGCAGGCCGACGGCCGCATGACGGTGCAGGCACTGGCCGACGAGGTGGGCCTGTCCTCGGCGCCCTGCTGGCGCCGGCTGCGCGAACTCGAGGACAGCGGCATCATCCGCCGCTTCGTCGCGTTGGTCGACCGCAACAAGGTCGGGCTGCACGGCTGCATGTTCACGCAGATCAGCCTCGAGCGGCATTCGGAAACGGTGGTGGCTGCCTTCGAGCGCGCGGTGCAGGCCACGCCCGAGATCCTCGAATGCTGGGTCACCACCGGCGACGGCGACTACATCCTCAAGATCGTGGTGCCCGACGCGCTGGCCTTCGACCGCTTCCTGCACCGCTTCATGCTGAAGCTCGAGGGCATCCGGCAGATCAAGACCTCGGTGGCGCTGCGCGAAGTGAAGAACGACACCCGGCTCGATCTGACGCGGGTGCCGCTCTAGCGGAAAAGATTCAAACGCTGCGTTGCCGCAGCACCTTCCCCGGATTCATGACCCCGCGCGGATCGAGCGCCTGCTTGATCGCCGCCATCACGCGCATCGAAGCGCCGCGCTCGAGTTCGAGGAAGTCGAGCTTGCCGTAGCCGATGCCGTGCTCGCCGGTGCAGGTGCCGCCCATCGCGATGGCGCGGCGCATCAGCCGCGCGTTGAGCGTCTCGGCGCGCGCCATCTCGTCGGCATCGGCAGGATCGACCACCACGCACAGATGGAAGTTGCCGTCGCCCACGTGGCCGCACATCGGCGCGGTGAGCCCGAGTTCCTCGACGTCGGCGCGCGCCGCCAGCACCGCCTCGCTCAGGCGCGAGATCGGCACGCAGGCATCGGTGGGCATGCCCTGGCAGCCGGGGCGCAGCGCGAGCGCGGCCCACCACACGTCGTGGCGCGCCTGCCAGAGCCGGCTGCGCTGCTCGGGCGTGTCGGCCCAGGCGAAGCCCACGCCGCCGTGCTCGGCCGCGAGCTCCTCGGCCACGCGCACCTGCTGCGCCACGCTCTCGGGCGCGCCGTGGAACTCGAGGAACAAGGTGGGCATGACCGGCAGCCCGAGCTTCGCGTAGCGGTTGCATGCCTCGACCTGCTGCGCATCGAGGAACTCGATGCGGCCCACCGGCACGCCGGTCTGCATGATCGCGGTGACCGCCTCGATGGCCGCGCGCAGGTCGGGAAAGCCGCAGCGCGCGGCCGCGATCTGCTCGGACAGCGGATGCAGCCTGAGGCCCACCTCGGTGACGATGCCCAGCGTGCCCTCGGCGCCGGTGAACAGGTGCGTGAGGTCGTAGCCCGCGGCCGACTTGCGCGCGCGCCCGCCGGTGCGCACCACCTCGCCGTCGGGCAGCACCACCTCGAGCGACATCACGCTCTCGCGCATGGTGCCGTAGCGCACGGCGTTGGTGCCCGAGGCGCGCGTCGACACCATGCCGCCGATCGAGGCATCGGCGCCGGGATCGATCGGGAAATGCAGGCCGCTGCCGTGCAGCGCCGCGTTGAGCTGCTTGCGCGTCACGCCGGCCTGCACGCGGCAGTCGAAGTCGGCCTCGTGGATCTCGAGCACGGCATTCATGCGCGAGAGGTCGATGCAGATGCCGCCATGCAGCGCGGCGACGCCGCCTTCGCACGAGGTGCCGGTGCCGAACGGGATCATCGGCACCGAGGCCGCGTGGCACAGCCGCGCGACCGCGGCCACCTCCTCGGTCGATTCGGCGAACACCACCGCGTCGGGCGCATGCAGCGGATGGAAGGACACGTCCTTGCCGTGCTGGTCGCGCACCGCCTGGCCGGTCGCGCAGCGCTCGCCGAAGCGTTCGCGCAGCTGGCGGATCACGGTGGCGACAGGGCGCTCGCGCAGCGCGAGGGATTCTTCGTTCATCGGGGGTCTCCTTCGTCAGGCCGCGAGCTTCTCGGGCGGCGTCGATTCGATCGGGGTGGACGGCGCCGCGGCCCGCCCCAGGTAGCTGTCGGCGACGCGCGCATCGCGCGCGACCTCCGCGGCCGGCCCCTGCAGGCTCACGCGGCCCATCTCGAGCACGTAGGCATGGTCGGCCACCTCGAAGGCGGCGCGCGCGTTCTGCTCGACCAGCAGGATCGCCACGCCCTGCGTCTGCAGCCGCCGCACGGTGGCGAAGATGTCGCGCACCACCAGCGGCGCGAGCCCCAGGCTCGGCTCGTCGAGCAGCAGGATGCGCGGGCGCGCCATCAGCGCGCGGCCCAGCGCGAGCATCTGCCGCTCGCCGCCCGAAAGGGTGTGCGCGAGCTGCGCATGCCGCTCGCCCAGGCGCGGGAACAGCGCATACACGCGTTCCATCTCGGCGGCGATCGCGCGCCGGCCCGCGCGGCGCCAGCAGAAGGCGCCGAGCTCGAGGTTGTCGGCCACGCTCATGGTGCCGAACAGGTCGCGCTGCTCGGGCACCAGCGCCAGGCCCATGGCCACGCGGCGCTCGGGCGAGACGAAGCGCAGGTCGGTGCCGTCGAGCCGGACCTCGCCGCTCATCGGCAGCCGGCCCATGAGCGCGGCCAGCAGCGTGGACTTGCCGGCGCCGTTGGGGCCGACCACGGTGACGATGCCCGAGGCCGGTACCGACACATCGACCTCGTGCAGCGCCGGGATGCGGCCATGGAACGCGCACAGGGCGCGGGCTTCCAGCGTCATGCCGCGCTCCCCAGGTAGGCCTGCTGCACGCGCGGGTCGTCGCGCACCGCCTGCGCCTCGCCCTCGGCGATCTTCTGGCCGAACTGCATCACGACCAGGCGGTCGGCGATGTCCATGATGAATTCCATGTCGTGGTCCACGATGAGCACGGTCACGCCCTCGCCGCGCAGCTGCTTGAGCAGCGCGGCCAGGGTCTTCTTCTCCTGGTGCCGCAGGCCCGCCGCGGGCTCGTCGAGCAGCAGCAGCTGCGGGCGGGCGCACAGGGCGCGCGCGATTTCCAGGATGCGCTGCTTGCCCAAAGGCAGGCTGGCGGCGGGCGCATCCGCGAGATCCTCGAGGCCGCAGCGCCGCAGCTGCGCCAGCGCCATGGCCTCGATCGCGGCCTCCTCGCGGCGATCGAGCCGCAGCATGGCGCGCAGCCAGCCGTCGCGCCCGAGCAGGTGGCAGCCGAGCGCCGCGTTGTCGCGCACGCTCATGTCGGCCACCAGCTTCACGTGCTGGAAGGTGCGCGCCACGCCGCGCGCGGCCACGTGGCGCGCGCCGAGCGCATCGATGCGCTGGCCGCGCAGGGTGATCGCGCCGGCGCTGGCGGGCAGGAGGCCGGTGATCAGGTTGAACAGCGTGCTCTTGCCGGCGCCGTTGGGCCCGAGCAGCGCGACGATCTCGCCGCCGCGCACCTCGAAGGAGACGCGGTTGACCGCGACCAGCCCGCCGAAGCGCTTCTCGGCCCCGTCGACGCGCAGCAGCACCTCGCCCGGCGCGGCGGCTGCGTGCCGGGTGGGCGCGCGCAGCTCGGCCGGTGCGCCGCGCGGCGCGGGCCGCCGCGGCGAGGCT
>NZ_JBWKPQ010000024.1:0-119746 GCF_059418345.1 Variovorax sp. GW821-FHT09B01 | reverse complement strand
GCCATGGTCAACGTGACCGATCGTGCCCACGTTCACGTGCGGCTTCGTGCGGGTGAATTTACCTTTTGCCATTTTTCAATCCTTGAAAGAGCAGTCCCGTGTATTGGTTTTATGTCTGCATCCGATTGCTGAATCGCCTCGCACGGGAACAAGACGGCACCGGATCGCAGACAAGAAGGGCCGCGCACTGCGCGGCCCTGCATTCCTGAAACGCTTACTTCGCGCGGGCAGCCACGATGGCTTCGGCGACGTTACGCGGAGCTTCGGCGTAGTGCTTGAACTCCATCGTGTACGTGGCACGGCCTTGCGACATCGAGCGCAGCGTGGTCGAGTAGCCGAACATTTCCGACAGCGGCACTTCGGCCTTGATGGCCTTGCCGCCACCGACCATGTCGTCCATGCCCTGCACCATGCCGCGGCGGGACGACAGGTCGCCCATCACGTTGCCGGCGTAGTCTTCGGGCGTTTCGACTTCCACGGCCATCATCGGCTCGAGGATCACGGGGTTGGCCTTGCGGGCACCTTCCTTGAAACCGAAGATCGCGGCCATCTTGAACGCCATTTCGTTCGAGTCCACGTCGTGGTACGAACCGAAGTGCAGCGTGACCTTGACGTCGACGACGGGGTAGCCCGCCAGCACGCCTTGCGTCAGCGCTTCCACGACGCCCTTTTCCACCGCGGGGATGTATTCGCGAGGAACCACACCGCCCTTGATGGCGTCGACGAACTCGAAGCCCTTGCCGGCTTCCTGGGGTTCGATCTTCAGCACGACGTGGCCGTACTGGCCCTTGCCGCCCGACTGGCGAACGAACTTGCCTTCGGCTTCTTCGACGGTCTTGCGGATCGTTTCGCGGTAGGCCACCTGCGGCTTGCCCACGTTGGCTTCCACGCCGAATTCGCGCTTCATGCGGTCCACGATGATTTCGAGGTGGAGCTCGCCCATGCCGGCGATGATGGTCTGGCCCGACTCTTCGTCCGTGCGAACGCGGAACGAGGGGTCTTCCTGAGCCAGGCGCTGCAGCGCGATGCCCATCTTTTCCTGGTCGGCCTTGGTCTTGGGCTCGACGGCCTGCGAAATCACCGATTCCGGGAACACCATGCGCTCGAGCGTCACGACCGCTTCGGGATCGCACAGCGTTTCGCCGGTGGTCACTTCCTTCAGGCCCACGCAGGCGGCGATGTCGCCGGCGCGGATTTCGCTGACTTCCTCGCGGTTGTTCGCGTGCATCTGCACGATACGGCCGATGCGCTCCTTCTTGCCGCGCACCGGGTTGTAGACGCTGTCGCCCTTGCTGAGCACGCCCGAATAGACGCGCACGAAGGTCAGCTGGCCCACGAACGGGTCGGTCATCAGCTTGAATGCCAGGGCCGAGAACTTCTCGTTGTCGTCCGCCTTGCGAACCACGGGCGCTTCGTCTTCGTCGAGGCCGTTGACCGGCGGAATGTCGGTCGGAGCCGGCATGTATTCGACGACGGCGTCGAGCATGGCCTGCACGCCCTTGTTCTTGAAGGCCGAGCCGCACAGCATCGGCTGGATTTCGCCGGCGATGGTGCGCTGGCGGATGGCCTTCTTGATTTCCTCTTCCGACAGCTCGCCGCCTTCGAGGTACTTGTTCATCAGCTCTTCGCTGGCTTCGGCAGCCGCTTCGACGAGCTTTTCGCGGTATTCGTTGCAGACGTCGACCAGGTTGGCCGGGATGTCGCCGTACTGGAAGGTGACGCCCTTGTCTTCGTCCCAGATGATCGCCTTCATCTTCACGAGGTCGACGATGCCCTGGAAGTGCTCTTCGGCACCGATCGGGATCTGGATCACGACGGGATTGGCCTTCAGGCGGTCGACCATCATCTGGCGCACGCGCAGGAAGTCGGCGCCGGTGCGGTCCATCTTGTTGACGAACGCGAGACGCGGAACCTTGTACTTGTTGGCCTGGCGCCAGACGGTTTCCGACTGGGGCTGCACGCCGCCGACGGCGTCGTACACCATCACGGCGCCGTCCAGCACGCGCATCGAGCGCTCGACTTCAATGGTGAAGTCCACGTGGCCGGGGGTGTCGATGATGTTGATGCGGTGTTCTTCGAACTTGCCAGCCATGCCCTTCCAGAAGCAGGTGGTGGCAGCCGAGGTGATCGTGATGCCGCGCTCTTGCTCTTGCTCCATCCAGTCCATCGTGGCGGCACCGTCGTGCACTTCACCGATCTTGTGGTTCACACCGGTGTAGAACAGGATACGTTCCGTCGTCGTGGTCTTGCCAGCGTCGATGTGCGCGGAGATGCCGATGTTGCGGTAGCGCTCGATGGGGGTCTTGCGGGACATGATTTACTTTCGGGTTGAAATGCGTTGAGCGCTGGGCCCCGAGCACGGGCACAACGCCCGACACTCGACACCCAACGCCCAAGCGAAGTTTGATTCTTAGAAGCGGAAGTGGCTGAACGCCCGGTTGGCTTCCGCCATGCGGTGCACTTCGTCGCGCTTCTTCATCGCGCCGCCACGGCCTTCCGTGGCTTCCATCAGTTCGTTGGCCAGACGCAGGGCCATCGACTTCTCGCCGCGCTTGCGGGCGGCTTCCTTGATCCAGCGCATCGACAGGGCGAGGCGGCGGACGGGGCGGACTTCGACCGGCACTTGATAGTTCGCACCGCCGACGCGGCGCGACTTCACTTCGACCATCGGCTTCACGTTGTTGATGGCAACGGTGAACGCTTCGAGGGGGTCCTTGTCCGGGTTCTTCTTCTCGATGAAGTCGAGCGCGCCATAAATGATGCGCTCGGCAACAGCCTTCTTGCCGCCTTCCATGATCACGTTCATGAACTTCGACAGCTCGACATTGCCGTACTTGGGATCCGGCAGGATTTCACGTTTGGGGACTTCGCGACGACGTGGCATTTTCTTAACCTCTTTGCTTCAGTTGGCACCGTTTCCGGCACCGCGAGAGTCGACTCGGACCCTCACTTACTCGACCCAACTTCGGGTCACTACGCTCGACATGCCCGCCAAGGCACTCGAACACCGATGAAACAACTACTGAAAGAAGAACCCGATCAGGCCTTCTTGGGACGCTTCGCGCCGTACTTGGAACGCGACTGCTTGCGGTCTTTCACGCCTTGCAGGTCGAGCGAACCGCGCACGATGTGGTAACGCACACCGGGCAAGTCCTTGACACGACCGCCGCGAACCAGCACCACGCTGTGTTCCTGCAGGTTGTGGCCTTCGCCGCCGATGTAGGAAATGACTTCGAAGCCGTTGGTCAGGCGGACCTTGGCAACTTTACGAAGTGCCGAGTTCGGCTTCTTGGGGGTCGTGGTGTAGACCCGGGTGCAGACACCGCGACGTTGCGGCGAGTTCTGCATGGCAGGGCTCTTGGACTTGATCTTTTCGACCGTCCGGCCCTGACGCACCAGTTGATTGATGGTTGGCATGAATGAATTAGTCCCAAAACGAGAAATACCCCGGTGGTGCCTTGCGGCGCCCTGGTCGTGACCCAGGAACCGGGAGATGACGCAAACGTGAATCCCTTCGGAATTTTCCGAAAAGCCCACGAGTATAGCAGCGGGCTTGTGAAACGGCAAAGTCAGGCGGCTTGGGAGGCCTTCCGGCCTCTGCCGCCGGCCTGAAAACGCCGGATTGCGCAGTCCTTCAGGCGTCGCGGCCGATCCCTGTCACTTGATCCAGAGCCGCACCGCATCCCAGGCGCGGCCCAGCATGCCGGCCTGTTCGACCGGCTCCAGCGCCACCAGCGGCACCTCGGCCACCGGCTGGTCGTCGAGCGTGACCTTGAGCGTGCCCACGGGCTGGTACTTGGTGAACGGCGCCACCAGCGGGTCGGGGCGCGCGATCTGGGTCTTGAGCTTGCTGGCGGTGCCCGCGGGCACGGCGACCACGATCGGCTCGGGACGGCCGAGCTTGAGCACGTTCTGCTTGCCCTTCCAGACCGCCGGCGTGGCCGCGGGCTGCCCGCCGTCGAACAGGCGCACGGCGTCGTAGGCGGTGTAGCCCCAGTTCAGCAGCTTCTGCGATTCGTTGGCGCGCACGGTTTCGCCCGAGGTGCCGAGCACGATCGACAGCAGGCGGCGGCCGCCGGTCAGGTTCGGGAAGTCGCGCTTGGCGGTGGCGATCATGCAGTAGCCGGCGGCTTCGGTATGGCCGGTCTTCAGGCCGTCGACGGTCGGGTCGCGGAACAGCAGCAGGTTGCGGTTGGTGTCGTTGGTCGAGGGCGTGCCCGGGTAGCGGTACTTCTTGATCGCGTAGTACTTGGCTTCCTCGGGGAAGTCGCGCACCAGCCGGGTCGCCAGGATGCTGAGGTCGCGCGCGGTGGTGGTGTGGCCGGGCGCGGTCAGGCCCTCGGGATTCTTGTAGGTGGTGTTCTTCATGCCCAGCACCTTGGCCTGGGCGTTCATCAGTTCGACGAAGTGTTCGACCGTGCCGCCCACGCCCTCGGCCAGCGCCACGGTGGCGTCGTTGCCCGACTGGACGATCAGGCCCTTGATCAGGTCTTCGACCGGCACCTGCATCTTGGGGTCGATGAACATGCGCGAGCCCGGCATCTTCCAGGCGCGCGGGCTGACCGGCAGGGTCTGCGTCAGGGTGATCTTCTTGGCGCGCAGCGCGTCGAACACGATGTAGGCCGACATCAGCTTGGTCAGCGACGCCGGCTCGACCGGGCTGTCGATGTCCTTCTGCGCCAGGATCTGGTTCGCCGTCACGTCGAGCAGCAGGTAGCTGCGCGCGGCGATCTCGGGCGGCGCCGGCACCTGGGCGGCGGCGATCAGGCAGACGGAAGCGGCGGCGGCGAGCAACAGCGCGCGGGCACCGTGGAAGAAGCGATTCATGGGAGCAATGGGAAAGAAACGAAGACGTGCCTGCAAGCCAGGCTTTCAGGCGGCCGGGTTGTCTGCGCGCAGATGGCGCACGACCAGGCTCTTGAGCAGCGGCAATTGTCCGTGAAAGAAATGGCCGCCCCCGGGGACGACTGTGACAGGAAGTGACTGCGGCCGCGCCCAGTCCATGACCGCCGACAGCGCCACCGTGTCGTCGGCCTCGCCATGGACCACCAGCGTGCGCTCGTGGGCCTCGGGCGGCAGCACGGCCACCGTGTTGCGCGCGGCTGCCGTGCCGACCAGCACGATCTGGCGAACGTCGCGCGCGGCCCAGAGCTTCTCGACCGCGCCGCTCGCGACGAAGGCGCCGAAGGAGAAACCGGCGATCGCCAGCGGGCCCTCGGGCGCGAGCTGGCCGACCACATGGAGCATGTCCTCGAGCTCGCCACGGCCCTCGTCGTGCACGCCCTGGCTCGCGCCGACGCCGCGGAAGTTGAAGCGCACCGCGGTCCAGCCGCAGGCGATGAAGGCACGCGCCAGGGTCTGCACCACCTTGTTGTCCATGGTGCCGCCGAACAGCGGATGGGGATGCGCGATGACGGCGATGCCGCGCGCGGCCTCGGCCGGCTGGTCGCGCTGCACCTCGATGACGCCGGCGGCGCCCTGGAGGCTGATCTTTTCGGTCTGGGAATTCATGAGGCTCGGATTGGAACGGGCCGGCAGGCCGACGGTGGAGGGGTGCCTGCGGCGAGCACGGTACGAGCGCAGGCCCGACTGAAAGTTCAGCGCCCGACGTCGGGCGGCAGCAGCAGGCGCTCGACGATCTCGCCCTTCTTCAGGTGCGAGTCGACGATCTCGTCGATGTCGTCGGCATCGACGAAGGTGTACCAGACCGCCTCGGGATAGACCACGGCGACCGGTCCGCCGGCGCAGCGGTCGAGGCAGCCGGCCTTGTTGACGCGCACCTTGCCGGGCCCCGAGAGCCCCTCTTCCTTGACCCTGGCCTTGCAGCGGTCGAAGCCCTGCTGGGCGTTGTGCATGGAACAGGAATCCTCGCCGTTCTTGCGTTCGTTGAGGCAGAAGAAGATGTGGCGGCCGTAGTAGCCCGAAGGCACGGCGTGGCTGGCGGGGGTGGACATCGGCGGATTCTAGGACCGCCGCCCATGCACCCGGCCCTTCAGGCGGCCGGCGGCCGGCTGCGCCGCGACAGCAGAAAGATCACGTAGGCCAGCACCCCGAACGGCCAGAGCCAGCCCAGCCACTGGGCCAGCCCGTGGAAGCGGATGAAACGCCCCTGCTCCCAGGTCGCCAGCGTCTGCGCGAAATAGGCGCTCTCGGGCGCCTGGTTCAACAGGCTCAGCTGGAGTACCAATGCCACCAGCAGCAGCGCGCCGCACAGACGGCGCGGCGCGAACAGCAGCAGCACCCCGGCGAACAGCGCCGCCGCCATGCCGACCTGCGCCGGCAGCTCGAGCCAGGCCCAGGCATGGTCGGGGCCGTAGCTCAGCGCCGCCGACAGCGCCGAGGCCGCCACGCCCGTCAGCAGGATCAGCGGCAGCAGCACCGCGCGCTGCACCACGGTGCGCGCCACGAGATAGCCCAGCAGGCAGGGCACCAGCGCGCCCAGCATCACGCACAGCAGCTCGACCGCCGGCACCAGCGGCTCGAGCTCGAACTGGCGCACCGGCAGCCAGTCGATGAACGGGGTGTCGAGCAGCCATTCGGAGATCGCCGCCTCGAGCCGCTCGAACACCTGGCCCAGCCCGAAGGTCACGGCCGCGGGGAACAGCAGCGCGAACGGCCACAGCGCCAGCAGCACCAGCGCGCCGCGGGCCTCGTCGACGAACCATTGCGCCCGGGCCCGCCCCCAGTGGGCGACCGCGCCGAAGCGCTCGAGCGCCACCGCCAGCACCGCGCCCAGCAGCGCGCCGGCGCTGTTCAGGCCCAGGTCGACGTTCGAGGGAATGCGCGCCGGCAGGTAGCTCTGCAGCGTCTCCATCGCGAAGGACACGGCCACGCCCGCCAGCGTGGCGCGCAGCACGGCGCGGCCGATGCTCGAGGTGCTGCGGGTGCGCAGCACCGACAGCGCGCAGAGGAACCCGAAGGGCACGTAGCCCGCGACGTTGATCGCGAAGTCGAAGCCGGTCCAGTACTTGGGCCAGGGCGCCGACAGGTAGGCCCAGGGCGCGATGCCCTGGTCGCGCCAGTCGGAAAAGGGATAGAGACTGGCATAGACGATCAGCGCCGCATAGGCCAGCGCAAGGGGCAGCGCGGCGGACTTGTGCTGCGTCGCCACCGCCGTCAGAAGGGCTTGACCACGACCAGGATCACGATCGCCAGCAGCAGCAGCACCGGCAACTCGTTGAACCAGCGGTACCAGCCGTGGTTGCGCCGGTTCTCGCCGGCGGCGAAGCGGCGCAGTAGCACCGCGCAGCCGTGGTGGTAGCCGATCGCCACCAGCACCAGCGCCAGCTTGGCGTGCATCCAGCCGTTGCCCGGGCCGCGCCCGATGCCGTAGCCCAGCCACAGCCAAAGGCCGAAGCCCAGCGCCGGCACGGCCAGGAAGGTGGTGAAGCGCAGCAGCTTGCGCGCCATCAGCAGCAGGCGCTCGCGCTCGGCGAGCGACTCGGGCGGCACCATCGCGAGGTTGACGAAGATCCGGGGGAGGTAGAACAGGCCGGCGAACCAGCTGGCGATGAAGACGATGTGGAAGGACTTGACCCAGAGCATGGCGGTCAGTTTAGTGGCCGGCCCCCGCTGGCTGCACCCGGTTTCATCGGCCCCCACGAAAGCGACGGACAAAAAAAAGCCCGACGTCTTCACGTCGGGCTGGGAAGCCCTTTTGCTGTCACACATCAAGGCACCCGCTCAGGGAGGAAAAGCGGGGGACGGCAAGCCGTCCGGGGCAGAATTTAACAAAGACGAAACAAGGTTTCAAGCGACCGGTGCGCTTTAATTAACAATCTAGGGTAAAAATTTATTACTTTGGTACTACTAATTTCCGTAGTTGTCGGACAACTGCCCCCATTCATGGCAAAAGTTCGGGAACTTTAGTTCGGGCACAATTTTCCGCATGAGCTCCACCCTTTCATCCTTCGCCGCCTTCCCCGCCGGGCGCCCGCGCCGCCTTCGCCGCGACGCCTTCACGCGCAACCTGGTGCGGGAAAACGCCCTGACCACGCACGACCTGATCTACCCGGTGTTCGTGCAGGAAGGCAGCGGCCGGCGCGATGCGGTGGCCTCGATGCCTGGCGTGGAACGCCTGAGCCTCGACCTGCTGCTGCCCGTGGCCGAGCAGTGCGTGGCGGCCGGCATCCCGGTGATGGCGCTGTTCCCGGTGATCGATGCGAGCCTCAAGACCCCGTCCGGCGACGAGGCCTTCAACCCGGACGGCCTGATCCCGCGCGTGGTGGCGGCGCTCAAGGCGCGCTTTCCCGAACTGGGCGTGATGACCGACGTCGCGCTCGACCCCTACACCAGCCACGGCCAGGACGGCCTGCTCGACGACAGCGGCTACATCCTCAACGACCCGACCGTCGAAGTGCTGGTGAAGCAGGCGCTCACACAGTCGCAGGCCGGCGTCGACATTGTGGCGCCCAGCGACATGATGGACGGGCGCATCGGCGCGATCCGCCAGGCGCTCGAGGCGCGCGGCGACGTGCACACGCGGATCATGGCCTACAGCGCCAAGTACGCGAGCGCCTTCTACGGCCCGTTCCGCGACGCGGTCGGCTCGGCCGCCAACCTCGGCAAGAGCAACAAGAAGGTCTACCAGATGGACCCGGGCAACAGCGACGAGGCGCTGCGCGAGGTGGCGATCGACATCGCCGAGGGCGCCGACATGGTGATGGTGAAGCCCGGCATGCCCTACCTGGACATCGTGCGCCGCGTGAAGGACGAGTTCCGCGTGCCGACCTTCGCCTACCAGGTCAGCGGCGAGTACGCGATGCTCAAGGCCGCGGCCCAGAACGGCTGGCTCGACCACGACGCCGTGGTGCTCGAGAGCCTGCTGGCCTTCAAGCGCGCGGGCGCCGACGGCATCCTCACCTACTTCGCGCTCGACGCGGCCCGTCTGCTACAAACTAAGTAGCACAATGGGTCCGCCCGGCCTTCGGTCCGGGCCATCTTGAGCAAGCACGGGGGCGCGCGATGCGAATCTTCGAAATCAACACCTCGCAGGTCAGCGAGCATGCCGCGCTGGCGCCGCTGGCCCTGCCCGGCTCCTGCAGCGCCGCCAGCTACCTCTGGATCTCGCTCACGCGCGACGAATTCCGCGCCTCGCTGCCCGAGGTGCAGCAGATCCTGCAGACGCTGTGCCAGACCCAGCTGGTCGACCTGCACGTGGCCGACCTGCTGAACGACCAGCTGCCCTCGCACAGCGACTACACCTCGCAGTACGACGTGCTGGTGTTCCGCCGGCTCGCGAGTGGCGGCAATGGCCAGCCGGCGCCCGCCACGCCACCGGCGGCCACGCCCGCGGCCCCCGCCCCGCGCCCGCGCGGCGGCCCGCCCGTGCTGCGCCGCATCGACACCCGCCCGGTCGGCTTCGCCGTGTTCGACCGCGTGCTGCTGTCGGTGCATCCCGAGGACGGGGCGGTGCGCGACGTCTTCGCCGCGCGCCTGCTGGCCGCCGCCGCGCCCGGCGACCGCGGCACGCCGGCGCTCGACGTGCGCGCGGTCACGAACCGCGTGCCCACCAGCCCGGCCGACCTGATGCTGCGCGTCATCAACCAGATCGTCGACGGCTACCTCGACCTGCGGCGCGAGCTCACCAAGCAGCTCGACCACTGGCAGGCCGAGCTCATCGACCCGCGCAGCCGCTTCACCAACTGGGGCGCGCTGATGGAGTCGCGCCAGTCGCTGCACCACCTCGACGAGATCTGCGAGGACCAGCGCGCCGCCATGCAGGACTGGCTCGACAACCTCGAGACCCTGCCGCCGCCCAAGGACGCGGCCGAGGGGCGCGAGCGCGAGCTGGTGATGATCCGCAGCCGCGACGTGCTCGAGCACATCGAGCGCGTGGTGCACCACGTGCGCCGGCTCGAGCAGAACGCCGAGACCGCGGTGCAGATGCATTTCAGCGTGCAGGGCCACCGGGCCAACGACATCATGCGGGTGCTGACCGTGCTCACCGCCGTGTTCCTGCCGCTGAACCTGATCGCCGGCATCTTCGGCATGAACTTCGAGTTCATCCCGCTGGTGCACAAGGCCGACGGCTTCTGGATCGCCATGGGCTCGATGCTCGCGATCGCGGTGCTGCTGGTGCTGATCTTCTGGCGCAAGCGCTACCTCGCGCGCACGCGCTGAACGAGCGCGCATAAGAAAAGCCACGCGGAGCGATCTCCGCGTGGCTTTTTCTCGTCCGGGTGCGAACGGCCCGAAGGCCGCCCGGTGCCGTGCGACAGCTTACTTGGCGGTGGCGCCGGAGCCTTGTTGGGCCTGGACGCGTGCGTCGAGCGGGTGTTGCATGGTCGAGATGACCTTGCTGTTCACGCGCGAACCCGAGGTCACGTTCTGGTCGGGAGCGGAAGCGGTGCGGATCGCTTCGGCTTCGACCAGGGCGCGGTCCTTCGACACGGCGACCGTTTCCGGGCCGCGCGAGCCGCGGGTCACGTTCTGGTTCGGTGCGGCGGCAGCGCGCACGGCTTCGGTGTTGACTTCGTCGCGGCTCTTGCTCGAGACGGCCTGGGTCACGCCTTCATAGGTTTCGGCTTGGGCGCCAACGGCGGCAAACAGGGTCAGTGCGGCGGCGGCGATGATGTGCGAGGTCTTCATTTCGGTTGTCCTTGATACGGTACGTCGGAGGGTTTAGCCACCAGGCGTGCACGGATCGGCTCGCCTGTGCGGCGAGTTTCAAGGCGAAACCCCTCGGGAAAACACCCGGTTCAGAGACACGGTGTTTCCGCTATTGAAACAATGTCAGGTCGACCGTTCAGTCATTAACCTGGGTGCGCGGCGGGCCATTCCGGCCTCGGCGAACACCGAAGCATTCAGCCGTCCGGGCCTCAGCGCGCCGTGCGCGGCGTGCCCGGCACGGCCTTGATCTGCGGCGGGATCTCGCTGTTGACGAAGGCGCGGCGGTCGAGGTTCAGGCTCGGGTCGTGCGAGGTCGCCACCGCCTCGGCGCGCACCGCCGCGCGGTCGCGCCCGCCGGTGCGCGGCGCGGCGAGCGGCGGCTCGGCCTCCACGTCGCCATACACATTGCCGGCGCGCGCGGCCGCGGCGGCTTCTGCGGCCAGCGCGGCGCGGTCGGCGCCGGGCCCCATCGGCCGCACGGGATCGAAGGCCTGGGCCAGCGCCGCGCCGGCCGGCAGCCACAGGGCCGCCAGCGCCAGCGTCCACGGCGCGAGGGCCGCATGAAGTCGAAAAGTGCGTGTCATCGAATGCATCCTCTGCCTGCTTGCGAGTCGCGCTGCGTCACGAAAGTGCCGCGCGGCCTCGCTAAGAAAAACCCCTGAGAATCGCGCCATCGCCCAGCGCTACCGGCACGACCTCCATGGACAGCCTCGACCTGATCAGAACCTTTCGCGAAGTCGCGTCGCATGGCAGCTTCTCGCAGGCCGCCAAGCGGCTCGACATGTCCAAGGCCACGGTCAGCAAGTATGTCGCCGAACTCGAAACCCGCTTCGGCGTGCGCCTGCTCAACCGCTCCACGCGCTCGGTGAGCCTCACCGACGCCGGCCAGCTGCTGCTGGAGCGCAGCACGCCGGTGCTCGAGATGGTCGAGCTGACGCAGGCCGAGCTGCAGGAGCGCGCGAGCCAGCCCGGCGGCCGGCTGCGCATCTCGGCGCCGCACGGCATGGGCAATGGCGAGTTTCCGAACCTGCTGGCCGATTTCATGCGCTACTACCCCGACGTGCGCATCAGCCTGCAGCTGACCAACCGCACGGTCGATCTCGCCGAGGAAGGCATCGACGTCGACATCCGCAGCGGCCCGGTGGAGGATGCCAACCTGATCATGCGCAAGCTGCGGCTCATGAACATGGTGGTCTGCGCCTCGCCGGTCTACTGGAAGAAGCACGGCAAGCCCGAGCATCCGCGCGACCTGGCGGACCACGAGGCGCTCACCCACTCGCTGCTCGGCGCCCAGCCGGTCTGGCGCTTCGACGACGGCGGCGAGCCGCTCGACGTGCACGTCAAGAGCCGCATGGACTGCACCGAAGGCGCGCCGCTGATCCGCATCGCGATGCGCGGCTTCGGCGTGATCTACCTGCCCTCGATCCTGGTGCAGTCGCACATCGACCAGGGCGAGCTGGTGCCGGTGCTGCAGGACTATGCGCGCAAGGACATGTGGCTGTCGGCCGTCTACCTGCAGCGGCGCCACAACAGCGCCGCGCTGCGCGCGCTGCTCGACTTCCTCGAGACCCGCGTGGGCGACAAGCCCGGCCTCAAGAAATGAAAAAGCCCGGCGGCGCCGGGCTCCCATGCGAAGCGAATGCGCTCAGCCGATGTGCTGCGCGAAGAAGGCCAGCACGCGCTCGCGCGCCAGCTTCGATGCTTCGGCGTCGTACGAGCCGCGCTGGTCGCAGTTGAAGCCGTGGCCCACCGGGTACACGTGCACCTCGACCTCGGGATGGGCCTTCTTGAAGCTCTCGATGGTGTCGAGCGGAATCCAGTGGTCCTGGTTGCCGAAGTGGGCCTGCACCGGCACCTTGGGCTGGCGCGCGGTTTCCTCGGGCGAGGTCATGCCGCCACCGTAGTAGGGCGCGGCGGCCGAGAGCCCGGGCACCAGCGCGGCGGCGCGCCAGGTCAGCAGGCCGCCCCAGCAGTAGCCGACGATGCCGACCTTGCCGGCCTTGGCCGCGTAGGCCACGGCGGCCTCGATGTCCTGCAGCACGCCGGGCGCGGGCAGCGCCTCGACGGCCGTCTTCAGGCCGAAGCCCGTCTTCATGTCGTCCTCGCTGTAGCCGAGCTCGACGCCGGGCTTCACGCGGTGGAAGGTCGCGGGAGCGACGGCCAGGTAGCCCGCGGCCGCGTAGCCGTCGGCCACCGAGCGGATGTGCGAGTTGACGCCGAAGATCTCCTGCACCACGACGACGGCGCCGCGCGGCGTGCCGGCGGGTTCGGCCACGTAGGCGGGAAAGCTGAAGCCGTCCTTGGCGGTGAGATCGATGAATTGACCCATGATGTGTTGCTCCTTTGATGGCAATGGGAAGGATGGAGGGAATGCGTGTCCGGTGCGTGTCGGCGGCATTCAGCCCGCCGCCCCGGGCCGCAGCGCGCGTTCGACGAAATCGAGCCGGTCCTGGCCCCAGAAGATCTCGCCGTCGATCACGTAGCTCGGCGCGCCGAAGACCTGGATGTCGATGGCTTCCTGCGTGTAGGCCTCGTACTGCTCCTGCACCGCCTGGCTCTGCGCCTGGTCGGCGCGCTTGGCCGGCAGGCCGCATTCGGCCACCAGCGCCTCGAGCACCTTGGGGTCGCCGATGTTGCGCTCCTGCGCCCACAGCGCGGCGAACACCGCCGCGCACATGCGCATCGCGGCCTCGGTGCCGTCGTTGAGGTCGACCGCGATGATCAGCCGTGCCGCGTCGTCGCCCGAGACCGGGAAGAACTTCGGCTTCGGATGCAGCGGAATGCCCAGGTGCTTCGAGAAGCGCGCCAGCTCGACCAGCCGGTAGGCCTGCCGCTGCGGCGCGCGCTTGCCCAGCGGCAGCCCGCCCGAGACCGGAAAGATGCTGCCCATGTCCACCGGACGCACGCGCACCGTGGCGCCGGCCGCCGCCGCGATCGCGGCGAAGCGGGCATGGCCCAGGTAGGTCCAGGGGCTTTGGGGGGGGAAGTAGTAGTCGATGGTCTTGCTCATGAATTCACCTCCGCGCACGAAGCGCCGCCGGAACATCCCGGTACTGCGGGTAAGGCCCGCAACTTGCGAGCCACCCTCGGTGATGTAATCCGGACCGACGGTTTTAACTGACGCGCAGCTTTTGTGCAGGAGATCGGAATTGAACCAGCAGGTGCTCTTGGTCACGGGAGGCGGACGCGGCATCGGCGCCGCCACCGCCTTGCTGGCGGCGCGGCGCGGCTATGCCGTGGCGGTCAACTACGCGAGCAACTCGCTCGCGGCCGACGAAGTCGTGCGCGCGATCCGCGCCGCGGGCGGCAAGGCGATCGCGGTGCAGGCCGATGTCGGCGATGAAGCGCAGGTGATGGCCATGTTCGAGCAGGTCGATGCCAAGCTCGGCCGGCTCACGGCGCTGGTCAACAGCGCCGGCGTGGTCGACGTGCGCGCGCGCGTCGACGAGATGAGCGCGGCGCGGCTGGAACGCATGTTCCGCATCAACGTGGTCGGCAGCTTCGTCTGCGCGCGCGAGGCGGTGCGCCGCATGAGCACGCGCCACGGCGGCACGGGCGGCGTGATCGTCAATCTCTCGAGCGCCGCCTCGCGGCTGGGTTCGCCCGAGCAGTACGTGGACTACGCCGCGAGCAAGGGCGCGATCGACACCTTCACGCTCGGCCTGGCCAAGGAAGTGGCCGACGAGGGCATCCGCGTCAACGCGGTGCGCCCGGGCCTGATCGACACCGACATCCACGCCTCGGGCGGCATGCCCGAGCGCGCCGCGCAGCTCGCGCCCTCGGTGCCGATGAAGCGCACCGGCAGCGCCGAGGAGGTGGCGAACGCGATCGTGTGGCTGCTGTCCGACGAGGCCAGCTACACCACCATGGCCCTGCTCGACGTCTCGGGAGGACGCTGATGAGCACCTCGATGGACCTGATCAAGCCGCTGGTCACGCTGGTGGCGATCGTCAACCCGCTGGCCATCGTGCCCTTCTTCATCCACTACACGCAGGGTTATTCCGACGCACAGCGCCGCCGCACGGTGCGCATGTCGGCCTTCAGCGCCTTCGTGGTGATCGCGGTCAGCGCGCTGATCGGGCTGCAGCTCTTGTCCTTCTTCGGCATCTCGATCGCGAGCTTCCAGGTCGGCGGCGGCCTGCTGCTGCTGATGAGCTCGCTGTCGATGCTCAACGCGCAGCCGGCCGAGAGCAAGACCAACGTCGAGGAGCTGCGCGCCACCGAGGTCAAGGCCTCGATGGGCGCCTCGATCGCGGTGGTGCCGCTGACCATCCCGCTGCTCACCGGCCCGGCCACCATCTCCACCGTGGTGATCTACGCCGACAAGGCCAAGCACCTGTGGGAGCTCGCGGTGCTCGTGGGCTACGGCGTGGTGGTCGCGCTGGCCACGGCCATCGCCTTCTCGCTCGCGCAGCCGATCGCGCGCGTGCTCGGCAAGACCGGCATCAACATCATGACCCGGCTCATGGGCCTGATCCTCGCGGCGCTGGCGGTCGAGGTGATGACCGACGGCCTGGGCAAGCTGTTCCCGATCCTCGCGAAATGACGAGGGCGCTCAGCCCAGCATCTTCTCGATGATCTTCCAGTGCGCCGGCTCCACCGGCGTGATCGACAGCCGGTTGCCCTTGCGCAGGATCGTCAGCTCGGCCAGCTCGGGCTTCGCGCGCAGCTCGGGCAGCGCCAGCAGGCGCGTCTTGCGCAGCGCCTGAACGTCCACCAGCAGCCAGCGCGGATCGTCCTTTTTCGAGGCCGCGTCGTAGTAGGGCGACTTCGGGTCGAACTGCGTGGGATCGGGCTTGATCGCCGACGCCACGCGCGCGAGGCCGGCGATGCCGGGCTCGGGGCAGCTCGAGTGATAGAACAGCACGCCGTCGCCGACCTTCATACCGTCGCGCATGAAGTTGCGGGCCTGGTAGTTGCGCACGCCGGTCCACGCCACGGTGGCGTCGGGCGCGGCCAGCGCATCGTCGATCGAGACCTCGTCGGGCTCGGATTTCATCAGCCAGTACTGGGGCATGGCGTTCTCGCGAGGATGGGATGCCGCGCAATATAGCCGCCCGCCCCGGCACCGGGGCCCGGCTTCAGGGCGCCACGTAGTCCGACACCACCACCCACTTGCCGTCCTTGATCTGCGACAGCCGCGACTGGTCGTTGCCCAGGCGCTTGGTGGCGGTGTAGGTGCTCTTCGGGCTGCCGAACATGTCGGGCTCGAAGGTGATGCTGTCCATGGCCTTGATGAAGCTGTCGGTCGTGAGGTTCGGGCCGGCCTTCTGCGCCGCCTTGATGAAGGAGTCGACGATCACGTAGCCGTAGACCGAGAACACGGTCGGGTCCTCGTTGAACTTGGTCTTGTACTTGTTGGCCCAGAAGCGCAGCGGCTGCGACTGCTCGTCGGTGTAGGGGTTCTGCACCGTCATGGTCGCGTAGATGCCGTCCATGGCCTTGCCGCCGAGCTTGTGGATCAGGTCGGTGTAGGCCGCGCTCGATCCCAGGAAGGTCGGGTTGAAGCCGGTCTTGCGCGCCTCGCCCACGGTGCCGATGGTCTCGCGGATGATGGTGCCGAGCACCACCAGGTCGCAGTTGGCGGCCTTCATCTTCGCGACCTGCGAGCTGAAGTCGGTGGCGCCGCGCTTGAACGAGGTCTTCTCGGCCAGCTCCATGTTCACGGCCTTGAGGCCGGCCTCGGCGCCGCGCTGCACCTCGAGGCCGAACTCGTCGTCCTGGTAGATGGTGCAGACCTTCTTCGCGCCCTTGTCCTTCACCATCTTCGGCAGCGCCAGGCGGATCTGGTCGTAGTAGGTGGCGGCGAACGAGTACTTGAGGCGGTTGAGCGGCTCGTACATCTCGCGCGCCGCGGTGATCGGCATGTAGTTGACGACGTTCTTGTCGAACTGCACCGGCATCGCCGCCATGTTCTGCGCCGTGCCGATGTGGCCGGCCATGATGAAGATCTTCTCCTGGTTCACCAGCTTCTGCGCCGCCAGCACGGCCTTCTTCGGGTCGTAGCCCGAGTCCTCGACGTAGAGCTTGAGCTTGCGGCCGTTGATGTCGCCCTGCTCGTTGAGCTCGTCCACGCGCAGCTGCATGCCGTTGCGCGCCTGCTTGCCGAAGCCGGCGAGCGGCCCCGAGAGATCCTGGATCGTGCCGATGCGGATCTCGTCCTTGGTCACGCCCTGCTGCGCGGACGCGAGCGTCGCGGCCAGGCCCAGCACGGCCAGCATCGTCGGTGTCTTGAGCTTCATGCGCTTGTCTCCTCGGGTTGGCGAAAAAATCGGGTGGCGATCGGAATGTTTTTTCGATGCGCTCAGCGGTACATGGCCTCGATGCGCGGCGCGTACTTGGTCTGCACCAGCTTGCGCTTGAGCTTCATGGTCGGCGTCAGTTCCTCGTCCTCGGCGCTCAGTTGCGTCTCGAGCAGGAAGAACTTCTTGATCTGCTCCACGCGCGCGAACTTCGCATTGACGCGGTCGATCTCGCCCTGGATCAGGTCGAGCACCTCCTGCGTGCGCGTGAGGCTTTCGTAGTTGCTGAACGGCACGTCGTTGTCCTGCGCGAATTTCTCGACGTTCTCCTGGTCGATCATCACGATCACCGTCAGGTAGGGCCTCTTGTCGCCGATCACCACCGCGTCCGTGACGTAGGGGCTGAACTTGAGTTCGTTCTCGAGTTCGCTCGGCGTGATGTTCTTGCCACCTGCCGTGATGATGATGTCCTTCATGCGGTCGGTGATGCGGAAATACCCTTCCGCGTCGACCGTGCCGACGTCGCCGGTATGCAGCCAGCCCTCGGCGTCGAGGGTCTCGGCGGTCTTCTCGGGCAGGTTCAGGTAGCCCATGAAGACGTTCGGGCCGCGCACCAGGATCTCGCCGGTCTGCGGATCGAGGCGCACCTCGTTGTAGCCGGCCGCCGGGCCGATCGAGCCCGGCATGATGCGCGTGACCGGCACGCCGGTGGAGGCGCCGCACGACTCCGTCATGCCCCAGACCTCCAGCATCGGCACGCCCAGCGCGAGATACCAGCGCACCAGCTCGGGCGAGATCGGCGCGGCACCGGTCACGAGGAAGCGCGCGCGGTGGATGCCGATCAGCTTGCGCACGTTGTCGAGCGCGAGCCAGCGCGCCAGGCGGAACTTCAGGCGCAGCCCCGCGCCCACCGGCCGGCCCTCGAGCACCCGCTGCGCGATCTGCTGGCCCACGCCGATGCTCCAGCCGTAGGCCGTCTGCTGCAGCCGGCTGGCCTCCTTGAGCGCGATCATCACGCCCGAGTAGAACTTCTCCCACACGCGCGGCACGGCCGTGAACACCGTGGGCGCGATCTCGCGCACGTTCTCGGGCACGGTCTCGGGGTTCTCGACGAAGTTGAGGATCGAGCCGGTGTACATCGCGAAGTACTCGCCGCCCATGCGTTCGGCGATGTGGCACAGCGGCAGGAAGCACATGCGCTCGTCGCTCTCGTCCTGCGCCAGCAGCGTGTTGTAGCCGCGCATGGTGTAGACCAGCCCGCCGTGGCTGTGCATCGCGCCCTTGGGCTTTCCGGTGGTGCCCGAGGTGTAGACGAGGATCGCGAGGTCCTCGGCGCGGCAGGCGGCCACGCGCTGCTCGAGCGCCCGCGGATGCGCGGCCAGGTGCTCGCGGCCCAGGGCACGCAGTGCATCCAGGCTCAGCACGTCGGGGTCGTCGAGCTCGCGCAGGCCCTCCATGTCGAACACCACCACCTTGCGCAGCAGCGGCAGCGCGGCGCGCACCTCGAGCGCCTTGTCGAGCTGCTCGTCGTCCTCGACGAACAGCACCGTGGTGCGCGAGTCCTCGCACAGGTACTGCACCTGCGAGGCCGCGTCGGTCGGGTAGATGCCGTTGGAGACACCACCGCAGCTGAGCACCGCCACGTCCGCCAGCACCCATTCGATGACGGTGTTCGACAGCACCGAGGCGCATTCGCCGGCCGCGAAGCCCAGCGCCATCAGGCCGCCCGCGATCTCACGCACCGCCTCGGCGGTCTGGCCCCAGGTCCAGCTGCGCCAGATGCCGAATTCCTTCTGCCGCATCCAGACCTTGTCGCGGCGCAACTCGACCGCTTTCCAGAACACGGCCGGGATGGTGTCGCCCGGCACCACCACCTCGGTGCGGGGCTGCAGGTGCGCGAGGTCCCAGAGGCCGGCCGGCGCGCGCAGTGTGAAGGTGCTGCTCATCGGTGCTACCTCCAGGTCTTCTTTTTCTTCCAGCGCCGCTCGCCGCGCACGCCCTCGTCCTTCACGCCGAGGTAGAACTCCTTGATGTCCTCCTTCTCGCGCAGCCGCTCGCAGCTGTCCTCCATCACGATGCGGCCGTTCTCGAGCACGTAGCCGTGGTCGGCCGCGTTGAGCGCCATGTTGGCGTTCTGCTCCACCAGCAGGATGGTGGTGCCGCGCTCGCGGTTGATGCGCACCACGATCTCGAAGATCTCCTTGGTGAGCTTGGGGCTCAGGCCGAGGCTGGGCTCGTCGAGCAGGATCAGCTGCGGCGCGGCCATGATGGCGCGCGAGATCGCGAGCATCTGCTGCTGGCCGCCCGAGAGCAGGCCGGCGTCCTGCGTGGCACGCTCGCGCAGGATCGGGAAGTAGCCGAACACGGTCTCGATGTCGCGCGCCACGCCGTCGCGGTCCTGGCGCGTGTAGGCCCCCATCAGCAGGTTGTCGCGCACCGACAGCAGCGGGAACACCTCGCGGCCCTCGGGCACGTGGCTCAGGCCTTGCTGCACGATGTGGGCCGGGTCCTTGGCCGTGATGTCGCGGCCCTGGAACTCGATGCTGCCCTTGCGCGGATCGATGATCCCCGAGATGGTCTTGAGGATGGTGGTCTTGCCCGCGCCGTTGGAGCCCAGCACGGTCGCGATCTCGCCCTGGCGCACCTGGAGGCTCACGCCGCGGATGGCCTTGATCGGGCCGTAGGCGCTCTCGACGTTGAGCAGCTGAAGAACCACATCGCTCATGTTCGAACCCTCCGCAGGCTGCTCACGTCGTCGACCGTGCCGAGGTAGGCCTCCACCACGCGCGCATCGGCCTGCACCTCGCGCGGCGAACCCGTGGCCAGCACCTCGCCCTGGTTCATCGCGAGCACGCGGTCCGACACCTTCGACACCAGCGACATGTCGTGCTCCACCATCAGCACCGACACGCCGAGCTCGTGCTGAATGTCCTGGATCCAGAACGCCATGTCGGCCGTCTCCTCCACGTTGAGGCCCGACGAGGGCTCGTCGAGCAGCAGCAGCTTGGGCTCGGTGCACAGCGCGCGCGCCAGCTCCACCACCTTGCGCACGCCGTAGGGCAGGCCCGCCACCATCGCGTCGCGGTGGTGCTGCAGGTCAAGCAGCTCGATCACCTGCTCGACCTTCTCGCGCGCCTCGATCTCGGCGCGCCGCGTGGCCGGCGTGAAGAACAGCTCGCGCCAGAAGCCGCTGCGCCGGTGCGTGTGGCGGCCGATCAGCAGGTTGTGCAGCACCGTCGCATGCTCGAACAGCTCGATGTTCTGGAAGGTGCGCGCGATGCCGAGCGCCGCGATCGCGTGCGGCGCCTGGCTGGTCAGCGCCACCGCGCCGCCGGCCTCGCCATGCCAGGTGATCGTGCCCGAGGTCGGCGTGTAGATGCGGCTGATCAGGTTGAACACCGTGGTCTTGCCCGCGCCGTTGGGACCGATCAGCGTGAACACCTCGCCGCGCCGCACGTCGAAGCTGACCTTGTTGACCGCGAGCACGCCGCCGAAGCGCACGCTCAGGTCCCGGGCCGAGAGAAGGATGTCGCCGCCGTTCATCTCAGGCGATCCGACTTGGTGAAGGACTTCTGCCGCTTGAACAGGCCCTTGCGGTAGAACGGAAACAGCTGCAGATAGGTGCGCACCTTGAGCCAGCGCCCGTACAGGCCCAGCGGCTCGAACAGCACGAACACGATCAGCACCACCCCGTAGACGAAGCCCTGCAGGCCCGGCGCCTGGCCGATCACCGCGGGCAGCCAGTCCTTGCCCATCGAGATCAGCTGCGGCATCGCGATCAGGAAGATCGCGCCGAGGAAGGCGCCGTGCACCGAGCCCAGCCCGCCGATCACCACCATCAGCAGCAGGTCGATCGACTGCAGGATGTTGAACTGGTCGGGCGAGATGAAGCTCAGCTTGTGCGCATAGAGCGCGCCGCCGAGCCCCGCGAGCGCGGCCGAGATCGCGAACGACATCGTCTTGTAGCGCGCGAGATGGATGCCCATGCTCTGCGCCGAGATCTCCGAATCGCGGATCGCCACGAAGGCGCGGCCGGTCGGCGAGCGCAGCAGGTTCAGAATGCCCAGCGTGCTGAGCACCGCCACCACCAGGCACAGGAAGTAGAAGCCGTCGCCCGAGCCGAGCGACCAGCCGAAGAGCTGCGGCGACTTCACGTGCAGTCCCGCGTTGCCGCCGGTCACGCTCTCCCAGCGCGCGAACACCTCCTCGACGATGAAGCCGAACGAGAGCGTCGCGATGCCCAGGTAGATGCCCTTCACGCGCAGCGCCGGCAGCGCCACTACCACGCCCACGCCAGCCGACAGCGCCGCGGCCGCGACCAGCGCGAGCGGGAACGGCACGCCGAGGTTGGTCAGCACGCCCTGCGTGTAGGCACCGGTGCCGAGAAAGGCCGCGTGGCCGATCGAGAACTGGCCCGTGAAGCCCGCGAGCAGCATCAGGCCCAGGCCGACGATGCCGTAGATCAGCACGAAGGTCAGCTGCGCGAGCCAGTACTCGTCGATGACCCAGGGCGCGGCCAGCAGGAAGACGCACAAGAGGCCATACCAGAAGACCTGGCCGCCATGCTTGGCGAGTCGGATGTCCTGGTCGTAGGAGGTCTTGAAGACGTAGCGCATGTTCAGACTTTCTTGCGCAGCTTCTCGCCGAACAGTCCGTTGGGCTTGATCATCAGCATCAGCAGCACCACGATGTACGGCGCCGTGTCCTTGAAGCCGTCGGGCAGGTAGAAGCCCGCGAACGACTCGACGATGCCGATCACCAGCCCGCCGACGATCGCGCCCGGCAGGCTGCCGAAGCCGCCGACCACCGCCGCCGGAAAGGCCTTGAGCCCGATGAAGCCCATGTTGGCGTGCACGAAGGTGATCGGCGCGAGCAGCATGCCCGCGATCGCCGCGACCGCGGCCGCCAGCCCCCACACCAGCCCGTTGAGCCGCTTGACCGGAATGCCCATGTAGTAGGCCGCGAGCTGGTTCTGCGACGAGGCCTGCATCGCGATGCCGAGCTTGCTGTAGCGGAACATCGCGAACAGCAGGCCGCAGAGGATCGCGGTGGCGACGATGATCACGAGCTGCTCGAGGTTCACCACCAGCTCGCCGAGCTTCCAGATCCGGTCCTTGTAGGGCACGGCCAGCGCATGGGTCTCGGTGCCGATGCCCGGCACCATGGTGACCAGGCCGCGCGCCACGTAGGCGATGCCGATGGTGAGCATCACGATCGAGAACTGCGGCTGGCCGAGGATCGGGCGGATCACCACCAGCTCGAGCAGCACGCCGAAGGCCGCCATCGCGACGATGGCGAGCACGGCCGCGAGCCAGAACGGCATGCCGAACAGCGACATGCCCGCGAACGCGGCGAAGGCGCCGAGCATCATCAGGTCGCCCTGCGCGAAGCTCACCGTCTCGGTGGCCTTGTAGATCAGCACGAAGCCGAGCGCGATCAGGCCGTAGATGCAGCCTTGCGCGATGCCCGACAGCAGGAGCTGGAGGATCTGCACGACGGGAACCTCCTTGGCCTTACTGGCGCAGGTGACGGAAGGGAGACGTGAAGGGGCGGTAGGCCGCGCCGGCCGCGTCGTGCAGCGCGAGGCGCCGCGAGCCGGCCAGGATGTCGCTGGGCTTCAGGCCGTAGACCTGGCGGATCGAATGGCTGAAATGGGTGGAGTCGGGATAGCCGGCCTCGAGCGCGATGTCGGTCAGGGTGGCGGTCTGGCGCACGTAGCGCAGCAGGCTGCGCGCGCGCTTCCAGGCGCGGAAGGCCATGCCGGTCTCCTGCTTGAACAGGTGCAGGAAGCGCGAGAACGAGAGATGCACCGAGGCCGCGCATTCCTCGGCCGAGGTGGCGGCCGCGGGGTCGGCGTTGATCGCGTCGATGACCTTGCGGATGCGCGCATCGAGCGTGCGCGACGCGAGCGGCGCGCCGAAGAACTGGCGGTCGAAGTCGAGGCCGTCGAAGCGCTGGCCGCGCGCCGAGGCGGCGAGCAGTTGGGCATGGCTCTCGCGCACGCGCTGCACGAAGGCCGGTGCCTGCACCGGACCGCAGTGCTGCAGCCAGTCGGGCATGCCGGCGGGATCGACCGACTCGGATTCGATCAGCAGATTGAGGATCAGCGGATGCGCGCTCTCGATCTCGTGCGGCACCTGCGGCGGCACCACCAGCAGCTCGCCGCTCTGCCAGGCACCGCCACCCACGCGCAGGCGATTGGGCGGCGCGCCCGCGGGCGAGACATAGACGCCATGGCCGCCCATGGTGCGCTCGGCGGCACGGCCCAGCAGGCCGGCGTAGAACACGCGCTGCGTGGTGAGCCACATCAGGCGTTCGCCCTGGCCGCGACCCTCGCGGGCACCGCCTTGCGTCGACGGCGCCATCCTCGTTCCCTGCATGGTGTCTGTCTCCTGCATTCGGGGGCCTGGACCAGGGCACGGGCCCTGGGTCGGCGTCGTTGTGGGGCTGATCGTAGCGGGGCCCGCGCGCGGCGCGGGGCCCATTTGCGCGGGGACTTTCCCTAGGCCTGCGGCCGTGGCGCCGCGAACGCGCGACGCAACTCGGTGGCGCAAAGCGCGACCGCGGTGTTGGCCTCGTCGAGCACCTTGCCCATGGTCACGAAGCCGTGGATCTGGCGCTCGAAGCAGACGTAGTTCGCGCTGTTGCCGGCCGCGGTCAACGCCTCGGCATAGGCCAGGCCTTCGTCGCGCAGCGGGTCGTAGCCGGCCGTGAGCACCAGCGCCGGCGGCAGGCGCGAGAGGTCGCCGTGCAGCAGCGGCGAGGCGCGCCAGTCGAGGTCGTGCTTCGCATCGGTGATGTAGTGGTCGTGGAAGTAGGTCATCGTGTCGCGCGTCAGCAGGTAGCCCTGGCCGTTGGTCTGGTGCGACGGATGGCCGCGGCGCATGTCGGTGGCCGGATAGATCAGCAGCTGGAACACCAGCGGCAGGTCGGCGCTCTCGCGCGCGGCGATCGCCACCACCGCCGTGAGGTTGCCGCCGGCGCTGTCGCCGCCCACCGCCATGCGGCTCGCGTCCACGCCCAGCGCCGCGGCCTCGCGCCGCACCCAGCGCGTCGCGGCCAGCACGTCGTCGACCGCGGCCGGAAAGCGGTGCTCGGGCCCCATGCGGTAGTCCACCGCGACCACCGCGCAGCCGGCGCCGTTGGCCAGCTCGCGGCACAGCACGTCGTGCGTGTCGAGGTCGCCGATGACCCAGCCGCCGCCGTGGTAGTACACCAGCACCGGCAGCGGGCCGGCGCCCGAGGCCAGCGGCCGGTAGACGCGCACCGGGATCGGGCCGTGCGGGCCGTCGGCCGCGAGGTCGCGCACCTCGGCCACTTCGGCCGGCAGCGGCTGGGTGGCGGCGCGGCGTTCGCGGTAGAAGGCGCGCGCGTCGGCGGGCGACAGCGTGTGGGTCGGCGGGATGCCGCGCGCCTCGATGAAGTCGAGCAGCGCGCGGGCCTGGGGATGCAGCATGGTGTCTCCGGTGGATCGATCGATCGACCCAGTGTGGAGCGCGGCGCGCGCGGACGGAATCCGCATGCACCCGCATCCCTCCCGGGCCGGCGTCTTTCGTCAGCCCCGGCACCTTGCCTGCGCCTGCGCGGCGCGGCTTGCGAAAACTGGCTACGGCTGTCGCGCGCGCAGCCTGCCGTCGACCGAAGCGATCAGGCCTGGCGCGGCTTCACGCGCGAGGCGGCTTCCTTGGCGTTGGTGCGCGCAGTCTCCACGTCGGCGGCATGCGCCAGCGCCACGCCCATGCGGCGCTTGACGAAGCTCTCGGGCTTGCCGAACAGGCGCAGGTCCACGCCCGGCACCTGCAGCGCCTCGGCCACGCCGTCGAAGACGATGCCCTGGGCATCGACGCCGCCGTAGATCACCGCGCTGGCGCCCGGGCTCTTGAGCGTGGTGTCCACCGGCAGGCCGAGGATCGCGCGCGCATGCAGCTCGAACTCGTTCTGCCACTGCGTGGCCATGGTGACCATGCCGGTGTCGTGCGGCCGCGGGCTGACCTCGCTGAACCAGACCTGGTCGCCCTTGACGAACAGCTCGACGCCGAACAGGCCCTGGCCGCCGAGGTCGGCCGTGACCGCCTCGGCGATCTGCTGCGCCTTCCGCAGCGCGGCGGGTGCCATCGGGTGCGGCTGCCAGCTCTCGACGTAGTCGCCGCTGACCTGCACGTGGCCGATGGGCTCGCAGAACCGGGTGCCCACGGCGCCGCCGGCGTCCTTGGCGCGCACCGTCAGCAGCGTGATCTCGTAGTCGAAGTCGATGAAGCCCTCGACGATCACGCGGCCATGGCTCACGCGGCCGCCGGCCATGGCGTAGTCCCAGGCCTTGCGCACATCGGCCGGGCCGTCGATCTTGCTCTGGCCCTTGCCGGAGCTGCTCATCACGGGCTTCACGATGCACGGGTAGCCGATGCCGCCGTCGATCGCGGCCTGCAGCTCGGCGAGCGAGTCGCAGAACTTGTAGGGGCTGGTGGGCACGCCCAGGGTCTCGGCGGCCAGGCGGCGGATGCCTTCGCGGTCCATCGTAAGGCGGGCGGCGCGGGCCGTGGGGATCACGCGCACCGTGCCCGCGTCCTCGAGCTGCTGCAGCATCGGCGTGGCGATGGCCTCGATCTCGGGCACCACGAGCTGCGGCTTCTCGGCCTCGATCAGCGCCTGCAGCTGCGCGGGGTCGCTCATGACGATGGTGCGCGCATGGTGGGCCACCTGCTGGCCGGGCGCGTTCTCGTAGCGGTCCACGGCGATGGTCTCGACGCCCAGGCGCTGCAGGGCGATCAGCACCTCCTTGCCGAGTTCGCCGGAGCCGAGGAGCATCACGCGGGTTGCCGAGGGGGAGAGGGGGGTGCCGAGGGTGGTCATGGCGGCTTCTGTCGGTTCGGGAGGGAAGAAAAAGAGGGGAAAAGCGCGAGCGCGCACTGTAAGCCACCCGTGTCGCCCGCGGCAACGACGCTGGCACGGGGCTGATCCACAATGGACGGCACGGCGGTTGGCCCGCCTTCTCTTTTCTTCCCCTTTCGTTTTCTCAAGGAGCATTTCTCATGGCGATTCAGACCGTCGGCATCATCGGCGCCGGCACGATGGGCAACGGCATTGCGCAGGCCTGTGCGGTGGCGGGCGTCAAGGTGGTGATGATCGACGTCGCGCAGGCGGCGGTCGACAAGGGCCTGGCCACCGTCTCGGGCAGCCTCGACCGGCTGATCAAGAAGGAAAAGCTCACGGCCGAGCAGAAGGCCGCCGCGCTGGCGCTGATCCAGGGCTCGACCAATTACGACGACCTCAAGGGCGCGCAGCTCGTGATCGAGGCCGCGACCGAGAACCACGCGCTCAAGCTCAAGATCCTCAAGCAGGTCGACGAGCTCGTGGGCCCCGAGGTCATCATCGCCTCGAACACCTCCTCGATCTCGATCACGCAACTGGCCGCCGCCACCTCGCGCGCCGACCGCTTCATCGGCATGCACTTCTTCAACCCGGTGCCGATGATGGCGCTGGTCGAGCTGATCCGCGGCTACCTCACGAGCGACGCCACCCACGACACGGTGAAGGAACTGGCCGAGCGCCTGGGCAAGTCGCCGATCACGGTGAAGAACGCCCCAGGCTTCGTGGTCAACCGCATCCTGGTGCCGATGATCAACGAGGCCTTCTTCGTGCTGTCCGAGGGCATCGCGACCGCCGAGGACATCGACGCCGGCATGAAGCTGGGCTGCAACCAGCCGATCGGCCCGCTGGCGCTGGCCGACATGATCGGCCTGGATGTCTGCCTCGCGGTGATGGAGGTCTACCTCGACCAGTTCGGCGACTCCAAGTACCGCCCCTGCCCGCTGCTGAAGGAAATGGTGGCCGCCGGCCAGCTGGGCCGCAAGACCGGCCGCGGCGTCTACACCTACTGACGCGCCGAAGAACGAGGAGACAGGGAACGCCATGACCGCCACGCCCACCACCCCGCCGACCGAAGGCTGCATCGACACCCAGGTGCTCGACCACGTGCTGCTGATCGGCATCAACCGGCCCGCCAAGCGCAACGGCTGGACGCCGCCGATGTTCCGCCAGCTCGCCGAGGCCTACACGCGCCTGGACGACGACCCGAAGCTGCGCGTGGGCGTGCTGCATGCCTTCGGCGACCACTTCACGGCCGGCCTCGACCTGCCCGCGGTGGCCGAGTACATGAAGCGCGGCGAGAAGGCGATCCCGCAGGGGCTGGTGGAGCCGCACGACTTCGGCCTCGAGGGCTACCGCCGGCGCACCAAGCCGATGGTGGTGGCGGTCAAGGGCATCTGCTTCACGGTGGGCATCGAGCTGATGCTCGGCGCCGACATCGTGGTGGCGGCCGACAACTGCCGCTTCTCGCAGATGGAGGTGCAGCGCGGCATCATGGCCACGGGCGGCGCCACCTTGCGCATGGCCGAGCGTGCCGGCCTCGGCAACGCGATGCTGCACCTGCTGACGGCCGACGAGTTCGGCAGCGCCGAGGCCTATCGGCTGAACTTCGTGCAGAAGGTGGTGCCCGCGGGCCAGGAGCTCGACGAGGCGCTCGCGATCGCGCAGCGCATCGCCGCGCAGGCGCCGCTCGCGGTGGTGGCCACGCGCCTCAACGTGCTCAAGGCGATCGAGCACGGGCCGCTGGCCGCGGTCGGCGAGTTCATCGAGACGCAGAAGCGGCTGTCGAACAGCGAGGACGCGGCCGAGGGCGTGCGCTCCTTCATCGAGCGCCGGCCCGCGCGCTTCAGCGGGCGCTGACGAACGCCCCGTCCCTCCCCTCTTCTTCCATCCTCACCATGACCCTGCGACTGCGCGCGGCCCTGGCCGCCCTGACCCTCTCCGCCGTGAACACCTCCCTCCACGCCCAGGCACCGGCCGCGCCCGCGGCCCTGCCCGATCCCGCGGCCACCTCCGTCGACGCGCTCGGCTGGATGCGCGGCTTTCCGCCGCCGCCCGACAAGCTGATCACCTTCGAGAACCCCGCCGGCAACGCCTTCCCACGCAACCGCTGGACCTTCTCGCACGTGCGCGAGGTCGTGCCCACCGCCAACGTGTGGCGCGGCAGCGGCGCCGCGAGCCCGCTGCCGGCCGCCACGGGCGTGACGCCCGAGCAGATCGAGGGCATCCGCTTCAAGTCGCTGTCGGGCGAGGACAGCACCGTCGCCCAGATGATCGCCAACACCTACACCGACGGCATCCTGGTGCTGCACCGTGGCCAGGTGGTGTACGAGAAGTACTTCGGCGCGCTCACGCCCGAGCGGCCGCACCTCGCGATGTCGGTCACCAAGTCCTTCGTCGGCACGCTGGCCGCGATCCTCGCCGACGAGGGCAAGCTCGATCCCGCGGCGCCCGTCACCAAGTACGTGCCCGAGCTCAAGGACAGCGCCTACGGCGACGCCACCGTGCGCCAGGTGATGGACATGACCATCGGCGTGCGCTACTCCGAGAACTACGCCGATCCCCAGGCCGAGATCTGGGACTACTCGCGCGCCGGCGGTTTCATTCCGCGCGCGCCCGGCTACAGCGGCCCGAAGACCTTCTACGAGTTCCTCGCGCTGCAGAAGAAGGAAGGCGCGCACGACGAGGCCTTCGGCTACAAGACCATCAATGCCGAGGTGCTGGCCTGGATCCTGCGCCGCGCCAGCAACCAGTCGCTGGCCGAGTTGCTGAGCGAGAAGATCTGGCGCCGCATCGGCGCCGAGCAGGACGCCTACTTCATGGTCGACAGCATCGGCACCGAGTCGGGCGGCGGCGGCCTCAACACCACGCTGCGCGACCTCGCGCGCTTCGGCGAAACCCTGCGCAACGGCGGCCGCGCGCCCAACGGGCAGCAGGTGTTCCCGAAGGCGGTGGTGGACGACATCCGCCGCGGCGGCGACCCCGCCAAGTTCGCGAAGGCCGGCTACGGCCTGCTGCCTGGCTGGTCGTACCGCAACATGTGGTGGGTGTCGAACAACGCGCACGGCGCCTACATGGCGCGCGGCATCCATGGCCAGAGCATCTACGTGGATCCGGCGGCGCAGATGGTGATCGTGCGCTACGCGGCGCATCCGGTGGCGGCGAACGCGGGCAACGATCCGCTGACGCTGCCGGGCTTCGCCGCGGTGGCCGATGCCCTGATGAAGCGCCCCTGAGTTTTCCTGCCCTCTCCCGCCGGGAGAGGGGCCCCGAAAACCCTGTCGCACAAAATACTTTGCACACAATTTAATTGAGTGACATAATTCGGCCCATGCCCTCCCTCACGCAAGACGAACTCCTGAAGCTGGACAACCAGCTCTGCTTCGCCATGTACTCCGCCTCGCTGGCCATGACCCGCCTGTACAAGCCCCTGCTCGACAAGCTCGGTCTCACCTACCCGCAGTACCTGGTGATGCTCGCCCTGTGGGAAAAAGACGGCCCCATGGTCTCCGAACTCGGCGAGCGCGTCTCGCTCGACTCCGGCACGCTCACCCCGCTGCTCAAGCGCCTCGAGGCCAACGGCTTCGTGGCCCGCGTGCGCGACGTGGCCGACGAGCGCCGCGTGCACATCACGCTCACGGCCGCGGGCCGCCGCCTCAAGTCGCGCGCGGGCCACGTGCCCGAATGCCTGCTCGCGGCCTCCGAATGCTCGGTGCCCGAGCTCGTGGACCTCACCCACCAGATTCAAGCGCTGCGCGACCGCATCCGCAAGGCCGCCTGAGCAAGCAAGCCATTTCAATCACTACAACAGGTTTCTCCCGCCGCGTGCCATTCCGGACCACGACGGCTTTCTTCAACCACCGTTCCACTTCGACCAAGGAAACATCACCATGACCACCAAGCTCGACAAAGTGCTCTATACCGCCCAGGCCCACACCACGGGCGGCCGCGACGGCGCCGGCAAATCCAGCGACGGCGCGATCGACGTCCAGCTGAGCTCGCCCGGTTCGGGCAAGCCCGGCACCAACCCCGAACAGCTGTTCGCGGTCGGCTACGCCGCCTGCTTCATCGGCGCGATGAAGGCCGTGGGCCCGAAGATCGGCGTCAAGGTGCCGGACGACGTGGCGATCGACTCCAGCGTCTCCCTCGGCCCGACGAATGGCGGCGCCGCCTACGGCATCGCGGTCAAGCTCGCGATCACGCTGCCCGGCCTCGACGCCGAACAGAAGCAGAAGCTGGTCGACACGGCCCACCAGGTCTGCCCGTACTCGAACGCCACGCGCGGCAACATCGACGTCGAACTGACGATCGCCTGAGCCCCTCGCGCTTCACGACGAAGCCCCGCTCGCGGGGCTTTTTTGCGTGCGCGCTTGTCCCGCGCGCGACGCGCGCGGCACCGGCGCGATGGCGCCTTTCACGAAGCTTGGCTAATGTCACGTGGACGCCCCCTTCCCACCCCAGCGGCCGGAACGCCGCGCAGCCACGGAGCTTCGACACGCCATGAGCACCACCCTCAGCCTGCAGATCCGCAAGAGCCAACTGGGCGACACCCGCCTCGACGACAGCACCGACACGCCACTGGCCGACGGCCAGGTGCGCGTGCGCATCGACAGCTTCGCGCTGACCTCGAACAACATCACCTACGCCGCCTTCGGCGAGGCCATGAGCTACTGGCGCTTCTTCCCCACCGGCGACGAGGCCTGGGGCAACATCCCCGTGTGGGGCTTCGCGAGCGTGGTGCAGTCGCTGCATCCGGGCGTGGCCGTGGGCGAGCGCCTCTACGGCTACTGGCCGATGGCCACGAGCGCGGTGCTGAGCCCGACGCGGCTGTCGCCCGAGCGCTTCGCCGACGGCGCCGCGCACCGCGCCGAGCTGCCGGCGGTCTACAACCAGTACTTCCGCTGCAATGCCGATCCGCTCTACACCGCCGACAGCGAGGACACGCAGGCGCTGCTGCGCCCGCTGTTCATCACCTCCTGGCTGATCGACGACTTCATGGCCGACAACGACTTCTTCGGCGCGCGCACCATGCTGCTGTCGAGCGCCTCGAGCAAGACGGCCTACGGCACCGCGTTTCAGCTGCACCAGCGCGAAGGCATCGAGGTGGTCGGCCTGACCTCGGCCGGCAATGTCGGCTACTGCGAGAGCCTGGGCTGCTACCACCGCGTGCTGCGCTACGACGCGCTCGACGAATTGCCCGCCGACACGCCTTGCGTCTACATCGACTTCGCGGGCAACGGCGCCCTGCGCGAGGCGATCCATGCGCGCTTCACCGGCCTGCGCTACAGCTGCGCGATCGGCGGCACGCATGTCGACGAACTGGCCTCCAAGGGCGCCACCCGCGAGCTCGCGGGCCCGCGTGCCACGCTGTTCTTCGCGCCCGCCCAGATCAAGAAGCGCACCGCCGAATGGAGCGCCGAGGAATTCAGCCGCCGCATGGTGGCGGCCTGGCAGGCCTTCACCGCGCGCGCCACCGATGCCGCGAGCCCCTGGCTGCGCGCCGAGCACCACCACGGCGGCGCGGCCGCGCAGGCGGCCTATGCCCAGGTGCTGGCCGGCAAGGGCGATCCGCGCACCGGCCACATCCTGTCGCTGCACGCGCACCCCGGCGGCCTCTGAAAAGCGCGCGGGGTGCGGGCGACGACAATCGCCGCATGATTCCCGATTCCCCCGCGGCGCCCGCCGGCCACCCTGCCCATCCCTACGAGAGCCTCACGCCCGACGTGGTGCTCGACGCGCTCGCGGGCCTCGGCCTGCACGGCGACGGCCGGCTCACCGGGCTCAACTCCTACGAGAACCGGGTCTACCAGGTGCACCTCGAGGACCCGCTGCCGCACCCGGCCGTGGTGGTCAAGTTCTACCGGCCCGGCCGCTGGAGCGAGGCCGAGATCCTCGAGGAGCATGCCTTCTCGCTCGAACTCGCAGCGGCCGAGGTGCCCGCCGTGCCGCCGCTGGCCTTCGGCGGCGCCACCTTGCATCGCCATGCCGGCTTCGCCTTCAGCGTGAGCCCCTACCGCGGCGGCCGCGCGCCCGAGCTCGACGACTTCGAGGTGCTCGAATGGGTCGGGCGCTTTCTCGCGCGCATCCACACCGTGGGCGCCGCGCGCCCGTTCGAGGCGCGGCCCGCGCTCGACCTGCAGAACTTCGGCACCGCCTCGCGCGACTGGCTGCTGGCGAACGACAAGCTGCCGCTCGACGTGCAGCGCGACTGGGAGAAGGCCTGCAACGAGGCGCTGGCGATGATCGCCGCGACCCCGCTTTCGAGCGCGGCGGCCGCCGGCGACGGCCCGCGCAAGCTGCGGCTGCATGGCGACGTGCACCCCGGCAACATCCTCTGGACCCCAACCGACCGACCTAACGGCGGCCCGCACTTCGTCGACCTCGACGACGCGCGCACCGGCTTCGCGGTGCAGGACCTGTGGATGCTGCTGTCGGGCGAGCGCGCCCAGCGCACCGCGCAGCTCTCGGGGCTGCTCGACGGCTACGAACAGTTCCGCGAATTCGACCGCCGCGAGCTCGCGCTGATCGAGCCGCTGCGCACGCTGCGCCTGATCCACTACAGCGCCTGGCTCGCGCGGCGCTGGGAAGACCCGATCTTCCCGATCAACTTTCCCTGGTTCGGCAGCAGCGACTACTGGAAGGGCCAGGTCCAGATGCTGCAGGACCAGTGCGAGGCGATGGCCGAGGACCCGATCTACGCCTGAACGGCCGGCGCCGACAGCCGGCGGATCTCCTCGCGCACGATCTCGCGGTGGTGGTGCGAGGGCGAGAGGCCGATGAACTGCGTGTACTTCTCGAGCGCGGCCGCCACGTTGCCGGCGTCCTCGAGGTCCAGCGCCTCGAGCATCAGCTGGGTGAACAGCCGGTTGGCATCGGCCTCGCGGCGCGAGGCCACGAGCGTGCGCGGCTGCAGCTCGGGCTGCTCGGCATAGATCCGGCGCTGCACCTCGATCAGCTCGACCATCGCGCGGCCGATGCGGTGCACCTGCTCGGTGGCCGGCTCGAGGCCGCAGGCCCGCACGTCGGCCGCGGCCTGGTCGAGCAGGTGCGAGGCCACGCGCAGCAGCCGATTCAACGATTTGAGGCTCATGGCAGCACCGCCCCGGCCGTGCCCGCGGGCCCGGCCTTGCACGCACGCGCCGCCATCAGGACGCCAGCTCCGCGCCGTCGAGCTGCCGCTTGAGCGCGAGCTGCGTCTCGCGCTCGGCGATCGCGAGGCGCTTGGCCGCCTGCTCGCCATGGGTCTTCACCGAGAAGGCCTTGCTGACGGTGCCGCGCCCGGCGATGAAGGTGATCGCCATCCAGTAGCCCGGATGGTCGGGCCGCGGCGACTTGAACTGCACGCCGCTGGTGCCGCTCGAGTTGTTGCGGCGCACGATCTCCGCGCGCGAGAGCCGCGGCGTGCGCGCGCGCGGCGCGGCATCGGTCTCGCGGCGGATCGCCTCCTCGGCCGGGTGCACGTGCGCCAGGCCGGTCATCTGCGCGAGCTGGCGCGCGCGCTCGGCCAGCGCCGCCGCATGGGCCGCGCGGTCGGCGCCGTCGACCGAGAAATAGGTCTGCAGGATCTGGTCCTCGGCGATGTAGGTCTTGGCGAGCCAGGCGCGCACGCGGCCGTCGGGCGCGACGCGGCTGTAGACGCCGGGCGCGCCGGTGCTGTTGTTGGCGCGCGGCTGCTCGGCGCGCGCGCGGCGCGCGATCGGCGGGTGCTGCCGCACGATGGCGTCGCGCCAGTCCTGCGCATGCAGCAGCGCCTGTTCGGCGCCGCCGTAGCTCGCCCGGCCGAACTGCCGGTAGTGGCGGGTTCCGTTGCGCATGACGGAGACCTCGTAGCCCCAGGGCCGGGTGAAGATGCCGTACATGGCGGCGGAATTGGGGATACCTTTGGGCATGCTGGCGTCGACACGGCCGTGTCGTTGATCTGAACCCCCTGGCGACACCCCTTTTGCATGCTCTTGAAGGCCCGGGCCACGGCGAGGTTGGCGGGAATACTAAAGCCTTCGCAAGGCCTTGGGCATCACCGGTTCCGGTAGCCCGGCGCGGCGCGGGGTCGATGCCCCGCATGGTCACGGCCCTGCCACGAAGACGGTGCACAACGGCGTGCGCGTTCAGCGCTTCGCGCTCTCGCGCAGGCTCTTCGCGAGCCCGTCGAGCAGCCGCTGCACCAGCATGTTCGGCGGCCCCGCGCGCCACACGCCGTAGGCCTCCGACGGCGTGACCTCGCGGTCGAGCGGGCGGAACACCGCGCCGCTGAGCGCCGAGTGCCGCATCGCCTGCGGCACCAGCGCCACGCCCATGCCCTGCGACACCAGCGAGACCACCGCGAGCCAGTGCCGCACCTCGTGCCGCACCTCGGGATGGAAGCCCGCGTCGGCGCAGATCGAGAGGATGCGCTCGTGGTAGTCGGGCGAGGCCTCCCGCGAGAACAGCACGAAGGGCTCGCCGCGCAGCTCGGCCGGCGCGAGCGCGCGCCGTCGCGCCAGCGCATGGCCCGCGGGCAGGCAGCAGACGAAGGGCTCGGTCAGCAGCAACCGGTGCTGCAGCTCAGGCGGCATGCGCGCGGTGTGGACGAAGCCGAGGTCGAGCCGATCGTGCATCAGCTCGGTGATCTGCACCCCCGAGTTGAGTTCGGCCAGCGTGATGCGCACCGCCGGATGCTTGGCCTGGAACGCGCGCAGCGCCTGCGGCAGGCCGCGGTAGAGCATCGCGCCGACGAAGCCGATGCGCAGCCGCCCCGCCGAGCCCTGCGCGATGTCGCGCGCCTCGAGCGCGGCCTCCTCGGCCTGCTGCAGCAGCCGGCGCGCCGACACACGCAGCGCGTCGCCCGCGGGCGTGAGCCGCACCTCCTTGCTGTTGCGCTCGAACAGGCGCGCGCCCACCGTGTCCTCGAGCTGGCGGATCGCCACCGACAGCGGCGGCTGCGAGATCGAGAGCCGGCGTGCCGCGCGCCCGAAGTGCAGCTCTTCGGCGAGCACGGAGAAATAGCGCAGGTGACGCAGTTCCATGAATAGGCAAATCGAATCGAGCAAGACCCAAACGATATTAGACACGGATCGTCACGGCTTGAACAATGGCGCGAATCCAGGAGACAAGCCATGCCCGAGACGCCTGCCGCGCCTGCAGCGCCCGCCGTTCACCCCATTCCCGACCGCCACGGCCAGAACCTCTACAGCGTCGACACCGAGCTGCAGTCGCTGCTCGCGCTCTACCTGCCCGAGGACCTGCTGCGCCACCTGCGGCCGCACTTCGAGCGCCTCGGCGGCCTCGCGGGCGGCAGGCTCGACGAGCTGGCCGGTACCGCCGACCGCAATCCGCCCACCCTGAAGCAGCGCACGCGCACCGGGCTCGACGAGCAGCAGGTGATCAAGCATCCGGCCTACGTCGAGATGGAGCGCCTCGCGCTCAGCGAATTCGGCCTGGCCGCGATCTCGCACCGCGACGAGACGCTGGGCTGGAAAGGCCGCATGCCGCCGCTCGTGAAATACGCGCTGACCTACCTGTTCGTGCAGGCCGAGTTCGGCCTGTGCTGCCCGGTCTCGATGACCGATTCGCTCACGCGCACGCTCAAGAAGTTCGGCGCGCCCGCGCTGGTGCAGAAGTACCTGCCGCGCCTGACCTCGCTCGACTTCGACGAACTCGCGCAGGGCGCGATGTTCATGACCGAGCAGGCCGCGGGCTCCGACATCGCCGCCACCGCCACGCTGGCGCGGCGCGAGGCCGACGGCAGCTGGCGCCTCACCGGCGACAAGTGGTTCTGCTCGAACCCCGACGCCGACTTCGCGATGGTGCTCGCGCGCGCCGAGGACGGCATGGCCGGCATGAAGGGCGTGTCGCTGTTCCTGCTGCCGCGCCGGCTCGATGACGGCCGCCTCAACCACTACCGGATCATCCGGCTCAAGGACAAGCTCGGCACGCGCTCGATGGCCAGCGGCGAGATCCGGCTCGAGGGCGCGCTCGCCTTCCTGGTCGGCGAGGAAGGCCGCGGTTTCGTGCAGATGGCCGACATGGTCAACAACTCGCGGCTGTCGAACGGCGTGCGCGCCGCCGGCCTGATGCGCCGCGCGGTGGCCGAGGCCGAGTACATCGCCGCCGAGCGCCAGGCCTTCGGCCGCACGCTCGACCAGATGCCGCTGATGCAGCGCCAGCTCGACAAGCTGCGCGTGCCCGCCGAGCAGGCGCGCACCATGGTCTGCCAGACCGCGCTGGCGCTGGCGCGTTCCGATGCCGGCGAAGCCGATGCCTACGCGCTGCTGCGCATCCTCACGCCGCTCATCAAGTTCCGCGCCTGCCGCGATGCGCGCAAGGTCACGGGCGATGCGATGGAGGTGCGCGGCGGTTGCGGCTACATCGAGGAATGGAGCGATCCGCGGCTGGTGCGCGATGCCCACCTGGGATCGATCTGGGAGGGCACCAGCAACATCGTCGCGCTCGACGTGATCCGCGCCGTCAAGCGCGAGGGCTCGCTGCCGGTGCTGCGCGCCCATTGCGAAAAGCTGATCGCCGAAGCCGAACCGGCCCCGGCCTTCGCCCAGGCGCTGCGCGATGCGCTGGCGCGCGCCGCCACGCTGGCCGAGACGGCCGCGCGCGAAGGCGGCGACGTGCTCGCGCGCCAGGCCGCCTCGGCGCTCTACCACTGCACCAGCGCGAGCGCGATGGCCTGGGAGGCCGCGCGCACCGGCTCGGCCGCGCGGCTGCGCTGGTCGCAGCTCGCGCTGCTGCACCGCGTGCTGCCGCGCGACCCGCTCGCGCCCGATGCGCTGCCCGCCGACTGGACCGCGGCCTGAGCCCTGCCCCCCGGACACCCGAACAAAGAACGGAGACCTCCTCTTGAAACACCTCGCTTCCCTCCTCGCGCTGGCCACCGCCTGTGCCGGCCTGCTGGCCGCGGCCCCCGCCGCGCAGGCCGACACCGCCTTTCCCTCCAAGCCGATGACGCTGGTCGTGCCCTTCCCGCCCGGCGGCCCCACCGACGCGATGGCGCGCACGCTCGCGGCCGAGATGAAGGACCGCATGGGCCAGCCGATGATCGTGGAGAACCGCGCCGGCGCGGGCGGCAACATCGGCGCCGAGTACGTCGCGCGCGCCGAGGCCGACGGCCATGTGCTGCTGTTCGGCACCTCGGGCCCGCTCGCGATCAACGCCAGCCTCTACCGCAAGATCAACTACGACCCGGTGAAGAGCTTCGCGCCCGTGATCCAGGTCGGCTACCTGCCGAACATCCTGGTGGTGAATCCCGCGCTGCCGGTGAAGACCGTGCCCGAGCTCGTCGCCTATGCCAAGGCCAACCCCGGCAAGCTCAGCTATGCCTCCTCGGGCAACGGCGCCTCCTCGCACCTGGCGGGCGTGCTGTTCAACTCGATCGCCGGCACCGACTTCCAGCACATCCCCTACAAGGGCACCGGCCCTGCGCTCAACGACCTGCTCGGCGGCCAGGTCAGCATGACCTTCACCGACATCCTCACCGCGCTGCCCTACGTCAAGGCCGGCAAGCTGCGCGCGCTGGGCGTGGCCACCCTCGCGCGCTCGCAGGCGCTGCCCGAGGTACCCACGATCTCGGAGCAGGGCTACAAGGGCTACGACGTGAGCGTGTTCTTCGGCATCGTCGCGCCCGCGGGCACGCCGGCCGATCGCGTGGCGAAGCTCAACCATGCCTTCGCCGAGGTGCTGAACTCGCCCAAGGTCAAGCAGATGTTCGCGGCCCAGGGCCTCGAGGCCAGCGCCGACACCTCGCCGCCGAAGCTCGGCCAGTTCATCGCGAGCGAGTCGGTGAAGTGGAAGGACGTGGTCAAGAAGTCGGGGGCGCAGCTCGATTGATGCTGGCATCCGGGGCGCGATCACGCCGACGGGGTACCTTGCTCCGCGCCTGAACCGCCGGCACCACCAGAGCGCCTCTCGTGCGGAGGGCATCGGGTGCTCCCCGCAGCGAAATCAAGGAGGAGGCCGAAGGCCGGGGGACATTCGCGGAGGGGGAGTACCCGATGTCCTCCGCACGCGCCCCGGACCTTCCCCCCGGACAAATCAACGCAAAGCATGAAGGCACGCAAATGACTTCCACCCAAGGCGCACTCGCGGGCATCCGCGTGCTCGACATCTCCCGCATCCTCGGCGGCCCCTACTGCGGTCAGATCCTCGGCGACCATGGCGCCGACGTGCTCAAGATCGAGCCGCCGCAGGGCGACGACACGCGCACCTGGGGCCCGCCGTTCAAGGATGGCGTGGCTTCCTACTACCACGGCCTCAACCGCAACAAGCGCGTGCAGCACCTCGACTTCTCGACCGAGGAAGGCCGCGCCGCCCTGCTCGCGCTCGTGGCCGAGGCCGACGTGCTGATCGAGAACTTCAAGACCGGCACCATGGAACGCTGGGGCATCGGCTACGAGACCCTGTCGCAGCGCTTTCCGCGCCTGGTCTGGTGCCGCGTCTCGGGCTTCGGCGCCGACGGTCCGCTCGGTGCGCTGCCCGGCTACGACGCCGCCGTGCAGGCCATGACCGGCATCATGAGCGTCAACGGCGAGGCCGAGGGCGGGCCGCTGCGCGTGGGCCTGCCCGTGGTCGACATGGTGACCGGCCTCAACGCCGTCATCGGCGTGCTGCTCGCGCTGCAGGAACGCCAGCGCAGCGGACGCGGCCAGTTCGTCGAGGCCGCGCTCTACGACAGCGGCATCTCGCTGCTGCATCCGCACGCCGCCAACTGGTTCATGGACGGCAGCGCCCCGCGCCGCACCGGCAACGCCCATCCCAACATCTATCCCTACGACGCCCTCGCCACCGGCACCGACCCCGTGTTCGTCGCCGTCGGCAACGACCGCCAGTTCGCGAGCCTGTGCGGCTGCATCGGCCTGCCCGCGCTGGCCACCGATCCGCGCTTCGCCACCGCGGGTGTGCGCTCGGTGAACCGCGACGCGCTCAAGCAGCGGCTAGAGACCGCCATGGCCGCCTTCGACGGCCGCGTGCTGGTCGAGCAGCTCATGGCCGCGGGCGTGCCGGCCGCGCCCGTGCTGCCCGTGGCCGCCGCGCTCGAGCATCCGCACACCGCGCATCGCGGCATGGTGGTCGAACTCGAAGGTGGCTACCGCGGCATCGGCGCGCCCGTGAAGCTGGGCCGCACGCCCGCGAGCTACCGGCATGCGCCGCTGACGCCGGGCGATGCCTTCCTGCCGCGCGCGGACGACGAGGCGACCTCAACCGCGGCGCACTGAGCGCCCACGGCCGATGCCGTAGCAGGCGATACCGGCCGCCTCGACCTCGGCCGGGTCGTAGAGATTGCGCCCATCGAACACGGCACGTGCCGACAGCCGCGCGGCCATGCGCGCGAAATCGGGCCGGCGGTAGGCCGCCCATTCGGTGACGAGCACGAGCGCATCGGCGCCGTCGAGTGCAGCCTCGGGCGCATCGCACCAGGCGATGCCTTCGCGCTCGCCGAGCAGCGCACGCGCATTCGGCATCGCAGCCGGGTCGTGCAGCCGCAGCCGCGCGCCGGCGGCCAGCAGCCGCTCGATCAGCACCAGGCTCGGCGCATCGCGCATGTCGTCGGTGTCGGGCTTGAAGGCCAGGCCCCACACGGCCAGCATGCGCCCCGCGAGCGTGGCGCCGAAATGGCCCACGACGAGTTCGAAGAGCCGCGACTTCTGCGCCTCGTTCACCGCCGCCACCGCGGGCAGCAGCCGCAGCGCGGCGCCCTCGCCCCCATGCTGCAGCGCGCGCAGGTCCTTCGCGAGGCAGGAGCCGCCATAGCCCGCGCCGGCCTGCAGGAAGGCCGGACCGATGCGCGCATCGGCGCCGATCGCGCGGCGCACGCTCTCGATGTCGGCGCCCGCCTGCTCGGCCACGCGCGCCATCTCGTTCATGAAGCTGATGCGGGTGGCGAGCATCGCGTTGGCGGCGTACTTCGCGAGCTCGGCCGAGCGGCGGTCCATCACCAGCCACTGGCGCGCGGGGTCGCGCATGAAAGGCCGATAGAGCTCGGCCAGCAGCGCGATCGCCTCGGCATCGGAGGACCCGACCACGATGCGGTCGGGCGCACGGCTGTCGCGCACCGCCGAGCCTTCGCGCAGGAACTCGGGGTTGACCGCCACCGCGATCCGGTGCGTGGCACCGCGCCGCGCCAGCGCGTCCTGCACCACCGCCTCGACCCGGTCGGCCGTGCCCGCCGGCAAGGTCGACTTGCAGACCAGCAGGCCGTCGCGGTCGCGGTGGCGCCCCACGGCGCGCGCCACCTCGAACACCGCCTCGAGGTCGACCACGCCCTCGGCATCGGCCGGCGCATTCACCACGATGAAGAGGATGTCGCCATGCCGCGCGGCCTCGCCGGCATCGTCCGTGAAGCGCAGCCGGCCGGCCGCCGTCTCCTGCGCCACCAGCGCGCCGAGCCCCGGTTCGTGCAGCGGCATGCGGCCCGCGCGCAGGCCCGCGATGCGCGGCGCGTCGGTGTCGGCGCACAGCACCGCGTGCCCGGCCTCGGCCATGCAGGCCGCGAAGCTCAGGCCCACGTAGCCCGCGCCGAAGACCGCGAGCTTCAAGACAGCGGCCCCGCGGCGGGTCGCGCCCATGAGCGATGGCACTGGCAACCGCGAGGGTTGTGCGATAAAAGCGGCATGCATGCCTTCCCAACGACGTCCGGACAGGAAAAATCGATGATGCCCGATCAAGTGGCGGCGCGCACCGCGCTGGTCCTCGAGACCAACAACCTGCGCGGCGGTGCCGATGCGCAGGCCAGGACCGCCGCCAGCCTGCAGCGGCTGATCGCGCTGCTCGCGCGCCAGAAGCAGCCGCTGTCCACGCTGGCCCAGGTGGTCATCACGCACGACGGCCTCGATGCCGCCACCTGCGAGGAAGTGCAACGCCTGGCCGGGCGGCCCGTCGACTTCGTGCGCATCGACGCCAGCACCGGCTACTACGACGCCAAGAACACCGGCTTCGCGGCCACCGACGCGGCGCGCTGCGACTGGGTGGTGTTCGCCGATGCCGACTGCCTGCCCGACGAGGACTGGCTGCGCGAGCTGCTCGCGCCCTTCGCGCGCGCCGACGCGCCGGCCGTGGTGGCGGGACGTACCAGCTACGCAGCCAACGTCGTGGGCACCGCGCTCACCACCATCGACTTCATGTACTTCCCGAACGAGCATGCGGGCGCGACGAGCAACTTCTACGCGAACAACGTGGCGTTCCGGCGCGAGGTCTTCGACACCCACGGCTACCAGGCGCTCGACGGCGTGTACCGCGCCCACTGCCAGGTGCTCGGCATGCGGCTGCGCGCGGCCGGCATCCCGCTGCACTACGCGGCGCGCGCCCACACCGAGCACCGCCTGCCCGACACGCGGCGCGAGGCGCTCAAGCTGCGCTGGATGCGCGGGCAGGACACGTATTCGCTCACGCCGCACCTGCTGCGCAGCTACGTGTCGCCGCGCTGGCACTGGCTTGCGAAGAGCGGACCGATCGGCCCGCTGTGCGTGCTCGTCACGCGGCTGGGCTTCAGCCTGCGCGCGCTCAACCGGCAGGACCTGCCACCGCTGCGCGGCGCGCGCTGGGCGCTCGGCGTGCTGCTGATCCTGGGCTTCTCGGCCGTCGACATGCTCGGCGCCTTCGCGCGCGGCATCGGCCTGCACACCACGGGCCGCGCGCAGGCTGATGCGCAGGCGCTCTCCTACCACCGTCCCTGAGGCCCGCGACCATGGCACGCCTGCTCGTTCTCGCCGCCCTCGCGCTGCTCGCCCCCGGACTCGCGGCCTCGGCCGAGTTCTCGGGCCGCGGCGTCTTCGCTTTCGCCTCGGGCAGCGGCTGCCCCATCGCCGCCGGCACCGGCGAGAACTGCAACCGGCTCGCGCTCGACGACGAAGACACCCGCGCCACGCTCGACGAAGCCACGCACACGCTGCGCTTCGCCAATGGCCGCAGCTACGACGGCAAGCGCATCGTGGGCGACGTGGTGCTGCAGGGCTCGGGCCGCACGGCCGATGGCCAGCGCGTGCCGCTGAGCTTCCATGCGCTGCTGAGCCGCTCGGGCAGCGACTGGTCGTTCAGCAGCCATGCGCATGCGCCGGTGCGCGGCGAGTTCTCCGAGATCCGCATCGATCCCTGGCAGCTCGTGGTCGGCGAGGTCGGCGGCGAGCGCGTGCTGTTCAGCAGCGCGCAGGTCGTGGAGGCGCTCGCCAAGCCCTCGCTGACGGCGCGCCTGGCCGACGAGCTGGTGCAGGTGCGCGACAACCGCGAGAGCGCCGCGCGCGACGCCGACATCACGGTCGGGCTCGGCGTGTCGAAGGCCGTCAAGTGGGTGGCGCGCACGCGCTTCGTCACGACGCGCAACCGGCCGCTGGCCGAGGCGATGCGCGAGGGCAACTGGTCGCTAGAGCTGCAGGCCCTGAGCGGACAGATTCCGCGCCAGGTCGTGCAGCGCGACCTGTTCCTCTACGGGCTCGAATCGCAAGCCCTGCTGCAACCGCTGCTGCAGCGCGGCTTCCGCAAGAACGAGAAGCTCACGATCGGTGCCACCGGCGGCAAGGGCTTCGTGCGCTACGACGGGCAGCAGCGCGAGTTCGCGGGCGCCGACGCCACGGCGCGTGGCTTCCTGCAGGGCAGCTTCCTCGGGCTGGTGCTCGGCTGGCAGCAACAGCAGTTGCAGCCCGTGGCGCTCGATGTGAAGGCCGGGTCGAATGGCCGCTGAGCTGTACGCGCAGGCCGCGCCGGATGCGCCGAATGCCCCAGGCTTCGAGAGCCTCGCGCCGCCGTTGCTGCGCGGCTGGCCCGCGCTGCAGGCCGCGCTGGTGCACCGCGTGAAGCGCGCCGCGCTGCGCCAGCTGCATGCCAGCCGCGCGGGCGAGGCGCTGCTGCTGCGCCTCTACCTCGTGGGCGAGGAATCGTCGGAACAGGCGCTGCAGCGCGAACTGCGCGCCGCCGCGCCCGACTGGCTCGAGCGCCAGCTCGACCAGCACCTGGCCGACGAGCAATTGCATGCGCGGCTGTTCGCCGAGGCCATCGTCGAACGCGGCGGGCGCGCACGGGCAGGCGCCGTCGACGGCGAGCAGCCGCGGCCCGACTGGTTCAGCCGGCGCAAGCTCGCGCGCTGGCAGGCGCTGATCCGCCGCCATGCGCCGCACTTCGCGCACGGCGGCCTGGTGCCGGCCTATGCGATCGGCCTCGCGGCCGAGCAGATGGCCTCGCGCATCCTCGAGCGCCACTGCGCGCTGATCGGGCCCGCGCATGCGCTGCATCCGCTGCTCGCGCGCGTGTGGGCCGACGAGCAGCGCCATGTGCGGCTGTGCAGCCACACGCTGCAGCGCTGCGTGGCGCCGCACGAGCGCGCGCGGCTCGCGCAGTTGATGGACGAGGTGCGTGCCATCGAGCGCGGCTTCGGCATCACGGGCGCGCTCGGCATGTGGTGCGCGGGCGCGGCGCTGCGGCTGGTGCCGCGGGCGGGCTGAGCATGCCGCGCATCCTCTACCTCGCGACCGCCGACGCGCGCGGCCACCTGATGCGCTCGCAGCTGCTCACGCACGCGCTGCGCGCGGCCGGCGCGCAGGTGCAGGTGCTGACCACCTCCGACGAGGGCGCGCTCTTCCTCGCGGGCTTCGGCATCGACGCGCCCGTGCTCTCGCGCCACTACGCGGTGCAGTTCGACGCGCGGCAGAACATGCTGCGGCGCGAGACCGACCGCAACGTGGCGCACTACGTGTTCCGGCCCGGCCGCATGTTGCGCGACATCGTGCGGCTGCACGGCCGGCTGCGCGAGGCCGACCTGGTGGTCAACGACTCCTTCCATCCGGCGCTGCTGTTCATGGGCGCGCTGCCGCCGTGGCGGCACAAGGTGGTGCACGTGTACGGCGCGAGCCTGCGGCGCGCGCTCGAAGGCAATTTCAGCGGCCGGCTGCCGGGCTGGACGGCACGCGCCTTCGGCCGCATCATGGCCTGGCAGATCGGGCGCAGCCGCGCGCGCATCGCGCACGATTTCGCGCAGCAGGCACCGGCGCACGATGGCCACGGCACCTACTGGCTCGCGACGCCGGTGGCGGTGGCCTCGAGCGAGGACGTTGCGGCCGTTGCACCGCGGGCCGCGGTCTACCTCAACCCGCACTTCAAGGACACGGCGCTGGCCGACGGCCTCGAACGCGGCCTGGCCGCCGCGGGCCTGGGCGCGCATTGCGTGGGCGAAGGCTATGCCGGGCGCGCCGGCTGGCAGCCGCAGGACGCGCACTGGATCGACACCGCGGCGCGCAGCGCCTTCATCGTCTCGGCCCCCGGGATGGCGGCGCTGTCGGTGGCCCAGGTCTACCGCAAGCCGATCCTGCTGCTGCAGACCGACCAGCCCGAGCAGGCCAGCAATGCCGAGCGCGCCGCGCAGCTCGGGCTGCACCATCGCGTGGTGGTGTGGCGCGGCGACGCGGCCGCGTTCGCGCGCGATGTGGCGGCCGCGGCGCGCGAGCTCGGCGCGAGCACCGAGGCCACGGCCGCGCAGGGCCGCGAGGCGGCGCTCGAACGGCTGCAGCCCTGGAGCCAGCTGCTGCTGCGCCTCGCGACGCAACCGGCCGCGGCCGGTGCCGACCCGGCCTATCCGGCCGCGCGCCTGGACTGAAGCACCACGCGCAGCATCCGGTCGAGCGCGCGCTCGGGCGCTGCCGCCGTGGTGTCGGGCTGCGGCAGCGCCGCGACATCGCCCGCGCCCGCCGGGCTCATCGACACGCGCAGCTTGCGCAAGGTGAAGCCCGAGCGCACGACCGGCTCGTCCGCGCCCTCGGCCACCTCCGCATCGGCCGCCTCGCCCACGAAGAACTGCAGCACCAGGCACTTGCGCTGCGGCGAGGGCACGAGCTCGAACACCAGGCTGCGTCGCCACGCGCCCGAGGTGCGCTGGCCCGGCAGCATCGCGCCATCGAGCAGCGCGACCACGCGCGTGCTCTGCGCCTCGCAGCGGTAGTCGATGCGCACGCGCAGCCGCTGCGCCGGCGCCTGGCCCGGGGCCTGCAGCGGATGCGCGAACACGGCCGCGGGCGGCAGCGGGATCACCAGGCAGGCCAGCGAGCCCTCGCTCCAGGTGTCGACGTCGTCGGGCGCCGACCAGCCATGGGCCAGCCAGGCCGTGGCCGGATTGCCGGTGCGAAAGGCGTAGTCGCGGCCGAGCACGAGCTCGGGCAGCGCCTGCAGGCCCGGGTCGCGGTCGTCGAAGCCCCAGCGCGTGGAGAAGGCGCGCTCGATCGCATCCGCGGGCCATGCGCCGGCACCGGCCGGCGGGGCCGCGGCCTCCTCGCCGGGCGCGCGGCAGGCGTCGAGCATGAAGTCCAGCGCGCCGAGCTCGGGCCCCACCGGCAGCCAAGGCGAGCAGGCCGCGGGCAGGCACTCGGGCGCATTGCGGTCGGCGCGGATCAGCGCGCGCACGGGCTGCAGGAAGTAGCGGGCCTCGGTCAGCACGCTCGACGACAGCCCCGCGACGAAGCGCAGGTTCTCGGCCGACAGCAGCGCATAGGTGTTCTCGCGCGTCCAGGCGACGTTGGGAATGGCGCGCGCGATCGGCGCGAGGTCGTGCAGCGCGGGCTCGTAGGGATGCGGCTTCACGACCAGCAGGTCGACCTCCTGCGCCAGCGTGCGCAGCGCGCCGATCACGGCGGAGGGATGCTGGCTGCGCCCGCCGCTCACCAGCGAGAGGTCGACCAGGCTCTGGCCGAAGAACAGGCCCACGCGCAGCCGCGGATCGAACAGCGCGCCCGCGCCGCGGCGCGCGAAGCAGCCGCGGATCGCGGCCGCGTGGTTCCAGAACAGCTCCTCGTCGATGACGCGCGCCTCGAGCGCGGCGCGGATGCGCGCGTCGTTGGTGCGCGCGCAGAAGTGCAGGTGCTCGGTGAAGCGGCGCGGGTCGATCTCGATGTCGAGGTAGCTCGCTCCGCTGCGGTCGATGCAGTGCTGCAGCGCCGGCGTCAGTCCCCAGCCGATCACCAGGCAGCCCGGGCCGAAGGCCGGCAGGCCCTCGAGCCCGCGCAGCGGCGCGAGGTCGGCGACGCAGGCGCGGGCCCAGCCGGCCGGCGTGGCCGGCAGGCCCAGCAGCGCCATCGCGCGCGCCACGTCGATCGTGCCGCCGTGCGAGCGCGGCGCGATCTCGCGCATCGGCAGGCCGAGCCGGCCGAGCGCCGAGCCGAAGAAGCCCTGCAGGAAGCGCCGGTTGGCGGGGAAGTAGTGCAGCCCGTTGTCGGGCGAACGGAAGAAGTCGTCGACGAAGAGGACCTGGTGGAACCGGCGTGCGGGCATGGCGATGGGCGGTCGGTGCCGGAGGCCCTGCGGGCCGCCTCGCCGGCCGGTGGCTGAGGGGGAGCCGCCAATCTAGAAGTGCACTCTTAGCGTTCGGTGAGCCCGGCGCCAAGCGCGCGCAAAGTTCATGCAAAGCAAACGTGAAGCGCGTGCCGTGTGTGAACGGCAGGCAAAGTTGCGGCGCCGCAAGGCGGCGCTCAGTCCAGCGTCAGGTTGAGCCCGCGGATCAGGCCGTCCCAGCGCTCGGACTCCTGATGCAACAGCGTGGCGAATTGCGCGGGCGTGCCGCCCACCGGTTCGACGCCATAGGCCGCGAGCTTGCGGTGCACCGCGGGGTTGTGGATCGCGCTCGCGATCGCCTGCTGCAGCCGCGCCACGATCTCGGGCGGCGTGCGCGCCGGCGCCACCACGCCCACCAGCGCGGCCGCCTCGACGCCGTCGATGCCGAGTTCGGCGAAGGTCGGCACCTCGGGCAATTGCGGCAGGCGCACGCGGTCGGCGATCGCGAGTGCGCGCACGCGGCCGCTGCGGATGAAGCCCAGGCACGCGGCGAGGTCGCACATCATGGCCTGCAGCTGGCCGCCGGCCACGTCGGCCACCGCGTTGGCCGCGCCGCGGTAGGGCACGTGCAGCATGCGCAGCCGGGCCTGGCGCTGCAGCAGTTCCATCGCGAGGTGGTGCGGGCTGCCGGTGCCGGCCGAGGCATAGCTGATCTTGCCGGGATAGGCGCGCGCGTCCTCGAGGAAGGCGCGCGCGTCGCGCACGCCGCTGGCCGGTCCGACCAGCAGCACCAGCGGGAAGCGGCCCATCAGCGTGACCGGCGCGAAGTCGCGCTGCGGGTTGTAGCCGAGGTTGCGGTAGAGCACGGGGTTGAACACCAGCGTGCCGTTGTCGGCCGACAGCACGCTGTAGCCGTCGGCCGGCGCGCGCAGCACCTCGGCGGCACCGAGCGAGGTGTTGCCGCCCGTTCGGTTCTCGACCACCACCGGCTGGCCGGTGTCGATCGCGAGCTGGTTGCCGACGATGCGCGTGAGGAAGTCGGAGCCGCCGCCCGCGGGGTAGGGCACGATCCAGCGGATCGGCCGGTTGGGAAATTCGCGCTGGGCCCGTGCGGCAGGGGCACCGAGCAGCAGCGCGCCGGCCAGGCCGGCGGCACCCGCGAGCCAGGCGCGGCGATCGGGCGAGGCGCCGGCCGGCGCGGCCGATGGATCCGCCTGCGCCGATGCCACCGTTGCCACGCGTGCCGTCGCCATCGGCTCAGGGCGCGATCGGATTGCCCGGCGAGCCGAGCGCATTGATGCCGACGCGCGCGGGCGCCGCGGCCTCGGGGGCGCGGTAGGTGACCTGCACGGGCGTCGGAGCGGCGACCGGCACGGCCTCGCGCGCGGAATCGTTCCTGCGCACCAGCACGCCCGGCGCGCGGGCCTTGTTGACGCGCGGCGCGGCCGACACCGGCGTGGCGGCGGGCGCCGCGACGGGCAATGCGGCAGGTGTTGGCGCGGGTTGCGCGCCGCCCGTGGGCGGCAAATCGGCCGCGACGCCGAAGCCCCCCGCGCTGCCACCGACACCGGCGCCGACGCTGGTCACCGGACCCGGCTGCATCGCATTGGGCTTGCCCGCGTTGGGGTCGTGCAGCACCACGCTCTGGCCCACGCCGGCACCGACCGGGCCGACGCCCAGGCCCATGCCGACCGAGCCCGCGACCGCGCCGCTGTTGCTGACCGCGACGCCCGCGCCGAGCGGGCCGAAGCCGGTGTTGAGGCCAACCGAGAAGTTGCCGTCCTTGGTGGCGCCGAGCCCCAGCGAGAGGCCCGGCACGATCGGGATGCCGATCTGGTAGTGGGAGCAGCCGCTCACCAGCAGCGCGAGCAGCACGCCGGCCGGAAGGCCGGCGGCCGCGATGCGGGTGCGCGGCCGCGTGTTCACACCAGGAGCGCGTTCACGCGCCGCACGTAGGCCGCGGGATCGGCCGGCAGGCCGCCCTCGGCGAGCAGCGCCTGGTCGAACAGGATGTTCGCGAGGTCGTCGAAGTGGGCCGAGCCCTCGAGCTTCTTGACCAGCGCGTGCTCGGCATTGACCTCGAGCACCGGCTTGAGTTCGGGCGCGGGCTGGCCGGCCTGCTTGAGCATGCGTGCGAGCTGCGTGCTCATGCCGCCGTCCTGCACCACGAGGCAGGCCGGCGAGTCAACCAGGCGCGTGGTGACGCGCACGTCCTCGGCCTTGTCCTTGAGCGCTTCCTTGAGCTTCTCGAGCAGCGGCTTGAACGATTCGGCGGCCTCCTCGGCGGCCTTCTTCTCGTCCTCGTCCTGCAGCTTGCCGAGGTCGACCGCGCCCTTGGCCACGCTCTGCAGCGGCGTGCCGTCGAACTCGTTGAGGTAGTTGAGCGCCCACTCGTCGACGCGGTCGGTCATCAGCAGCACCTCGATGCCCTTCTTCTTGAAGACCTCGAGCTGCGGGCTGTTCTTGGCGGCGGCCAGCGTGTCGGCCGTGATGTAGTAGATCGCGTCCTGGCCGTCCTTCATGCGCGCCTTGTAGTCGGCGAAGCTCACGCTCACGGCATCGGTGGTGGTCGAGGCGTAGCGCAGCAGCTTGGCGATGCGGTCGCGGTTGCCGAAGTCCTCGCCCAGGCCTTCCTTGAGCACGGCGCCGAACTCGGCATAGAACTTGGCGTACTTGCCCGCGTCGTCGGCCGCGGCGGCGGCGGTCTCGGCCGCGGTGGGCGCGTTCTTGTCGACCACGTCCGTCACGGCCTCGGTCGGCTCGGGCGTGGGCACCGATTCGCCCGAGCCCACGTCGATGCGGCCTTCGCCGCTCTCGGGGCCGGTCTTCTGCTTCTTGGCCAGGTCCTCGAGCATGCCGAGCACGCGCTTGGTGCTGCCTTCGCGGATCGCCTTCACGTCGCGGCTTTCCTGCAGCAGCTCGCGGCTCACGTTGAGCGGCAGGTCGGCCGAGTCGATCACGCCCTTGACGAAGCGCAGGTAGCTGGGCATCAGCGCCTCGGCGTCGTCCATGATGAAGACGCGCTTCACGTAGAGCTTGACGCCCGCGCTCTTCTCGCGGTTCCAGAGGTCGAACGGCGCCTTGGCGGGGATGTAGAGCAGCTGCGTGTACTCGGTGCTGCCTTCGACGCGGTTGTGGCTCCAGGCCAGCGGCGCCTCGAAGTCGTGGCTGATGCTCTTGTAGAACTCCTCGTACTGCTCGGCGCTGATGTCCTTCTTGGGACGGCTCCACAGCGCGTTGGCCTTGTTGACCGTTTCCCATTCGCCGGTCTTCACCATGTCGCCGGGCTGGTCGTTCTCGCCTTCCTTCCACTCCTCCTTCTCCATGAGGATCGGCAGCGAGATGTGGTCGGAGTACTTGCCGACGATCTGCTTGATCTTCCAGGCGTTGAGGTATTCGTCGGCATCCTCGCGCAGGTGCAGCGTGATGCTGGTGCCGCGCTCGGCGCGCGTGATGTCGGCCACCTCGAAGTCGCCGGCGCCGCCGCTGGCCCAGCGCACGCCCTGCTCGGCGGGCAGACCCGCGCGGCGCGACTCGACGGTGATGCGGTCGGCCACGATGAAGCCCGAGTAGAAGCCCACGCCGAACTGGCCGATGAGCTGGGCGTCGGCCTTCTGGTCGCCGCTGAGCTTGCTCACGAAGTCCTTGGTGCCGCTCTTGGCGATGGTGCCGAGGTTGTCGATCGCCTCCTGGCGCGACAGGCCGATGCCCTTGTCGGTGATGGTGATGGTGCGCGCGGCCTTGTCGAAGCTGATGCGCACGTCGAGCTCGGACTGGCCTTCGTAGAGCTCGGGACGGTCGATGGCCTCGAAGCGCAGCTTGTCGCAGGCGTCCGATGCATTCGAGATCAGCTCGCGCAGGAAGATTTCCTTGTTGGAGTACAGCGCATGCGTGACGAGATGCAGCAGTTGCGCGACTTCGGCCTGGAACGGGAGTTTGGTGTTGGAGGAATCAGCCATTGGAAAAGGAAAGGTCGGATCGAAAAAATTCTAAGGCGGCGCGGCGGTCCGGGCTCGGCCCGGACGCAGCTTTTCTACCTGGGGCAAACGGTTTTAAAAATCAACGCTCGCTACCGAGATTTCAAGCACTCCATCACGGTTTACTACGAAAAATTCGGCAACGCCCCTGAAGCCCTCGTTTTTGGTCAGCAAAAGTTACCAAAAACCACAATCATCGCCTCCGCTGCGCACGCAGTGATTCAACTCAACCGGGGCCCTCGGGGCCCAAAGGGACGGCGATGTTGTTGGATGACGAGGGAGTTGCCGTGGCCTGCCGCTGGCTCGGCGCGAATGCCGTGGCGCCGCGGGGCCGCCCGGGCGTCGGCTGCCTGGCGGCGCTGGCCTGCCTCGCCGCGGAGGCGCAGACCGCGCCACCCGCCGCGGCCGCCGAGGCCCGCATTCAGCCGATGGACCGGGCCCAGGCGCAGCAGGCGCGGCTGAAGGCCCTCGTCGACGCCGCGCCGGCGCCCTACCAGGACCGGTTCATGAGCGCCGACGAGGCGGGCGCCGCGTCCGCCGACGACAGCGCCGCGCCGTCCGCCCAACCCGAAGGCTTTCGCGCCTGGATGACCGAAAGCCGCATCGGCTTCGGCGCTGCGACGAGTTCCGGCACCGGGCGGCGGCGCGCGATGGAGTTCGGCCAGCGCATCGAGTACCGCCGCGAGACGCTCAACCACGGCGAGTTCCTGCTGCAGGCCGACGGCCGCCGCTGGAACGGCGACCGCCAGGCCCAGGGCGGCATCGGCGTGCTGGACTACGCCGAGGACGCGGGCAGCGGCCGCCTCACGCTGCGCAACCTCGCCTTTCCGCTGACGCCCCGGACCTTCGCCGACAGCGCGCTGGGTGACATCCACAGCGAGCTGACCGAGGGCCTGGCGCGCAATTACCGGCTCTCGCTCGGCAGCACCACGGTGCGCGGCGCCGCGTTGCGCGTGTTCGACGCCGACAGCGACTGGCGCGCGGGCTTCGGCATGCGCGGCAGCCTGCGGGGCGGTCCGTATCCGGGATTCGAGCAGAGCCAGGGCACGCTCGGCTGGCTCGGCCTGACGCAGCGCGTGGGCGGGAACGGCTTCGTCGCCACGCAGCTGAACCGGGCGCGCGACCTTCCGGCCTGGACCCTCGACCCGTTCACGGGCCAGGGCGTCGGATCGCGCCATGTCGAGAGCTGGGCCAGCGCGCTGGGCTGGGGCCGCGAGGTGGAGCGCGACGGCGACTTCAAGGTCCGCGCCACGCTGATCGGCAGCCGCACGCGCTCGCCGACGCCGGGCGTCGCCGTCGGCGATTCGCGCGGGCTGTTCGTCGAGGCGAGCGCACGCCTGGGGCCCTACCGCCACGAACTCGGCGCCTACACGGCCAGGCCGAATCTCTTCTTCGGCGACCATCTCGTGGCCGACGGCACGCGCGGCGCCTACTGGCGCGTGGACCGCGGCGGCAGCCGCCTGCACTGGGGCGGCGGACTCGAGCACGAGCGCACGCAGGCCGACGCCGCCTTCGGGTTCGCGGGCTCCAGCCGCAGCGGCGCGAACGGCAGCGTCCTGTACCAGTTCGACCGTCATGCCTCGGTCGGCGGCAGCCTGAGCCTGCAGCGCACGCGCTACGACAGCAGCGCGGACACCGCCGCCGGCAGCGACTCGCGCAGCCTCTACGCCAGCGTCTTCCACCAGGCACGCTTCTTCGGCGGCCTGCGCAGCCGCTTCAGCCTGACCGTGCGGCGCAACGAGCTGATCGTGCTCGGCGACCAGGCCGCCACCGGCCACGAATGGCAGTGGGAGCAGGACTGGATCGGCGCGGGCCGCGAGACGCTGCGCCCCGAACTCACGACCACGCTCGGCTATGCGCGCGACCGCAGCGGCGGCGTGCCACGCAACTACCCCACGGCCGGCGTGCAGTTCCTGTGCTGGCTCGACAGCGGCTTCCACCTCGGCGGCAACCTGCGCTACACCTCGCAAAGCGGCGGCCTGCACACCAGCCGCGGGCTGTCGGGCTCGCTCACGGCCGAGAAGGCGCTCGCCCGGGGCTGGCGCATCGGCTTCGCGGCCTACTTCAACCAGGCGCGCGCCGCCGTGGCGCCCACCACGAGCCTGGGCCCGCAGCTCTACCGCAGCAACGACCGCAGCGCCTACGTCTACCTGCGCTGGGAGGGCAGCGCGGGCATGCCCTTCCAGACCGCCGGCGTGCGCGACGGCGATGCGGGCGCCGGTGCAGGCAGCGTGGCCGGGCAGGTGTTCTTCGACGCCAACCGCGACGGCGCGCGGCAGCCCGACGAAGGCGGCGCCGCCCACGTGGAGGTCCAGCTCGACGGCCGCTACCGCACCACCACCGACCACGACGGCCGCTTCGAATTTCCGCTCGTGACCACCGGCCGCCACCGGCTGAGCCTGACGCTCGACAGCGTGCCGCTGCCCTGGGGCGCGGCCGGCGACGGCGGCGTGACGCTCGGCGTTCCGCTGCGTGGCCGGGCCGTTGCCGAGATTCCCCTGACCAAGGTGGGCGAATGAGCAGCGCGCCCCTGCGGTCTTCTCCTGCCCGCTGCTGCTCTTCTTTCTTCATCCATCGAGGCCCCCTCATGAACCCCAGCGCCCTCCCCCACCGCATGCTCGCCCTCTCCGTGGCGGCCCTCTGCCTCGCCGCCGGTGGCGAGGCCATGGCCGAGAGCCAGTACGGCGCGGGCACCGGCACCATCACGGCCCAGGCCAAGGTCAACCTCAGCGTGACGGTGCCCAAGCTCATCCTGCTGCGCGTGGGCGCGGCCAACACCGCCGTCGACACGCTGCGATGGAGCTCGGCGCTGGAGATCCCCGCCGTTCCCACGCCGGCCCTGGCCGCCGCCGCCAACACCGGCGTGGACTGGAACGGCGCGGCACCGGCCGCGACCGTCGCCGCCGCGGCCGGCGCCGACACGCTCACCGTCTACGCCTGGACCAATGCCGGCACCGGCACCATCCACTGCGCGCTCGGCGCCTGGAACGCCACGGGCGGCCCGGCCGACGCCGACTTCACCGTGACCGCCGAGGGCACGCTGCCGCACCCGGGCGCGAACCTGGGCGCCTGCGCCTCGACCGCGTTCCCGTCCAACACGGTGGCCACGGGCACCTGGACCTACGCGCTCGGCGGCACGCCGGCCGGCTGGCGCGCCAACACGTACACCAACACCATCACCTACACCGCGCAAGGCATCTGATGCGGCCCCGCCCGGCCCCGGCTCCGCTCGCCGCCGCGCTGCTGGCCGCGGGCCTCGCCCTGCCCGCGGAGGCCGTCGTCATGACGGTGACGGACGTCGGCCTGGTCTATGCCATCTCGGTGCGCGTGGGCGCAGTGAGCGGCGTCGACACGGTGGCCTTCAGCGTCGCCGGCGACAACGTCGGCCTGGCACCGGCGCCGGTGGCGGGCTCGCCGGTCATCGAGGTGTGGGTCACGCCGTTCCGGCCCGCGAATTCCTCGTCCACGGCGCGGCCGGTGACGCTGCGGGTCGACTCGACGCCCGGCCTGGCCTGCCAGTCGGGCGGCTGCGGCGCCACCCTCATCCCGTTCAGCCAGATCGGCTGGACCGCCAGCAACAACGGCGCCGCCACCACGGGCGACATCCAGAGCGGCCGCTTCGACGGCAGCGCCAACCAGCAGATCGCGAGCTTCAATGCCAACGCGACCTTCTGCTCGGCCCCGGTGCTGCTGCTGTGCCTGGGCTACACCTACCGGTCGAACGCGATCAGCGCGACGCGGATGCAGTTCAGCTACGACAACGACGTCGTCTATCCCGCGGGCAACTACCGGGGCACGGTGCGCTTCACGGCGTCGATGGAGTGAAGCGCATGCCCGCGCCGGCCATCCCGTGTGTCGCGCTGCTGCTGTCGCTGGCGCTGCCGGCCGGCGCGGGCGTTGCGCGGCTGGACGACTCGAGCTCGCCGCGCGCCCAGGTCGGCACCGACTTTCGCCGTGCGCAACCGGTCGACGGCATCCGCTTCGACCTGCCGTTCGGACGCATCGACTACCGGCTCGCGACCGCGCCCTACATCGGCCGGCGCGCGCGCATCTTCTACGTGATCCCGGCCGCCATCCCCGGCCTGCGCTCCCCCGCGGGCATGCAGCTGCAATGGCGCAGCCACGGCACCTTCGCGAGTGCCAGCGGCCGACCGGGCGACCGCGTGCCGGTCTGGATCGGCACCGTCGCCACCGCCTGGATGACCGAGAGCTTCGAGCTCACGCTGCGCCTCGATCCGCGCGAACTGCGGCTGCCGCCGGGGGCTTCGCTGCGCTTCGAGTCGATCTTCGAAATCGAGACCCTGCCATGACCCAGCCTTCCCTCGCACGCACGCTGCCGCGGCGCGCCGCCCCCTTCGTCCTGCTGCTGGCCGGCGCCGGCGGCGCGCTGGCCGCGCCGTTCGAGATCGCGGTCTCGCCCTCGCGCTTCGAGCTGTCGGGCCGCGGCGGCACGCGCCTGGGCCAGTCGCTGGAGATCCACAACCTCGCGCCGGTCGCGACCGAGGTGACGGTGCGCACCATCGACTGGCACTACTCGGCCGAGGGCCAGATCAGCTACCACGACGACCTGCAGCCCGGCAGCTGCCGGCCCTGGGTGGCGCTCGAGCGGCGCAGCGTGCAGCTGCCCGCGCGCGGCAGCCGGGCCTACCGCTTCCAGATCGAGCCGCCGGCGGGTTCGCCGCGCGGCGAGTGCCGCTTCATGATCGCGATCGAAGGCAGCGAGCCCGCGCAGCAGGCGCTGATCCAGGGCGACGGCGCCAGCCTGAGCCTGCCGGTGACGGGGCGCATCGCGGTGGCCGTGTACCTCGCGCTCGACGGCGCCGAGCCCCGGCTCGACCTGCAGCGGATCGCCAGCAGCGACAGCGGCGGCCAGCGCCGCATCGCCGTGACCGTGGCCAACACCGGCGATGCGCACGGCCGCCTCGAAGGCAGCCTGGACGCCGTCGACAGCCAGGGCCGCGCCTTCGCGCTGGTGCCCGAGGGCACGCCGATCCTGCCGGGCCAGACTCGCACGCTGGCGCTGATGCCCCAGGCCGAAGACGGCCGCGCCGCGCCGCAGCCCGCCTATCCGGTGAAGGTCGAGGGCACGCTGGACTGGGCGCAGGGCAGCTTCAAGGTGGAGGCGACGCTCGAGTGACGGCGCGCCTCGCCTTGCGCGGCACGGTCGCGGCGGCATGCCTGGCGCTCATCGCGGCCGCGCGGGCCGAGACGGCCACCTCGGCGTCCGGCTTCAACGTGCCGCGCAGCGCGACGGCCAGGCTGGACTTCAGCCTCTCGATCCAGAAGTTCCTGTTCTTCGGCGTCGGCGCCAGTCCCTGGCCGGCGCAGAGCAATGCCGTGGGCACCGTGCGCTTCGTGCTCGCGCCGTCGATCCCGCCGGCCGGCATCGCGCCCGTGGCCGGCAGCCGCCAGCCGGTGGACTGGCCCGGCGGCGCGCCGGTCTTCGCGGTCACGGCCTCGGACCACGTGCTGCCCGTCGAGGTGCGCAGCAATGCCGGCCCGATCGCCATCCGCGCCGAGGCGAGCACGCCGCTGTCCAACGGCAGCCACACCATCCCGATGTCGGAGATCACCATCGCCTCGAGCAACCCCGGCCTGCCCGCGCCGCCGGTGCCCGCCAGCGGCATCGGCGGCGCCGCGATCGTCGCGGGCACGGGCTTCTCGAGCCTCGTGACGCTGCAGAAGGCCAGCTGGACCTTCGGCTATGCCAACAGCGCGAGCCGCAGCGCGGGCAGCTACACCGGCGTGCTCCGGTTCACGGCCAGCACGCCCTGAGCGCGGGCGCGGCGTGTCACGCACGAACGCGTCACAGGCCGCCTCCGCAATCCCGCCGGCACTCGCCAGGGGCGGTGACTTTTGCCGCCGGCCCGCCCTGAATCTCGCGCAAGTCAGCTTCCGCTGGGATTGCCCTCCAAAGCTGCGCATCTGCCTTTCAACACCTCAGGAGCTTTGCATGAACAAAAACCCCAGGAAGATGCTGTGGATCGCCGCCTGCCTCGGGCTGGCCGCCTTTGCCGCCCAGGCGCAAGTGCCGACCGACGCGCCAGCCGGCACCACCGTGCAATGCAAGGACGGCAGCTATGCCTCGCCCGACACCAAGTCGGGCGCCTGCCGTGGCCACAAGGGCATCAAGACCTGGTTCGGCAAGGCCGCCGATGCGAAGGCCGCACCAGCAGCCGCCGCTGCCGCCGCACCCGCCGTGGAAACCCAGTCGGCCAGCGTCGACAAGACCGGCGTGGCCCCGAGCACGGGCACCGCGACCAAGACGCCCGGCTCGCCCGACGTCACGAAGATGGCCGCCGCACCCGGTGGAGGCCCCGGCATGGTGTGGGCCAACGACACGACCAAGGTCTACCACTGCCCGGGCGACCGCTACTACGGCAAGACCAAGAAGGGCGAGTACCTGAGCGAAGCCGATGCGAAGGCCAAGGGCATGCACGCCTCGCACAACAAGGCCTGTGGATAGGCTCTCCCCAGGCTTCGCGCACTTCGTGTCGCTACGCCAACCCCCTTCCGGGGGCAACACCTGAGGCCCGGCGAAGCCGGTTCCTCGGTGTTTCGCGAAGGGAGCCGGGAATCGCCTACCTCGGCAGGGATTCGACTTCCTTCGTCCAGCGCTCGATCAGCCGCTTGCGCTCGGCCGCCTGGCCGTACTTCTGGAAGTCGTACTTGATGAGCTTCACGCCGTCCATCGAGGGAATGCGCGGATCGGGCTTGAAGGTCTTGTTGGCCGGCGACTGCAGGCTGCCGGCCTTGGCGCCGATGGACTGGCCCGCGGGGCTCATGAGCCAGTCGTAGTAGCGCTTCGCGTTCTCCTTGTTGCGCGCGCCCTTCACCAGCGCGATGCCGCCGATCTCGTAGCCCGTGCCCTCGCAGGGCGCGGCGGTCTTGACCGGAAAGCCGTCGTGGCGCCAGCGCTCGAAGCCGAAGATGAAGCTCACGCCGACCGCGACCTCGCCCTTGGCGACGCTGGGCGCCTGGGCCTGGCCGCTGCGGGTGTAGCTGGTGACGTTGCGGTGCAGCTTCTTGAGGTAGTCGAAAGCGGCGTCCTCGCCCATCTGCTGCACCAGGCCCGCGATGATGGTGTAGGCCGTGCCGCTGGTGGCGGGGTGCGAGATCTCGATCTCGCCCTTGTAGCCGGGCTTCACGAGGTCGGCCCAGCATTGCGGCTCGGGCAGCTTCTTTTTCTTCAGCAGCTCGGTGTTGAAGCCGAAGCCCATGGCGCTCGTATAGAAGCCGCCGACCATGTTCTGCGACAACGCGTACTGGCGCACGGCCCAGTCGTGCAGGTCGTCGATGTAGGCCGGGCGGTAGGGCTCGAGCAGGCCCTGCTCGGCCGCCTGCAGGAAGGGATCGCCGGTGCCGCCCCACCAGATGTCGGTCTTGGGATTGGCGGCCTCGGCGCGCAGCTGGGCGCCGATCTCGCCCGTGCCCTTGTGGGCCTGCAACACCTTGATGCCGGTCTCGCGCGTGAAGGCGGCGGCCGCGGCCTCGCACCAGCCGGCGTCGGTGCTGCACAGCGCGTTGACCGTGCCCTGTGCTGCCGCGTGCGGCGCCAAGGCCAGCAGGGCGGCGGCCGCGCCGAGCGCGGCGCATGTGCGGGTGAAGGCGAGCAAGTGCATGTGGGTCTCCTCGGGGTCAGGATAGCGTCGGCGCGCGCGCGCGCCGACAGGGTTCAGTCGGTTGCCAGCAGCGGCGGAAGATGCTCGGCCAGCCAGTCGATCACCACGCGCGTCTTCAGCGGCAGGTAGCGGCTGCGCGCGCGGATCACGTGCAGCGCGAAGCCGAAGGGCCGTGGCTCCTCGAACACCCGCACCAGCGTGCCGGCCGCCAGCGCCTCGGCCGCGAGCCAGGCCGGCAGCCGCGCGAGCCCCATGCCACCGATGGCGGCCTCGAGCAGCACCTCCGCGCTGTCGCAGCGCAGCCGCGCGGGCAGCAGCACCTCGGCGACGCGATCGCCGGCATGGAAGCGCCAGGCCGAGGCCGCGCCGTCGCGCGCGTAGAGCACCGCCTCGTGCGGCGGCTTCAGGTCCTCGATGCCTTCGGGACGGCCGCGCTCGGCCAGGTAGGACGGCGCGGCGCACAGCACCATCCACTGCATGCCCACGAGCCGCGCGATCAGCGCCGTGCTGTCGCCGAGATCGCCGCTGCGGATCGCGAGATCGAGCCCCTCCTCCGCGAGGTCGACGAGGCGGTCGCTGAAGCCGAGTTCGAGCGAGAGCTGCGGATGCCGGCGCGCCAGCGCCAGCAGCAGCGGCCCGATCTTGAGCCGCCCGAGCATGGCCGGCATGCTGACCCGCACCACGCCCGAGGCCGTGCTGCGCGCCGCATCGGCCAGCGCCTCGGCGGCCTCGAGCTCGGCCAGCGCGTTGCGGCAGCGCTCGTAGTAGCCATGGCCCTCCTGCGTGAGGCTCTGGCTGCGCGTGGTGCGCAGGAACAGCCGCGTGTGCAGCCGCGCCTCGAGCCGCGCGATGCTCTTGGCGACCGCCGAGCGCGTGACATGCAGGCGCTGCGCGGCGAGCGCGAAGCTGCCGGCCTCGACCGCGGCGACGAATTCCTCGATGCCTTGCAGGCGCTGGCTCATTGACGAATTTCAGGCAACAAATTTCGGAAAATTATCCACCACCGACGCCTTTGGAGCGTCAATAGCATCAGGCCTTCTTCTTTTCGCGGAGGCCTTCATGCCCGAAACCACCCTGCGCCGCTGGCAACTTCCCGCCTACGGCCGCGCCCATCTCGAACAGGTGCAGGCAGCGCTGCCCGAGCCGGGCCCCGGCCAGATCCTGGTGCGCGTCAGCGCGGTCGCGCTCAACTACCGCGACCTGCTGATGACCGAGGACGGCATGGGCATGCCGCTCGCGCTGCCGTTCACGCCGGGCTCGGACATGGCGGGCACGGTCGAGGCCGTCGGCGACGGCGTGCGCCGCTTCACGCCCGGCGAGCGCGTGATCAACACGTTCTGGAACGGCTGGATCGACCACCACTGGCCCGCCCATGCCGTGCCCGCGGGCGGCCCCGGGCCGGGCATGCTGGCCTCGCACGTGCTCATCGACGCCGAGGCGGCCGTGGCCGCGCCCGCCACGCTCTCGCTGGCCGAGGCCAGCACCCTGCCCTGCGCCGGGCTCACGGCCTGGTTCGCGCTGGCCGAGCTCGGCGCGCTGCGCGCGGGCCAGACGGTGCTGATCCACGGCACGGGCGGCGTGGCGCTGTTCGGGCTGCAGATCGCGCGGCTGCATGGGGCGCAGGCCATCGTGGTCTCGGGCAGCGCCGACAAGCACGAGGCCGCGCGCGCCCTCGGCGCCAGCCATGTGCTGGCGCGCGACAGCGACTGGCCCGCCGAGGTGCGGCGCCTGACCGGCGGGCGCGGCGCCGAGCATGTGCTCGAACTCGCGAGCGGGCCCAACCTCGACCGCTCGCTGCAGGCCTGCGCGCAGGGCGCGCGGGTGTCGGTCATCGGCATGCTCGAGGGCACGACGCTCGACGCCTCCTTCTACGGCCTGGTGCTCGGCCGTGTCACGGTGCAGGGCATCGGCGTGGGGCATCGGCGCGCACTCGAGGAGCTCGTGCGCGCCGTCGACGCCAACGGCCTGCGCCCCGCGATCGCCGCCAGTTACGGCTTCGATGCGCTGCCGCAGGCGCTCGACCACCTCGCGCGCGGCGCCTTCGGCAAGATCGTCGTGACCCCCTGACTTCGCGCCAGCACGGGCGTCGCGCAGAAAACCGTGACGTTTTCGTGAACAGTTGCCCGCCTTGCACGATCCCGTGCGGGCGCCCGAAGGTTTGCTCTCCCTTTCCCGTTCCAGAATCCGCGCGCGCCGGGTTTCGCCCCGGCGTTTTCGTTGACATCGAGAACATCAGAGAGAGGAAATCGAACATGGAACGCAGGGACTTCAGTGCACCGCAGAAATGGGCTGCCGAATTCATCGGCACCTTCTGGCTCACCTTCGGCGGCTGCGGCAGCGCGGTGCTCGCGGCGGGCTTCCCGGAACTGGGCATCGGCTTCGCGGGCGTCGCGCTGGCCTTCGGCCTCACGGTGCTGACCGGAGCCTACGCGCTCGGCCCGATCTCGGGTGGCCACTTCAACCCCGCGGTCTCGATCGGCCTCGCCGCGGCCGGACGCTTCAACCCGACGCAGCTCGCGGCCTACATCGTGGCGCAGCTGCTGGGCGCGATCGTCGCCGGCGGCCTGCTCTACCTGATCGCCACCGGCAAGGCCGGCGCGCAGCTCGGCGGCTTCGCCACCAACGGCTACGGCGAGCATTCGCCCGGCGGCTACAACCTGATGTCGGCGCTGCTGATCGAGGTGGTGCTCACGGCCGTGTTCCTGGTCGTGATCCTCGGCGCCACCGGCCGCCGCGCGGCGCAGAACTTCGCGGGCCTGACCATCGGCCTGTGCCTCACGCTGATCCACCTGATCTCGATCCCCGTCACCAACACCTCGGTGAACCCGGCGCGCAGCACCGGCGTGGCGCTGTTCGGCCCGAGCTATGCGATCGAGCAGCTGTGGCTGTTCTGGGTCGCGCCGATCGTGGGCGCCGTGATCGGCGCGCTGATCTACCGCGGCCTGCGGCTGCGCGGCAACGGTGGCAGCGGAAGCGGCAGCGACAGCGCGCTCTGAACGACGCGCACCGCGCCAACGACAAAAGGGGAGGCATCGCTGCCTCCCCTTTTTTTCATGGCGCCGAAGCGCGGGTCGCTCAGCTGCCGGTCGCCGACTTCACCAGCGGTGCCGAGGTCGACTGGCCGATCGACTCGGTGCCGCTCGGGTGCGAAGCCGAATAGGCGCCGGCCTGGATGTCCGACACCGGCGTCACCGAATTCATCGCGGGCGCGCTGGTCGATTGACCGATGGACTCGGTGCCGCTCGGGCGCGCGGCGGCCATGGCCGCGGCCTGGATCTCGGCGCTGGCGGGCGAATTCATCTGCAGCGGGTGGTAGTCCGAACCGTCCATCTTTTCCTGGGCCGATGCGGTGATGGCGCCCGTCGCCGCGAGCGCGGCGAAGGAGGCGACGGCGAGAAGCTTGAAAGAAGTGCGCATGCGTGTTCTCCTGGTCACAGGTTGTCCCCGGCCTCGTGCCGGCGCCGACGGGCGCGCGGCAGGCCTGAACGCACTCTAGGCAGGCCGACTGAGGGCAGCGTGAGTAAAGAGTTACGCGAGCCTTAGCGGGCGTTGCGCGCTTCTTCACCGACGTTCAACGAACTTCCTAAATCGACCGCCGAAGGTGGCACGAAGGCACTCATTCGCCGGCCGCGCCCACCTCGCCGTACGGAATACGCCCCTCGCGCTCGGCCTGCGCCGCGAGCGCGCTGACGCTGTCGCGCGTGAGCCCGGGCTGCGCGCGCTCCATCGGCGGCGCGGTCTCCTGCGAGACCATCGGCGAGGCGGTCGCGGTCTGCGTGGCCTCGGTGGCATCGCGCGCGAGATCGGCGCGCGAGCGCTGCGACTGGAACTGCAGCACGTGCTCCGAACCGTCGGCCTCGTCGGCCTGCGCGGCCACCATCGGGGCCAACGCCACCACGGCGCCCGCGGCCGCGATGAGGGCGAGCCGACGCGAAGAGAAGAATGCGATCTGCATGGCGAACTCCTTGAGAACGGGCTCGCGATGGCCGCGACATGCGGCCCCTCGGCCCTGGAGATTCACTTAGGGCCTGTTAACCCTATTCAAGGGGTCGCGAAGCTCGCCAGAGCCCGCCCATCAAGGCGCGTGACGACGCGTGTGCGTCCGCACACGCTAGGAGCGCAACGCCGAGGGGCGGGCTCTGGCGAGCTTCCCTCCGGGTTGCCCCGCAAAGGGGCCGTCTGCGGCGTTGCCCGCGCTTGCAAGGCGGACGCCTTGCTGCGCGCGGGCGCCTTGCATCCAGCCCCTTTGCGGGGCAACGCGACCCCTTGAATAGGGTTAACAGGCCCTAAGCCGCGAGTCTCAGCAGGGGCTGAGCAAAAACTTCGCGCCGCGTGAGGGCCTGCTACGGCTTGTCGGCCTCGGGCTCGGCCGGCAGGTGCACGCGCGCGCGCAGGCCGCGTCCGTCCTCGCGGTTGCTCAGCTCGATGCGCAGCCCGTTGCGCTCGGCCGCGGTGCGCGCGATCGCGAGCCCGAGCCCGCTGCCGCCAGCGGCGGCGCCCGGCACGCGGAAGAAGCGGTCGAACACGCGCGCCATTGCATCGGCCGGAATGCCCGGCCCGTTGTCGAGCACGTCCACCACGCCGTGGCCGCTCACCGCATGCAGCTTGACGTCGACCACGCCGCCCTCGGGCGCATAGCGCAGCGCGTTGTCGATCAGGTTGTCGAACACGCTGCGCAGCTCGGCCGCGGGCGCGAACACCACGGGCGCGATGCTGCCCTCGAAGCCCACGTCGACCTGGCGCGCATCGGCCAGCACCATGAGCTGGCTCACGCTCTCGCGCAGCAGCACCTCGATGTCGACCGCCTCGCGCGCGGTCGCGCGGCGCGGCGCGTCCTGGCGCGAGAGGCTCAGCAGCTGCTCGATCAGGTGCTTGGCGCGCGTCACGCCGGCCTCGAGCTGGTTGAAGCGCTCGGTGGCCTCGCCGGCCGGGATGTGCGAGCGCAGGTTCTCGATCTGCAGGCCGATCGCGGCCATCGGCGTGCGCAGTTCGTGCGCGGCGTCCTGCACGAAGCGGCGCTGCGTGGCGAAGGCGCTGCGCACGCGGCCCAGCAGATGGTTGAAGGAGGCCACCAGCGGCGCGATCTCGTCGGGCACGCGCGCCAGCGGCAGGTCGGTGGGACTGCGCTCGTCCTGCGAGGCCACGTCGCGCGCCACCGCGCGCAGCGAGCGCGAGGCGGCCGAGACGATCAGCCACAGCGCGAGCAGCGCCACCGGCAGCAACAGCGTGATCGGCAGGCCCTCGAGCAGCGCGCGGCGCAGGGCGCGCTGGCGCCGGTAGTCCTCGTTCTGCAGCACCTGCACGCGCCGCTGGTCGGCATGCGTGCCGGGCTCGGCCGTGAAGGCGCGCCAGTGGGCCCAGGGCTGCGGCCCGGTGCGCAGGTCGCCGAAGCCCGGGCGCGGCTGCAGCGGCATCGGCAGGTCGGGCCAGGAGCTGCTGAGCAGCCGGCTGCCGTCGGGGCTCCAGATCTGCACCACGAAGGCGCCGTGCTCGAGCACGGCATCGCTGTTCAGCAGGCGCGGCGTGCGCGACTGGTCGCCGCCCGCATACGACTCGGCCACCAGCCGCATCTGGTCGTCGAGCGCGTTGTGCACCAGATTGCCGTAGGCCAGGAACGAGAACCAGGCCGTGAGCACCGCCGCCGCGAGGTGCAGCGTGATGAGCCACAGCAGCAGCTGGGTGCGCAGCGAACGCGGCCGGCGCCAGCCGCCCTTGTCCGCCGTCACGCGGCGACGCGCCAGCCGAGACCGCGCACGTTGCGGATCGACTCGGCGCCGAGCTTGCGGCGCATGCCGTGGATCAGCACATCGATCGCGTTGCTCGTGACCTCCTCGCCCCAGCCGTAGATGCGGTTCTCGAGCTGCTCGCGCGAGAGGATCGCACCCGGGCGTTCGAGCAGCGCATGCAGCAGCGCGAACTCGCGCGCGGTCAGCGCCTCGCGGTTGCCGTTGACCACCACCTCGCGCGTCGTGAGGTCGAGCTGCAGAGCGCCGCTGCCCACCAGCGAATGCGCGGCGCCGTCGCGGCGGCGCACGATGGCACGCATGCGCGCGAGCAGCTCGCGGAATTCGAAGGGCTTGAGCAGGTAGTCGTCGGCGCCGAGATCGAGGCTGTGGATGCGGTCATCGAGGCCGTCGCGCGCCGTGAGCACCAGCACCGGCGTGGCATCGCCGCGCTCGCGCGCGCGGCGCAGCACCTCGGTGCCGTCCTGGCGCGGCAGGCCCAGGTCGAGCAGCACGCAGGTGTAGCCGCCGTCGCCGAGCGCGCTCTGCGCGAGCTCGCCGTCGCGCACCCAGTCGGCCGACCAGCCCGCGCCCTCGAGCGCCTGTTTCAGGCTGCGCCCGATCATTTCATCGTCTTCCACCAGCAGAACGCGCATCGCAGCGACTCCTCATATCACGCAGAAAGCGCCGCACCGCCTTGCGGCACGGCCGTGCGCCAGGGGGCGTCGGGTCCGGGCCGCAAGGTAGCACGCGAACGGGATGATCGGTAGTGCCTGCGCCGCGGCGCAGACTAAGGGCGAATACTTAGACGGTGCTTAGGCGCCGTACCGCCCGAGGGGTCAGGCGCCGCTCAGGCAACGGGCCGCGCGACGCGCACCGCATGGCGCTCGCCGGGCGCGTCGGCGGTGAAGGCCAAGAGGCGCAGCGCCTCCTGCTCGGCGCCCTCGCGCCCGGCCGAGGGCCAGCGCGCGAAGGGTTCGAGCACGGCGGTGGCGGCGCCCTTCGCGCGCTCGATCTTCCAGGTGCCGGCGACGAAGCCGTCGATCAGCACCGTGCCGCGCACGATGCCGTTGAGGGTGAACACGCGCGGGCGATGCGCCTCGTCGAGCACGCGGGCGCGGTCGTCGTGCGCGAGCAGCAGACTGTCCCACTCGGCGAGCAGGCGCGGCGGCGCGGGCGTCGCTTCGTCGGGACGCGGCGCGCGCGGCAGGTCGAACAGCGTTTCGCCCTGCGGGCCCTCGAAGCGGCGCAATCGCGTACCGAGGCGCTCGGCTACGGCCTTCCAGCCCGTGAGGCCCGACCACGCACCGGCATCGGCCAGGGTCGCGGGACCGAAGGCGGCGAGGTAGCGCAGCAGCAGGTCGTCCTGCGTGGCAGCGCCCTGCTCTTCTTCCTCCTTGCCGAGCCAGGTGCCGAGCCGCTGCAGCAGCGCGTTCTGGTGCGAATTCCAGCTGCCCGCGGGCGGCAGGTGCACCAGCGGCAGGTTGTTGCGGATCAGGCCGGCGAGCGAGGCCGGTTCGCTGCGGGGCCAGCGTTCGAGCAAGGCTTGGCCGAGCTCGGTACTCGTATGCGCACGCTGCTCAAATAACTCGCGCGCCATGGCCAGCGCCTCTGCACGGTCGACGCCTTCGAGCGCGCGCTTGTGATTGCCCAGCAGACCGCGCTGGTGCGCCGCATCGAGCAGCGGCCGCCAGGCCAGCGCATCGCGCGCGCTCACCAGGTGCAGGGTCGCGCGCATCATCGACAGCCGCACCACGCGGCGCCGGCGCAGCGCCTCGGTCAGCGCTTCGCGCGGGAAATCCTCGAGCCGGCTCCAGAGGCCGACATAGGGCGGATTGGGGGCCTGCGCCTGCAGCCCCGCGAGGCGCTCGATGGCCTGCGCGACCGGCAGGCGCTGGCGCGCCAGCAGCATCTGCCGCGCCAGCGTGGCGCGGTTCAGCGCGCGCAGGCTCAGAACTTCTCGTGCGGTGCCAGGTAGCGCCATTGACCCAGCGGCAGGTTGCCGAGCATGACCTTGCCGATGCGCACGCGCTTGAGGCCCACCACCTTGAGGCCGACCAGCTCGCACATGCGGCGGATCTGGCGCTTCTTGCCTTCGGTCAGCACGAAGCGCAGCTGCTCGGGGTTCTGCCATTCGACGCGCGCGGGCTTGAGCGCCTGGCCGTCGAGGCTCAGGCCGTGGCGCAGCTTGGCGAGCATCGCGGGCGGGAACACGGCCTGCACGTTGGTCGTGACCGGGTCGTCGTCGTCCATACGCACCAGCTGGCCGGTGGGCGCGGGCTGGCCCAGGCCGTGGTAGGCCACGCGCACCAGGTACTCCTTCTCCATCGTCGAGTCCTCGCCGATCAGCTGGCGCGCGACGCGGCCGTCCTGCGTCATCACCAGCAGGCCGATGGAATCGATGTCGAGCCGGCCGCAGGGCGCGAGGCCGCGCAGCTGCTGCGGGTTGAAGAAGAAGCGCGCGTTGTCCTCGGCCCAGCGGTTGGCGGGCGTGAACAGCGTGACCGCGGGCTCGTGGCCGTCCTCGGCCTGGCTGCTGACGTAGCCGATGGGCTTGTTGATGAGGATGGTGACCTGGTTGGCCTGCTGGCCCTTGGCCGCCTTGTCGATCTCGATGCGGTCGGCGGGCGTGACCTTGACGCCCATCTCGGCCGGCTTGCCGTTGACCTTGACCCAGCCGTTGGCGATCCATTCGTCGGCCTCGCGGCGCGAGCAGATCTTGAGTTCGGCCATGCGCTTGTTGAGCCGCATGGGGCCGTCGGCCGAGGCCTGCGCGGACTGCGGCGCGGGTGCGCGGCGAAAGGAGGACGGACCGTTGGAAGGAGGAGGCGCGGGCATGGCCGATTATCGCCAGCGCGCAAGGCGTAAGCCTTTTGTCCGGCTTGCGCCGCCTGCGAGGCCGGTGCTATCGTGGCGGCAAGCGCGAGTTGATCGCGCCCTTTTTGGGGGATTCCCAAATGAGCACCACACGCAAGTACCACTACGCCATCGTCATCGGGCGCTTCCAGCCCGTCCACTTCGGTCACCAGAGACTCATCGAGGAAGCCGCCCGCGCGGCCGATCGCGTGATCGTGGTGGTCGGCTCCGACCGCACGCCGCGCAGCGTCAAGAACCCCTTCACCTTCGACGAACGCGAACGCATGGTGCGCGCCTGCCTGCGCGGCGGCGACCAGATGCGCGTGAGCGTGGTCGGCGTCGGCGATTCGCCCTACAACGACCAGCTGTGGATCGCGTCGATCCAGTCGGCGGTCGAGCGGCTGATCCTGCAGGACGGCCTCGCGCCCGCGCAGGCCCGGGTCGCGCTGGTGGGGCACCTGAAGGACGCCTCCAGCTACTACCTCAAGCTGTTCCCGCACTGGGAGTTCGTGGGCCAGCACAACGTCGAGAGCCTCAACGCCACCGACGTGCGAAACCTCTACTTCGACCCCGAGAACCGCGGCCAGCTCGCGCACGCCGACCTGCCCGAGGGCAGCGCGGCCTTTCTCGAACGCTTCACCTCGACGGCCGACTATGCCGAGCTCTGCGAGGAGCGCGCCTTCCTCGCCGACTACCGCGACAAGTACCGCTACGCGGGCAGCGACTTCCCGCCGATCTACACCACGGTCGACGCGGTGGTGGTCGAGGCCGGCCACATCCTGATGGTGCAGCGCAAGTTCCATCCGGGGCGCGGCACCTGGGCGCTGCCCGGCGGCTTCGTGGGCCAGCAGGAGCGGCTGCTCGATGCGGCGGTGCGCGAACTCAAGGAGGAGACGCGTCTCAAGGTGCCGGTGCCCGTGCTCCACGGCAGCATGAAGGGCAGCCACGTGTTCGACGCACCCGAGCGCTCGCAGCGCGGCCGCACCATCACGCACGGCTTCTTCTTCGAGCTCGCGCACAACCAGTGGGCGGGCCTGTCGGACGTGCGCGCCGACGACGACGCGGCCGCGGTGCGCTGGGTGCCGATCGCCGAATTCCTCGGCATGCAGGAGCGGGTCTACGAAGACCACTTCTTCATCGCCAATCATTTCCTGGGTGGCCTGGGCAAGTCCTGAGAGAACTCGCCCCGGGCCTTGTCAGCAAGTACGGCCCCGGTTGACGGGTGCCACCGTGAAAGGAGCTTTCACATGAACCGCACGCTCTCTCCCTCCCTCGGCAGCAACCTGCTGCTGCGCACCGACTCCTACAAGGTGTCGCACTGGATGCAATACCCGCCGGGCACGCAGACGGTGTTCAGCTACATCGAGTCGCGCGGCGGGCTCTTCAGCCATTCGCTGTTCTTCGGGCTGCAGGCCTATCTGCGCGAATATCTGCAGACGCCGGTGACGCGCGACGACGTGGACGAGGCCGCCGCGCTGATGGCGGTGCACGGCGAGCCCTTCAACCGCGAAGGCTGGCTGCGGCTGATCGAGAAGCACGGCGGGCTGATGCCGGTGCGCATCCGCGCGGTGCCCGAGGGCAGCGTGCTGCCGGTGCACAACGTGCTCGCGACGATCGAGAACACCGACCCCGAGTTCTTCTGGGTCACGAGCTTCCTCGAGACCGAGCTGCTGCGCGCGATCTGGTATCCGACCACGGTGGCGACGGTCTCGGCCGCGGCCAAGACGACCTTGCTGCGCTACCTCGAGGCCACCTGCGACGATCCGCAGGGCCAGATCGCGTTCAAGCTGCACGACTTCGGCGCGCGCGGGGTCTCGAGCCTGGAGTCGGCCGCGCTCGGCGGGATGGCGCACCTGGTCAACTTCATGGGCACCGACACGCTGAGCGCGCTGCTGGCCGCGCGCCGCTACTACGACTGCGACGTGGCGGGCTTCTCGATCCCCGCGGCCGAGCACAGCACCATCACGGGCTGGGGCCGCGAGCACGAGGCCGATGCCTATCGCAACATGGTGGCGCAGTTCGGCAAGCCGGGCGCGATCTTCGCGGTAGTGAGCGACAGCTACGACATCTTCAACGCCTGCGCCCGCCTGTGGGGCGATGCGCTGCGCGAGCAGGTGATCCGCTCGGGCGCGACGCTGGTGGTGCGCCCCGACTCGGGCGACCCGGCCGAGACGACGCTGAAGGTGGCGCAGATCCTGGCCGAGCGCTTCGGCACGACCACCAATGCCAAGGGTTTCCGGGTGCTGAACAACGTGCGCATCATCCAGGGCGACGGGGTGACGCTCGACTCGTTGCGGCTGTGCCTGTCCAATTTCTTCCACAACGGCTTCTCGGCCGAGAACATCGCCTTCGGCATGGGTGGCGGGCTGCTGCAGCAGGTGAACCGCGACACCATGCAATGGGCGATGAAGTGCTCGGCGATGCAGGTCGACGGCGAATGGCGCGACGTCTACAAGGCGCCCGTGGGCGACACGAGCAAGACCTCGAAGAAGGGGCGGCTGGTGCTGGCTGCTTCCGCCGATGGCGAAGTGCGTACGCAACGTGCCGGGCAAGTTCTGGAGCCTGGGCAGGTGGATCTGCTCGAGACTGTGTATGAGAACGGGCGGATCGTTCGGGAGTCTGGCTTCGAAGGGATCCGTGGACTTGCCGCTTCTGGCGTTGGGCGGTTGGTTACTTCTCGGGCGCCGCTCTGACTCTTTGTTGCGGCCGGGGGCGCGTGCACAGGACAGCGGGTACTTCCCTCCGCGAATGTCCCCCGCCTTCGGCTCCTCCTTTATTTCGCTGCGGGAAGCACCCACTGCCCTGTGCACGTGGGCGCAGTCGTTGTGCTGGCCGGTTCAACCGTCCTGCGCCAGGCTCACGTCGATGGTGTGCTCCCCGCAGCGAAATAAAGGAGGAGCCCGAAGGGCGGGGGACATTCGCGGAGGGGAGCACGCCGTCGGCGTGAGCCCACCCCGGCGCCCCGGACCCCGGTTCCCGCACTGCCACAAGCCCTAGCCATAATCCGCGCAGACCGCCGAACACATGACCAAACTCCTGATCCTCAGCGTGAGCGCGGGCAACGGCCACGTGCGGGCCGCCCAGGCCCTCGCCGCCACCGCCCAATCCCTCAGCCCGCCCTGCCCGGCGGTCCACATCGACGCCATGGCCCACGTGCCCGCGGGCTTTCGCAAGGTCTACACCGACTGGTACATCCAGCTCGTGAACCGCGCGCCCGAGCTCTGGTCGTACCTGCACCAGCGCACCGACGTCACGCCGCACCACGCGCCCTCGCAGCGCATGCGCCGCGGCATCGAGCGGCTGAGCACCGTCGCGCTGGTGCGCGAGATCCGGCGCGAGAAGCCCGATGCGGTGATCTGCACCCACTTCCTGCCGGCCGAGCTGCTGATGCGCGAGCGTAACCGCGGGCGCATCGAGTATCCGGTGTGGCTGCAGGTCACCGACTACGACCTGCACAACATGTGGCTGGTGCCGGGCATGACCGGCTACCTCGCGGCCACCGAGGAGGTCGCGTTCCGGCTGCGCGCGCGCGGCATCCCGCCCGAGCGCATCCACGTCACCGGCATTCCCGTCATGCCCGCCTTCTCCGAACCCGATGCGCTGGAGCGCGACGCCTGCGCCGCCGCGCTCGGCCTCGATCCCGCGCGGCCCGTGCTGCTGATGGTCTCGGGCGGCGCCGGCGTGGGCGATCTCTCGAGCATGGTCGAGCGCGTGCTCGCGCTCGGCGCCGGCGACGAACCCGGCGGCCGCTTCCAGGTGATCGCCGTGGCCGGCCGCAATGCCGAGATGCACGGTCGGCTGCAGGCCCTCGCGGCGCGCCATCCGGGCTGCGTGGTGGCCGTAGGTTTCACCAACGAGATGCACAAGCTCATGGCCGCGTCCGACCTCGTCGTCACCAAGCCCGGCGGCCTCACGGTCTCCGAATGCCTCGCGCTCGGCAAGCCCATGCTGCTGATCTCGCCGATCCCCGGCCAGGAGGAGCACAACGCCGGCTTCCTGATGGAGGAAGGCGCGGGCTGGCTCGCCTACGACGCCATCGGCCTCGAGTACAAGGTCGCGCGGCTGATGGCCGATCCGGCCAAGCTCGCCCACATGGCCCAGCGCAGCAAGGCGCTGGGCAAGCCACGGGCCGCGCGCGCGGTGCTCGATCGCGTGCTGGGGCCCTCCGCATGAGCTGGCGCAACGAAGACCGGCCCACCGTGGGCCGCACGCTGGTGTACCTGCTCTGGGTCGTCACCATGGCCTTCTTCTTCGCCAACGCCGAGATCCAGATCGAGGGCGGCGCCGGCTGGGCCACCTCGCTGCCGACCTGGCGCATCGAGAACAGCATCTGGCTCGACATCTTCTGGGGCGGCCGCGCGATGACCGGCTACCACGCCTGGGTCTTCACCTTCATGGCGCTGGTGTTCTTCTCGCCGCTGGCCTTCTCGGGCCGCTGGAAGCTGCGCGACTGGGGCCTCGCGCTCGCGGGCCTGATCGTGTTCTGGGTCTGCGAGGACTTCCTCTGGTTCCTCATCAACCCGGCCTTCGGCTGGGACAACTTCAACCCCACCAAGGCCTTCTGGCACAAGCACTGGATGTGGGGCGCGCCGGTCGATTACTGGGGCGGCCTCGCGGTCGCCGCGCTGATCCTGGTGCGCCGGCACTGGCCGCGCCGATGAGCCGCGCGAACATCGTGCGCCGCATGCGCGAGGCCCGCCGGGCGCAGCGCGAGGCGCAGGCCGCGCCCGTGGAGCGGCCCGACCACTGGGCCGATCCGCTCGATGCGCTGGGCGTGGAGAACCTGCACCGCCTCACGCCCACGCTCTACCGCAGCGCCCAGCCGCGCGCGAAAGACGTGGCGGCGCTGCAGTCGCTCGGCATCCGCACCGTGGTCAGCCTGCGTTCCTTCAACGACGACCGCAAGGTGTTCGCGGGCCATGGCATGCGGCTGGTGCGCGTGCCGATCAACACCTGGGACATCGACGATGCGAAGGTGCAGCGCGCGCTGCACGCGATCCTCGACGCCGAACGGCACGGGCCGGTGCTGATCCACTGCATGCACGGCGCCGACCGCACCGGTGTCGTCTCCGCCGTCTACCGCATGGCGCTGCAGGGCTGGGACAAGGAGGCCGCGCGCCAGGAGATGCTGCGCGGCGGCTACGGCTACCACACGCTGTGGCGCAACATCCCGCGCTACATCGAGCGCGTGGACCCCGGGAAGATGCGCCACGCGCTGGCCCAGGCACCCGCGACAGCGGCGGTTCCGGGGCTGTCCTGAAGGCGCCAGCAGGCTTCGCGGCCCGCTCCTATACTGGCCCGCGCCGGCCCCCGGCGGCCGGTCGCACCCACCTTCCGCACACGCTTCATCCGCTTCACAAGGGGCATCCGCCATGGCACTCCAACTGCGTTCCCTCGTCCGTTCGAACGGCGAGCTCGAGCTCTCGCTGCACGACGAACCCATCCCCGAACCGCAGGCCCACGAGGTCGTGATCCGCGTCGAGGCTTCGCCGATGAACCCCTCGGACCTCGGCCTGCTGTTCGGTGCCGCCGACATGACGACCGCCAAGGCCTCGGGCAGCGCCGAGCGCCCGGTCGTCACCGCCACCGTGCCCGAGCGCGCGCGCCCCGCGATGGCGGGCCGGCTCGACCAGTCGATGCCCGTGGGCAACGAGGGCGCGGGCACGGTCGTGAAGGCCGGGTCTTCGCCCGAGGCCCAGGCCCTGCTCGGCAAGACCGTGGCCGCGATCGGCGGCGCCATGTACTCGCAGTACCGCGCGGTGGCCGTCGCGCAATGCCTCGAACTGCCCGAAGGCACCGCGCCGGCCGATGGCGCGTCGTGCTTCGTCAATCCGCTGACCTCGCTCGGCATGGTCGAGACCATGAAGCGCGAAGGCCATACCGCACTGGTCCACACGGCCGCCGCCTCCAACCTCGGCCAGATGCTCAACAAGATCTGCCAGAAGGACGGCATCGCGCTCGTCAACATCGTGCGCAAGCCCGAGCAGGAAGCGCTGCTGCGCGGCCTCGGCGCCAAGTACGTCTGCAACGCCGCCTCGCCCACCTTCCTCGACGATCTCACGCAGGCCCTGGTCGAGACCGGCGCCACGCTGGCCTTCGACGCTACCGGCGGCGGCAAGCTCGCGGGCCAGATCCTCGGCTGCATGGAAGCCGCGCTCAACCGCACCGCCAAGGAATACAGCCGCTACGGCTCGACCACGCACAAGCAGGTCTACATCTACGGCGGCCTCGACCGCGGCCCGACCGAGTTCGTGCGCAACTTCGGCATGGCCTGGGGCATGGGCGGCTGGCTGCTGTTCCCGTTCCTGCAGAAGCTCGGCGCCGAAGGCACGCAGCGGCTGCGCGCACGCGTGGTGGCCGAGCTCAAGACCACCTTCGCGAGCCGCTACACGCGCGAGGTCTCGCTGACCGAGGCGCTGCAGCTCGATGCGATCGGCGTCTACGGCAAGCAGGCGACGGGCGAGAAGTTCCTGCTCAATCCCAACAAGGGCATCGCGGCCTGAGATAGACGAAAAAAAAGGGCGACCCTCGCGGGTCGCCCTCTGGGGCCGTCAACGTTTCACGAGGCCCGCCATCTCGCCCGCAGGCACCACGGCGTAGTGGTCGAACTGCATCGCGTACTGCGCGCGGCCCGAGGACAGCGCACGCAGGTTGCCGATGTAGCCGAACATCCGCGCCAGCGGCACATGGGCCTCGACCACGATCGCGTTGCCGCGCATCGCCTGGCCGCGCACCATGCCGCGCCGCCGGTGCAGGTCGCCGATGCAGTCGCCCACGTGCTCGGCGGGCGTGGTCACTTCCACGGCCATCACCGGCTCGAGCAACTGCGGTCCGGCCTGCGCCGCCGCTTCGCGGAAGGCCGCGGCGGCCGCGAACTCGAAAGCCATCGCCGACGAGTCGCGTTCATGGTGGCTGCCGTCGAGCAGCGTGGCCACGAAGTCCACGCAGGGATAGCCGGCCAGCACGCCCGACTGCGCGGCACGGCGGATGCCGGCCTCGATCGCGGGGATGAACTCGCGCGGGATCGCGCCGCCCACCACCCGGTTCTCGAACGCGATGCCTTCGCCGCGCCCGCGCGGGGCGATGCGCAGCTTCAGTTCCGCGAACTGGCCCTGGCCGCCGTTCTGTTTCCTGTGCACATGGTGCACCTCCGTTTCCTTCGATACCGTTTCACGGCAGGCGACCTGGGGCCGTCCCACCGACACTTCGACGCCGAAGCGCTCGCGCAGCTTCTCGATCGAGACCTCGAGCTGCAGCTCGCCCATGCCCGACACGATGGTCTGGCCCGACTCGGCGTCCTGCCGCAGCCGCAGGCTCGGGTCCTCGCGCAGCAGCACCTGCAGTGCCTTCGCGAGCGCCTGCTGGTCGGCCTGCGCCTTCGGCTCGATCGCGACGTGGAGCACGGGCTCGGGCACGCCGATCTGTTCGAGCTGCACCGGATGCTGCCGGTCGCACAGCGTGTGGCCGGTCAGCGTGTCCTTCAGCCCGACGATGCCGGCGATGTCGCCGGCCACCAGTTCGTCGCGTTCGATGCGGTCGCTCGCCTGCACCTCGTACAGCCGTGCCGCGCGCTCGATGCGGCCGGTGGTGGCGTCGAGCATGCTGTCGCCGCGCCGCAGCCGGCCGCTGTAGACACGCACGAACACCATCGCGCCGTGGTCGTCGCTGGCCACCTTGAACGCCAGCGCCGCGAACGGCGCCTGCGGATCGCAGGGCAGCGCCACCTCGCCGGGCTTCGGCAGCCAGTCGACGATGGCGTCGAGCAGCGGTTCCACGCCGCGGTTGCGGAAGGCCGAGCCCGCGAGCACGGGCACGAAGGCACCGGCCAGCACGCCCTTGCGGATGCAGTCGCGCAGCACCTCGGCCGGGAGCTCCTCGCCGTTCAGGTAGGCCAGCATCGCGGCCTCGTCCTGCTCGACGGCGAGCTCCACCAGCCGCGCGCGCTGTTGCAACACGGTGGCCATCAGCTCGGCGGGCACCTCGGTCACGCGGTATGGCCGGCTCGCATCGTCGAGGTCCCAGACCAGCGCGCGCAGGCCCAGCAGGTCGACCACGCCGCGGAAGTCGCCCTCCGCGCCGATCGGCCACTGCACCGCCACGGCCTTCACGCCCAGGCGTTCTTCCATCATCGCGACCACGCGCGGGAAGTCCGCGCCCAGGCGGTCGAGCTTGTTGACGAAGGCGATGCGCGGCACGCGATAGCGGTCCGCGAGGCGCCAGTTGGTCTCGGTCTGAGGCTCCACGCCGGCCACGCCGTCGAACACGACCACGGCCCCGTCGAGCACGCGCAGCGAGCGGTTCACCTCGATGTTGAAATCGATGTGGCCGGGCGTGTCGATCAGGTTGATCTGGGTCGCGTTCCACTGCAACGTGATGGCGGCGCTGCTGATGGTGATGCCACGCTTTCGCTCCTGCGCATCGAAGTCCATGCGCGCGGTGCCGCGGCTCACGTCGCCGATGCGATGGCTCTCGCCCGCGTAGAACAGGATGCGTTCGGTGGTGGTGGTCTTGCCGGCGTCGACGTGGGCAATGATGCCGATGTTGCGCAGGTTCCTGGTTGTGTGGGTCATGGCGAATCTTTCTTTCTCTGGCTCGAAGCACGGCTTCGAAAGCCTGGTGGGCATGTGCCGGCCCCCAGGCGGAAAGGATTCGCCTGAGGGCTAGCGACGAACGGTGTCGTGCAATCTGCTGATGCGGCGGCCGGAGCCCGGGCGCACGGAAGCCACGCTCCGGCGGAGGCGAATCGTGGCGATCAGCTTGTCGTAGGTACGCATGGCGATGAAGAAGTGAGAGGCGAAAAAGACAAAACCCCGGAGGACGGGCCTGCCGGGGTTTTCAGTACCGGAAGGCGCAACGCCTTCCGAACGCGATCGAAGGCGATGTCAGGTGGCGGTGAGGCCGGCTTCGATGGCTTGGGTGAATTTCATGGTGGGGCGGATTGTGGGTGTGCTCTTCAATCAAGACAAGCCTTGTTGTCTGGCTTGTTGGTTGGATGCCACTTTACGGACTGGGACGGGCTCACGCCGACGGGGTACTCCCCTCCGCGAATGTCCCCCGCCTTCGGCTCCTCCTTTATTTCGCTGCGGGGAGTACCCCATCGACGTGAGCCTGGACGCAATCGTGGTTGAACCGCTCGCACCACCGCTGCGTCCACGTGCACAGGGCAGTGGGTGCTTCCCGCAGCGAAATCAAGGAGGAGGCCGAAGGCCGGGGGACATTCGCGGAGGGAAGTACCCACTGTCCTGTGCACGCGCCCCGACTCGTCATCGGGTTTCAAGAAAGACGCGCCCTACACGACCAGCCGATACCCCACAGCAGTCTCGGTCAGCAGATGCCGCGGCTGCGCCGGATCGTCCTCGAGCTTCTGCCGCAGATGCCCCATGTAGATCCGCAGGTAGTGGCTCTGGTCCGTGTGCGACGGTCCCCAGACCTCGCGCAGCAGCTGGCGCTGCGTCAGCACGCGCCCCGCGTTCGCGGCCAGCACCGACAGCAGCCGGTACTCGGTCGGCGTGAGGTGCACCTCGGCACCCGCGCGGCGCACGATGCGCGCGGCGCGGTCGAGCTCGATCTCGCCGAAGCGGAACAGCGCCTCGGGCACCTCCTCGCTGCTGGCCGCGCGCGGACGCCGCAGGTTGGCGCGCACGCGCGCGAGCAGTTCGCCGGTGCCGAAGGGCTTGGTCAGGTAGTCGTCGGCGCCGGCGTCGAGCGCGGCGATCTTGTCGGCCTCGTCGCTGCGCGCCGACAGCACGATGATCGGCACCGCCGACCAGCCGCGCACGTCGCGGATCAGCGAGACGCCGTCGCCGTCGGGCAGGCCCAGGTCGAGCACCAGCAGGTCGGGCTGGCGCGTGCCGGCCGCGGCGAGGCCGTCGCGCAGCGTGCCGGCCTCGTGCACCAGCCAGCCCTCGGCCTCGAGCGCGCCGCGCACGAAGCGGCGGATCTGCGGCTCGTCCTCGATCACGATGGCGGTGGGGGCTGGCATGGGGGTCAGAGCGGGGCTTCGGCCGGTTCGGGCGGCTCCCGGCGCGGGAGCGTGACCGTGAATTCTGCACCGCCGCCGCGCGCGTTGGCGGCCACGATCTCGCCGCCATGGGCGCTCACCACCGCCTTGCAGATCGCCAGGCCCAGCCCCACGCCCGGCGTGGCCGATTCGACCTCGCCGCGCGTGAACTTGTCGAACAGCTTCTGCTCGTGGCCCAGCAGCGCCGCGGGCAGGCCCGGGCCGTGGTCGCGCACGCTCAGCACCAGCGTGCCGGGCTCGGCGCGCGCGCCCACCACGATCGGCGGCGCGCCGTACTTGGTGGCGTTCTCGAGCAGGTTCACCAGCACGCGCTCGATCAGCACCGCGTCGAACTCGACCAGCGGCAGCTCGGCATCGAGCGCGGTCTGGACCACGGTGGCGCCGAGCGCGGTGCGCGCCGCGCGGATGGCCGAACCCACCACCTCCTCGACCGACTGCCAGTCGCGCCGCAGGTTGACCGCGCCGCCCGCGATGCCGCTCTCGAGCCGCGCCATGTCGAGCAGGTTGTTGACCAGCGCATGCAGCTCGTGCGCCTGCGCGACGATCGCGCGCGCCGCCTCGGCGTGTTCTTCCGCCGGCAAGGTCTGCAGCGATTCGGCCAGCGCGATCAGCGCGGTCAGCGGCGTGCGCACGTCGTGCGAGATCGCGCCCAGCAGCGCGTTGCGCAGCCGCTCCGATTCGATCTCGACCACCGCCTGCTGCGCCACCTCCACGTAGTGCACGCGCTCGAGCGCGATCGCGATCTGCCGCGCCAGCGTGTCGAGCTGCTGCGCCTGCTCGGGGATCAGCAGCCAGCGCGGCTGCGCCGGCTCGAGCGCGAGCACGCCGCGCACGCGCATCGGCGCCTGCAGCGGCACGTAGTGCCAGGGTTGCGCGGCCAGGGTGGCGGTGGCGAGACCCGCGCTCTGGCCATGGCGGAAGGCCCAGTCGGCCACCTGCGCGTCGAAGCCCGGCGGCGGATCGGCCGGCGCCACCAGCTGGTCGGCGGCATCGGTCACCAGCACCAGCGCATGGCCGCCGAAGTGGCCCTGCACCGCGGCCGCGCCGAGCGCGACCACCTGCGTGCTCTCGAGCGCGGCCGAGAGCTCGCGCGTGAGCTCGAACAGCGAGCGCGCGCGGCGCTCGCGGCTGGTCGACACGCCGGCCGCGAAGCGCAGCCCGGCCGTGAGCTGGCCCACCAGCAGGCCTACGCCCAGCATGATCGCGAAGGTCAGCACGTACTGCACGTCGCTGACCGCGAACGACAGCCGCGGCGGCACGAAGAAATAGTCGAAGGCCGCGACGTTGAGCAGCGCCGCCAGCGCCGAGGGCCCGCGCCCGAAGCGCATCGCCACGCCCACCACGCCGAGCAGGAACAGCATCACGATGTTCGACAGCTCGAGCACGCCGGTCAGCGGCGTGCACAGCAGCGTGAGCGCCACGCTGGTGGCCGCGGCCCAGGCATAGCCGGGCCAGTGGATCGGCGCCTTCTCGTGGTCGTCGCTGTCGATGCGCGCACCCGCCAACGGCGAGCGCGACAGCCGGCGCGCGCTGTCGGCGCGGCCCACCTCGAGGATGTCGAGCGCCGGCGCCAGCTGCGCGAGCGCGCGCGCCAGCGGCACCTGCGCCGCCATCCACAGGCGGCGCCAGCCGGTGGCCGGCTCGGCGCGCCCGAGCACCAGCGTCGCGCAGTTGAGCCGGCGCGCCTGCTCGGCGAGCTGCTCGGCCACGTCGGAACCGGTGAGCACCGCGGTGGCCGCGCCCAGCTCCTCGGCCAGCTGGAGCACCGCGAGGATGCGGTCGCGCTCGGCCGCGGCCAGCCGCTGCAGCCGCGGGGTTTCGACGTACACGGCATGCCAGCGCACGTTGAGCTGGCCCGCGAGCCGCGCCGCGGTGCGCACCGTCTGCGCCGCGCCCTCGTGCGGGCCGACGCACGCGAGGATCGCGCCCGAGGTGTGCCAAGCCTGCAGGCCGGTGCCCTTGCCGTGGCCGCCGGCGCCCGGGCCCGACTGCTCGATGCGCCAGCCGCGCACGTCGTCCTCCACGTGCTCGGCGGTGCGGCGCAACGCGATCTCGCGCAGCGCGATCAGGTTGCCCTTGCGGAAGAAGTTCTGCGCCGCGCGCTCGGCCTGCTGCGGCAGGTAGACCTTGCCGGCCGCGAGCCGCGCCGTGAGCTCGTCGGGCGTGACGTCGACCAGCACCACCTCGTCGGCCTCGTCGAGCACCGAGTCGGGCACGGTCTCGTGCACCCGCACGCCGGTGATCGCGCCGACCGTGCCGTTGAGGCTCTCGAGGTGCTGCACGTTGAGCGCCGACCAGACCTCGATGCCGGCGGCCAGCAGCTCCTGCACGTCCTGCCAGCGCTTGGCATGGCGCGAGCCGGGCGCGTTGGTGTGGGCCAGCTCGTCGACCAGCAGCACGGCGGGCTGGCGCGCCAGCGCGGCATCGAGGTCGAACTCGGCCAGCGTGCGGCCGCGGTAGGCGATCTCGCGCAGCGGCAGGGCATCGAGCCCCGCCAGCAGCGCGGCGGTCTCGCCGCGGCCGTGGGTCTCGACCACGCCGATCAGCACGTCGCGCCCGGCCTTGCGCTCGCGCTGCGCGGCGCTCAGCATGGCCCAGGTCTTGCCCACGCCGGCGCTGGCGCCGAAGTAGATGCGCAGCTTGCCGCGCCGCGCGCGCGCCTCGTCGCTGCGCAGCTGGGCGATCAGCGCGTCGGGGTCGGGGCGGGACAGCTCGCTCATCGGGAACGCAGGTTAGCGCATCGGCTCATCGGCGGGACCGTCCTTGCGCCGGGCGCGGTGCTCGTGGCGCCGCGCGGTGCGCGACAGCACCAGCCAGGCGAAGCCCAGCGGCACGAACAGCGCCGCCAGCGCGAGCAGCGCATGGAACCAGTCAGTGGCCATGGCGCAGTCCGCAGCGCGCGAGGTGCTCGCGCCAGCTCACCAGCCGGCCGATCTCGCCCGAGGGCACGCATTCGATCAGCCGGTGCAGCACGTCGGCGTAGCTGCGCATCGGCAGGCGGATCATCAGCCGCACGCAGGGCGCGTCGCTCTCCTGCGAGCTGCAGCCGTGCAGCAGCGGTTCGCAGCGCACCACGCCGGCGTCGGCGCAGCCGGCCAGGCTGCGGCGCACGCGCAGCGCGTCGGCACAGCTGACGGTGACGTCGAGCACGTGGAAGCTGTCGCCGCCGGCCTTGCGGGCAGCGGCCGGCACCGGCGCCGCCGTGGCGGCGATCGCGGCACCGGCCGCGGCGGGACTTCGGAAATACACGGGATGTTCACGGTAAGCGGCGTAGGCCATACAGGTCTCCTTTGCCTGGATCTGCTTTGCGGGTTGCGGGTTGCGATGCGGGGTTCAGCGCTTGTCGAGCGCGAGGTTCAGCGCCAGCACGTTCACGCGCGGCTCGCCGAGCAGCCCCCACAGCGGCTGCTGGGTCTGGCGATCGATCAGCGCGTTGACTTCCCCCAGCGGCAGGCCGCGCTCGCGCGCGACGCGCGGCGCCTGGTAGCGCGCCGCGGCCGGGCTGATGTCGGGGTCGAGGCCGCTGCCCGAGGCCGTCACCAGGTCGACCGGCACCGGCGCTGTGTTGCCCGGGTCGGCCGCGCGCAGCGCTTCCACGCGCGCCTTCACGGCGTCGGTCAGCGCGGGGTTCAGCGGACCCTGGTTCGCGCCGCCCGAGGCGCTCGCGTTGTAGGGCTGCGGCGCGGTGGCCGAGGGGCGGCCCCAGAAGTGCTTGGGGTCGCTGAAGTTCTGGCCGATCAGCTTCGAGCCGACGGTGGTGCCGTCGAGCACGATCAGGCTGCCGGCCGCCTGCGCGGGGAAGGCCGCCTTGGCGGCGCCGGTGACGGCCATCGGGTAGATCAGGCCGGTGAGCGCGCTCAGCAGCGCGAAGACGACGATGGCGGGGCGGACGATGCCGCCGGTGGTGTTGCTCATGATGGGGACTCCTCAGACCAGGTGAATGGCGACCAGCAGCCAGTCGATCAGCTTGATGCCGATGAAGGGAACGAGCAGGCCGCCCAGGCCGTAGATGGCGAGGTTGCGGCGCAGCAGCGCGGCGGCGCCCACCGGCCGGTAGCGCACGCCCTTGAGCGCCAGCGGGATCAGGAACACGATCACCAGCGCGTTGAAGATCACGGCCGACAGGATCGCCGACGACGGGCTCGCGAGGCGCATCACGTTGAGCGCCGCGAGCTGCGGATAGGTCGAGACGAAGATCGCGGGAATGATCGCGAAGTACTTCGCCACGTCGTTGGCGATCGAGAAGGTGGTCAGCGAGCCGCGCGTCATCAGCAGCGCCTTGCCGGTCTCCACCACCTCGAGCAGCTTGGTCGGGTTCGAGTCCAGGTCGACCATGTTGCCGGCCTCCTTCGCGGCCTGCGTGCCGCTGCCCATGGCCACCGCCACGTCGGCCTGCGCGAGCGCGGGCGCGTCGTTGGTGCCGTCGCCGGTCATCGCGACCAGCCGGCCCTCGGCCTGGTACTTGCGGATCAGCGCCAGCTTGTCCTCGGGCGTGGCCTCGGCCAGGAAGTCGTCCACGCCGGCCTCGGCCGCGATGGCGGCGGCGGTGAGCCGGTTGTCGCCGGTGATCATCACCGTCTTGATGCCCATGCGGCGCAGCTCGGCGAAACGCTCCTTGATGCCGGTCTTGACGATGTCCTTGAGCTCGACGATGCCGAGCACGCGGTCGCCCTCGGCCACCGCCAGCGGCGTGCTGCCGCGGCGCGAGGCTTCCTCGGAGGCGCGCAGCAGCTCGGGCGCCATCGTGCCGCCGAGCGCCTCGACGTGCCGGCGCACCGCCTCGACCGCGCCCTTGCGCAGCACGATGGGGTCGGTGTCCAGGCTGTTCGGCGCGGCCGGCAGGTCGACGCCGCTCATGCGGGTCTGCGCGGTGAAGGCCACGAAGCGCGCGTCCTCGACCGGCGCCGGTTCCAGCCCGTCGCGGCGCGCGAGCTCCACGATGCTGCGGCCCTCGGGCGTTTCGTCGGCCATCGAGGCCAGCATGGCGGCGCGCGCGAGGCGTGCCTTGGTGACGCCGGGCGCCGGCAGGAAGGCGCTGGCCTGGCGGTTGCCGTGCGTGATGGTGCCGGTCTTGTCGAGCAGCAGCACGTCGACGTCGCCGGCGGCTTCCACCGCGCGGCCCGAGGTCGCGATCACGTTGGCCTGCATCATGCGGCTCATGCCCGCCACGCCCACGGCCGACAGCAGGCCGCCGATGGTGGTGGGGATCAGGCACACCAGCAGCGCGACCAGCGCGGTCAGCGAGACCACCGTGCCGGCGCCCGCGGCTTCCACGCTGAACACCGAGAACGGCAGCAGCGTGACCGTGACCATCAGGAACACCAGCGTGAGCGCCACCAGCAGGATGGTCAGCGCGATCTCGTTGGGCGTCTTCTGGCGGCGCGCGGCCTCGACCATGCCGATCATGCGGTCGAGGAAGGACTCGCCCGGGTTCACCGCGATGCGCACCACCAGCCAGTCGGACAGCACGCGGGTGCCGCCGGTCACGGCCGAGAAGTCGCCGCCCGACTCGCGCACCACCGGTGCCGATTCGCCGGTGATGGCGCTCTCGTCGACCGAGGCCACGCCTTCGATCACCTCGCCGTCGAGCGGGACCACGTCGCCGGCCTCGACCAGCACCACGTCGCCCTTGCGCAGGTTGGGCGCCTGCTCCGGGAGCCACTTCGCATCGCGCTGCGGCTCGGCCAGCTTCTTGGCCCAGGTGTCCTTGCGCAGGCCGCGCAGCGAGGCGGCCTGGGCCTTGCTGCGGCCCTCGGCCAGCGCCTCGGCGAAGTTGGCGAACAGCACCGTGAACCAGAGCCACACGGTGACCGCGAGCACGAAGGTCGGCGACATGCCGGTGTCGCCCGGGAAGCTCAGCGTGTGGATCCACAGCAGCGTGGTGAGGATGCTCCCGATGTAGACGATGAACATCACCGGGTTGCGCCACTGGGTGCGCGGGTTCAGCTTGGCGAAGGCGCCGCGCAGCGCGGGGCGCACCAGTGCCGCGTCGAACAGCGACAGGGAAGTCTTGGTTGTGGTCATGACGTGCTCCTCCTTACTTCCAGAGCACCAGGTGCTCGACGATCGGCCCGAGGGCCAATGCCGGCACGTAATTGAGCAGACCGACCAGCAGCACGGTGCCGATCAGCAGGGAAACGAACAGCGGCCCGTGCGTGGGCAGCGTGCCGGCCGTGACCGGAAGACGCTTCTTGGCGGCCAGCGAACCCGCGATGGCGAGCACCGGCACGATCATCGCGAAGCGGCCGAACCACATCGCCAGGCCCAGCAGCGCGTTGTAGAAGGGCGTGTTGGCCGACAGGCCCGCGAAGGCGCTGCCGTTGTTGTTGGCGGCCGAGGTCAGCGCATAGAGGATCTCGGAGAAGCCGTGCGCGCCGGGGTTGGCGATGCCGGCCTTGCCCGCGCCCGAGACCACCGCGATGGCGGTGCCCACGAGCACCAGGATCGGCGTCACCAGGATCGCGATCGACAGCAGCTTCATCTCGCGCACCTCGATCTTCTTGCCGAGGTACTCGGGCGTGCGGCCGATCATCAGCCCGGCGATGAACACCGCGAGCATCGCGAAGATCAGCATGCCGTACAGGCCCGAGCCGACGCCGCCGAACACCACCTCGCCGAGCTGCATCAGCACCAGCGGCACCATGCCGCCGATCGGCGTCAGCGAGTCGTGCATGAGGTTGACCGCGCCGCACGAGGCGGCCGTGGTCACGGCGGCGAACAGCGCCGAGGCATCGATGCCGAAGCGCACTTCCTTGCCTTCCATGTAGCCGCCCGACTGCAGCGTGCTCGCGGCCTGGTCGACGCCCAGCGGGCCGAGCAGCGGATTGCCGGCCTGCTCGGCGGGCGTGAGCACCATCACCGCGACCACGAACATGATCGCCATCGCCGCGAACACCGCCCAGCCCTGGCGCATGTCGCCCACCACGCGGCCGAAGGTGAAGCACAGCGCCGCGGGGATCAGGAAGATCGCGAGCATCTGCAGCAGGTTCGACAGCGCGGTCGGGTTCTCGTAGGGATGCGCCGAGTTGGCGTTGAAGAAGCCGCCGCCGTTGGTGCCGATCATCTTGATCGCCTCCTGCGAGGCGACCGGGCCCATGGCCAGCGTCTGCGTCGTGGTGGTGGCGTCCTCCATCACCGGCGCGCCCTTGTCGTCCTTCAGCGGCTGGCCGTCGGGGCCGGCCTTGGGCTGCTGGAACGCGGTCGTCTCGAGCGTGGTCGCTGCCTTGTACTCGTCGAAGTTCTGGATCACGCCCTGGCCCACCAGCACCACCGCCAGCACGAAGGAGATCGGCACCAGCACCCACAGCGTGACGCGCACGATGTCGGCCCAGAAGTTGCCGACCAGGCCCTTGCCCTGGCCCTCGCCGCGGCGCGCGAAGCCGCGCACCAGCGCGAACGCCACCGCGATGCCGGTCGCGGCCGACACGAAGTTCTGCACCGTGAGGCCGAGCATCTGCGTGAGGTAGCTCATCGTCGACTCGCCCGCGTAGCCCTGCCAGTTGGTGTTGGCGACGAAGCTCACGGCGGTGTTGAAGGCCGAGTCGGGCGACACCGCGCCCATGCCGGCCGGGTTGAGCGGCAGCAGTCCCTGCAGCCGCTGCAGGCCGTAGACCACGATCGCGCCGACCGTGTTGAAGGCCAGCAGCGCCATCGCGTAGACGCGCCAGTTCATCGACTGCGCCGGCGCCACGCCGGCCAGCTTGTAGAACGGGGATTCGACGCGCGCCATCCAGCGCGGCACGCGTTCGTTGCACAGCGCCGCGAGGAACCTGCCGACCGGCCAGGCCAGCAGCAGGAGCAGCGCGAAGAAGAGGGCCAGCAGGCCCCAGGCCGAGGCGCTCATCTCAGAACTCCTCGGCGCAGATCAGCGCGAAAACCAGGTAGGCGAACAGCACCACGGCGATCAGCGCGCCGAAGCCGTAGAGGACGTCGAGGCCGATCACGATGCGTCTCCCTCTTTGGCTGCCGGCGGGTTCGGTCCCTCGAGCCGGTTCAGCCCGACGACCATGGCCGCCACCACGACCCATAGCGCCAGCAAGGCGCTCATCCAGACGATGTCCATGCATCACTCCTGCTATCAAAAAGATGAATTGCAGTCTCGGCAGATGCGCGTCAAAACGGGGGAAAGAGTCGGTGGGGGGCCGTAAAGAAAGCGTAAAAACGCCGCGCGCGGCGGCGTCGGATCAGGCGGGGGAACGGCTGCGCGGCGCCTGCGCGAGCACGAGCAGCACGGCGCATGCCGCGCCATAGAGATGCGCCTGCACCAGCACCTCGCCGCCGATCAGTGCACGCTGTGCCTCGGTGGGCTCGCTCCACAGCTGCCAGCCGATGCGGGCCGCCACGACGGCCAGTGCCAGCCGGGCCGGCAGGTCGCCGCGCCAGGCCTGCGGCGCGAGCACCCAGACGAACAGGCCGTACAGCACGCCCGACAGCCCCGCGTAGTCCGCGACCCGGGGCGATGCCACCAGCAGCAAGGCGCTCACGCCGAGCGCCAGCGCGACGAAGGCACCGGCCCAGGCGCGCGCGCCGGCGCGGTCCTTCGCGAACGCCGCGCACACGGCCAGCCCGCCGAGGTTCAGCAGGCAATGCGTCCAGCCGAGGTGCACCAGGTGCGCCGTGAGCAGGCGCCAGAGCTGGCCGCCGAGCACGGCCGAGCGCTCGTAGCGCAGCGCCTCGTAGACCGGCTCGCCGCCCGCCTGCAGCGCGAGCATCAGGCTCGCGAGCACGACGGGGCCGCGCCAGCGCGCGGGCACCGGCGAGGAGGACGGCGGGTCTTGCATGCGCGGCAGTGTATCGGCGCGACTTCCACAGCCTGCCCGCGCGCGGAATCCGGGTAATCACTATCGAACCCCGGCCGATGGGCCTTCAAGCTGTGGTCGGCCAATTTTTGTTCAACAAAACAAGGGGAATTGTCATGAGGATCAGTCATCGCATCTCACGTCCCACGCAATGGTCCATCGTGCTCGCCGCCGCCATCGCGGCCGGCCACCCGGTGTCGGCGCAATCGCCCGACACCGGCGACTGGGTCCAGGTCTATTCGATCGTCGTGCCCTACGCCAGCGACAACGATCTCAACGCCCTGACCCGGCTGCTCGACCATGCCTACGTGGACCAGAAGGCCCGCACGGTGTCGGCGGAGGTAGGCCCGGGCGAACTGGCGCAGCTGCGGATGCTGGGCCTCCCCGTGCAGATCAACGAGGCCGAGACGGCCCGGATCCGCGACTACATCACCAAGGGCGTGGGCAAGCAGGCCTCGCCCGCACCGGACACCACGCCGGGCACGAAGAAGATCTCCGACGGCGGTTCGCATGCGGCCTGCTACCGCACCGTCGGGCAGGTCTACAGCAGCTTCGACGAGCTGGCCGCCAAGTATCCGAAGCTGGTGAAGGTGCAGACGCTCGGCAAGACCTGGATGGGCGGCCAGTACCGGCAACCCGGCACGGACTCCGACAACAACACGAATTCGTCCTGGGTCAACCTGCTGGTCAAGTACCTGCCCGCGAGCGTTCTCAACACCTTCAACCTGAGCCTGTTTCCCACCGAGCCCTACCCGATCCGCGTGATCGTGGCCGGCAACTTCGAGAAGCAGGACGCGCAGGCGCAGAAGCCGCCGAACATGGTCTGGACCGGCGGCATCCATGCCCGCGAGTACGCCCCGCAGGAAGTCGGCATGAAGTACATCGAGTGGCTGCTCGACAACTACGAGACCGATGCGAACGCCCGCATGATGCTCGACACCAACCGCTACCACTTCGTCGTCCACAACCCCGACGGCCGCTCGATCGCCGAGCAGCAGATCACGGCCCGGCAGCGCAAGAACACCAACTACGCCACGGCCGCCTGCAGCACGGCGCGCAGCGGCGGGGTCGACCTGAACCGCAACTACCCCTTCGGCTGGCGCACGGGCGGGCCCGGGGCTTCCGACAACCAGTGCGCCGAGGACTATCGCGGCACCGCGGCCGTCTCCGAGCCCGAGACGCAGGTGGTGCTCGACTACGTGCGCGGCAGCTGGAACCAGGCCGCCTGCAAGTGGGAGGGCGGTGCGCTGCCCGACGGGCGACCCAAGAGCGCGACCTATTGCAACGCGCAGAACCGCGACAACGGCGGTGCCGGCGAATTCGACTGGAAGACCGGTGCCGACGAGAACTACGGCGGCGGGGTGTTCATCGACCTGCACAGCGCGGCGCGCGCCATCCTCTGGTCCTGGGGCGTGCGGCGCTCCGAGAACGAGAACAACATCCAGACGCCCAACAACCTCGGGCTGGCCACCATCGCGCAGCGCATGGCCTATCACAACAAGTATTCGGCGCAGCAGGTGCTCGGCTACGACACCGAGGGAACGACCAAGGACGCCGTCTACGGCTACCTGGGCGCGCCTTCGTACACGGTGGAGATGGGCCGCTCCTTCTACGAGAGCTGCGACAACTTCAACAAGGAGGTCTATCCCGAGAACTTCAACGGCTTCCACTACCTGAGCCGCGTGCTGTACCGGCCCTACCAGCTGCCGCAGGGACCGGACACGGTCGACGTGAAGATCGCCGCCGAGGCCGTGCAGGCGGGAACGAAGGCGCTCGTCACCGCGACCGTGGACGACAACCGCTACCTCTATTCGAAGCCTGGCCAGTCGGACATTCCGGCGCCGCCGGTGCCGGTCGTCAAGAAGATCAAGACGGCGCTGGCCTATGTCGGCAAGCTGCCGTGGGAGGCCGGCGCGGTCGGCATCCCGCTGGCGCTCTCGGCCTCGGACCAGGCCAGCCCCGGCCTCGAGGAAGCGACCCGGACCGCGAGCGGCATGCTCGACACCACGGGCCTCGCACCGGGCCGCCACATGGTCTACGTGCAGGGCATCAACGAGGACGACAAGCCCGGCTCGGTGTCGGCCGCGTTCCTGAACGTCAAGGCCGCGCCCGAGGTGACGCCGGAACAGCCGGTGATGCCGATCGCGTTCCCCTTCCGCAGGAGCGGCGGCGCGCTGGATCTGGTCGACCTGGCGCTGGCCGCGCTCGGCGTGGCGGGCCTGGTGGTCGCGCGCCGGCGTCGTCGCTGATCGCGCGCGGCGGGGCGCTCAGGCGCCTCGTCGCACGAGCTTGCCGGTGGACGAGGCGCGCGCGATCAGCCGGCCATCGAGCGCCCACAGGTCGGCCTCGAGGAACACCACGCTGCGGCCCCAGCGCAGGATGCGCGCCTCGGCCTCGAAAGTGGCGACGTCGGCCCGGTCGAGGAACGAGATCTTGAGCTCGAGGCTCGCGAGGCCGGCCGCGGCGTCCTTCGCGTTCACCGCGAAGGCCATCGCGCAATCGAGCCATGCGGTGACCAGCCCGCCCTGCACCACCGTGCCGTTGCTGTGCGCAAACTCGGGCCGCGCGGTGAAGCGCACGCGCGCGAGGCCGGCCTCGGCATCGCTGCGCAGCAGCTGCGAAAAGCCGATGGTGTGCATCAGCGCGCTCGGGAATTTTTCGATGTCCATGCGGGGATTTTCGCGTGACCGATGCGCGCGGCCTTGACGCCTCGGCGTCTCGTCGCGGCGCGTCAGGTGCCGAAGATGCAGCGCGTGGTCGCCATCATCCGCGGTTGCTTCGTCGCATTGACCGAGGGCGTGTGCAGCACGCGCATGTCCATCAGGAACACGTCGCCGGCGCGGCCGCACATCTCGACGATGGCCAGGCCCTGCTCGCCCAGGCGGCGCTCCAGGTCCGCCGGGTCCTTGAGCAGCTCGCGCAGCGCGGGTTGCGAATCCGAGGCCGGCCGCCGCGTGTCGATGCGGTGCGAGCCCGCGAGCGCGAGCGTGGCGCCGCCGTGCGCTGCCACGTCGTCGATCAGGAAGAAGGCCTGCACGCCGGGCAGCGTATCCTGCGGCCGCGCCGCGAGGTCGACATGCCAGTTCAGGGCCTGCAGGGTCCAGTCGCCTTGCTGTGGCGGCGACAGCAGCAACTGCGTGCCAGGGTGGCCCGCGGCGGCCGACGGCGGGGCGCGGTGGCCGAGCTTCGCGATGACGTCGAGCAGCGCCGGCGTGACCAGCGCCTCGTGCAGGCCGGGCAGGCTCACGAGCGCCGACAGCTTGCCGATCTGCTGGAACAGCGGCAGGCGCTGCACCGCGCTCAGGCCGCCCTTGGCGCCGGCCAGGCGCTTGAGTTCGTCGCGCAGCTTCTGGCGCAGCGGGGCCACGCGGGGCTTCGGGTGGAAGCCTTCGAGGTGGAGGTAGCCGCGATCAAGGAAGTGGTCGATCTGCATCGGACTCATGAAACGATCAAAGCAACGCTTCTGACAATAACTCGCTGGCGTGTGCAGTGTCAGCCAGAAGAGTTGCACAACGCGAAACACGCTCCAGGCCGCTTTTCAATGCCTGCGCATTGCGGCAGGCGCCTGACCAGGAATCGCAATCCGCCGAGTCTCAGAGGGTAAAGAGCCGAAACCGGCAGCGCGTCCGACCATAGTTAACGCATCCCCAGAACGGCGTCCCGCCCTCCTTGGGTTGTCTCTCGACCATCTTCACGCCGCAATTGGCACAAGTCGGCCGCCAGTACTCTCCCTCGTAAGCGACGCTGAGCAGCGTCGCTTGCTGCTCGGCCGTGCGCGTACCGATGAGGCGGAGAAGACCCGAGCGATCCTGCGCATTGATACCGTTGGCCTTGGCAAAATCCAGCGCGTCGACGGTGAAGGTCGAACTGGTGGCGAAGGTTCCGTATTGAAGATCGTTGGCCTTGAGCACGCCGAAGAATTCGCGCATCTGCTGGACACCCACGGGCTTGCGACGCCAGTGCTTGCATTGAACGATCATCGGCTTCGGACTGTGTGCAGAGTAGAGCCAGATATCGATGCCGCCATCAGCGCCATGCGACTGGCTTTCCGTACGGACGCCAGCTTGCGCGAACAGCGCTTCGCACAAGGCCTCGAAACGGCGCCACTCGATGTCGTCGAACACCTCGGGCGACCATGCACGCCGGGGCACGCGATCTCCACCCTCTTCATCTCCTGAGACTTCTTTTTTCAGCGCTGCCCACCATCCCGTCATACATCCTCCTGAATGCTGCGCAGCAATGTAAATCAATGTTGCCACGTCGGGGTTGGGGGTTTCTCGCGAGGGCCTTCAAGCCACCTTCGGCCGCCACGCAACCACCCCCTGCGTGCGCGCGCGCACCTCGGGCGTCGCGAGGCAGGTGGCAACAGCCTCGTAGCCCGTTGCGCCTTCGAACGGCGCGACATAGGTCGGCGGGCTGTGGTTGGCCGGGCACAGCAGGATCGACTCGTGCGCGCCGACCGCCGCGAGATCGAGGAAGGCATTGGAGCGCGTGAGCAGGAACAGCGGCCGCGCCTCGGCGCCGCGGCGGCGCAGGTGGGCGATCAGTGCTTCCTGGGTCGCATGGTCGAGGCCCTGCTCCACCATGTCGACGACGATGGCGGCGGGGCCTTCGGCCTCGAGGCCGGCCAGCAGCGCGGTCAGGGCCTCGGATCCGGTGGCGCCGTCCTCCACGAGCCAGGCCAGCGCGGCATCGACGCGCGATCGCAGGGCGGCGTCTTCACGCAACCGCGTGGCGGTGGCATCGCCCTCGGCACGGTCCAGCGGCAGGAAGACGGCGCCCGGAAAACGTTCTGCGATGCGCAGCGCGAGCCGCGTCTTGCCGCTGCCCAGCGGGCCGACGATGTGATTGATCGGCCGAATGTCGCTCAGCGCGAAGCGTTCGCCGCCCCAGGGCCAGGGCAGTTCGAACTCGAGCGCGGGCCGGGTGTCGGGCTGCAGCAGGCGCGCGAGTTCGCCGGGCGCGGGCAGGCGTCCGCGCGCGAGTTCGTCGCGCAGGCCGCGCACCCTGTCCAGCGTGGCGTCGAGCTCTCGCGCCTTGGCTTCGAGCACCGCCTGGTGCGCGGCCAGGGCCGGCGCCAGCCCTTGCGCATCACCCTTCAACACACGCGCCACCTGCGCGAGGCTCAGGCCCAGCGCGCGCAACGCGACGATCTCGGCGGCGCGCGCCATCTCGGCGGGACCGTAGGAACGCCAGCCGGCCGCCGTGCGCGCCGGCACCAGCAGGCCGCGCTGCTCGTACAGCCGCAGGGCCTTGGCGGACACGCCGAGCCGGCGCGCGGCCTCGGACGGGTTCAGGAAACGGGGAGAAGGGGTCACGGGATCACCTCGGTGTTTGCTGCGATGCCGTGTTTATCGAGGTGGCCGCAGGGGCCGGGTCAAGCATGGCGCGCGCAACGCGATCAAAGATCGCGCTGCAGCTGCCAGGCCTGGTACTTGAGGCTCGCCACCGCGCCCGCGACGATGCCGAAGATCGCCGGCAGGCTCGCGAGGCTCAGCGTGGAAAGCGCGCTCAGGCCCTGGCCGATGGTGCAGCCCATGGCGGTGACGCCGCCGATGCCCATCAGCACGGCGCCGCCCAGGTGGTGCGCGAGGTCGCCGCTGCCGGCGAAGCCCTCCCAACGGAACTCGCGCGCCCACAGCGCCTGCGCGGCGGCACCCACGATCACGCCGGCCACCGAGGCGATGCCCAGGGTCAGCAGCTTGTTGGCGTCGCTGTAGAACATCAGCCAGTCGAGCGCATAGGCCACGGGCGTGACGAAGCTCAGCGCCTCGGCGCGGCCGGAGTTGGTGGCGAGGAACACGTGCTCGAGCGTGAGCGGATGCTCCTCGACCACGGCCCAGTGGCCGCTGAGCCACCAGGCGGCCACCACCAGTGCGCCGATGGCGAGCCCGCCCGCGAGGCTGCGCGCATCGCGCCGGCCCCAGGCGGCCCAGGCGATCAGCGCGCCACCCGCGACCAGCCCGATCGCGAGCCGCAGCGGCGCGGCCTGCATGCGCAGCGCGCCGGCCAGCACCTCGGGCAGCGAGGCATTGACGGCCAGCTCCAGGTGCACCGCGTCGACGGTGGCCACGCGCAGCACGGCGGTGATGCCCTTGAGCGTGGCGAAGGCCGCGATGCCCATCACCAGCAGCACGACCAGCGCCTTGAGGCTGCCGCCGCCGACGCGCACCAGCGTCTTGTTGCCGCAGCCCGAGGCCAGCACCATGCCGAAGCCGAACAGCAGGCCGCCGGCCAGCGCCGAGAGCCAGAGGATGCGGTTCGATGCATAGAGCGTGCGGTCGGCATCGACCCAGCCCGCGAACACCAGCGCCGAGAAACCGATCAGCGCGACGCCGCCGGCCGCGGCCCATTGCCGCACGCGCGTCCAGTCGCCGAGGTTGACCACGTCGCTGATGGCGCCCATGGTGCAGAAGCGCGTGGCGCGCGCGACGGCGCCGAACACGGCCGAGAGCGCGAAGGCGGCCGCGAGCGCGAACGAGGTGAGGAGGGAGACCTGTTCGACAGACATGCGGCGATTCTAGGGAGCGCGGCGCGCGGCCACGCGCCCGCCGGCGGCCGTCAGGCCAGCCCCGGATTGGGCGCGACGTTCTTCAGCACCGGTGCTTCGGGCGCGCGCGCGGCCACCACCTTGCGCGACTTCAGCCAGGGCTCGATCACCTCCCACACCGGCTTGTTGCCGGCGCTGCGCGCCTCTTCGCTCACCGGCGCCCAGCCCGCCACCTTGTAGCTGCGGCCGGCCTCGATGGGCTTGCCGTCCAGGCGCATGTCCTGGATGCGCTGGCCCATCGCGGCCGTCGGGTCGCAGGCGTACTGCAGGCCGCCCACGCGCACCATGTCGCCGCCCTGCTGGTAGTAGGGGTCGGGGTTGAACAGGTTGTCGCAGACGTCCTCGAGCACGGTCTTGAGCATCTCGCCGCTCATCGGCGTGACGGTGGCGTACGAGTAGGTGGTGGCGGTCATGTCCATCAGCCATTCGCGCGTGATGGGCTGGCCCGGCAGCAGCGAGGTGCCCCAGCGGAAGCCCGGTGAGAAGGCGATCGGCGCGTCCTGCACCTCCATCAGCGCGTCGAGCAGCAGCTGGTCGCCGGTGCCGTTGAAGTTGCCGCGCCGGTACAGCGTGCCGTCGGTGTGGGCCAGCGTCTCCGACAGCTTGGCCTCGTAGGGTGCGCGGATGCGCGTGATCAACGCATCCATCTCGCGATCGGCCGGGATCAGGTCGGAGAACACCGGCAGCAGGCGATAGCGGAAGTCGCTGACCTTCTTGCCCTTGACCTCGAAATCGAGCACACCGAGGAACTTGCCGTTGGAGCCGCCGTTGACCACGATGGTCTGGCCACCGGCATTGCTCACCAGCGTGGGCATGGGTGTGCCGTCGTGCGTGTGGCCGCCGAGGATGGCGTCGACGCCGCGCACGCGGCTGGCCATCTTGAGATCGACGTCCATGCCGTTGTGCGAGAGCACGACCACCACCTGCGCGCCCTTGGCACGCGCCTCGTCCACCACGCGCTGCAGGTTGTCGTCCTGGATGCCGAAGGTCCAGTCGGCCACCATGTAGCGCGGGTTGGCGATCGGCGTGTAGGGAAAGGCCTGGCCCACGATGGCGCAGGGCACGCCGTTGATCTCGCGCATGACGTAGGGCTTGAAGACCGGGTCGCCGAAGTCGGCGGTCTTGACGTTCTGCGCGACGAACTCGACGCGGCCCGCAAAGTCCTTCTCGATGATCTCCTTCACGCGTTCCATGCCGTAGGTGAACTCCCAGTGGCCGGTCATCACGTCGACGCCGAGCAGCTTGCAGGCATCGACCATGTCCTGCGCCTGGGTCCACAGCGAGGTGGCCGAGCCCTGCCAGGTGTCGCCGCCATCGAGCAGCAGCGCGCCGGGCCGGCTGGCCTTGAGCTGCTTCACCAGGGTGGCGAGGTGCGCGAAGCCGCCGACCTTGCCGTAGCGCTGCGCCGCGCGGTCGAAGTCGAGGTGCGTGAGCGCATGCGCCACGCGCGTGCCGGGCGCGACGCCCGCGGCCTTGAGCAACTGCTCGCCGACCAGGTGCGGCACCTTGCCGCTCATGCTGCCCAGGCCGATGTTCACGCTCGGTTCGCGGAAGTACAGCGGCTTGAGCTGCGCATGGCAGTCGGTCATGTGCAGCAGCGACACGTTGCCGAAGCGCGGCAGCGCGTACATGGCATCGACGGCACCGGCCGCGCTGGCGCCGTCGTGGCGCCCCAGGCCCAGGCCGGCCACGCTGCCGGCGCCCAGCAGTTGCAGGAACTCGCGCTTGGAAAGGTTCATGGAAGCGGCGGGCCCTCTGCGTCTATCGGTTGACCGGCGACTGCGGATCGAGCAGCAGCCCCATCACGTCGCGGATCTGCGCTTCGTCGAGGATGCCCGAGTGGCCGACGCGCGGCATGTTCGAGCAGGCGTTGTAGGCGCGCGCATTCCAGAGCTTGCCCCAGGTGTAGTCGACGATCGGCTTCGAGGCCGCGGCCGCGGGGTCGCTCACGCCGCGCAGCTTGCCGTACTGGTAGAGGCTGGGGCCGAGGGTGCCGAAGGAGATCTCCTCCTTCGACATCTGGTGGCAGTTGTAGCAGTTGCCGCCGTTGGCCGGGCCCTTGGCGGAGGCGGCCGCGTCGGTCCAGGTCAGGCCGCGCCCGTTCTGCGCGATCTTCTCGCCCTCGCGCCAGTCGCCGACGAACCTGCCGTCGGCGGGCCAGCGGATGGTCTTCATGTTGGCCGCCTCGATCTCCTTGGCGGTCTTCTCGTCGAGCGGCTTGCCGCTGGCGTCGGCCTCGCTGCAGGCGCGGTTGGCCGGGTCCTGCACGAGGCGGTCGACCTTGGCGATGCCCTGGTCGCGGAACGAGCTCTTCAGGGCCTCGGCCGTGTAGCGGTCGATGTCGGCCGCGCTGTCGGCGCTCGCGCAGCCGAACAGGGCCAGCGCGCAGGCGACCGCGACGGCGCCCAGGATGTGGTCGGCATTCATGTCGCGTTCCTTCAGCGCTTGATGGCCGGGGCCGTGGTCTTCACGCCCTTGCCGTTGACGCCCATGTACACGGCCAGCGCGATGGTCACGTCGCTGGCATAGCCCGGGTAGGGAAAGCGCTGCTGGCGGAAGCAGTCGTTGAGCCGCCGCTGCATGCCCCAGAGCTCGCCCGAGGACACGCGGTAGGCCGGCCAGGCACCGAAGCCGTCGCCGGCACCGGGGCTCTTCGTGAGGTTCGGCAGGTCCTGCAGCCGGATGCGCTTGTCGTCGGCGCCATGGCAGGTGGCGCAGGCGAAGTCGTGCGGGCCGGCGCGCAGGAAGAACAGGCGCTTGCCCACCTCGTAGGCGCGGCGCTCGCTCGCATGCGACTGCGGCAGGTTCAGCGCCATGCCTTTCGACTCGGCCGAGATCCAGGCCACCAGCGCCTCGAGGTTCTTCTGCTCGCCGCTGCCGAACGGCGTCTTCGCGATCTCGGCGGCATCGAAGCCCTGCAGGGTCTGCATGCAGGTCAACAGGCGCGACTCCATGTCCTGCACGCGGCCGGTGTCGGGGAAGTGGCGCGGCAGTTCGGCGAACGCGCCCTTGACCACGCCCGGGCCCTTGCCGAGGTCACACTTCTCGAGCGAGGCGCCCCTGGGCCCGCGCTTCTGCTTCCAGAGGTCTTCGCCCTTGGCCTCGAACAGCTCGGCCGGGTTGCCGTCCTGCAGCAGCGCGCGGTACTCGGCGATGCCTTCGGCGGTGGTCTTCTGCGCGGCGGCGTGCAGCGACAGGCTGCCCGCCAGCAGCAGCAGGCACGAAAGTGGGATCTTGCGCATGGCGACCGCCTAGCTGACGGTGGCTTCGTCGGTGCGGGTGTCGCCGCGGTTGTCCTTCCAGGTCACCGAGATCTTGTCGCCCGCCTTCGCGCCCTTGAGCGTGAACTGCATGAACGGGTTCTTCGAGACCGCGGGGCCCCAGTCGGCCGTGAGCACGGTCTTGCCGTTGAGCGAGGCCGTGACCTCCTGGATGAACCAGGCCGGGATGGTCTTGCCGGCGGCGTCCTTGCGCTGGCCGGTTTCCATCTCGTGCGCCATCAGGATGCGGACGGTCGTCTTGTCGCCCGCGGCCTGGGCGCGGATGCGCATGGGATCTGCCATGGTGGGTCTCCTTCTCTCGTTGTTTCTTCGTGGGGGTCGGCGCGCGTCAGCCGCCGCAGCCGCCCAGCGTGACCTTGACTTCCTTCTTCGCGAACAGCGCCTTGCCGTCGTTCATGACGGCGATCGCGTACACGTCGGAGGACTGGCCCAGCTTGGCGCGCGTGGTGAAGTTCGCCTCGACGAACTCCGATGTGTTGAAGATCGCGACCACCGCGTTCGGGTTCTTCTCGACCAGCAGCATCAGCTGCTTCACGCCGGCCAGCGAGGTCGCGACGCTCAGCGGTACCACGGCGCCGTTCTCGGCGATGTCGGGGCCGGTGATCGTGACCTCCTTGCTCTCGGTGGGCGTGCCCGCGCCGATGGCCTTGAGCGCATCGGCCACGCTCTTGGCCTCGAAGGCTTCCTTGGTGTAGGCCAGCGCGCTGGCCGGCAGCCAGGCGCCGGTGGCGGCGAGGCCCGCGAGCGCGGCTGATTGCTGGAGGATCTGTCTGCGGTTCTTCATGGCTTGTCTCCTGTCGAATCGATGGTGGGCCGGGTGCGTGGCTGCCGCGTCATGGCCCGGCGCTTTCGGCGAGCCAGCGCGCGACGGCCCTGGCATCGTCGTCGCCGATGGTCTGCGGCGGCATCGGGATCGCACCCCATACGCCGCTGCCGCCGCTCTTGATCTTCTCGAGCAGGTGGTCGACCTGGCCCGGGTATTTCTTCGCGATGTCGGAGAAGGCGGGGCCGACGAGCTTCTGCGTCATGCCGTGGCAGGCGACGCAACTGTTCTTCTCGAGCACGGCGAGCGGGGCCTTCGAGGCCGGTGCCGCCGCGGCGGGGGCGCCGGTCTTCGTGGCCGGCGCGGTGTCGATGCCGCGCTGCGGGCCCACCAGCCGGTTCTGCTCGGCGAGGTTGCCGTGGCTGCCGCGCGCATGCGGCGGCAGCTGCGACACGGTCTGCGTGGCCGGCTCGCAGTCGCGCATGCAGGCGACCGCCGCCACGTCGGGTTTCGCCGCGCGGCCGAACTCGTTGCCGGGCCACATCGCGTGCGCGGTGGTGGTGCCGTTGCGGTTCGGCATGCGCGCCTGCACCTCGCGGATGTTGCGGTCCGACAGCGTGAAGTCGTCGGGCACGATGCCGCCGAGGTTCAGCATGTAGGCGGTGACGGCGAACACGTCGTCGGGCGTCAGCGACTTGGGCTGGTTCCACGGCATGGCGCGGTAGACGTAGTCCCAGACGGTCGAGAGGCTCGCCACCTTCATCAGCGTGGTGCGGCCCGGGAAGGCCGGGTCCTTGAGCCGCGCGACATGGCCGGTCTTGATGTCCTCGGCCGTGGTGCCGCCGACGATGGGGCTGAACACCTGGTTCGATTCGCCGAACACGCCGTGGCACGAGGCGCACTTGCCCTCCCAGATGTCCTGGCCGCGCGCGACCGAGCCCGAGCCCCTGGGCAGGCCCTTGAAGTCGGGGCGCACGTCGATGTCCCAGGCCGCCACTTCCTTCGGCGTGGCGTCGCGCCCGATGCCCGGGTAGGCGGCCTTCGGTTGCGCCCAGGCGGCGATGCAGACGCCGCAGCCCGCGATGGCCAGCAGCGCGCGCAGCACGATGCGGCTAGCCGAGCTGGACATTCGCCACCTCCCCGCTCGCCTGCACCTGCCAGGACTGGATCGCGTTGTTGTGATAGATCGAGCGCGTGCCGCGCACCGCGCGCAGCTGGCGGTAGCTGGGCTGCACGTAGCCGGTGTCGTCCATCGCGCGGCTCTGGATGATCGCGGGCGAACCGTCCCACACCCAGTCGATGTTGAAGCGCGTGAGGCATTTCGAGAGCACCGGCGACTCGAGCCGCGCGCCGCGCCAGTTGCGCCCGCCGTCCACGCTGACGTCCACGCGCTTCACCTTGCCACGCCCCGACCAGGCGAGGCCGGTGATGTTGTAGAAGCCCTTGTCCAGCAGCGTCTGGCCACCCGAGGGCGTGGTCACCACGCTCTTGCATTCCTGCACGCTGGTGTACTGGCGGTGCTGGCCGTCGGGCATCAGGTCGACGTAGTGCACGGTCTCGTCCTTGGTGCCGTACGGCATGTCGCCGAGCTCGATGCGGCGCAGGTACTTGACCCAGCTCACGCCCTGCACGCCCGGCACCACCAGGCGCAGCGGATAGCCCTGCTCGGGCCGCAGCATCTCGCCGTTCTGGCCGTAGGCCACCAGCACCTCGCCCGAGCGCACCAGGCTCATCGGGATGGTGCGCGTCATCGAGGAGCCGTCGGCACCCTCGGCCAGCACGAAGCGCTCGCCCTTCAAGTCGGCGCCGGCCATCTCGAGCAGCGTGATCAGCGGCACGCCCGTGAATTCGCTGCACGACAGCATGCCGTGCGTGTACTGCGCGGTGGGCACGGCGACATTGCCCCATTCCATGCCGGTGTTGGCACCGCATTCGATGAAGTGGAAGCGCGACACCGAGGGCAACCGCATCAGCTCGTCGAGCGTGAAGACCTTGGCGGCCTTCACGAGGCCGTTGATCATCAGGCGGTGTTTCGAAGGATCGATGTCCCACCAGCCCTGGTGATGACGCTCGAAGTGCAGGCCGCTGGGCGTGACGATGCCGAACAGCGACTGCAGCGGCGCGAACGAGACCGAGGCCTGCGCGGTCGGCGTGAGTCCGGGGCTCTGGCGGCGCTGCACGTTGGCCTCGTACTTCGAGGGCTTGCCATAGCCGTCGGTGACCACGGGCTGGCCGAGGCCGGTGCTGTGCGCGGGCAGCTGGAGGATCGCCGGGTCGCCATCGACCTGAGCGAGTGCCGACGTTGCCGCGCCGCCCGCGACGGCGGCCGCGAAGGCACCGCGGATGAAATCGCGGCGGCCCTTGCGCGCTTCCGAGAACACGGTGCGCACGCCCTGCGCGTCGACGAAGTTCTCGGGCGCCTTGCGCACCTGGCCGGGCTGCTGGATGTTGCTCATCGCAGGCCTTCGCAACCGCCTACTTGGCGCCGCCCAGCACCCAGGCGGCCAGCGACTTGGCGTCGGCCTCGCTCAGCGCGGGCTGGCCCGGCATCGGCACCGGGCCCCACTTGCCGCTGCTGCCCTTCTGGATGCTCGCGGTGAGCACGGCCAGCGCATCGGACTGGCCCGCGTACTTCTTCGCGACGTCCTGGTAGGCGGGGCCCACGAGCTTCTTGTCGGTCGCGTGGCAGGCGAGGCAGGCGTTCTTCTGGGCCAGCTCCTTGCTCGCATGCGCCTGGACGCAGATCAGCAATGCGGCGGCGACCGCGAGCGACGGCAACAACTTCAATTTCGTCTCCTCGAAACTCGCATCGAAGCTGCCAGTTTCATCGTTAAATAAGTAAATCGTTATGTATTGATTTTAGGAGTCCGTGCGTCGATGGGAAGGGCTTCGTGCCTGGGGGAAACCCGCTCGGCACGCTCATGCATAACGCTAGCTCGCGATCACGCGCGCACGGCCGCGCGGGCCTGGTGCAGCCGCTGCTCGAGGTAGGCGCCGTAGAAATCCGAGGCCCCGCCCGTGAGCCGCTCGGCGACCTCGCGCGCGCCGCGGCCGAAGAACAGCAGCGTGGGCGCGACCGCGATGCCCCAGGCCGCGAGCAGGGCCTCGTGCGTGCGCGGCGTGCCGTCGAAGTCGCGCACCATGCGGCGGTCGCGCAGGTCGATCTGCACAATGGGCAGGCCCGTCGCCAGCTCGGGCATCAGGTAGTGCTCGCGCACGATGCGGCAGAAGGGACAGCCGCGCAGGCTGGCCATCACGACCAGCGGCTGTGAACGCGCGAGTGCGGCGGCGAGCGCATCGGCCAGCGAGTCCGGCGCGGGCAGCGCCGACTCGGCGGCATGCGCCAGGGGCCAGGCGCACGACAGCGCGATGCCCGCGAGGGCCTGGCGCCGCGTCGACCTGTGCGTATTCATCGCGCCTCCTGCTCCATCAGCAGGTAGGTGTTGTAGGCATTCATGCGGTTCGCGGCCTTGAACAGCGGCATGGCCTCGTAGCGCGACCAGTCGGTGGCCGCATAGGCTTCCTCGAAGGGCGTCATGTCGGCCGCGGCCTTGCGCATCGCCTCGCGCAGGAACACGAGGTAGTCGCGCGTGAGCTGCAGGTCCTGCTTCGGATCGGAAGAGGCCGGCCCGTGGCCCGGCACGATGGTGCGCGCATCGAGCGCGAGCAGCGCATCGAGCGCCGCGATCCAGTGGCGGCTGTCGGCCGTGCCCACGTAGGGAATGCGGTTGCGGAACACCACGTCGCCCGAGAACAGCACCTGCTGTTGCGGCAGATAGATCGCGAGGTCCTCGGGCGTGTGGGCCGGGCCCGCGGGCTGGATCACGAAGCGCGTGCCGCCGATCGTCATCTCGGTGCGGCCCTCGAGCCAGACATCGGCCGGCACCAGCCGCGTGCTCTCGTCGATCCACGGCGCGAGGTCCTTGCGCGAGGCCTCGAGGCGCAGCCGCGCCGCGTCGGAGTACAGGTAGGTCTTGGCCAGCGCATGCGCGATCACCTGCGCGCCCAGCGCCTTGAACACCTGCAGGCCATAGATGTGGTCGGCGTGATAGTGCGTGAGGATCACGTGGCTGATCGGCTTGGGCGTGATGCGGCGGATCTCCTGCACCAGCCGTTCGGCCGCGGCCGGCGAACCGAGCGCATCGATCAGTACCACGCTGTCGCGCGTGACGACGAAGCCCGCGTTCGAGATGAAGTTCTGGTTCTCGGCCGAGCCCAGGGCCGGCACGCCCTGCACGTAGTAGACATCGGGCGCGACGGCGCGCGGCGCGATGTCGGGCGCGGCCCCCGCGCTCGCCACGAAGAGGCCGAAGGCCAGCGGCAGCAGCGCGCGAAGAAGCGCGCGAAGAAGGAGCGGGAACATCGTGGCGTCTCTCTTTTTTTCATCGTCGCGCGATGCATCGCCGCGCGACCCCGGACTTGCCCGGCTGTAAATATAAGTAGAAGATGATATTTTGAGGTCCACAACAACAACCGAGGGTTTCCCCATGAGACAGGCATTCATCGCGTTCCTTCTCGCCGTCGCGGCTTCGTTCGCCGGCGCGCAGCAGGTGGTCAAGGCGGTCTATCACGTCAACACCGGCGTCGAGACCAGCGCGGCCATCCTCGCCAACATCACGAACCACCTCAACGCCGATCCGAAGGCGAAGATCGTGGTGGTGACGCACGGCCCCGGCATCGACTTCCTGCTGAGCGACGCGAAGGACAGCAAGGGCCGCGAGTTCAGCGGCCCGGTGAGCGCGCTGGCCGCGCGCGGCGTGGTGTTCGACGTCTGCAACAACACGCTGAGCACGCGCAACATCGACGCGGGCCGGCTGCTGATGGAAGCGAAGGTGGTGCCCTCGGGCGTGGCCGAGGTAGCACGGCTGCAGGCGCAGGAAGGCTACGTCTACCTGAAGCCCTGAGGGCGGCGGCCCGGCACGGGCCTCAGGCCTGCTCGATGGCGATCTGCACGCAGATGCTGCGGCACAGCGCCACCACGGTCTCGTTCGCGATGCTGTAGTAGATGCTCACGCCCTCGCGGCGCCGCGCGAGCACGCCCGCCTGGTAGAGGGTGTTGAGGTGCTGCGACATGTTGGGCTGCGTGGTGTCGATCTCGGCCAGCAGCTCGCTCACGTTCTTCTCGCCGTTGCACAGCAGGCTGACGATCTTCAGCCGCATGGGCGCGGCCATGGCCCGGAACAGCTCGGCAGCGATGTCGAAGACCTCGTCCTCGGTGACGGCCGCGGGCTTTTTTCGGGACTTGGTGGCCATGCTGAAAGATTCTTGAGCAGGCCGCAATGTACATCGGCCCTTGGCTCCGTGCGCAATGCACGGCCGCCGTACCGGTGAATCGCGCGTCACAAACCGGCCCCATGGCCCGTCTTCGGAGCAGCGGCATTTCCCGCTCGACTTTCGGAGATTCCCTCATGCACGACCCGACCCGGATAGCCCGCCTTCATCGGGGGCATTGCTTTCCTTTATTCGACAGGCCGCCGCGAGCCCGCCAATAATCCAAGCACTTTCTTTGATTAATAACGGTAAGATCATGAACGCACGATCAAGGGCCTGGCTCGGAGCCGGCCTCGCGGCAGTGGTGGTGGGAGGGGCCGGCTACGGCCTCGTGGCCAAATCGAAGGCGGCCGACGGCGGCGGTGGCGGCATGCCGCCGGCGCAGGTGGCGGTGGCCGCGGCGCGGCAGACCGAACTGCCGCGCTTCCTCAGCGGCATCGGCACGCTCGAGGCGAACCGGCAGGTCGAGGTGCCGGCCGAGGTGGAGGGGCGGATCGCGAAGATCCTCTTCACCGCGGGTGCCGAGGTGCGCGCGGGCCAGCTGCTGGTGCAGCTCAACGACGCGCCCGAGCAGGGTGACCTCGAGCGCCTGCAGGCGCAGCGCGCCAATGCCAAGGCATTGCTCGAGCGCACGCGCCGGCTGCTGCCGCAGCAGGCCGCCACGCAGGAACAGCTCGACCAGGCGCAGGCCGGCTACGACCAGGCCAGCGGCGAGCTGCGGCGCGTGCAGGCGCAGATCGCCCAGAAGCGCATCGTGGCGCCCTTCGACGGCCGGCTGGGCCTGCGCAAAGTCAACCTCGGACAGTTCGTGCGATCGGGCGATGCGCTGGTCTCGCTGACCGACGCCCGCACCCTGCTCGCGACCATCACCCTGCCCGAGGCCGCCCTGCCCGCGCTCCAGCGCAACCAGCAGGTGCTGCTCAACGTCGACGCCTGGCCCGGCCGCGCCTTCCAGGCCCGGCTCAGCGCGATCGAGCCGCAGATCGGCAGCGACACGCGCACCGTGCGGCTGCAGGCCGCGATCGACAACGCCGACGGCGCGCTCGCGCCCGGCATGTACGTGAGCGCGCGCGTGGCGCTGCCGCCGCGCGCCGACGCCATCACCGTGCCCGAGACCGCCATCACCTACAGCACGCACGGCGACTCGGTCTACGTGGTGCGCCCGGCCGACAAGGGCGAGGGCTTCGTGGTGCAGCAGCTGTTCGTGACGGCCGGCGACCGGCAGGACGGCCAGGTGGTGATCGAGAAGGGCCTCCAGGCCGGCGAGCGCGTCGTGACCTCGGGCCAGCTGCGCCTGTACGGCGGCGCCGCGGTGCAGCCGATGGACAAGGACACGCTGGCCGCGCAGGAGCGCAAGTCATGAGATTCACCGACCTGTTCGTGCGCCGGCCGGTGCTGGCGCTGGTGGTGAGCACGCTGATCCTGCTGCTGGGCGCGCGCGCCCTCGGCTCGCTGCCGGTGCGCCAGTACCCGCTGACCGAGAGCACCACGCTGACCATCACCACCCAGTACCCGGGCGCCTCGCCCGAGCTGATGCAGGGCTTCGTCACGCAGCCGATCGCGCAGGCGGTGGCCACGATCGAGAACGTCGACTACCTGTCGTCCTCCTCCACGCTGGGCCGCAGCGTGATCACCGTGCGCATGAAGCTCAACGCCGACGCCAACCAGGCGCTCACGCAGGCGATGGCGCAGGTGAGCCAGGTCAAGTACCGGCTGCCGCAGGAGGCCTTCGACCCGGTGATCCTCAAGTCCTCGGGCGAGGCCACGGCCGTGGCCTACGTGGGCTTCTCGAGCAAGACCATGGGCGTGCCCGCGCTCACCGACTACCTCTCGCGCGTGGTGCAGCCGCAGTTCGCGTCGATCGAGGGCGTGTCGGGCGTGGAGGTCTCGGGCGGCCAGACGCTGGCGATGCGCGTGTGGCTCGACGCCAACCGCATGGCCGCGCGCGGCATCTCGGCCGGCGAGCTGGCCGACGCGCTGCGCCAGAACAACGTGCAGGCGGCACCGGGCCAGGTCAAGGGCCTGTACGTGGTGTCGAACATCCGCGTCAACACCGACCTGGTGAACGTGGCCGAGTTCCGCGACATGGTGATCAAGCGCGACGGCGATGCGCTGGTGCGCCTGGGCGACGTGGCCACGGTCGAGCTGGGCGCGGCGAGCGCCGACGTCAGCGCGATGATGGACGGCGACAAGGCCATCTACCTCGGCCTGCAGGCGGCGCCCAACGGCAACCCGCTGGTGATCGTGAAGCGCATCCGCGAACTGCTGCCCGGCATCAAGCAGAACCTGCCCGCGGGCGTGGAGGTGCAACTGCCGTTCGAGCTCGCGCGCTTCATCGAGGCCTCGATCGACGAGGTGCGCCACACGCTGCTCGAAGCCGTGGTGATCGTGGTGCTGGTGATCTTCCTGTGCCTGGGCTCGGTGCGCGCGGTGCTGATCCCGGTGGTGACCATTCCGCTGTCGATGCTGGGTGCCGCGGCGCTGATGCTGGTGTTCGGCTTCTCGATCAACCTGCTCACGTTGCTGGCGATGGTGCTGGCGATCGGGCTGGTGGTGGACGACGCGATCGTGGTGGTGGAGAACGTGCACCGCCACATCGAGGAAGGCAAGTCGCGCGTGCAGGCCGCGCTGATCGGCGCGCGCGAGGTGGCCGGCCCGGTGATCGCGATGACGCTCACGCTGGCCGCGGTCTACGCGCCGATCGGCCTGATGGGCGGGCTCACCGGCTCGCTGTTCAAGGAGTTCGCCTTCACGCTCGCGGGCGCGGTGGTGGTGTCGGGCGTGATCGCGCTCACGCTGTCGCCGGTGATGAGCTCCTTCCTGCTGCCGCAGGATGCCACCGGCACGCGCATGGCGCGGCTGGCCGAGGGCTTCTTCCACCGCCTGGCCACCGGCTACGGCCGCGTGCTCGACGTGTCGCTGCGCCACCGCTGGGTGACGGGCGCGCTGGCCGCGGTGGTGCTGGTGAGCCTGCCCTTCCTCTACAACGCCGCGCAGCGCGAGCTCGCGCCCGGCGAGGACCAGGCCATGGTGCTGACCGCGATCAAGTCGCCGCAGCACGCCAACATCGACTACGTCGAGAAGTTCGGCAAGAAGTGGGACGACGTGTTCGCCGCGCTGCCCGAGAACACCGGCCGCTGGCTGATCAACGGCTCCGACGGCGTGTCGAACTCGATCGGCGGCGTGCAACTGTCCGACTGGAAGGACCGCCAGCGCAACGCCGACCAGATCCAGCACGAGGTGCAGGGCAGCATGGGCGCGGTGGAGGGCAGCAACATCTTCGCCTTCCAGCTGCCCTCGCTGCCGGGCTCCACCGGCGGGCTGCCGGTGCAGATGGTGATCCGCAGCCCGGGCGACCACCGCAGCGTGTTCGAGGCCATGGAGGCGCTCAAGAAGGCGGCGCGCGAGAGCGGCAAGTTCGCCGTGGTCGACAGCGACCTCGAGTTCAACAACCCGGTGGTCGAGGTGCGCGTGGACCGCGCCAAGGCCAACAGCCTGGGCGTGACCATGAAGTCCATCGGCGACACGCTGGCCGTGCTGGTGGGCGAGAACTACGTCAACCGCTTCGGCATGGACGGCCGCTCCTACGACGTGATCCCGCAGACGCCGCGCGAGCAGCGGCTGACGGCCGAGGCGCTGTCGCGCTACTTCGTGAAGAGCGCGAGCGGCCAGCCGGTGCCGCTGGCCAACCTGGTGCAGCTGTCGACCAGCGTGGGCCCGAACAAGCTCACGCAGTTCAACCAGCTCAACGCCGCCACCTTCCAGGCCATCCCGATGCCCGGCGTGACCATGGGCGACGCGGTGGCCTTCCTGAGCGCCGAGGCGAAGAAGCTGCCGGCCGGCTTCAGCTACGACTGGCAGTCCGACGCGCGCCAGTTCACGCAGGAAGGCTCGGCGCTGGTGCTGGCCTTCGTGTTCGCGATCGTCGTGATCTACCTGGTGCTGGCCGCGCAGTACGAGAGCCTGCGCGACCCGTTGATCATCCTGGTCAGCGTGCCGATGTCGATCTGCGGCGCGCTGGTGCCGCTGGCGCTGGGCTTCGCGACCATCAACATCTACACCCAGATCGGGCTGGTGACGCTGATCGGGCTGATCAGCAAGCACGGCATCCTGATGGTGGAGTTCGCCAACGAGATCCAGATGCGCAAGGGCTTCGACCGCCGCGCCTCGATCGAGGAGGCCGCGCGCATCCGCCTGCGGCCGATCCTGATGACCACGGCCGCGATGGTGGTGGGCCTGGTGCCGCTGCTGTTCGCGAGCGGCGCGGGCGCCAACAGCCGCTTCAGCATCGGGCTGGTGATCGTGGTCGGCATGCTGGTGGGCACGCTGTTCACGCTGTTCGTGCTGCCCACGATGTACACGCTGCTGGCGCGCGACCACCGCGCCGCGGGCCAGTCGAAGCGCGCGGCCGAGCTCGAGGCGCTGGAGGACGGCCCCGCCGCGCCGGCCACGGCAGGCGGCCACGCATGACGCACCGGAGAACGACCATGAAGGCCTTGACCCTTTCCCTGTCGACGCTGGCCACGGCGCTGCTGCTGGCCGGCTGCGCGGTCGGCCCGCGCTACGCGGCGCCCGAGACCTCGCCGGTGACGATCGCCGCGCCCGAACGCCACCTGTTCGCGCCCGACGCGGTGCAGCGCGACTGGTGGCGCCAGCTCGAGGATGCGCAGCTCGACGCGCTGATCGAGCGCACGCTGGCCGCCAACCACGACATCCGCATCGCGCAGGCGCGGCTGCTCGAAGCCCGCGCCGTGCAGGACGAGGCCGAGCTCGACCGCTGGCCCACCGTGACGATGGGTGCGAGCAAGACCCGCGGCATCGCGCAGGGCAACGGCGTGCCGGCCGAGGCCCGCACGCTGGCCGAGAGCAGTCGCCTGGGCTTCGACGCCGGCTGGGAGATCGACCTGTTCGGTCGCCTGCGCCGGCTCGACGAGGCCGCCAGCGCGCGCGCCGAGGCGCAGGCCGCCGACCTCGAGCAGGCGCGCATCGTGGTGGTGGCCGAGCTCGCGCGCAACTACTACGAGATGCGCGGTGCCGAGCAGCGGCTCGCGGTGACGCAGCGCACGCTGCAGAGCCTGCGCGACAGCCTGCGCGTGACCGAGGCCCAGGTCGGCATCGGCCGCGGCCTCGCGGGCGACCTCGCGAGCGCGCGCGCCAATCTCGCGAGCACCGAGAGCCAGCTGCCGCTGTTCGAGACCGCGCGCCGCCAGGCCGCGCACCGCGTGGCGGTGCTCGCGGCGCTGCAGCCGGCCGAACTCGAGCCGATGCTCGCGCCGCGGCCGCTGCAGGTGCTGGCCAAGCGGCTGCCGGTGGGCGACCTCGGCGACCTGCTGCGCCGCCGGCCCGACGTGCTGCGCGCCGAGCGCGGCCTGGCCGCGAGCACGGCCGACGTGGGCGCGGCCACGGCCGCGCTGTATCCGCGGCTCGACATCGGCGGCTTCCTCGGCTTCATCGCGCTGCGCGGCTCGGACCTGGGCAGCGGCTCGAGCCGCGCCTTCAGCCTCACGCCGGGCCTGAGCTGGCCCGCGCTGCGGCTGGGCTCGGTGCGCGCGCAACTGCGCGGCGCGCAGGCGCGTGCGCAGGGCGAGCGCGCGGCCTACGAGCAGACCGTGCTGCGCGCCATCGAGGACGTGGAGAACGCCCTCACCGGCTACGGCCAGAACCAGCAGCGGCTGCAAAGCCTGGTGGTGGCCTCGGAACAGAGCGCGCGCGCGGCCGAGCTGGCCGAGGTGCGCTACCGCGAAGGCGCCGCGCCCTACCTGTCGGTGCTCGACGCGCAACGCACGCTGCTGCGCGCGCAGGATGCGGTGGCCGAGGCCGAGACCGCCTCGTACACCAGCCTGGTCGCGCTCTACAAGGCCGTGGGCGGCGGATGGCAGGCACCCGATGCCCCGACCGCGGGCCGCGACGAGGGCGCGGCCAAGGGGCTTTCGGGCGTTTCTGCGAAGGACGCCCCAAGCACCTGACAATGCAAGGGTTGCCGCCTTTCCGTTCCGCTCCCCACGAAGACCGCGCCATGTCCGCCAACGACACCGCCGACGCCAAGCCCGCCTGGACCCCGCACCAGCCGGCCGACCGCATCCTCTCGACGCTCAAGACCCGCGGCGCGCTCGGCATTCCCGACATCGCCAAGGTGCTGCAGGTCACGGTGGAGGCGGTGCGCCAGCAGATGGCCAAGCTGCAGGCCGAGGGCCTGGTCGACGCCGAGAGCCGCAGCGCCGGGCGCGGCCGGCCGACGCAGATCTGGCGGCTCACGGCCTCGGGCCATGCGCGCTTTCCAGACACGCATGCCGAGATGACGGTGCAGATGATCAGCGCCGTGATCCAGGTGTTCGGCGAGAAGGGCATGGACCAGCTGATCGGCGCGCGCGAGGAGACCATGCGCAGCACCTACCGCGAAGCGCTGCGCGGCGCGCGCGGCATCGGCGCGCGGCTGGAGCGGCTGGCCGAGGTACGCAGCCGCGAGGGCTACATGGCCGAGTACCGCGCCGACGACGAGGGCGAGGGCTTCCTCTTCATCGAGAACCATTGCCCGATCTGCACCGCGGCGCGCGCCTGCACGGGCTTCTGCCGCAGCGAGCTGCAGCTCTTCGACGAGGTGCTCGGGCCCGACGTGAGCGTGAGCCGCGTCGAGCACGTGCTCGCGGGCGCGCGGCGCTGCGCCTACCGCGTCGTTCCCAAGGCCGGCGACAAGCCAGGCGACAAGACCCGCACCAAACCAAGCGAGGGTGCCGACTGAGCGCCCCCCGCCTCTTTTTCTTTTTATCAACCAGAAGGACCCCACGATGGAACACACCCTGCCTCCCCTGCCCTACGCCCTCGACGCGCTGGCACCCGAGTACTCGAAGGAGACCCTCGAGTACCACTACGGCAAGCACCACAACGCCTATGTGGTGAACCTCAACAACCTGCAGAAGGGGACCGAGTTCGAGTCGCTCACGCTCGAGGAAATCGTCAAGAAGTCCAGCGGCGGCATCTACAACAACTCGGCCCAGATCTGGAACCACACCTTCTTCTGGAACTGCATGAAGCCGCAAGGCGGCGGCGCTCCCAGCGGCGCGCTGGCCAAGGCCATCGACGCCAAGTGGGGCAGCTTCGATGCCTTCAAGGAAGCCTTCGTGAAGTCGGCCGTGGGCAACTTCGGCTCGGGCTGGACCTGGCTGGTGAAGAAGCCCGACGGCAGCGTGGACATCGTGAACACCGGCGCCGCCGGCACGCCGCTGACGACCGCCGACACGGCGCTGCTGACGGTCGACGTCTGGGAACACGCCTACTACATCGACTACCGCAACCTGCGTCCCAAGTTCGTCGAGACCTTCCTGGCCAAGCTGGTCAACTGGGACTTCGCCGAAAAGAACTTCGGCTGATCGACCCCGGGGTCGATCGGGTTCGGGGCGTGCCCGCGAGGCGCCCCGAACCCCTGCTTCAGCGCCGCGAAGCCACGCTGCGCGCCAGCAGGCAGAGGATCTCGTACATCAGCGTGGCGCCCAGCAGCGCGGTGCTGCCCGAGGGGTCGTAGGGCGGCGACACCTCCACCACGTCCCCGCCCACGAAGTCCAGCCCGTCGAGGCCGCGCAGCAAGCCCAGCGTCTCGCGCGTGGTCATGCCGCCGATCTCGGGCGTGCCGGTGCCCGGCGCGAACACCGGGTCCAGGCCATCGACATCGAGCGACAGGTAAGTGGGCCCATCGCCGACGATGCGCCGCGCCTCCCGCACGATCGCCTCGACGCCCTTGGACTCGAACTCCTCGATGAAGACCACGCGCATGCCGCTGTCGAGCGAATAGCGCCAACCCTGGTCGGAATTCTGTGCGCCGCGGATGCCGATCTGGATGGTGCGCTTCGGATCGAGCAGCCCGGCCTCGACCGCGCGGCGGAACGGCGAGCCATGGCTGAACTTGGAACCGAGGAAGTCGTCCCAGGTGTCGGTGTGGGCATCGATGTGCACCATGCCCAGCGGCCGGCGCGGCTTCATCGCCTGGAACACCGGGAAGGTGATCGAGTGGTCGCCGCCCGCGGCCAGCACCGTCTTGCCGGCCGCGAACAGGGGTTCGAAGAAGCGGCGGATGTCCTCGTGCGAGCGCTCGAGGTGGAACACGTCGGTGAACGGCACGTCGCCCACGTCGGCCACGCGGCAGGCCTCGAAGGGATTGAAGCCGGTGACGTGGTGGATGGCGCGCGTCATCGACGACATGTTGCGGATCTCGCGCGGACCGTAGCGCGCGCCGGGACGCGCCGTCACGCCGCCGTCGAAGGGCACGCCGGCCAGGGCGATGTCGAAGTCCTCGAGGCGCTGCGCGAAGGGCACGCGCATGAAGGTCGGGATGCCGCTGTAGCGCGGCAGCGTCTGCATGGCGGTGTCTGTTTGCATGGCAGGCAGGGGGTTCAGAACGTGGCGGGAGTGTTGGTCCACAGCACCCGGGTCTGGGTCTTGCCGGGATTGCGGTAGCTGTGCGGCACGTCGCTGGAGAAATAGAAGGAGTCGCCGGCCGAGAGCCGGTAGACCTCGTCGCCCAGGCGCAGCTCGAACTCGCCCTCGATCACGTAGCCCATTTCCTCGCCGACGTGCGCGATCTGCTCCAGGCTCTCGGCCTTGGGCTCGAGCACGTGGATGTCGGCCTGCAGCAGCTGGCCGCGGATCGGCACGATCACGCGCTCGAGCTTCACGCCGCGCTTCTTGCCGCGCAGGCCGGTGAACTCGATCACGGGGCGTTCGGAGGCGCGCGTCACCGGCGACATGGGCGGCGCGAACGAGGCCGTGAGCTCGGCGACGTTGGTGTCGAGCGCACGCGCGAGGCGGTGCAGGTTGGCCAGCGAGGGCATGACCTGGCCGCGCTCCACGCGCGACAGCAGGCTTTCGGAACAGCCGGCGGCATCGGCGAGCGCCTTCAGCGTGAGACTTCGCACCATGCGCGCATGCTTGAGCCGCGGCCCCAGCGCCGACAGCGCGAGGTCCGGGTCTGCGTCCACCGGTGCCGGCGAGGCGGCGGCGGCAGCAGCGGGAATGGCGGTGGTCTTCTTGGCAGTGCGCATGGCGTCGAGTCGTCAGTGGGCCGGCGGCGCGCCGGAAAGCTCAGGCATCCGCCAGCACGGTGAAGTGCACTTCGACCGGGCGGTTGTCGTTGATGGGAACGATGTCCTGCGGGCAGGCCGACATGACGACCACGCAGTCCATCTCGGCGCGCAGATCCACATGGTCGCCGGCCTTGGAGACGGGCGGCAGCCAGTCTACGCCGCCGCCCGGGCCCACCGGGATGTTCATCCACAGGTTGAGCGGCTGCGGCACCTCGCGCGCGCGCAGGCCGATGGCCTTGAGCGCCATGCGCATGTTGTCGGCGCAGTTGTCGTGGTACTCGGTCACGCCGAGGTTCTGGTAGCGGTAGGCGTCGCAGGCGGCCATGAGCGTGTCGTGCACGCCGGGCGAGGTGTCGGCCACGAGCGTCATGATGGGACGGCGGCGGTTGGTGGCGAGCGGATCGCCGGCCTTGGGCATGATGCGGTCGATCACGGCGCGCGCATGCTCCATCGACATGAACTCGCTGAGGTCGTCGGCCTTGAAGGCCCAGAAGTCGCACACCTGGCTGCCGTGCGTGTTGATGACGCGGATCACCTGGCCCTTGACGAGCCGCACGGCGCGGCCGTTGCGCGCGGGCACTTCGTAGCGCTTGCCGAGTTCGGGCGTGCCGTCGGCCGACACGGGCTCGCGCAGCGTGCGGTTGGCGCCGACGGGTTCGCCGTTGTCGGCCACGTGGGCGTGCGCGTGGGTGTCCGTGTGGAAAGAGGAAGTGGCTTGGTCGTCCATGGTCTGGCTAGTCCTTTGAGGCTTCGGGAGGGGTGGAGGAAACGAGCGGCCCGGCCAGCCGCGCGAGGCACCAGGCCAGGGCGCGCGTGCAGGCCGCGAGGTCGTCGATGGGGGTGTCTTCGTCGGGGTGGTGGCTCACGCCGCCACGGCTGGGCGCGAACAGCATCGCGCTGGGGCAGAAGCCGGCCAGCGGCATGGCGTCGTGGAAGGCGCCCGACAGCATCTCGCGGTGGCTCAGTTGCAGCGCGGCGCAGGCCTCGCGCGCCAGGCCCGCGAGCGCGGCGTCGAAGCGCACGGTGGGCTTGTCCTGCAGCACCTCGAGCTGGCCGCCGGCCGGCAGTGCCGCGTCGATGAGCGCGCGCACCGCGTCGAGCGCGGCGGCCTCGGGATGGCGCACATCGACGGTGAAGACGACCCGCTCGGCAATGGTGTTGATCGACCCGGGGCTGCACTCCCAGCGGCCGATGGTGAGGCGCAGGCGGTCGTCGCCGCACCGCGCCGCGTGTTCGAGCAGCGCATGGGCCGTGCGCACGGCCTTGGCCTGCGCATCGTCGCGCGCGGCCAGCGGCGTGGTGCCCGCGTGCGCGCTGCGCCCCGGCACGGTGATGCGGAACCAGCGCACGCCCTGGATCGCGCTCACGCAGCCGACCTGCAGGCCCTCGGCCTCCAGCACCGGGCCCTGCTCGATGTGCGCCTCGATGTAGCCATGCACCGGGCGCGCGAGCGGCGTGTCCATCCAGCGCCAGCCCTCGCGCAGTGCTTCCGCGCGCAGGTCGTCCACGGCGGCATCGCGCGCGGCCTCGAAGCGCAGGCCGTCGCCGTCGCGCACGCCGAGGAAGGCCTCGAGCCGCTGCGGCGCGGTGAAGGCGACCGAGCCCATCAACCCGGGCGCGAAGCGCGAGCCTTCCTCGTTGGTCCACATGGCGACGTCGATCGGCCGGCGGGTGCGCAGGCCGAGGCGATCGAGCGCATCGAACACCTCCAGGCCCGCCGCGACGCCGAAAGCGCCGTCGAGCCAGCCGCCCAGGGGCTGGGTGTCGATGTGGCTGCCGGTCATGGCTGGCGACAGCATCGATTCCTGTCCGTCGCGCCGGACGAACACGTTGGCGGCGGCGTCGATGCCGACGCGATAGCCGGGCCGGCGCGCGAACGGCTGCACCAGCCAGCGCCGCGCGGCCAGTTCGTGCGCGCACAGCGCCTGCCGCGCCACGCCGCCGCCAGTGCCCGCGCCGACGGCGCCATGCGCCGCCAGGCCGCGCAGCCGGGCCTCGAGGCTCGCGGTGCCGACCGCGCGCGCTACGTCGCCCGCGAGGGCCGCGTCCCGCATCGCGTCGAGCGCGTTCATGCGAGCGCTCCCGCCGCGGGATGGCCGAGGCTGCGGCGGATCCACGGCTGCAGGAAGGCCTGGATGCGCGGATGGGCCGGCGCGTGGATCACCTCGCGCGGCGTGCCGATCGTCACGATGCGGCCCTTCTCCATGAACACGATCCGGTCCGACACCTCGGCCGCGAAGCTCATCTCGTGCGTGACCATGATCATGGTCATGCCGCCGCGCGACAGCGACTTGATCACCTCGAGCACCTCGTCGACCAGCTCGGGATCGAGCGCGGAGGTCGGCTCGTCGAGCAGCATCACCTCGGGCCCGACCGCGAGCGCGCGCGCGATGCCCACGCGCTGCTGCTGGCCGCCGCTGAGCTGGGGCGGCCGCGCATCGGCCTTGGCCGACATGCCCACGCGCGCCAGCGCCTCGCCGGCCACGGCCCGGGCCTGGTCCGCGCGCAGCCCCTTGGCCAGCGTGAGCGGCGCCATCACGTTGGCCAGCACCGTCATGTGCGGCCACAGGTTGAACTGCTGGAACACCATGGCCACCGGCGCGCGCACCTCGGCGACGACGCGCTCGCTCTCGCGGGCCAGCGCGCCGGCCGCGTTGCGGCGGTAGCCGAGCAGCGCGCCGCGGATGCGGACCTCGCCCTCGTCGTAGGCCTCGAGAAAGTTCATGCAGCGCAGCAGCGTGGTCTTGCCCGAGCCCGAGGGGCCGATCAGCGACACGACCTCGCCCTTGCGGATGTCCAGGTCGATGTCCGACAGCACGCGCTGCGGGCCGAAGGACTTGCCGACGCCGCACAGGGAGACGATGGGAACGGTCACGGGAGCATTCATGGACGGGAGCTTTCTCGAAGGGCCGCCCAGGCGCGCAGCGTGCCGGCCGCGCGGTTGACGAGCAGCGACAGGCCCCAGTAGCTCAGCGCCAGCAGCAGGTAGGGCTCGACGTAGACGAACTGCTCCGACACCACCTTGCCGGCGGTCATCGTCAGTTCGGGATAGGTGATGACCGAGGCCAGCGCGGACTCCTTCATCAGCAGGATGGTCTGGCTCGCGATCAGCGGCAGGCTGGCGCGCAGGGCCTGCGGGCATTCGATGGTGGCGAAGATCTGGCGCGAGGACAGGCCCATGCAGCGCGCCGCCTCGATCTGGCCGCGCGGAATGCTCTGCCAGCAGGCGCGGAAGATCTCGGCGAAGTAGGCGCCGCCGTAGACCGCGAGCGTGAGGCCGGCGGCGGCGAAGGGGTCGAGCGACAGGCCCGCGCTCGGCAGGCCGAAGTAGACGATGAACAGGTGGATCAGGAACGGCACGCCGCGCCACACCGCGGTGTAGGCGGTGTAGAGCCAGCGCGCCGCGCGCCAGCCGGTTTCGCGCAGCGCGTGGAAGGCGAAGCCCACGACCAGGCCACCCGCCAGTCCCGTCAGCGTGAGCAGCACGGTGCGCAGCGCGGCCGCGCCGAACGCGGGCAGCAGCTGGCCCAGGAGCGCCGTGTCGATCATGGCCGCTCCATCCGGCCGCGCAGCCAGTGGCCGAGCCACAGCACCGCGCCGGTCATCAGCAGGTAGCACAGGCCCACCGAGACATAGACCTCGAGCGGCCTGAAGTTGGCGGCCACGATCTGCCGCCCGCCGCGCGCCAGGTCGGCCACCGAGATCACCGAGACGATGGCCGAACTCTTCACCACGTCGACGCCCTCCGACACCACGGCCGGCCACACGGCCCGCGCGAGCTGCGGCAGCTGCACGTGGCGGAAGATGCGCGCGGGCGGCAGGCCGAACGAGGCCGCGGCCTCGATCTGCCCGGCCGGCACCGCCACCAGCCCGGCGCGCAGGATCTCGCACTGGAACGCGGCGGAGTTCAGGCCCAGCGCGACGATGGCCACCAGCAGCGGCGGCAGGTCGAGGCCGTAGGCGCTGGGCAGATAGAAGAGCATGAGCAGCTGCACCAGCAGCGGCGTGCCGCGAAAGAAGCTCAGGTAGGTGCGCACCGCGGCCGGCAGCACGCCCCGGCCGCCGCGCCGCAGCGACAGGCCCAGCAGCACCGCGCCCCAGGCGAAGCCCAGCGCGATGGCCGCGATCGCCACGCTCAGCGTGGTGACCGCGCCCTGCAGCAGCACGGGCAGGTAGGCGGCCAGCCGCTCGAGAAGGGTGGTTGCATTCATCGGGAGCGCGGTGGTGCGAGGTCAGGAAAGGTCGCGTGGGGCAGGCCCGCTCACATCTGCGGCACCGGCACCGCGTCGGTGGGCACCTCCATCGCGAAGCCGAACCACTTCATCTGCAGTTCCTTGAGCTGGCCGCTCTTCTGCGCCCGCGCGATGCCGTCGCTGAAGAACTTGACCAGCGGCGCGCTGTCGGCGTCCTTGCGGCCGACCCAGCCGAAGTAGGTCTTGGGGCCGATGGGCGCGGGCATCACCGCGTAGATGTCGCCGCGCGTCTTCACCAGCGTCGCCAGGTTGGAGAGCGACTGCGCCACCGCCACCAGCCGGCCGGCGGCCAGGTCGGCATAGGCTTCGTCGAAGCTCACGTACTCGCGGATCGTGACCGCGGGCTTGCCGTCGGCCTGCAGCTTCTTCGCATAGTCCTGCAGCGCGCGCAGCTGGGCCGAGCCGGCCTGCGAGCCCACCGTCTTGCCGGCGATGCCCGCGGGATCGGTGAGCGCGGCGTCGTCCTTGCGCTTGACCAGCGCCGTCGTGGCGTCGGCGATCGGCACGGTGAACGCGAACTTGTCGGCGCGCTCCTTGGTGAGCGTGACCGAGGTCACGACGAAGTCGAAGCGCCGGGTCGCCAGGCCCGGCAGGATGCCCTGGAACGGCACGTCGAACTGTTTGACCTTGACCTCGGGCAGGTCGGCCAGGATCAGGCGCATCAGGTCGGGGCCGTAGCCCACGATCTTGCCGTCCTGCAGGTACTCGAACGGCGCGAACTGCGCCTCGGTACCGATGACGATTTCTTTCTTGCTCTTCACCGTTTCCAGCATGTCGGCGCCGTGCGCGGCACCGAGCAGGAACAGGGAAAGAACGCCGGCGATTGCGCGATGGAACAGCATGAGCAGGGCCCTCGGGTGTGGATTGAAGCAGGTGTGGACAGATTCAGCAAGCAACTTGCATTCATGCAAGTCACTTGCTTGGAACACACAAGTTCCATGCCAGCCCGAATCGGTCCGGCGGCACGGCCGTGGTGCCGACAGCGGCGCAAAAAGGAACAGGAGACGGCGCGAGGCGCACTAAGGGGGTGCAAAATCGGTGCAAGCCGCCACGCCTGGAGAAGACGGCCATCGCGAACCGCGAAATCCCGCACGGGGTCGTTCCGGCACACTGCACCCTGGTGCAGCGATGCGATGGCTTCCAGGCTGCAACCCGATCCGTCCAGATACAGAGACAAACCCATGATCCGACAACTCATCCGCCCGCTGGCCCTCGCGCTGGCGCTTCCGCTGGCCTTCGGCGCCGCCTCCACCGCCCAGGCCCAGGCCTGGCCTGCCAAGCCGATCCGCATGATCGTGCCCTTCCCGCCCGGCGGCGGCACCGACATCCTGGCGCGCCTGGTGGCCCAGAAGCTCACCGAGACCAACCACTGGACCGTGGTGCCCGACAACCGCGCGGGCGCCGGCGGCACCATCGGCATCGCCGAGGCCGCGCGCGCCGCGCCCACGGGCTACGACATCGTGATGGGCCAGAAGGACAACATGGTCGTCGCGCCCTGGCTCTACAAGAACCTCAGCTACGAGCCGACCAGGGACCTGGCCGCGGTGGCCCACGTGGCCTTCACGCCCGTGGTGATCGTCACGCAGGCCAACTCCAAGTACAAGACGCTCGACGACGTGGTGAAGGCCGCGCGCGCCGCGCCCGACACCATCACCTACGGCTCGCCCGGCAACGGCACCACCATCCACCTGGCCGGCGAGATCTTCAACGGCGCGGCCAAGATCAAGATGCGCCACGTGCCCTACAAGGGTTCGAACGCGGCCATGATGGACGTGCTCGCGGGCAACGTCGACCTGATGGTGTCGTCGGTGCCCTCGGCCATGGCCCAGATCAAGGCCGGCAAGCTGCGCCCGCTGGCCGTGACCTCGGCCAGGCGCAGCAGCTCGCTGCCCGACACGCCCACGGTGGCCGAGCTCGGCTACAAGGGCTTCGACGTGAGCACCTGGTATGGCCTGTTCGTGCCGGCCAAGACGCCCAAGGAAGTGATCGCCACCCTGAACGCCGAGGTCAACAAGCTGCTGGCCACGCCCGAGATGCAGGCCGCGATCATCGCGCAGGGCGCCGAGCCGCAGAGCATGACGCCCGAGCAGTTCGGCGCGCTGCTCAAGACCGACTACGAGAAGTGGAAGGGCATCGTGCAGGCCTCGGGCGCGACCATCGAGTAAGCACGCGAGGGCCGACGAAGAAAGAGGGCGCGCTGCGCCCTCTTTTCGTTGGAGAACGGCGCCTCAACGCGCGGACACGGGCATCGGCGCGGCCGGCAGCACCAGCGATGCGCCCGAGCGCGAGGCCCGCTCCCAGCCCGGATGCTGCTGTGCGCGCTCCAGCTCGGCCGTCACTTCGGCGCGGGTCTTCGGCTTGGCATTGGTCACCGGAACCGGCGCGCCATAGGCCAGGAAGCCCTTCCATTTCGGATCGTTCTGCGCGGTCGCCAGCTCCTGGTCGACCTGGCCCGTCGACTTGCCCGCGCCGGCCAGTTCCGCATGGGTCTTGATGCCCGTTTCGTTGGCCGCGAAGTGCGAGGGTGCATCGACGTGCTGCGAGCTCTGCTGGGCGGAGGCCATGAGCGGCATGAAGCCGGCGATGGCGGAGGCGGCCGCGAGCGCGGCGATTGTTCTGTTCGACATGCATATCTCCTTGGGATGTTCCCCGCGGCTGGATGTCAGGCGCGGGGGTGGAGATACGGCGATGCGTTCTGGCTTGCCATGCGCGGGGCGTCGATCTCTCCACGCCCACACACTAGAAACGCAAACGGACGCGGACTTATCCGCCCGGTTACGTTCTCGTCATCCGAGGCCCGCCTCAGTCCGGCACGAACTTGCGGTTGAACACCGCCACGTCCGACTCCAGCTCGAAGGCCGCGAGCTGGCCCATCTTGCCGTCGCTCAGGCGGCAGGCCGCGAACAGGCTGTGGCGGCCCTGGAAGCCGAATTCGTCCATCACGATCAGTGCATACGGGTACGGCACGAAGACCTGGTGCGTGAAGACGATACGGTGCTGGTTCCTCGGCGAGGGAAAGAGCTTGTACTCGCCGGTGTCGATGCCCTGGGCAGTGGCCATGGCGCGGGGGCTCAGTCCGGATCGCGCACGTCGGCCACCGGCTTGGCGCCGAAGTCCGCGCGCGCCAGGTACTTGAGCACCTTCGCGGCCGCGCTCGCGGGGCTGTCGAGCAGGCCCTCGCTCTTGAGCTTCTCGAAGCGCGTGCGGTCGGGGAAGTTCTCGGCCGAGGCGCCACGCAGTTGCACCTGCATGTCGGTGTCGATCACGCCGGGCGCCAGCGACACGATGCGCGCGCCGTTCGGCAGGTTCGCTTCCTCGAGCGCGACCGCGCGCGAGTAGTGGTCCATGCCCGCCTTGGCCGCGCAGTACGGCGCCTGGCTGCCCATGGCGTTGCGGCCCAGGCCCGAGGAGATGTTGAGCACCTTGCGCGCGCCGCGCCAGTCGCGCGTGCCGCCGAGGAAGGCCGCCGTCAGCAGCAGCGGCGCTTCGAGCCCGATGCGCAGCGCCTGCGACAGCTCGCCATCGACCGCGGAAGCGAGCGGCGCCGGATTGCCGACCGTGCCCGCGTTGTTGATCAGCGTGACGGCGTCGAAGCGCTGCGCGTCCTGCGTGGCCAGCCATTCGCGCAGGCGCGCGGCGGAGGCGACGGGGTCGGACAGGTCCTGTTCCCATTGCACGAGTTCGACGCCGGCCGCCTTCGCCTGCTCGGCGAGTTCGGGGCTCTGGCGGCGCGAGATGCACAGCAGGACGTGGCCGGGTTGCAGCAGCTGTTCGGCCATGGCGCGGCCGAGGCCGCGCGATGCGCCGGTGATGAGGTAGAGGTGGGAGGTGGGCATGGGGGCGATGATAGTGAAGCGCCCGGAAACGGCAGCGCCAGGGTCTTCCGCCCCGCCTCCCCACCAGAAGCATTCAATTCGGCAACGGCGGAAACGCCAGCGCGTTGCAGGGCTCGGCCGGCTGCACCTTCTTTTCGTAGAGCACGTCGTAGGCCAGGGTGCCCATCACGTCGAGGCCCCGCGTGTTCAGGTGGATGGGGCTCCTGGGGTCGTAGCAGGCGGTTGCGATCCCCAGCGGCATGCGGTCCGGATTGCCGACGACGGTGGCGAAATCGATGACGCCGTCGAAGTAGCCCGAGGTCTTGATCCAGTCGTTGATCTGCCGCCACTTGGCATCGTTGGAGGCCGTGTAGTAGCCGGTCGGCACCGGGTTGCCATCGACACCGACGATGTCGCCGATCGGCGTGTTCACGCCGCCATGGATCCGAATCTTGCGAAAGCGCGCCAGGTCGATGAAGTACTTGTAGCGCTCGATGATGTCGGCGGCCGAGGACTTGGAGAGATCGTTGTCGCCGGCCAGGATGATGATGTCGGTCGGATCGCGGGACAGCACGTCGCGCTGGAAGCGGTCGAACAGCGAGGGGCCGTTGTTCGCGTTGAACATCGAGTTGCCGCTGATGCCCGCGTTGCCCACGCCCAGCGGCTCGCCACTGCCGTTGGCCAGCTTCGACAGCACGGCGGGCCATGGGCTCTGGATGCCCACGGCGCTGTAGCCGGCCGTGATCGATTCGCCCACGGCCACGACCACGCGTGTCTTCTCGGGCGCGAGCACCTTGACCTCGCTCAGGTGGAAGACGCCGTTGAAGGTCTCGAACGCTGGCGCGACGGCCGACAGCGAGGCTTCGGCCGCCACGTCGCGGTTCCTCACCACGTAGAAGCCGGGCAGCGGAACGGCGGCGTTCATGTGCATGTCGGCGTACTGCACCTGGCCCTGGAAGTGCAGGCTGATCATCAGGTCCGAGAGCTTGGGCACCGCCATCGCCACGGGATCGCTCAGCAGCTCCTCGCCGGCGGGCACCTCGGCCAGCGTCTTGCCGCCATCGAAGGTCAGCACCCGGCGCGTGGCCAGATCGATGGCGGTCGGATCGGAGGGTTGCGAGCCATCGGGCAGCGCCACGCTCGCGTGGTCGATGCGCAGGGTGGTGGCGCCGAACACGTTGGACAGCCGCACCCGGACGCCCTCGCCGCCCACGCTCGTGCGGATGCGCACGCGCACCGTGTCCGAGTCGTTGTTCTGCAGGCGGTTGGCATACATGGCGGCCTGCCATGTCGTGGCCCAGCGGGTCTTCTTTTCGGAGGGCACGGTCGGCGGCGGCTCCTCGGGCGGTGCGACCGTGGGCGGGGTGACGGGCGGTGCCACGGCGTTGGCGGCGGAGATCGCGGCGGAGATCGCCGCGGCATCGACCTCCACATTGCTGTCTCCGCCACCGCCGCATGCCGTCAACAAGCCGACGGCCAGGGCCGCCAGCATCCGGCGCCAAGCCTTCTCGAAAGAACGCTGGCCTGCCCACACTGCTCCGAGTGCTTTCTTCATGATGCCTCCTTGGGTGTCCGGTTGCCCGGGTTGAGATGACTTCTGAGTTTGAAATGCCTCGCTGCTGGTGATGAAGGTCGAAGTGCGGCGATCAACGCGCCATCATTTCTTCTCCCGGCACCGGTCGATGAACGCGATGACCTCGCCCATGATCCCCTTGCGGAAGGCCAGCACGCAGATCACGAAGATCAGGCCCGTGACCATGGTCACCGACTCGCCCAGCGTGTTGAACCAGTCGATGGTGGT
>NZ_JBWKPQ010000023.1:0-122010 GCF_059418345.1 Variovorax sp. GW821-FHT09B01 | reverse complement strand
TCTGCGGGGTGGCCCGCGCTTGCAAGGCAGCGGCCTTGCAAGCGCGGGCGCCTTGCATCCAGCCCCTTTGCGGGGCAACGCGACCCCTTGAATCGTGTGAACAGGCCCTAGCCCCCTCGCTCAGACGTTGTCCTCGATCACCGGCGTGGTGCTGCCGGCATTCACGCGGATCCGCGTGCGCTTGAGCAGCGGGCTCGCGGGTGCCTTGCCCGCGTCGAGCGGCTTGACCTTGTTGAAGACCACCGTGAAGGCCTGCGCCGTGACCGTCGCGCTCGCATAGCCCTGCGCGTCGTGGTCGGAGAACAGCAGGTCGGGGTTGTTGCCGCGCATGACCTGCTCGAAGGCCGCGGGCGTGGCGGTCAGCGCGGTGAGCGGCGTGCCCTGCGAGCCGGCCTTGATGTAGCTGTAGAACGAGGAACTGCTGACGCCCGCGCAGACGAAGTCGACCAGCACCGGCGTGCCGGCCGCGGGATCGGGCAGGTCGCGGATCAGGCCGCACTGGAAGGCATGCAGGTCGCCCGTGATCGCCACCACGTTGCGGATGTTCTGCGCCTTCAGGTAGCCCATCAGGTCGGCCTTGTGGCTCGGATAGCCGTCCCAGGCGTCGCAGTTGACGACGTAGCGCTGGTTGAAGGGCGGCGGCGCCATCTGCGTCAGGTCCACCCACATGCGGCTCAGCGAGACCTCGTTGCCCCAGACCTTCCAGGTGGCGTTCGAGTTCTTCAGCGTGTTCTTCCACCAGTCGGTCTGCGTCGGGCCGAGGATGCTCGGCGCGCGGCCGAGCTGTTGCGTGCGCATCGCCTCGAGTGCCAGCAGCGTCGTCTGCGGCGCGAAGTAGCGCGAGCCGATCGAGCTGTTGCCGTCGACCGGATCGCCGCCCGTCTGCTGCGCGACCAGCGCCTCGGAGATCACGTGGTCGTCGCGGTACAGCCGCTCGTCGGTCATCACCAGGTGCAGCAGCGGGCCGAAGTGGAAGTCGCGGTAGATCTTGATGTTGTCGTAGGCCGGGTTCCCCATGTCGAAGGAGACATCGCCGAAGTCCACCGGCATGTACTCGGCCCAGGCCTGGCTCGCGCCGCGGCGGCGCGCGGTCTGCTGGGTGTTGGCGTTGGTGTAGGTCTGGTGGTCCTGCCAGCAGTCGTCCGAGAACTCGTGGTCGTCCCAGATCGCGATCAGCGGGAACTTCGCATGCACCGCCTGCAGCCGCGCGTCGCCGCGGTAGGTGCGATAGAGCGTGCGGTAGTCGTCGACCGTGTTGGCATAGACACTGCCATCGGCCAGCGCCACGCCGTTGGGCAGCTGGATCGCCTGGTGCGCGGGCTCGGCCACGCCGGCCTGGAACTTCGCGCCTACGGTCTCGTACACGTAGTCGCCCACGTGCACCGTGAAGTCGAGGTCGTCCTCGGCCGCCAGCAGGTCGAGCGCGCCCCAGTGGTTGATCAGCCAGTCCTGGCAGGTGAACCATGCGAAGCGCAGCTGCTGGCGCTGGCTGTCGGCGGCCGGCGCGGTGCGCGTGCGGCCGGTGGCGCTGACGTCGCTGCCCGCGACGAAGCGGAAGAAGTAGCGCGTGTCGGGCGAGAGGCCCGTGACCTTGGCGCGCACGGTGCGGTCGAAACGGTCCGAGGCCTCGAGCGCGACTTTCGCCACCAGGTTGCCGAAGCCCGAGGTGTCCGACACCTCGAGCCGCAGCGCGATGGCCGCGCTGTTGGCGGCGGTGCCGGTGCGCACGCAGCGGGTCCAGAAGACGATGCTGGTGTCCTTCGGGTCGCCCGAGGCCACGCCCTGGCCGAAGGCATAGCGGCCCGCGGGTTCGGGCGCGGGTGGCGGCGGTGCCGGCGCGGGAGCGGGCGGCGGCACGAGCGGGAACACGATCCCGTCGCTGCCTCCGCCACCGCAGGCGCTCAGCACGGGAGGGGTGGCGGCGGCGACCGTGTAGAACAGGCCGCGGCGCAGGAAGGAACGTCTTTCCATGGGGGATTTCTTTTCGCGTGAGGGGTCGATGGCGGGGCGCGCACGAATCTGCGCGAGCGCCATGACACAGCGATGAAAGCCGTCCGCCGCCCCCGCGGCCCCGGCGCCGCCCTATTCGCAGAGCGCGCGGATCGACGGCGGCACCGGCAGCGCGCGCAGGCTGCCGTCCTCGCGCTTGCCGCCGAAGATGCGCACCTCCTCGCATTCGAGGATAGGGTCCGTGCCGCGCGTCACGCGGTAGGCCTGCACGAAGCTCTTCTCGCGCCACTCGGCGATGCGCGTCGCGATCTCGAGCGTGTCGCCGTAGCTCGCGGTCTTGACGAAGCGCGTGTGGGTGTCGACCAGCGGCGTGCCGATCACGCCGAGCGTCTTCGTGGTCTCCTCCCAGCGCGGCACGCCGCACTGGTGGAAGAAGTGGCGCGAGGCCGCGTCGATCCAGCGGAAGAAGTTCGGGAACCAGACGATGCCGGCGGGGTCGCAGTCGCCGAATTCGACGCGGACGGTGTAGACGATTTCCTTGGTGCTCATGGTCTCGATTCTGCTTGCTGCGTTCATCCCATGCGCCCGGGCAGCCACAGCGCGATCGCGGGGAACGCGATCAGGATCACCAGCCGCAGGATGTCGGTTGCCACGAAGGGCAGCACGCCCTTGAAGATGGTGGTGAAGCTCACGTCCTTCACCACGCTCTTGATGACGAACACGTTCATGCCCACGGGCGGATGGATCAGCCCGAGCTCCACCGTCATCACGATGATGATGCCGAACCAGATCGGATCGAAGCCCAGGTGCACGATCACCGGATAGATGATCGGCACCGTGAGGATGATCATCGCCATCGCGTCCATCAGGCAGCCCAGCACCAGGTACATCACCATGATCAGCGCGAGCACGCCGTAGCGACCCACGCCCAGGCCGGTGAGGAACTCGGTGAGCTTCTGCGGGCTCTGCGTGATGGTGAGGAAGTAGCCGAACAAGAGCGCGCCGATCAGCACGGTGAACACCGCCGCCGCTGTGCGCGTGGCCGACAGCAGGGCCTCGCGGATCTTCGCGCGGTCGAGCCGGCCGCGCAGCACGCCGAGGATGAAGGCGCCGCTCGCGCCCACGCCGCCGGCCTCGGTGGGCGTGAAGAAGCCGCCGTACAGCCCGCCGATCACGAACAGGAACAGCACGATCGGCGCCCACACGTTCTTGAGCTCGGCCGCGCGCTCGCTCCAGGCCCGCGCCTCGCCGCGCGGCAGCCAGCCGGGCTTCACGCGCACGATGACCACGATGGTCAGCACGTACATCAGCATCGCGAGCAGCCCCGGCACGATGCCGGCCATGAACAGCTTGCCGATGTCCTGCTGCGTGAGGATGGCGTAGACCGCGAGCACGGTCGACGGCGGCAGCATCGCGCCCAGCGTGCCGCCCGCGGCGATCACGCCGGTGGCGAAGGACTGCGGGTAGCCGAAGCGCCGCATCTCGGGATAGGCCACCGACGAGAAGGTGGCGGCCGTGGCGACCGAGGAGCCGCAGATCGCCGCGAAGCCGCCGCAGGCCACCACCGTGGCCACGCCGAGGCCGCCGCGCAGGTGGCCGATCATCGAGTTGGCGGCGCGGAACAGCTCGCGGCTCACGCCCGACACCGAGACCAGCGCGCCCATCAGCATGAACATCGGGATCACGCCGAAGGTGTAGTCGGTCACGGTGCGCATCGAGGTCTGGCCCACCAGCTTGAGCGCGGGGCCGGGCCCCACGAGGTAGCTGTAGCCGGTGACGCCGACCAGCCCCATCGCCATGCCCACGGGCACGCGCAGCAGCATCAGCACGAACAGGGCGACGAAGTCCAGCAGGGCGACGGCATCGGTGCTCATTCGCTCACCTTCTCTTCGACGTGTTCGTCGTGCAGCAGCTCGGGATGGAAGATCAGCCGCCAGGTGCGCACCGCGATCAGGATCACGGCCGACACGTCGCCGGCCCAGGCCACGGCATAGAACGGCCAGGTCGGGATGTTCATGTCGTAGGTCAGCACGTTGTCGGTGTAGGTGAGCCGCACCTTGTCGAACAGCATCGCGGTCTGCACCGCCACCACCAGCAGCAGCACCAGCGTGGCGAAGATGTCGATCGCGCGGCGCATGCGCGGGCCGGCCGCGGTCCAGACCAGGTCGACCGTGATGTGGCCGCCGCGGTAGCTGGTGGCCGCGATGCCCCAGAAGATCAGGATCCCGAGCAGCATGCGGCCGAAGTCGTAGGCGTCGGGGATCGAGGTGTCGAAGAACTTGCGCAGCACCACGGCCACGAAGATGTTGAGCGCGACGATCCCCACGAAGATGGCGGCGAGCCATTCGATCGTGTTGATCACGCGGTCCATGGCACTGGCCGGACGCGTGCTCATGGCGGTCACAGCGCCGACTTGTGCTTCGCCAGGCTCGCCTTCAGCGCGTCCATCACGGCCTTCGGATCCTCGCCCGTCTTCTTCACGCTCTCGGACCATTGCGCCTCCGACGGCGCGGCCGCCTTGCGCCAGGCATCGAGTTGCTCGGCCGTGAGCTTGTAGACCTCGTGGCCCGACTGGCCCGCGATCTTGGCGCGGCCCGCGAACTCGAAGTCGGCCCAGGGCGCGGCCACCTTCTGCGCCCATTCGCTGGTGCAGTGGTCGTCGATCACCTTCTTCTGGCCGGCCGACATCGCGTCGTACTTGCCCTTGTTCATGACCCAGACGAAGGGCGTGACGTACAGCGGCACGTCCATGTGGTACTTGACCACCTTGTCGATGCCGAAGAGGCCGATCGATCCCCAGGGGAAGGTGATGGCATCGGCCACGCCGCGCTCGAGCATGTCGCGCGACTCCGGCGCCGAGGCCTGCACGTTGGTGCCGCCCAGCGAGGTGATGAGCTGGCCCACGGTGCTGGTCGCGGGCCGCACCTTCATGCCCTTCACGTCGGCGGGCAGCACGATCTTCTTGCGCGAATGGAAGGTGCCGGGGTCGTGCACGAAGGCGAAGCAGTACTTCACGTCCTTCATCTCCTTGGCGGCATAGGCGCGGTACCAGTCGTCGATGGCGGCCGAGCCCTCCTTGCCGTTGGCGAACAGGAAGGGCAGCGAGGCACCGGCCATCACCGGGAAGCGGCCCGGCTGGTAGCCGGGGTTCACGTACGAGAAGTCGGCGATGCCGTCGCGCGCCATGTCGTAGTGGTCGAAGGCCTTGCCCAGTTGCTCCGAGGGAAAGAGGATCGCGGTGATCGAACCGTTCGAGGCCTTCTTGATGTCGTCGGCCCAGGCCTGCAGGGCCGGGTTCAGCGGATGCTGCGCGGGCACCCAGCTCGACAGCTTGATCTGCACCGGCTTGTCCTGCGCGAGCGCGGGGACCATGGCCGAGGCCGCGAGTGCCAGCGCGAGCGCGAGGGCGCCGGGGCGGCGATGGAAGGAAGTCTGCATGGCTTGTCTCTCTTTCGTTCTGCGTGTTGTGGATTCAGTGAGCAAGGGGATCGGGCAAGGTCTGGAGGTCCGGGTGCGCGCTCCCGGTTCAATCCGCCGCGATGCGGCGTTCGCGGATCAGCGCGCCGAAGCGCTGCGAATCGGCCGCGGCGCGCTGCTGGAACTCGGCCGGCGTGCCGGGCACGGCCTCGCCGCCCAGCGCGGCGATGCGTTCCTTCACCGCGGGCAGCGCGAGCGCGCGGTTGATCTGCGCATTGAGCTGCGTCACCACCTCGGGCGGCGTGCCGGCCGGCGCGTAGAAGCCGAACACGGTGTCGGCGTCGAAGCCGCGCAGGCCGGCCTCGTCGAGCGTGGGCACGTCGGGGAACAGCGGCGAGCGCTGCGGGCTGCCCACGGCCAGCAGGCGCAGCTTGCCCGCGCGCACCTGCTGCAGGCCGATGCCGGGATCGAAGGCGTAGTCGACCTGGCCCGCCAGCAGGTCCTGCAGCGCGGGCGCGGCGCCGCGGTAGGGCACGTGCAGCGCGAACAGGCCGGCCTGGCTCTTGAACATCTCGCCCGCGAGGTGCGGCGAGCTGCCGCTGCCCGGCGAGGCGTAACTGAGCTTGCCGGGGTTGGCCTTGGCATAGGCGATGAAGTCGCGCACATTGGCCGGCGGCAGCGAGGGCTTGGCGACCAGGAATACCAGCACCCGCGCCGCGGCCGCCACCGGCACCAGGTCCTTGGCCGGGTCGAAGCTCATGCGCGCATAGAGGTGCGGGTTCACCGACACCATGCCGCCCGAGCTCATCAGCAGCGTGTAGCCGTCGGCCGGCGCGCGCGCCACGGCCTCGCCGCCGAGGTTGCCGTTGGCGCCGCCGCGGTTCTCGATCACCACCGGCTGCTTGAGCGCCTCCTGCAGCGGCTGCGCGACGGCACGCGCGATCTGGTCGGCCGCGCCGCCGGGCGGGAAGTTGACGATCACCTTGACCGGCTTGGCGGGCCAGGCGGTGGCGGTGTTGGCCTGCGCCGAGGCACAAGCAAGAGAGGCGAGGGCGGCCGCCAGCAGCAGCCGGCGTCGCCAGGGGAAAGCGTCGAGGGTCATGGTGTGTCTCCGGTTTCTTTTTTGGGGATGCGATGAGGCTCAGGCGGGGCGCGAGGGCGTGGCGGCCGGCGGCCGTTTCATCCAGCGGATGGGCTGCGCCTGCACCGGCCGCGGCGCCGCGCCGTGCTGTGCGAGCGCGGCATCGAGCGCCTTGCCGCCTTCGTCGGCCAGCGCGGCCTCGCGCGCGGCGGCGATGGCCTCGGCGCGCGCCGGCGCGGGCATCGCCGTGCGGCCCGCGAGTTCGCCGACCAGGTGCAGCAGCGTGTGCTTGCCGCGCTCGTTGGTGCTGCCGTAGCCCTTGATGAGCCGGCCGCACAGCGCGAGCTCGCGGCCCAGCACCCAGTTCTCGCGCGCGCCGGCCTCGATGGCCGCGAGCCAGCGCTCGATCAGCGCCTGTTCCTCCGCGAAGCGGCTGCCGCGGCGGCGCAGCCAGCGCAGCGAGGCCAGCAGGCGCAGCGAGGCCATGCCCCAGACGGCATGGCTGCCCACCTGCAGCGGCAGCGCCCAGGGCTCGCGGCCGCGCGCCTGGCGCGCGCGGTCCCAGGCCGTCACGCGGCGCGCGAGCGCGGGTGGCAGCAGCGCCGCGAACTCGGCCGCGCCGGGCTTGAAGTGGTCGTAGACCTTCACGATGTCGGCCTCGCCCGCGCGCACTTCGCGGCGCACGCGCTGCGCGCGGCTGGCGCGGCCCTTGAGCGCGGCCACGCGCACGATGTCGTCGAAGGCCATCCACAGCGCGAGCCAGCGCGCGGTCTCGCGCACGATGGCGAAGCCGCGCGCGCCGGCCGGATCGGCCGCGCGCTCGGCATCGAGCACGCGCGCCAGCCGCTGCGCATAGAGCGCGGCATAGGCCGCGTCCTGGTAGTCGAGCACGCGCGCATGGCCGAGCGCCAGCAGGTCGTGCACGGCCGGCGGAAAGCGCTGCGCCAGCTCGGCGGGCAGCGCGCGCGCGGGCGGCGGCGCATCGCGGCCTTCCTCGGCCAGCACGCCGCGCACGAAGGCGGCCTGCGCGCGCGGCGCGCTCACGGCCTCGAAGGCGGCCGCGAAGCCGCGCAGGCTGGCCGCGGCCGCCTTGCCGACCTTGTCGTGCGCGACGCCGCCGCGCACCGCGTGCTCGTAGGCCGCGCGCTCGAACGGGAACAGCCCGCTGCCCGCGATCGCGCCGAGCATCACGGCGCTGACCACGGTGCCGGCCTCGCGCGCCATCGCGCCCATGTCGAGCACGTGGTGCTCGCGGCTGAAGGCCTTGACCACGTCGATCAAGCGCTGCGCGTCGGCGCGGCCGTCGCCGGGCACCATGCGCTCGGCGGTGGTGAGCACGCGCGCCGACGAGCTGATGACCAGCGTGCGCGGCGGCGCGCTCATGCCGTTGCCGATCTGGCGCGTGGTCTCGAGCAGCTCCGACGACACGATCGCATCGAGCGCGCCCGGCACCGGGCTCAGGCTGAAGACGGGCCGGCGCCCGTCGAGTTGCTCGAGTGGCACCGGGAACACCTCGATGTAGTAGGTGGTGGCGCCGGTGCGCTGCGCCACGCCGGGGATCGAGGTGCTCTGCGCGGCGAAGCCCGCGTGGCGCGCGGTCTCCACCAGCCATTCGGTGAGCACGCCGCCGCCTTCGCCGCCGAGGGCGCAGACGAGCAGGGTGATCGGGCGCTGCGTGGACGCCGGGGAGGAATGTCGTTCCATGGCTCGTGTCTCCTCAAGCCGGGCGCAGCGCGCGCACCACCGCGCCGCGCAGGCCATGCAGCAGCCGCTCGTGCCACTTCGGGTTCTGCACCACCTCGGCGCGGTAAAAGCTCGGGCACAGCGTGGCGGCGTGCGCGTTGGCGCCGCACAGGCCGCAGCCCACGCAGCCGTCGATCACGGTCGCCACCGGGTCGAGCTTGAGCGGGTCGGGGTTGTCCTTCAAGGTGAGCGTGGGGCAGCCCGAGAGCCGGATGCAGGCATGGTCGCCGTTGCACACGTCCTCGTCCACGCCGTACTTCACGCGCACCACGCGCTCGCCGCGCTGCAGCAGGCCCGCGATCCAGGGCTTGATGCGGCGCTGCCGCTCGAGCTGGCATTCGCCCTCGGCGATCACCACCTTGAGGCCGTCGAAGTCGCTGGTCAGCGCCTCGGTCAGGGTGCGGCGCATGCGCTCCACGTCGTAGGTGGTCACGGTGCGCATCCATTGCACGCCCAGGCCCTTCAAGGTCGATTCGATGGTCTGGTTCTTGTCGACCAGGCTCTGCTGCTTGTCGACGGCGCGCTCCTTCACCTCGTCGTCGGGGGTGGAGATGATGTCCTGCGTGCCGGTGGCCGAGGTGTAGCCGTTCTTGAAGATCAGCAGCACCGCGTCGTCGCCGTTGAACAGCGCGCTCTGCACGCCGGTCAGGAGGCCGTTGTGCCAGAAGCCGCCGTCGCCCATGATCGACAGCGTGCGCCGGTTCATCATCGGCGACACGCCCGCGCGGCTCGCGAGGCTCATGCCGTAGCCGAGGATCGAGTGGCCCATCGAGAACGGTTCGAAGGTGCCGAAGGCATGGCAGCCGATGTCGGCCGCGATGTGCACCGGCCCCGTGGTCTGCTGCGCGAGCTTGAGGGCCGAGAACACCGGCCGCTCGGGACAGCCCACGCAGAAGCTCGGCGGCCGGTTCGGCAGTGGCACGTCGAGTCGGCGCGCCACCGCCTCGCGGCGTTCGCGGTTGCCGGCCAGCCAGGCCTGGGCCGACAGCGCCGATGCGGCCGTCTCGCCCTCGCCGACGTACTTCGCGACGAAGGCGGCGAGCCCGCCCGAGAGCACTTCCACGCCGTACTCGCCGGCCGAGGGCAGCAGGTCCTTGCCGTGCAGCGGCGTCTGGATGTCGCGGCGGCGCAGCAGTGTGGCGATGTCCTGCTCGATGTACTCGGGCTGGCCTTCCTCCACCACCAGCACCGCGCGTTTGCCGAGGCAGAAGTCGGCCAGCTGCTCGGGCACCAGCGGATAGGTGACGTTGAGCACCAGGATCGGGATCTCGCTCTCGCCGAAGGCGTCGGCCAGCCCCTGCTGCTGCAGGCCGCGGATCAGCGCGTTGTACAGGCCGCCCTGCACCACGATGCCGAGCTCGGCATGGCGCCCGCCCGGCATCAGCTCGTTGAGGCCCTGGGCCACGATGTGGCGGCGCGCGGCCGGAATGCGCTCGTCGCCCTTGAGCTTCTCGTGGCGGAAGGTCACGGGCGGATGGGCGAGCCGCATGTAGTCGAAGCCCGCGGGGTCGGCCATGAGCGCACGCGTCGACACCGCGGGCGCGAGGTTGTCCTTGCACGCGAAGCTGCCGCGCACGTGGCAGGTGCGGATGCGCAGCTCCATCAGGCAGGGCATGTTCGAGGTCTCCGAGAGCTGGAAGCCCTGCTCGACCATGCGCACCATCACGGCCAGGTCGGGCCGCGGGTCGAGCAGACACATGCTCGACTTGAGCGCATAGGCGTGGGTGCGCTCCTGGATCACGCTGGCGCCTTCGCCGTAGTCCTCGCCGACCACGATCAGCACGCCGCCGGTCACGCCGGGCGAGGACAGGTTCGACAGCGCGTCGGCCGCCACGTTGGTGCCGACGATGGACTTCCAGGTCACCGCGCCGCGCAGCGGATAGTGGATCGAGGCGCCGAGCATGGCCGCCGCCGAGGCCTCGTTCGAGCAGGCCTCGACGTGCACGCCGAGCTCGTCCATGTAGCCCTTGGCCTGCACCATCACGTCGAGCAGGTGCGAGACCGGTGCGCCCTGGTAGCCGCCGACATAGGCCACGCCCGACTGCAGCAGGCCCTTGGTGATCGCGAGGATGCCCTCGCCGTGAAAGGTGTCGCCCTCGCCGAGGCGCAGCGCCTCGACTTCCTTGCTGAATGAGACTTCCAAAAGAATCGGCTCCGATAAGTTGATGCGTGGGTGATGAAGGAATGCGCGGACGCAGGCGTCCCCGCGCCGGTTACGGGCCGGCGTTGATCGTTGCTGAAGGCGGCGCTACTTGCCGCCGGGCTTGGGCGGCGCGGTCGGCAATCGCGCCACGTAGTAGGCGAGGGTGTCGAGGTCTTCTGGCGCCATGCGGCCCACGGCCTCGCCCATCGCCTGCGTATAGCCCGGGCGCTTGCCGCTGCGGAACTCCTGCAGCGTGAGCGCGAGGTATTCCTCGCGCTGGTGCGCGATGCGCGGCACCTGCTGGCCGCCGCTCAGGTCGGCGCCATGGCAGATCACGCAGCGGTTCTCCTGCGCGAGCGCCTGGCCGCGTGCCATGCGCCCCGCGTCGGGCGGCGCGGCGGCGGCAGCCGGCGCCAGCGCGGGCAGCGTCGCGATGAAGTCGGAGAAGCCGCGCAGGTCCTCGTCCTTCATCGTCTTCGCGACCGCGGTCATGGCCTCGTTGGCGCGCCGGCCTTCGCGGAACAGGAACAGCTGCGTGATCGCGTAGAACGAATGCTGGCCCGCGAGCGAGGGCACGCCCTGCATCTCGCTGCGGCCGTCGGCACCGTGGCAGGCGGCGCACAGCGCGGCGTAGCGCTCGGCATAGACCTTGGCGTCCGATGCCGCCGCCGGCGCGGCCTTGGGCTGCGCGCCCTTGGTCGCCTGCGCGAACGCGGGCAGGGCCAGCGCCCACAGCATCGCCACCATGGCCGCCATCGCCGTGTGCCTCGTCATCCGGCGCGCCTCACTTGCCGCCGTAGCTGATGCGATAGATCGCACCCGCGTGGTCGTCGCTCACCAGCATCGAGCCGTCCTTGAGCACCAGGAAGTCCACCGGCCGGCCCAGGTAGGTGTTGTTCTCGACGAAGCCGGTCATGAAGGGCTCGACCTTCGCGCCGCCCTTGCCGTCGGGCCAGGCCACGGCGATGTCGGCGTACTTGGTGGTGCGGTTCCAGGGGCCGTGGCGCGCGATGAACATCGCGCCGCGGTACTTGGTCGGGAACATCTTTCCTTGATAGAAGGTCATGCCCAGCGCCGCGGCGTGCGGGCCCAGCAGCGCGGCGGGCCTGGCGTAGTCGGCGCAGCTCTTGCCCCAGCCGAATTCCGAATCGAGGATGTTGCCCTGGTGGCAGTACGGATAGCCGAAGTGCTGGTCGGCCTTGGTCACCACGTTGAGCTCGTCGTTGGGCAGGTCCTCGGAGAGCCAGTCGCGCCCGTTGTCGGTGAACCAGAGGTTGCCGGTCTTCGGATCGAAGTCGAAGCCCACCGTGTTGCGCACGCCGCGCGCGATGGTCTCGATGCCGCTGCCGTCGAGGTTCATGCGGAAGATGCGCGCATGCGCGTCGTCGGGCTCGCAGAGGTTGCAGGGCGCGCCGACCGCGTAGTAGAGCTTCTCGTCGCGGATGCGCAGGTAGCGCCAGCTGTGGTCCTGGCCGCCGGGCAATTTGTCGTAGAGCACCACCGGCTGGCCCGGGTTGTCGAGCTTGTCCTCGATGCCGTCGTAGCGCTGGATCTGCTTGTGCGTGGCGAGGTAGAGCGCGCCCTTGTGGAATTCGATGCCGGTGGCGAACTCGGTCTTGTCGACGATGGTCTTCGGCTTGCGGTCGCCCTTCTCGGCGATCGCATAGACCTTGTTGCCTACGAACAGCGTGCTCACGAACACCGTGCCCTTGGCGCCCTGGCGCAGCGAGCGCGCATCGAGCACGCCCGAGGCCCAGGTCTCGACCTTGAAGCCGGGCGGCAGCTTGAACTTGGCGGTGGGCAACTGGTCGGCCGCGGTCGGGATCGGAAACGAAGGCACGGGCGCCAGCCGCGTGGCCGCGTCGTTCTTGGGCCGGCCCTTGGCCCAGCCGGGTTCCTCGGTGGGCGGCTGCTGGGCCCAGGCGGCGCCGGCCGCGAGGAGCAGGGAGGTTGCAAAGGTCGCGAGCACCGCTGACATCGAATGCGGGCGCAGTCTGGCCATGTCGTGTCTCCTTCTCGTTGTGGTGGCGCTTTCGTCGGGGGCGGCGAATTCACGCCGGGCGCCAGTGTGCGGAGCTTGCGGCCCGGCTTCAATAAAATAAGCGAGCTAAGCAATATGAACGGCATGCATATTGAAACCATAGACCTCAACCTGCTGCGTCTCTTCGATGCCGTCTACCGCGCGCGCAGCGTGAGCCGTGCCGCCGAGTCGCTGGGCCTGACCCAGCCCGCGGCCAGCCACGGCCTGGGCCGGCTGCGGCTGCTGCTGAAAGATGCGCTGTTCACGCGCGCCCCTGGCGGCGTGGCGCCCACGCCGCGCGCCGAGCGCCTCGCCGCGGCCGTGCAGGCTGCGCTCGCGCTGCTCGAGGAGGCGCTGCACGAGCCCGCGCGCTTCGAGCCGCAGGCCTCGCGCAAGGTCTTTCGTATTCACATGAGCGACATCGGCGAGGGCCGCTTCCTGCCCGCGCTGATGGCGCGGCTCGGCGAGCTCGCGCCCGGCGTGCGCATGGAGACGCTGCCGCTCGCGCCCGGCGAGATCGCGCCCGCGCTCGACAGCGGCCGCGTCGACTTCGCCTTCGGCTTCCTGCCCAAGGTGCGCGACACGCAGCGCCTGCATCTGCTGAAGGACCGCTACATCGTGCTGCTGCGCAAGGGCCATCCGTTCGCGCGCGGCCGGCGCACCAGCCAGGCGCTGATCGAGGCGCTGCAGACGCTCGAGTACGTGGCGGTGCGCACCCATGCCGAGACCCTGCGCATCCTGCAGCTGCTGAACCTCGAGGACCGCGTGCGCCTGACCACCGAGCACTTCATGGTGCTGCCGGCGATCGTGCGCGCCACCGACCTCGCGGTGGTGATGCCGCGCAACATCGCGCGCGGCTTCGCGCAGGAGGGCGGCTACGCGATCGTCGAGCCGGCCTTTCCGCTGCGCGACTTCACGGTGTCGCTGCACTGGAGCAAGCGCTTCGAGGCCGACCCCGCGAACCGCTGGCTGCGGCAGGTGATCGCGGAGCTGTTCGCCGAGCGCGCGGGCCGCGCCGAGCGCTGAACCGGCTCAGCGAAAGAACGCGCGCAAGTAGTCCGCCGCGGCGTCGGAGATGCCGACGATCTTGTCGGTGGCCTGGCGGTAGAACTTGAAGTTGAGCTCGGTCTCGGGCCGGCCGTCGTTCCAGTCGGCATGGGGCTTGAGTTCGCGCCGCCCGAGCGGGGCCTTGGCAAGCGCGGTGCGCCGCACCGCGATGCTCACGCGCGGCGTCTGCCGCTCGAGGTCGGGCAGCAGCGGCAGCGCCTCGGCCGCGGTCACGATGCCCATCGCGACCAGGCCGGCGCCGCCCGCGTTCTCGCTCGCGAACACGAACACCGTGTCACCGGGCGCGATCTGCTTGCCGCCGTACATGGTCTTCTGGGCCGCGAATTCGAAGCGCGTGGCGCGCGGGTCGGCGACCTCGGTCTTGATCGCGTAGCAGGGGCGTGGGGGCGGGGTTTGCGGCATCGGTCGTGTCACCAGAGTTTCCACCAGCTTTTCTTCGCGACCGGGTCGGCGGGTGGCGATGGCGGTGTCTGTTCGATGGTCCTTTCTTCGGCGAGGGGTGCCTGTTCCTGCGGCGCATCCTCAATGTCCGGTGGTTCAGGACAGCCGAGCCGGATCCATTCGGCGTACCGCAGGCCCAGGTATCCCGTGGCCCCTTTCTTCATCAGGGCCCGTGCCGCCTCGAGTCCCCGCGCCCGATATACGGCGCGAATGACGGCGGTCTCCTTCCTGGCTTGCCGGTCCAGGGCATCCGTCCAGGGCGGACGTGCCGGGAGGCTCACCGGTGGAAGCTCGTCGAGCATCTCTCGAACGCTGATCGCGTGGGCATGAGACTTCAACAGCTCCGGGGCAACGAGGCTGCAGCCCCCGCATGCGGCCATGGCTAGATGGATGCCCGGACGCGCATATTTCCACCGAGATTCCGCCTCGATGAGCAGCGGCAGGTACTCGGGCCTGGGCGCAAGAAGGGTCAGCAGCGCGCCATAGTTCGCGCCATGCCATCCGTGGGTGGACAACAGATCCTGTGCGATCGGAAGGTTCAACAAACCGGTTGCGCGGCGAAGGATGTAGAAAAGCTCCAACGGTTCGCACATGACTTCGGGGAAGAGCCGAAGGTACTTGCGATAGTTGGTCCCGTCCCGGACCAGCAGGGATATCTTGCCTTGGATGCGGTCGTCGCTGAGGGTGACTGGACTCCACGGGATGGACGCCATGAGCTCGAGCACGTCGGAATAGTTTGCCGACCAATAGCTGTAGAAGCTGGATTCCATGGCGTGACTGACTTTGCGTAGAGGCGAGCAAGGGGCGTGGCGCCGAATCTACCCGGTTGCTCGCGAGGAGCGCGGCGTTGCAATGGATGCACGGCGCCTCAAGGCAGGTTCTCGCGAAAGATCACCACGCTGCGCGTCGTCTCCACCCCGCTGAGCACGTCGCGCCCCTCGCGCAGGTTGGTGAAGATGCGCACGCAGCTCATCAGGGTCGCATGCGGGCTCTGCGTGATCACCGCGTCCATGCTGCCGTCGATCAGCAGCGCGCGCGTGTCGGGCGTGAGGCCGTGGCCGATGAAGGCCACCTTCTGGTCGCGCTGCGCTTCCTTGAGCGCGCGCGCCACGCCGTCGGAGGCGCCGCCGATGTTGTAGATGCCCGCGAGCTCGGGATGCTGCTCGAGCAGGGCGCGGGTCTGGCGGTAGTTCTTGTCGGCATCGTCCTGGCCCTCGCGCAGGCCCACCACCTGCAGCGGCTCGAACATCTCGTCGATCACCTGCAGGAAGCCGGCCTCGCGCTCCTGGTGCGCGCTGTAGCGCAGGCTGCCCGCGATCAGCGCGACCTTGGCGGCGCGCGCTCCGATGAAGCGGCCGATGAGGTAGCCCGCGGTGCGGCCGGCGGCGCGGTTGTCCAGCCCGATGTAGGCCGCGCGCTGCGAGTTCGCGAGGTCCGAGATCAGCGTCACCACCGGCACGCCGCGCGCGGCCAGCGCGGCCACGGCCTCGCGCACGGCCGGATGCTCGAGCGCCATCATCGCGATGCCGTCGCAGCGCCCGCCCAGGCGCAGCAGCGCGGCGGCCAGCGCCTCGGGGTTGAAGCTCTCGGTGAGCTCGGTGCGGCACACCACGTTGAACGGCGCCCAGTGCTCCTGCGCGTAGCCGACCATGTCGCCGAGCATGCGGATGAAGCGGTTGGTGCCGCTGGGCAGCAGGAACACCAGCCGCAGCGGCCGCGGCGCCAGCGCCGCGTAGAGGTCGCGCTCGGGCAGGTAGCCGAGCTCGGCGGCGGCCTTGAGCACGCGCTGCACGGTGGCGTCGCGCACGCCGGGGCGCTTGTTGAGCACGCGGTCGACGGTGGCGGTCGAGACCTGCGCGGTGCGCGCGATGTCGGCCACGGTGGCGCGCGCCGCGGCGCTATCGCCCGGCTCGGAGGATTGGTTTGAAGGGTTAACCCGCATACATCAAAAACCATCAAACCGTAGTTTGACGGTACAGGGTGAGGCCTATATCTTCGAGGAAATTCAATCAATGATGCATCAATTCGCATCATCCACACAACGGAGACACAGCATGGCACCGGTCACCCGCCGCAGCGCGATTCGCACCCTGTCCGCCCTTCCCGCCATCGCGGCCGTTCCGGCCGCCGGCGTGTTCTCGGCCCTGCCGCGCACGGCCCGCGCGGCGGAGTTCTCGTACAAGTACGGCAACAACCTGCCGCTGAGCCATCCGCTGAACATCCGCGCGCAGGAAGCGGCCGACCGCATCGCCAAGGAGACCAACGGCCGGGTCGAGATCAAGATCTTCCCGAACAACCAGCTCGGCGGCGACACCGACATGCTGGCCCAGGTGCGCTCGGGCGGCATCGAGTTCTTCACGCCCTCGGCGCTGGTGATCGCCACGCTGGTGCCGGTGGCCGCGATCAATGCGGTGGGCTTCGCCTTCGCCGACTACAAGCAGGTCTGGGCCGCGATGGACGGCAAGCTCGGCGCCCACGTGCGCGGCGCGATCGCCAAGTCGCGCCTCTATGCCTTCGAGAAGATGTGGGACAACGGCTTCCGCCAGACCACCAGCAGCAAGGCCGCGGTCGCCACCGCCAAGGACATGGACGGCCTGAAGATCCGCGTGCCCGTGAGCCCGCTGTCGATCTCCATGTTCAAGGGCCTGGGCGCCGCGCCCGCGAGCCTGCAGTTCAGCGAGGTCTACTCGGCGCTGCAGACGAAGATCGTCGATGCGCAGGAGAACCCGCTGCCGATCATCCAGGTCGCCAAGCTGTTCGAGGTGCAGAAGTTCTGCTCGCTCACCAACCACATCTGGGACGGCTACTGGTTCATCGCCAACGGCCGCGCCTGGGACGCGCTGCCGGCCGACCTGAAGACCATCGTCGCGCGCGCCATCAACGAGGCCGGCCTGCAGCAGCGCGAGGACATCCGCAAGCTCAACGAGTCGGTGGTCGGCGACCTGCAGGCCAAGGGCCTGACCATCAACCGCCCGGCGGCCGACAGCTTCCGCGCCAAGCTGCGCGACTCGGGCTTCTACGGCGAATGGAAGGGCCGCTTCGGCCCCGAGGCCTGGGCGCTGCTCGAAGAGGCCGTGGGCAAGCTGGCCTGAGCGTCACCCATGTCCTCGCACGTGCTTCCCGCCGACGCGCTCGCCCCCGGTGGCGCCGCCGCGTCCCATCCGAACGCGCTGGCGCCGCTGGCCGGCCGCCTCGACCGCTGGCTCGGCGGCACGGTGGAATCGCTGGCCGCGCTGCTGGTGCTGGCCGAGATCGTGGTGCTGTTCGCGGGCGTCACGGCGCGCTATGCCTTCCATGCGCCCCTGGTGTGGTCCGACGAGCTGGCCTCGATCCTGTTCCTGTGGCTGTCGATGCTCGGCGCCGTGGTGGCGCTGCGCCGCGGCGAGCACATGCGCATGACCGCCTTCGTGGCGCGGCTGCGGCCCGACACGCGTGCGCTGTTCGACACCTTCGCCATCACGGCCTCGGTGGCCTTCCTCGCGCTGGTGGCCTGGCCGGCCATCGACTACGCGCACGAGGAGTCCTTCGTCGTCACGCCCGCGCTCGAGATCAGCAATGCCTGGCGCGCCTCGGCCATCCCCGCGGGCATCGCGCTGATGGGGGTGGTGGCGCTGCTGCGCCTGCTGCGCGTGTGCACCTTGCGGCAGATCGCCGTGGCCGCGCTCGGCACCGTGGCGCTGGTGGCCGCCTTCTGGCTCGCGGGGCCGGTGCTGGCGCCGCTGGGCAAGCTCAACCTGCTGATCTTCTTCGTCGGCGTGGTGGCCTTCACCGTGTTCGCCGGCGTGCCGATCGCCTTTTCGTTCGCGCTCGCCACCTTCGGCTACCTTGCGCTGACCACGCGCACGCCGATGCTGGTGATGGTGGGGCGGCTCGACGAGGGCATGTCGCACCTGATCCTGCTGGCGGTGCCACTGTTCATCTTCCTCGGCGCGCTGATCGAGATGACCGGCATGGCGCGCGCCATGATCCAGTTCCTCGCCAGCCTGCTGGGCCATGTGCGCGGCGGCCTGTCGTACGTGCTGATCGGCGCCATGTATCTGATCTCGGGCATCTCGGGCTCGAAGATCGCCGACATGGCGGCCATCGCGCCGGTGCTGTTCCCCGAGATGACCCAGCGCGGCGCCAAGCCCGGCGACCTGGTGGCGCTGCTGTCGGCCACCGGCGCGCAGACCGAGACCATCCCGCCCTCAATCGTGCTGATCACCATCGGCTCGGTCACCGGCATCTCGATCGCGGCGCTGTTCACCGGCGGCCTGATGCCCGCGGTGGTGCTCGGCGCCATGCTCTGCGTGGTGGTCTGGTGGCGCTACCGCCGCGAGGACCTGAGCCGGGTGAAGCGCCACGGCGCGCGCGAGATCGGCAAGCTGCTGCTCGTCGCGCTGCCCGCGGTGCTGCTGCCCTTCGTGATCCGCGCCGCGGTGGTCGAGGGCGTGGCCACGGCCACCGAGGTCTCGACCATCGGCATCGTCTATTCGGCGCTGGTCGGCCTCTTGATCTACCGCCAGTTCGACTGGCGCCGGCTGCGCCCGATGCTGGTCGAGACCGCCTCGCTCTCGGGCGCCATCATCTTCATCGTCGGCTGCGCCACCGCCATGGCTTGGGGGCTCACGCAGTCGGGCTTCTCGCAGGACCTCGCCAAGCTCATGGCCGGCATCCCGGGCGGCGCCTACGGCTTCCTCGCGGTCTCGATCGTGGCCTTCATCGTGCTGGGCAGCGTGCTCGAGGGCATCCCGGCCATCGTGCTGTTCGGGCCGCTCTTGTTCCCGATCGCCAAGGCGGCCGGCGTGCACGAGGTGCACTACGCCATGGTCGTGATCTTCGCGATGGGCATCGGCCTGTTCGCGCCGCCCTTCGGCGTCGGCTACTACGGCGCCTGCGCCGTCAGCAAGGTCGATCCCGACGAGGGCATCCGCCACATCTGGGGCTACATGGCCGCGCTGCTCGCGGGGCTGGTGCTGGTCGCCGCGATCCCGTGGTTCTCCACCGGTTTTCTCAAAGTCTGACAACAACACGCACAACGGAGCGCGCAAGAAAATGAGTCGATTCCTCGGCGAGATCCGCCAACTGGGCTACGTGGTGCCCGACATCGAGGCCGCCATGGACTACTGGAGCCGCGAGCTCGGCGTCGGTCCCTGGTTCTACAACCCCAAGGTGCCGATCCGCAACTACCGCTACCGCGGCGAGGCGCACGAGCCGCACAACTCGGTGGCGCTGGCCAACTCGGGCTATGTGCAGGTCGAGCTGATCCAGACCCGCAACGACGTGCCCTCGATGTACCGCGACTTCCTGCGCGCGGGCCGCACCGGCCTGCAGCACGTGGCCTACTGGACCGCCGACTACGACGCCGACCTCGCGCGCCTCACGGCGCAGGGCTTCAAGCCGGTGATGAGCGGCGAGGTGGGCGAGCGCGGCCGCTTCATCTACTTCGACACCGAATACCACCCGGGCACCGTGATCGAGCTGTCGGAAGTGGCCGGGCCGAAGGGCAAGATGTTCGACCTGATCCGCGCGGCCTCCGAGGGCTGGGACGGCAGCGAGCCGGTGCGGCCCTTCCCCGACCTGTCGAAGCTCTGACGATGGCGCAGGCAGAACAGCGCATCCGCGCGCGCTACCGCATCGAGACGCCGCTCGAGCCGGCCGCGGTGGCCGAGGTGATGGCGGGCGAGCAGTCGTGCGGCACCTTCACGCGCGTCGAGGGCGAGACCGACGACCTGCGCGCACGGGCGCGCGCCACCGTCGAGGCCATCGCCGAACTCGAGCCGGCCGCGGCACCCAGCCTGCCCAATGCGCTGCTCGAGCGCCAGGGCCGGCGCGGGCCGTGGCGGCGCGCGCTGGTCGACATCTCCTTTCCCGTCGCCAACATCGGCGCCAACCTGCCGACGCTGGCGGCCACGGTCGCGGGCAATCTCTACGACCTCGGCGAGGTCACGGGGCTGCGGCTCGAATCGCTGCAGCTGCCCGCGGCCTACCGCGCGCAGTTCGAGCGGCCGAGCCACGGCGTGGCCGGCACCCGTCGCGCCACCGGCGTGGAAACGGGCGCGCTGGTGGGCACCATCATCAAGCCCAACGTCGGCTTCTCGGCCGCGCAGACCGCCGAGCTGGTGGCGCGGCTGTGCGCCGCGGGCGTGGACTTCATCAAGGACGACGAGGTCTCGGCCGATCCGCTGCATGCGCCGCTGGCCGAGCGCGTGCCGGCCGTGATGGCGGTGGTGCGCGACCATGCGCAGCGCACCGGCAAGCAGGTGATGGTGGCCTTCAACATCAGCGACGAGACCGACGCCATGAAGCGCCATGCCGACCTGGTCGAGCGCGAGGGCGGCAACTGCGTGATGGCCAGCCTCAACTGGTGCGGCCATTCGGGCATCCAGACGCTGCGGCGCCACACGCCGCTGGCGCTGCATGGCCATCGCAACGGCTACGGCGCGCTGTCGCGCCATCCGCTGCTGGGCATCTCGTTCCAGGCCTACCAGGCGCTGTGGCGGCTGGCCGGCGTCGACCACATGCACGTGCACGGGCTGCAGGGCAAGTTCTCGCAGCCCGACGAGGAGGTGATCGAGTCGGCGCGCGACTGCCTGGCGCCGTTGGTGGCGGGCGAGGGCGAGGGCGCCTTCGACGACCGCGTGATGCCTGCCTTCTCCTCGGGCCAGTGGGCCGGCACCGTGGCGCCGACCTGGGCCGCGGTCGGCAGCGACGACCTGCTGTTCATGTCGGGCGGCGGCATCCTGGCCCATCCGGGCGGGGCGGCCGCGGGCGTGGCGAGCATCCGCCAGGCCTGGGCCGCGGCGCGCGCGGGCGTGCCGGTGGCGGAGGCCGCGCGCGCGGCGCCGGAGCTGGCGCAGGCACTGGCCTTCTTCGGCGCCAAATGAGCACGCCGGTGCCGCTCGCCTACTACGGCGACGACTTCACCGGCGCCACCGACACGCTCGCGACCGCGGCGCGTGCCGGGCTGCGCACCTTGCTGTTCCTGCGCGTGCCCGACGAGGCGCTGCTCGCGCGCGCCGGCGCGCTCGACTGCCTGGGCATCGCGGGCGCGGCGCGCTCGATGGCGCCGGACGCGATGCGCGCCGAACTCGCGCCGGTCGCGCGGCTGATGGCCGGGCTCGGTGCGCGCGTGTTGCACTACAAGACTTGCTCCACCTTCGACAGCGCGCCCGGCGTCGGCAACATCGCCGTCGCCATCGAGGCGCTGCGCCCCGCCGCCGGCCAGCCCTGGACCGCGATCGTCGGCGGCCAGCCCAACCTCGAGCGCTACTGCCTGTTCGGCCACCTGTTCGCCGCGGCCGGCAGCGGCGGCACGGTGCACCGCATCGACCGCCATCCGACCATGAGCCGCCATCCGGTCACGCCGATGCGCGAATCGGACCTGCGGCTGCACCTTCAGGCGCAGGGCCTGGGCGAGACCGCGCTGCTGCCGTATCCACGCCATGCCGCGACGGGCGAGGCGCTGGCCGCCGTGCTGGACCAGCGGCCCGAGGCCGTGCTGTTCGACGTCGCGCGGCCCGAGGACCTCGAAGCCATCGGCGCGGCGCTGTGGCCGCTCGCCACCGCCGACGCGCCACTGCTGGCCGTCGGCCCGAGCAGCGTGGTGCAGGCCTTCGCGCCGCGGCTGGCGCAGGCGCCCGCGGCGCCGGCCGCCGTGGCGCCCGCGCGCGGCCCGGTGTTCGTGCTGGCCGGCAGCCTCTCGCCGGTCACGGCGCGGCAGGTGGCGGCCGCGCGGTCCTTCGAAATCGTCTGGCTCGACGCGGCGCGGCTGGTCGACCCCCATTCCGATCACCTGGCGCAGGCCGCGCGCGAACTGGCCGACCGGCTCTCGGCCGGCGCCCACGTGCTGGCCTGCACCGCCACCGAGGCCGCGCGCGCCGGCCACACCCGCGTGCCCGCGCGCGCGCTGGCCGAGGCCGGTGGCGAACTGCTGGCGAGGGTGCTCGCGGCCGTGCCGCTGTCGCGCGTGGGCGTGGCCGGCGGCGACACCTCCAGCCTCGCCGTGGGCGCGCTCGACGCCTGGGGGCTGTCCTATCTCGCGCAACTCGCGCCCGGCACCGCGCTGTGCCGGCTGCACAGCGAGGCGCCGGGGCTCGACGGGGTCGAGATCATGCTCAAGGGCGGGCAGATGGGGTCGCAGGGCGTGTTCGAACGGCTGGTGCACGGCACCGGCGGCTGAGCGGGCGCCAGGCCCGTTTTTTCGGCGCGGCCATGGCGCCCGCGCCGCCATGGCACGAGAATTGCCCCGAATCCAGGGTTTCCCCGTACGTCGCATACCGGGCCCTGCATACGCAATATGGGCACCACGGTATGCGTGCGGCGGCGCAAGCCGCTAACGTCCAGGCCTGGCCACCACGCGCCACCCCACGAGCACGACAGCATGAGTACCGAGAGCAGCAGCCACAGCCCCAGCCAGCCCATCCGATTCTTCCATCGCGGACAGGTCGTCGACGTCAGCGGCGTCCACCCGACCCGCTCGGTGCTCGACTGGCTGCGCGAGGACGCGCGTTGCACCGGCACCAAGGAGGGTTGCAACGAGGGCGACTGCGGTGCGTGCACCGTGGTGATCGGCGAGCTGGCCGAGGCCGGCGCGCCCGACGCGGTCGGCGGCCTGCGGCTGCAGACGGTCAATGCCTGCATCCAGTTCCTGCCCACGCTCAACGGCAAGGCGCTGTTCACGGTCGAGGACCTCAAGGACCAGTGCCAGTCCTCCCAGGCTGCGCAGGCGGCCCCCGCCCCCGCGCTGCAGGAGGGCGACAAGCGCCCGCACCCCGTGCACTGCCTGCACCCGGTGCAGCAGGCGCTGGTCGACTGCCACGGCTCGCAATGCGGCTTCTGCACGCCGGGCTTCGTGATGTCGCTGTGGTCGGCCTACGAACACCACCAGGCGCGCGGCACGCAGCCCTCGCGCCAGCAACTGGCCGACGACCTCTCGGGCAACCTGTGCCGCTGCACCGGCTACCGCCCGATCCTCGACGCGGGCCAGCGCATGTTCGACCTGCCGCCGGTGCGGCTGGACAGCCGCGCGGTGGTGGCCGCGCTCACCGCGCTGAACCCGCCCTCCGACGCCCCGGGCTTCGAGTACGCGGCCCCGCTGGGCGCGCGCATCGACCGCTTCCATGCGCCGCGCTCGCTCGAGCAGCTGGCCGCGCTGCGCGAGCAGAAGCCGCGCGCGCAATTGCTGTCGGGCTCGACCGACGTGGGCCTGTGGGTCAACAAGCAATTCCGCGACCTCGGCGACATCATCTACCTGGGCGACGTGCCCGAGCTCAAGACCGTCGAGGTCCGCGGCGACCACCTCTACATCGGCGCCGGCGCCTCGCTCGAGTCGGCCTTCGCGGCGCTGGTCGAGCGCGTGCCCAGCCTGGCCGACGTCTGGCTGCGCTTCGCCTCGCCGCCGATCCGCCATGCGGGCACCATGGGCGGCAACGTCGCCAACGGCTCGCCGATCGGCGACTCGCCGCCGGTGCTGATGTCGCTCGACGCCGAGATCGAGCTGCGCCGCGGCGCCGAGGTGCGCCGCATGCCGCTGCCCGACTTCTACGTCGACTACATGAAGAACCAGCTGCAGAGCGGCGAATTCGTGCAGGGCCTGTGGCTGCCGCTGGCCGCGATGCGCCGCCAGGTGCGCGCCTACAAGATCAGCAAGCGCTTCGACTGCGACATCTCGGCGCTGTGCGCGGGCTTCGCGCTCGAGCTCGAGCCCGGCGGCAACAAGGTCAAGGCCGTGCGCCTGGCGTTCGGCGGCATGGCCGCCACCGTGAAGCGCGCGGCGCAGGCCGAGGCCGCGCTGGTCGGCAAGCCCTGGACCCAGTCCAGCGTGAACGCCGCCAAGCTGGCGCTGGCGCAGGACTTCAAGCCGCTGTCCGACATGCGCGCCTCGGCCGACTACCGGATGCAGGTGGCGCAGAACCTGATCCAGCGCCTGTGGCTCGAGACCCGGGCCGAGGATGCGCTGCCCGGCAGCGCCACCAGCGTCTGGAGCGTGATGCCGCACGCCGCCACCGCCAAGCCGGCCGCGCAAGGAGTCTGAGACCATGAACAAGCCCCTCGATGCCCGCCTGCTGCAACCCGCAGAGGCCTTTGCCGACTACCTGAAGAACACCGCCGCCCGCATCGACCAGGGTGCCGAGGCGCTCGCCCACGACCAGGGCGTGCGCGTGGGCATCAGCCGCCCGCACGAATCGGCGCACCTGCACGTGGCCGGCGAGGCCACCTACATCGACGACATCCCCGAGATCGCCGGCACCCTGCATTGCGCGCTGGGCCTGTCGCCCGCGGCCAACGGGCGCGTCACGGCGCTGTCGCTCGACGCCATCCGCGCCATGCCGGGCGTGGTGTCGGTGCTCACGGCCGACGACATCCCGGGCACCAACGACTGCGGCTCGATCATCCACGACGACCCGATCCTGCTGTCCGTGAAGGACGGCGGCGAGATCCGCTACCTGGGCCAGCCGGTGTTCGCCGTGATCGCGCGCACCCGCGACGCCGCGCGCCGCGCCGCCGCGCGCGCCAAGGACGCGCTGACCATCGAGGCGCAGCCGCCGGTGCTCACGCCGCAGGACGCGCATGCGCGCGGCCAGTACGTGGTGCCGCCGATGCACATCGTGCGCAGCGGTGGTGCCGCCAACGGCGGCGACGAGGCCGCGGTGCGCGCCGCCATCGCGGCCGCGCCGCACCGCCACAAGGCCACGCTCGACGTCGGCGGGCAGGAGCAGTTCTACCTCGAGGGCCAGATCAGCTACGCGATCCCGAAGGAGGGCGGCGCGCTGCACATTTACTGCTCGACCCAGCATCCGAGCGAGATGCAGCACCTGGTCGCGCATGCGATGCACCTGCAGTCGAACGAGGTGCACGTCGAGTGCCGGCGCATGGGCGGCGGCTTCGGCGGCAAGGAATCGCAGTCGGCGCTGTTCGCCTGCGTGGCCGCGGTGGCCGCGAGCAAGCTGCGCCGCCCGGTCAAGCTGCGGCTGGACCGCGACGACGACTTCATGGTCACGGGCCGGCGCCACTGCTTCTGGTACGAGTACGAGGTGGGCTACGACGCCGAGGGCCGCATCCTCGGCGCCGAGATCACCATGGTCTCGCGCGCCGGCCACTCGGCCGACCTGTCGGGCCCGGTGATGACGCGCGCGCTGTGCCACTTCGACAACGCCTACTGGCTGCCCAACGTCAGCATGCACGGCTACTCGGGCAAGACCAACACGCAGAGCAACACGGCCTTCCGCGGTTTCGGCGGCCCGCAGGGCGCGATCGCGATCGAGAACATCATGGACTCGGTGGCGCGCGAGCTGGGCCGCGATCCGCTCGACGTGCGGCGCGTCAATTTCTACGGCAAGGGCGAGAACAACGTGACGCCCTACCGCCAGACCGTGACCGACAACATCGTGCACGAGCTGGTGGCCGAGCTCGAGGCCACGAGCGACTACCGCGCGCGGCGCGAGGAGATCGCCGGCTTCAATGCCGCGAGCCCGGTGCTCAAGCGCGGGCTGGCGCTGGCGCCGCTGAAGTTCGGCATCTCGTTCAACGTCAAGCACTTCAACCAGGCCGGCGCGCTGGTGCATGTCTACACCGACGGCTCGATCCTGGTGAACCACGGCGGCACCGAGATGGGCCAGGGCCTGAACACCAAGGTGGCGCAGGTGGTGGCGCACGAGCTCGGCGTGAGCTTCGAGCGCGTGCGCGTCACGGCCACCGACACGACCAAGGTCGCGAACACCTCGGCCACGGCGGCCTCGACCGGCGCCGACCTCAACGGCAAGGCCGCGCAGGACGCCGCGCGCCAGATCCGCGAGCGGCTGGCGCAGAGCGCGGCCGAGCGCCATGGCGGCGAGCCCGGCGCGGTGCGCTTCGCCAACGACAAGGTCGAGGTCAACGGCCGCACGCTGGCCTTCAGCACCGTGGTGGGCGAGGCCTATCTCGACCGCAAGCAGCTGTGGTCCGACGGCTTCTACGCCACGCCCGGCCTGAGCTGGGACAAGGACAAGATGCAGGGCCGCCCGTTCTACTACTACGCCTACGGCGCTGCGGTCAGCGAGGTGATCGTCGACACGCTCACGGGCGAATGGAAGCTGCTGCGCGCCGACATCCTGCACGACGCGGGCAAGTCGCTGAACCCGGCGGTCGACATCGGCCAGGTCGAGGGCGCCTTCATCCAGGGCATGGGCTGGCTCACGACCGAGGAGCTGGTGTGGCATCCGCAGAGCGGCAAGCTCACGACCCACGCGCCCAGCACCTACAAGATCCCGACCGCCAACGACTGCCCGCCGGTGTTCAACGTGCGGCTGTTCGAGGGCCAGAACTTCGAGGACTCGATCCACCGCAGCAAGGCCGTGGGCGAGCCGCCGCTGCTGCTGCCGTTCTCGGTCTTCTTCGCGATCCGCGACGCCGTGTCGGCCGCGGGCGGCCACCGCGTCGACCCGCCGCTGCGCGCGCCCGCCACGAGCGAATCGATCCTGCGCGCCGTGACGGCCGTGCAGGTGGGATGAGCGCCGGACACGCGGACAGCCGAACGCAGAAGACGCGAAGAACACGCGGAAGCCGCAGCAAGGAACCCGGGGAACATCGTCATGTCTTCCTTTTGCGATTTCCGCGCAAGCTTCGCGCCCTGCACGTCCGGCTGTCCGATCGCGAGGTCCGGCGGTATAACGGTCCGCATCGACCACTTCCGTGCGAGCGGCCATGAGAGACCAGGCGCTTTTCGACAAGATCGACCTTCACCTGATCCGGGTGCTGCACACCGTGCTGACCGACCGCAGCGTCTCGCGCGCCGCGATCCGGCTCGGGATGTACCAGCCGGCGGTGTCGGCCGCGCTCAAGCGGCTGCGCGAGCTCTCGGGCGATCCGCTGCTGGTGCGCTCGGGCTCGGGCATGGTGCCTACCGATGCGGGGCTGCGCATGATCGAGCCGGCCGCGAGCATCCTGCGCGCGGCCGAGATGCTGTTCTCCGATGCGCGCGGCTTCGACCCGCAATCGGCCAGCACCACCTTCCGCATCGCGGCCAGCGACTACATGGACCCGATCTTCCTGCCCATGCTGGTGGCGCAGGTCAAGCGCGAGGCGCCGCTGTGCCACATCGAGATCCATCCGCTGTCGCCCGACTCCGACTACCACGGCCACCTGTCGCTGGGGCAGGTCGACGTGGTGATCGGCAACTGGCTCAAGCCACCGGAGGACCTGCACATGGCACGCCTGTTCGGTGACGAGGTGGTGTCGCTGGTGAACCAGGACCATCCGGCGGTGCGCCGCGGCTGGGACCTCGAGACCTGGCTGCAGGCCGAGCACATCGCGCCCACGCCCATGCACCCGGGCGGGCGCGGCATCATCGACCAGATGCTCGACGAGCTCGGGCGCCAGCGCAACATCACGGCGCGCTGCGCGCACTTCGGGCTGATCCCCGACATGGTGGCCTCGAGCCTGCTGGTGCTGACCACCGGCCGCCAGTACTGCGAGCGCTTCGCCGCGCGGCTGCCGCTGAAGATCCTCGACTGCCCGGTCGCGCTGCCGCGGCTCATGTACTACCAGCTCTGGCACGAGCGCACCCACTCGTCGAGCTCGGCGCGCTGGCTGCGCGAATGCATCAAGGACGTGGCGGCCTCGCTGCGTCCGCCCACCCCGCCCGCGCGCGATGCGCGCGATCCGCCGCCCCTGGGCGCCTGACGGCGCCGGCCCCCTCACCAGAACCCCAAGGACCTCGAGGCGCGAGCGAGCTCGCGCCAGGGACGGGCTTGGCCCGCTTTTTCTTCAGAACAACGCCGCACGACGCGACACGAGACAACACATCCCGGAGACAAGAAACCCATGAACTGGATCGACAAGGTGTTCAAGCTCAACGAACACAACACCACCGTGCGCACCGAGGTCATCGCGGGGCTCACCACCTTCCTGACGATGGCCTACATCATCTTCGTCAACCCATCGATCCTTGGCGACGCGGGCATGCCCAAGGGCGCGGTCTTCGTGGCCACCTGCCTGATCGCGGCGCTGGGCACGCTGATCATGGGCCTGTACGCCAACTACCCGATCGCCATGGCGCCGGGCATGGGCCTGAACGCCTACTTCGCCTACGTGGTGGTGCTCGGCATGGGCTACACGTGGCAGACCGCGCTGGGCGCGGTCTTCATCTCGGGCTGCCTGTTCCTGATCGTCACGGTCACCGGGCTGCGCGAGCTGTTCATCCAGGGCATACCGCAGTCGCTGCGAACGGCGATCACGGTGGGCATCGGCATGTTCCTCGCGCTGATCGCGCTCAAGAGCGCGGGCGTGGTCGCGGCCTCGCCGGCCACCTTCGTGACGCTGGGCGACCTGCACTCGGCGCCGGTGGTGCTGGCCACGCTGGGCTTCCTGATCATCGTGGTGCTCGACAAGCTCAAGGTGCGCGGCGCGATCCTGATCGGCATCGTCACGGTCACGGTGCTGTCCTTCTTCTTCGGCGGCAACAAGTTCCACGGCGTGTTCGCGCCGCCGCCGTCGATCGCGCCCACCTTCATGCAGCTCGACATCCTGAGCGCGCTCAAGGGCGGCATCCTCAACGTGGTGCTGGTGTTCTTCCTGGTCGAGATGTTCGACGCCACCGGCACGCTGATGGGCGTGGCCAAGCGCGCCGGCCTGCTGGTGCCCGGCAAGATGGAGCGCATGAACAAGGCGCTCCTGGCCGACAGCGGCGCGATCTTCGCGGGCTCGCTGCTCGGCACCTCGAGCACCACGGCCTACGTGGAGAGCGCGGCCGGCGTGCAGGCGGGCGGGCGCACCGGCCTCACGGCCGTGGTGGTGGCGGTGCTGTTCCTGGCCTGCCTGATGATCTCGCCGCTCGCGGGCTCGGTGCCGGCCTATGCCACCGCGCCGGCGCTGCTGTTCGTGGGCTGCCTGATGCTGCGCGACCTGGTCGAGCTCGACTGGGAGGACACCACCGAGGTCATCCCCGCGGCCGTGACCGCGCTGGCCATGCCCTTCACCTATTCGATCGCCAACGGCCTGGCCTTCGGCTTCATCACCTACGCCGTGCTCAAGCTGTTCACCGGCCGGGCACGGGAAGTGCATGCCATGGTGTGGGTCATCGCCGCCATCTTCCTGTTCAAGTTCGTCTACGTGACGGGCCACTGAACCCGAAATCAGCCGAAGCCCCGGAGTCGGGGTCTTCCATCGCCCGGATTCCGTGGGCACGCTATTAAACTTATAGCTATCGACGTACATCGGAACCCGCGAGACGAGGCCCATTCCTGTACCGAACGAGACAACCCACGGAACCGGCATGACAACACCCAGACTCCAGCTCGCGCACATCACCAAGCGCTACCCGGCGGTGGTCGCCAACAGCGACATCTCGCTGGCGGTGCAACCGGGCGAGATCCACGCCGTGCTCGGCGAGAACGGCGCCGGCAAGTCGACGCTGATGAAGATCATCTACGGCTCGGTCAAGCCCGACGAGGGCAGCGTCGCCTTCGACGGCCAGCCGGTGAATCTGCGCAACCCGCAGCAGGCGCGCGCGCTGGGCATCAGCATGGTGTTCCAGCACTTCAGCCTGTTCGACACCCTCACCGTGGCCGAGAACGTCTGGCTGGGCCTCGACAAGTCGCTGGCGCTGGCCGACGTGGCGCGCAGCATCACGGCCAAGGCGAGCGAGTACGGCCTCGACATCGATCCCGCGCGGCCGGTCCACACGCTGTCGGTGGGCGAGATGCAGCGGGTGGAGATCATCCGCGCGCTGCTGACCGACCCCAAGCTGCTGATCCTCGACGAGCCGACCTCGGTGCTCACGCCGCAGGCGGTGGTCAAGCTGTTCGGGGTGCTCAACAAGCTGGCCTCCGAGGGTTGCAGCATCCTCTACATCAGCCACAAGCTGCACGAGATCCGCGAGCTGTGCACCGCCTGCACGGTGCTGCGCGGCGGCAAGGTCACGGGGGTGTGCAACCCGAAGAACGAGAGCAACGAGTCGCTGTCGCGGCTGATGATCGGCAGCGAGCCGCCGCCGCTCGAGCACCGGCCGGTGCATGCGGGCGCGGTGGCGCTGCGCGTGCAGGGCCTCACGCTGGCGCGCGAGGACCAGTTCGGCGTGGACCTCGAGGGCGTGTCCTTCGAGGTGCGCGCGGGCGAGGTGGTGGGCATTGCGGGCGTGTCGGGCAATGGCCAGAAGGAACTGCTCTACACGCTGTCGGGCGAGGACGTGCGCGCCGAGGCGGCGATGGTGCGGGTGTTCGACCAGCCGGCCGGCCGGCTGCGCCCGCGCGCGCGCCGTGCGCTGGGCCTGCACTTCGTGCCCGAGGAGCGGCTGGGCCGCGGCGCGGTGCCCACGCTGGGGCTCGCGCACAACCTGCTGCTGACGCGCGGCGACGCGGTGGGCCGTGGCGGCTGGATCCGCACCGGCGCGCTCGAGCGCCAGGCCAGATCCATCATCGAGCGCTTCAAGGTCAAGGCCGGCGGCCCGAAGGCGGCGGCGCGCTCGCTGTCGGGTGGCAACCTGCAAAAGTTCATCGTCGGCCGCGAGATCGATGCCAACCCGAAGCTGTTCATCGTCTCGCAGCCGACCTGGGGCGTGGACGTGGGCGCGGCCGCGCTGATCCATGCCGAGATCCTCGCGCTGCGCGACGCGGGCTGCGCGGTGCTGGTGATCAGCGAGGAGCTCGACGAACTCTTCAACATCAGCGACCGGCTGCACGTGATCGCCAAGGGGCGGCTGTCGCCCTCGATCGACCGCGCGGCCGCCACGCTGGCGCAGATCGGCGAATGGATGAGCGGGCTGTGGCCGGGCCCATCGGGCAAGAGCAACAAGAACCAGGAGGCGGCCCATGCTTAAGCTCGAACCCCGTCCGGAGCTCTCGCGCTTCTGGACCTTCGCTTCGCCGATCCTGGCGCTGCTGATCACGGTGCTGATCGGCGTGGCGCTGTTCGCCGCGCTGGGCAAGGACCCGGTCAAGGGCCTGCTGGTGTTCTTCTACGAGCCGATCAAGAACGGCTATGCGCTGGGCGAGCTGACGGTGAAGGCCACGCCGCTGCTGATCATCGCGCTGGGCCTGGCGGTGTGCTTCCGCTCCAACGTGTGGAACATCGGGGCCGAGGGCCAGTTCGTGTTCGGCGCGATCGCCGCGGGCGGCGTGGCGCTGATGGCCGACAAGACCACGGGTGGCTGGATCGTGCTGGCGATCCTGGTGGCGGGCACGCTGGGCGGCATGGTCTGGGCCGGCATCGTGGCCTGGCTGCGCGACCGCTTCAACGCGAACGAGATCCTGGTGAGCCTGATGCTGGTGTACGTGGCGACGCTGCTGCTGAGCTACATGGTGTTCGGCCCCTGGAAGGATCCCAACGGCTACAACTTCCCGCAGTCGAAGACCTTCGAGGCGGTGACGCAGATCCCGCGCCTGTTCAAGGGCTCGCGCGTGACGATCGGGGTGATCATCGCGCTGGTGGGGGTGGGTGCGCTGTGGGTGTTCCTGTTCCGCACGCGCGCGGGCTTCGCGCAGCAGGTCGGCGGCCTCGCGCCCGCGGCGGCGCGCTATGCGGGCTTCTCGGCGCGCCGCGCGGTGTGGATCGCGCTGCTGACCTCGGGCGGCGCGGCCGGCCTGGCCGGTGCGCTCGAAGTGGCGGGCCCGCTGGGTCAGCTCACGCCCTACGTGCCGGCTGGCTACGGCTTCGCGGCCATCATCGTGGCCTTCGTCGGCCGCCTGCATCCGGTGGGGATGGTGTTCTCGGCCATCCTGATGAGCATGTTCTACATCGGCGGCGAGCTCGCGCAGTCGCGGCTCGGGTTGCCGAAGTCGCTGACGGGGGTGTTCCAGGGGCTGCTGCTGTTCACGCTGCTGGCTTGCGATACCTTGATTGCCTATCGGGTTCGTCGCAAGGCCGCTGCGAAGGCTGCTGTGCTCACGACGAGTTCTTTGCAGGCGAGTACGCCTTTGACGGCGCCTGTTGCGCGTACGACCGAGGGGGCGCTGTGATGAATTCTTGTTCGTTGTTTGTGCAGATCGACCGATCGGGGTGGGCTCACGCCGACGGGGTACTCCCCTCCGCGAATGTCCCCCGGCCTGCGGCCTCCTCCTTGATTTCGCTGCGGGGAGTACCCCATCGACGTGAGCCTGGCGCAGGACGGTTGAACCGGCCCGCACAACGACTGCGCCTCCGTGCGCAGGGCAGTGGGTGCTTCCCGCAGCGAAATAAAGGAGGAGCCGAAGGCGGGGGACATTCGCGGAGGGAAGTACCCGCTGTCCTGTGCACGCGCCCCGAACGCATCCTCTCGAACACCAACAGGAGCTAAAAAGATGGACAGCTACGCACTCCTGCTCGGCTCCACCCTGAGCGCCGGCACCGTCCTCGCCATCGCCGCGCTCGGCCTGCTCATCAACGAGAAGGCCGGCATCGTCAACCTCGGCGCCGAGGGCATGATGCTGTGCGCCGCCATCGCCGGTTTCGCCACCGTGGTGACCACCCACAACCCCTGGCTCGGCCTGCTCGCCGGCATGGCCGCCGGGGCCCTGCTGGCCGCCTTCTTCGGCGTGCTCGTCATCTGGCTCAACACCAACCAGTACGCCACCGGCCTCGCGCTGAGTTTGTTCGGCGTCGGCTTCTCGGCCTTCGCGGGCATCAACTTCGTGCAGGCCAAGCTGCCCGAGAGCGCCAGCTATGCGATCCCCGTGCTGGCCGACATTCCGCTGCTCGGCCCCGCGCTGTTTCGCCATCACCCGATGGTCTACGTCGCCGTGCTGCTGACCGTCGGCCTGATCTGGTTTCTCTACCGCACGCGCGCCGGCCTCGTGCTGCGCTCGGTCGGCGAGTCGCCCGAATCGGCGCATGCGCTGGGCTATCCGGTGCGGCGCATCCGCCTGCTGGCCGTGATCGCGGGCGGGGCGCTGTGCGGCCTCTCGGGCGCGTACCTTTCCACCGTCTACACCCCGCTGTGGGTCGAGGGCATGGTCGCGGGCCGCGGCTGGATCGCGCTGGCGCTCACCACCTTCGCCACCTGGCGGCCGATGCGCGTGCTGCTGGGTGCCTACCTGTTCGGCGGCGTCTCGATGCTGGGCTTCCACCTGCAGAGCAGCGGCGTCGATGTGCCCTCGCAGTTCCTCAGCATGTTGCAGTACATCGCGCCCATCGTGGTGCTGGCCCTGATCTCGCGCAACCCCGCATTCATTCGCGTCAACATGCCGGCTTCGATCGGGAAACCGTTCTACCCCGGCTCATAATCGCGGTTTTCGTTTTTCCGCCAACCCGTCCTTTTTGAGGATTTCCGACAATGAATGATCTGAACAAGCGCTCCCTGCTCAAGCTCGCCGCCCTCACGGCGGTCGCTTCGGCAGCCTTGATCGGCTGCGGCAAGAAAGAAGAAGCGGCAGCACCGGCCGCCGCGCCCGCACCGGCTCCGGCACCCGCCGCCGCCGCGCCGGCCCCGGCAGCGCCGCTCAACATCGCATTCGCATACATCGGACCCGTGGGCGACGGCGGCTGGACCTTCGCGCACGACAACGGCCGCAAGGCACTCGAGAAGGAATTCGGCGACAAGATCAAGACCACCTTCGTGGAAAGCGTGCCCGAGGGCGCCGACGCCGAGCGCGTGTTCCGCGACATGGTCGGCCAGGGCAACAAGCTGATCTTCGGCACCACCTTCGGCTACATGGAGCCCATGCTCAAGGTGGCCAACGACAGCAAGGACGTCAAGTTCGAGCATGCCACCGGCTACAAGACCGCCGAGAACATGCGCACCTACGACAGCCGCACCTACGAAGGCGCGTACATGGCCGGCATCATCGCGGGCGCCATGACCAAGTCGAACACGCTCGGCGTCGTCGGCTCGGTGCCGATCCCCGAGGTGCTGCGCAACATCAACAGCTTCACGCTCGGCGCCCAGTCGGTCAACCCGAAGATCACGACCAAGGTCGTGTGGGTCAACGAGTGGTTCAGCCCGCCGAAGGAAACCGAGGCCGCCACCGCCCTCATCAACGGCGGCGCCGACATCCTGTTCCAGAACACCGACTCGCCGGCCGTGCTCAAGACCGCGCAGGAAAAGGGCAAGCGCGCCTTCGGCTGGGACTCCGACATGACCGCCTACGGTCCCAAGGCCCACCTGGGTTCGGCCACCATCAACTGGGCGCCGTACTACATCAAGGCCACCCAGGACGCGCTCGACGGCAAGTGGGCCACCGGCCAGGCGTGGTGGGGCGTCAAGGAAGGCGCCATCGACCTCGTGTCGATCGCCGAGGACGTGCCGGCCGAAGCCAAGGCCAAGGTCGACGAAGTCAAGAAGGGCCTGAAGGACGGCAGCTTTTCGATCTGGAAGGGCCCGATCCTCGGCCAGGACGGCAAGGAAGTGGTCGCCAAGGACGCGGTCGCCGACGACAAGTTCCTGACCGGCATCAACTTCTACGTCAAGGGCGTCGAAGGCAAGGTGCCGGGCGGCGACAAGAAGTAAACAAGCAGGCTGCTTCGCGTCGCGATGCAGGCAAGGCCGCCTTCGGGGCGGCCTTTTTTCATGGAGGATCCGTTCGATGCTGCGCAGTCTTCGCCCCTTCGTTGCCGCCGTCCTCGCGGCGCTGGTCTCGCTGCCCGCCGCCGCGGCCGGCGAGACGCCGCCGCGTTTCTCGAAGGACGAGCAACCGCTGCGCCAGGCCGTCGAGGATGCCGCGATGTGCTTCCACTTCGCCGGTGAATTCGGCGGCGATGGCTCGGCGCGCGACCGCGAGGTGAAGCGGGAGATGGCCAAGGTCTGCAAGGACGAGAGCCAGCAGCGCGTGATGCAGGCCTACCGCAAGAACCCGCGCGACCGGCGGCTCTATCCCGCGGTGCTGATGCTCGACGGGATGGTCAAGGGGCCGGCGCTGACCGAGGCCGAGAAGGCGCGGCTGTGCGCGGTGGCGAAGACGGAGCTGGTGTGTCCCTGAGCCCGTTCGCGCAGCACGGCTTCTCGGTGCGCCTCGAATGGGGCCTGGCGGCCATCGAGCGGCTCGGGCCCGACGCGGACTGCATCGTCGTCGTCGACGTCATGTCCTTCTCCACCTGCGTCAGCATCGCCGTGGACCGGGGCGCCATCGTTCATCCCTATCCCTGGAAGGACGAGAGCGCGCAGCGCTACGCCGAGGCGCGCGGCGCCGAGGTGGCCAGCGGCAGGCAGCGCTTCGCGCGGGGCTGGTCGCTGTCGCCGCAGTCGATGCTGGCGGCGCATCAAGGCCTGCGCCTCGTGCTGCCGTCGCCCAACGGGTCCGCCTGCGCCTACCGTGCGAAGGCGCTGGGCAAGGCCGTCTACTGCGCCGGCCTGCGCAACCTGCGCGCGACCGCGGCCGCCTGCGCGCCGCATGCGCGCGTGCTCGTGGTGCCCTGCGGCGAACGCTGGCCCGGCGACGCGGGCTTGCGCCCCAGCCTCGAGGACCACGTCGCGGCCGGCGGCATCGTCTCGGCGCTCGGGCGCGCGGACGCCTCGCCCGAGGCGTGCGCCGCCGCGCTGGCCTACGAGGGGCTCGGCGCGCAGCGGGCGCGGGTGCTGGCCGCATGCGGCTCGGCCGTGGAGCTGCGCGAACGCGGCTTCGTCGACGACGTCGCGCTGTGCCTGCAGGAGGACGCGAGCCGCATCGCCTGCCGGCTCGAGGGCGATCGCTTCGTCGCCGAACCGCAGCCGCAGGGCTGAGCGGCCGCGCCTGCGTCCTGGGCCTACAGCCGCGTTCCGGCCGCCCGGGGATACTCGGCACACGGCCGGCGTCGCGAGCGCCGCCGTTCCCTGTCGCCTCCCTGGGTTCACCGATGCGCAACTCGATCGACTTCACATCCTGGCAAGGCCTGCTCTCGACCCTGCTCGGCCTTGTGCTGGTGTCGCTGGTCGCGGTCGGCATCCGCATCGTCGTGATGCTCAGCGTGCAGCAGCGGCGCGAGCGGCAGAACCGGCAGATCAACGAGCGGCTCAAGACGCTGATCGCGGCCTACAAGGTGCTCGGCGGCTCGTTCACCGGCGAGCTCGCGGTCGACCCCAGCCATCTGCGCGAGCTGCGCACGCGCGGCCTGCAGGCCGAGGCCGAAGGCGGCGCCGACGCCGGCCTGCCCGCCTCGGACCGGCGCCGCCGCATCCGCGATGCGGTCGAGACCGCGCTGTCCGACGTGATCCTGCTCGGCACCGAGGAGCAGGTGCGGCTGGCCGCGAAGGCCGCGGCCGACATGGTCGCGGGCCGCAGCGTGGAGACGGCCGAGCTCGTGGTCTCGCTGCGCACCTTCATCCGCGCGGTGCTCGACCTCGATCCGGTGCCGCCGACGCTCGGCATCCCGAAGCAGGGGCCGCTGCGGCTCAAGGGCACGGCCACGCGCGGCGAGCGCGCGGGCGGTGGCGGCGGCAATGCCGGTGGTGGTGGCGGTGGCAAGGGCGGAGGAGGCGGCATGGGCGGCGGTGGCATGGGTGCCGGCATGGGCGCGGGCCTCGGGGCCGGCGTGGGCCTGCACCATGGCGCGGCCGAGGCCGAAGCGCTGCCCGCGTCGCTCGGCCTGCCGCGCGAGACCGATCCCTGAGATACGCCGCCATCGAACAGACACCTCCCACGTCCACAGTCATTCCCATGCTCGAACGCAGCGCAGCCCACTTCCCCCAGTTCTCCCGCCTCGCACCCGACTTCGATCTCGAGGACGTGCAGCCGCCAGCCACCGACGCCGAGATCGCGGCGCTCGAGCAATCGCTGGGCGTGCCGTTGCCGGAGTCCTACAAGCAACTGCTGCGCTGCAGCCGCGGCTTCATGCTGATGGGCGGTGTCGTGCAGTTCGGCGACCAGCATCCGTTCTTCCACGAGTTCGAGCCGCTCGATCGGCTCGGCGAAGCGCAGCGCGCGGTGATCAAGCGCCGCGGCGGCGACTGGCCGCCACCGTCGAACGGCATGCTGTGCTTCGCGGAGTTCTTCATGGAGGCCGATGGCGACCAGGTGCTGTTCGACGTGAGCCAGGGGCTGGTCGATGGCGAGTACCCGGTCGTCTACTACGCGCATGCCGCGTCGCCGGCCTCGGTGCGCGTGCTCGCGCGCTCGTTCGCCGAGTTCATGGAAGCCTTCCTGCGCTACGAGGAATTCGCCGACGAAGACGATGAATGAACGAGGATCCCTTGATTCGCGCACCGCGCCGACGCCCATGACCCACGATTCCCTCGACGCCCCTTCGCTCGCGCTCGTCGACGCCTGCAGCCAGGCCTCGCTCGCGCTGCTCGAAGCCAACCTCACGCCGCACGGCATCCTGGCCGCGAGCCGCACCGAGGCCGCGGTGGCGCGGCGCTACACGCGCATCTTCGGGCGCGACGCCGCGATCTGCGTGATGGCGATGTGCGGCAGCGGCGTGCCGGCGCTCGAGCAGGGCGCGGTCGCGAGCCTCGACGCGCTCGCGGCGCAGCAGGCGGCCAACGGGCAGATCCCGAAGTACGTCGACCCCGAGGGGCAGGACGCCGACTTCTGGTATCTGGGCTGCATCGACGCCACGCTCTGGTGGCTGATCGCGGTGGACCACGTGCGCCGCCACGGCAAGGTGGGCGCCACGCACTGGGCCGATGGCGTGCAGCGCGCGATCGGCTGGCTGCTGGCGCAGGAGCACCAGCACTTCCGGCTGCTGCAGCAGAACGAGGCCAGCGACTGGGCCGACATCATGCCGCGCTCGGGCTACGTGCTCTACACCAACGCGCTGTGGTTCGACGTCAAGCGCCGCTTCGCGATCGCGCAGGCCGACGAGACGCGGCACCACTTCAACCACCTGTTCAATCCGTTCCAGCGCGACCTGCCCGAATACCACCGCGCGCGGCTGCTGCAGCACTACGCGCGGCGCGGCCGGCGCGATCCGGGGCTGTACCTGAGCTTCGTCAACCTCGCGGTGGTGGGCGACGAGGGCGACGTGTTCGGCAACGTGCTGGCGATCCAGGCCGGGCTGGCCGACGAGGCGATGGCGCACCGCATCGTCAACACCATCGAGGGCGCGCGCGCGAGCGATCCCTACCCGGTGCGCGTGGTGCTGCATCCGCTGTCGCCGCAGCACGAGCTGTGGCGCGCCTACATGGGCCGGCACCGGCAGAACCTGGTGCACCAGTACCACAACGGCGGCATCTGGCCCTTCGTCGGCGGCTTCTGGGCCATGGCGCTCGCCAGGCTGGGGCTCGCGGCCGAGGGCTGGGCCGAGCTCGCGAAGCTGGCGCGGGCCAACGAGCTCGACGGCTGGCGCTTCACCGAGTGGTTCCATGGCCGCACGCTGGCGCCGATGGGCATGGCGGGCCAGAGCTGGAATGCCGCCACCTTCCTGCTGGCGCGGCGCGCGCTCGAGGGCGACGCCACGGCCTGGTGAGGGGGCGCTCGAGGGCGACCGGTTTCCGGTTGCGGCATACTCGCCACCCCCCGCAATCTCCAATCTGCCTCTCGCAAAAGACCCCCCGCATGGACAAGGAAGTCGACCCCAAAGTACTCGCCGTCATCGATGAGATGCGCCTCTCCGGCCCCCGGCTCACGCCGGTCGACATCGTCGCCAAGATGGGGGTGTTCGACGCGCGCGAGAAGGCCTCGGACCACGCCTGGCTCGCCACCGGCGACAACGTGATCGCCACCATCTGGGGCGAGTACGTGAACCTCGGCGATGGCGGGCGCTGGTTCTGCCTCGAGTCGCTCGACGTGCAGTTCCGCCCCGGCGGCGGCCCGCGCTCCGCGTTCCAGTCGCAGCGCGCCGCCGACCGCCTCGCGCTGCTCAAGCGCACCTTCGACGCCGGCCAGAATTTCCGCGCCGTGGTGCAGACCAACCGCATCGCCATCGGCGAGATCGAGACCAACCGCAGCGCCAAGGTCTCGACGCGCGTGCGCGACGACGCCGAATGGCACGTCGCGAGCTGGGAGCCCGAGCGCAAGTTCGCGGTGCTGGTGCGCGGCCCGCGCGGCTGGGTGCCCGACGAGGCCGCGATCCAGGCCGCTCGCGCCAAGGGCAACGTGCCCGACGAGGCCGTGGCCGGTGCCGACGGTGCCTCGAGGCTGGGCTCGGCCGACGCCGTGCAGGAGGCCGCCATGGACTACGTGATGCGCCACTTCAAGGGCTACGGCTACAACGCCGAGGACGTGCGCAGCCAGAAGACCGGCTACGACATCGTGGTGTCGAACTCGAAGGGCGCGACCCTGCTCAAGGTCACGGTCAAGGGCACGGCCTCGGGCTTCCCGACCTTCCGCCTCACGCGCGAGGAGCAGCTGAGCTCGGTCGGCGAGCCGCTGTGGCGCCTGCTGGTGGTGTCCGACGTGGCGACCACCACGGCCGCGCACAAGATCTACAAGCCCACCGAGATGACGCAGGCGCCGGGCTTCGAGCCGCTCTGAATCGTCAGGCCTGGGGCTGCTGCTGCGCGGCCTGCAGCTGCGCCGCCATCTTCTGGTGGATCAGGTTCACGGCCTTCAGCGGGCGCAGCATCACCTTGAACTCGGTGATCTTGCCCGCGTCGTTCCAGCGGATCATGTCGACGCCGTTGACCACGATGCCGTCGAGCTCCACTTCGAACTCGAGCACTGCGTCGCGCTCGGCCTTCACCTCGCGCACATAGCGGAAGCTCGGGTTGAAGAAGACCTCGAAGGCCGCGGCCAGGTAGCGGCGCGTGATCTCCTTGCCGACCTGCGGCTTGTGCACCACCGGCGAATGGAAGACGGCGCTCTCGTCGAGCAGCACGTCGAGCCCCGCCGCGTCGCGCGTCTTCACGAGCTGGTGCCAGGTGGAAAGGGTGTCGATCGACATGTCGTGTGTCCGATGCTGTGGGTGGATGGAGCACGCCATGGTATCGGCTGGCGGCCCTGGGCGTGCTATTCGTCGGCGCTCGAAAACGCCCTGAGCACGGCCACGCCCCTGAAGACACGCCAGAGCCCGAAGGGCACCAGCAGCGCGCTGGCCAGCCGATGCATCGGCGGCGCCAGGGACAGCGCGCCCCAGATCCCGAGCGCGGCGATGAACAGGCCGCCGACGATGTTGACCACGCCCCCGCCGAGCCACTGCACCTGGAGCAGCCGCGCCGTCAGCGACAGCATGCGATCGGCCACCTTCAGTCCGAGCCGGTCGGCCAGCACGTAGAGCCCGAGCAGCAGCAGCGGCGCCACGGCGATGCCGATCAGGAGATACGCCGCGATGCCGATCAGGGTGTGCATGCGGCCCAGCTTATCAAGCGAATCGATCGAGCAGGCTGTACCAGGCCACGCCCGCCGCGATGTAGAAGCGCTGCAAGCCATGCAGCGGGATCGGCTGGAGCGGTGTCACCGGGTACGGGAAATCCGCCCCCGGCTGCAACAGCCGCGCCGCCACGTGCCGGCCCATGCTGGTGGCCAGCGCGATGCCGCGCCCGTTGTAGCCCAGCGCGATCGTGAGGCCCGGCGCGGGCGTGTGCACATGCGGCATGAAGTCGCGCGTGACGGCGATGCGGCCGGCCCAGCGGTACTGGTAGCGCAGCGGGCCCAACTGCGGATACAGCAGCGCGAGCGAGCGCTCGAGGTGCGCGAAATCGGCCGGCCCCGCCGGATCGGCGAAGTGGCCGCGTCCGCCCATCAGCAGCCGGCCCTGCGCGTCCTTGCGGAAGTACAGCAACAGGCGCTGCGAGGTCGACGCGGTCTCGCCGCCCGGCAGGATGGCGTGCGCGGCCGCGCCCTGCAGCGGCGCGGTCGCGACGATGAAGCTGTTGGCCGCGAGCACCGTGCGCGAGAGGCCGGGCCACAGGCCGCCGGTGTAGCCGTTGGTGGCGATCAGCACCTGGTCGGCGACCACGCTCGCGCCGCTGGCCGTGGTCGCGTGCCACTGCGTACCGCGGCGCTCGAGCGAAGTGACCGCGCTGCTGCCGTGCACCGACGCGCCCGCCGCCTGCGCGGCGCGCACCAGCCCGCGCGTGTAGGCCAGCGGCTGGATGCCGCCGGCGCGGCCGTCGAGCCAGCCGCCCGCGAAGGCGTCCGTCCCCAGGCGCGCCGCGACCTCGTTGCGGTCGAGCATCTGCGTGGCTGCGCCGCGCCGCGCCCATTGCTCGGCGCGCGCATGCATGGCGGCGATGTGCTGGGGCGAATAGGCCACCTGCAGCCAGCCCTTGCGCACCGGCTGGCAGTCGATGCCGTGGCGTTCGATCAGCTCGAACACCAGGTCGGCCGAGCGCGAGACCGCGTCGATCAGCGGTTCGGCGCGCGCGGCGCCGTAGAGCCGCACGAGCTCGTCGGGATCGTGCTTGAGCGTGGGATTGACCTGGCCGCCATTGCGCCCCGAGGCGCCCCAGCCCGGCTCGTGCGCCTCGAGCACGCAGACCCTGGCACCGGCCTCGGCCAGGTGCAGCGCGGCCGACAGGCCCGTGAAGCCGGCGCCGACGATCAGCACGTCGGCGCGCCGCGAACCCGCCAGTGGCGGCGTCGGCGGTGCCGCTGGCGCGGTGGCGGCCCACAGCGAAGGAGGCAGCGTCGATGGCGATGTGGCGATGCTCACGCGCGCACCTCCGCCGACGGATGCAGCACGCGGCGCAGGAAGTCCTGCGTGCGCGCCTGGCGCGGCGCGCCCAGCACCTGCGCGGCCGGGCCTTCCTCGACGATGCTGCCGCTGTGCAGGAAGCACACGCGGTCGGCCACCTCGCGCGCGAAGCCCATCTCGTGCGTGACCACGATCATGGTCATGCCCTCGTCGGCCAGCGCGCGCATCACGCCGAGCACGTCGCCCACGAGCTCGGGGTCGAGCGCCGAGGTGGGCTCGTCGAACAGCATGGCCTCGGGCTTCATCGCGAGCGCGCGCGCGATCGCCACGCGCTGCTGCTGGCCGCCCGAGAGCTGCGCCGGCCAGGCCTGCGCCTTCTCGGCCAGCCCGACCTTGGCGAGCAGCGCGAGCGCTTCCTCGCGCGCCTGCGCCGGGTTCTGGCGCAGCACGTGCACCGGGCCCTCCATCACGTTCTCGATCACGGTGCGGTGCGGGAACAGGTTGAAGCGCTGGAACACCATGCCCATGCGGCTGCGCAGCCGGTGGATGGCGGGTGAGTTCCGGTCCACGCGCTCGCCGAAGGCGCGCACCTCGCCGCCCTCGTACGACTCGAGCCCGTTGATGCAGCGCAGCACCGTCGACTTGCCCGAGCCCGATGGGCCGATCAGGCACACCACCTCGCCCTTGTCCACGCGCAGGCTCACGCCCTGCAGCACGCGGTGCGCGCCGAAGCGCTTCTCCAGGCCTTCGACGTGGATCATGGCTTTCTCCTTCCGGCACCGAAGCGCGCCTCGAGCCGGCGCAGGCCCCAGACCAGCGGCAGGCTCATCAGCAGGTAGAGCAGCGCGACCAGCGTGTAGACCGTCATGTTCTGGAAGGTGGAGGAGGCGATCAGCTGGCCCGCGCGCGTCATCTCGGCCACCGTGATGGTCGAGACCAGCGAGGAGTCCTTGAGCATCATCACCAGCGTGTTGCCGTAGGGCGGCAGTGCGATGCGAAAGGCCTGCGGCAGGATCACGCGCCGCATGATCAGCGCCGAGCGCATGCCCATGGCCTGCGCGGCCTCGCGCTGGCCCGGGTCGACGGCCTCGATGCCGGCGCGGAAGTTCTCGGCCTGGTAGGCCGAGTAGGCGATGCCCAGCCCGATCACGCCGGCCTGGAAGGCCGTGAGCTGCACGCCGAACTCGGGCAGCACGAAGTAGATGTAGAACAGCTGCACGATGATCGGCAACCCGCGGATCACGTTGACGATCACCGCGCCGGTCCACGAGACGGCGCGCACCGGCGACAGCTTCATCAGCGCCAGCGCGAGGCCGAGCACGCTGCTCAGCAGGAACGACAGCACGGTGACCTGCACCGTGACCACCGCGCCCTGCAGCAGGATCGGCAGGAAGTCCTGCGCGTGTTGGAGAAACGAGGAGGCCATGGCTCAGCGCGCGCTCAGATGCCCCATTTCTGGACGATCTTCGCCAGCGTGCCGTCGGCCTTGATCGCGGCGATGGCCTTGTTCAGCCGCGCCAGCGTCTCGGTGTCGCCCTTGCGCACCACCAGGCAGACGTCGCCCACGTTCACCGGCTTGTAGCTGTCGACCAGCTTCACGCCCGGGAAGGTGTTCTGCCGGATCTGGTAGGCCATGATGGGCTGGTCGCCGAGGCCGGCCTTGATGCGGCCGAGCGAGAGGTCGCGCGTCATGTCGGCCACCGAGTCGTAGCTGCGCACCTCCTTGAAGATGCCCTTCTTGGTGAGCATGTCGAGGAACACGGTGCCGACCTGCGCGCCCACCACCTCGCCCTTGAGCTCGTCGAGCGTGGCGTAGGCGCGGGTGTCGTCGGCCTTGACGATCAGGCCCTCGCCGTACGAATAGACCGGGTCGCTGAAGTCGACCACTTCCTGGCGCGCGGGCGTCTTGAGCATGGCGGCCGAGACGATGTCGATCTTGCGCGCCGTGAGCGAGGGGATCAGCGCCGAGAACACGGTCTGCTGCACGTTGACCGTGAAGCCGCCCGCCTTGCCGACCGCGGTGACGGTGTCGACCATCATTCCCTGGATGCTGTTGCTCTTCACGTCGAGGAAGGTGAAGGGCACGCCGGTGGCGGTGGCGCCCACGTTGAAGCTGGCCGGGGCCGCGCCCTGGGCCGCCGCGAGCGAGGCGGCGCCGGCGATGCAGAGGCCGAGCGCGAGGCGGCGCAGCGGGCGGAGGTGGCGAACGATGCGATTCATGGAAGCACTCCTCAGGACAAGAGACAGAGAAAGGAAGGAAGCGGGGTCAACGCAACATGCATGCCAATAATCGATTTGATCGACTCTTTAATCAATAAATGAAAACCACTAGTCGAATTGATCGTATCGATATTCGATATTTCATCGGGCGCTGGCTATACTTCGACGCCATGGACCCCACGACCGCCCCCACCGGGACCGCCGACGACGCGGCGCCCGAGGACAGCCAGAGCCTTCTCTTCAACCAGTCGCTCGAGAAGGGCCTGGCCGTGCTGCGCGCCTTCAGCGCGCGCCGGCGCACCATGACGCTGGCCGACGTGGCAGCGGCCACCGACATCACCAAGAGTTCGGCCCAGCGCATGGTCTTCACGCTCGAGAAGCTCGGCTACCTGCGCAAGCATCCGAAGACGCGGCGCTACCAGCTCACGCCGCGCGTGATGGAGATCGGCTTCAACTACCTCGCGGCCAATGCGCTGATCGACGTGGCGAACCCGTACCTGTCGGAGCTCACCAAGGTGACGACCGAGACCTCCTGCCTCACCGAGCCCGACGGGCTGGACATGGTCTACGTGGCGCGCTTCGTGAGCGCGCAGTTCGTGCCGGTGCACATGCCGATCGGCAGCCGCATCCCGATGTACTGCACCGCCTCGGGCCGCGCCTTCCTGAGCGCGCTGCCCGAGGACGAGGCGCGCGCGCTGATCGAGGCCTCGGACCGGGTGGCCCACACCACCCACACGCTGACCGAGGTCGAGGCGATCCTGGCCACCTTGCGCCAGGCGCGGCTGCAGGGCTTCGCGACCAATGCCGAGGAGCTGTTCCTCGGCGACATGACCATCGCCGCGCCGGTGCTCGGCAGCCAGGGCCGGCCCGTGGCCTCGGTGCACGTGGTCGCGCCCACCAGCCGCTGGACGCTGGAGGAGGCGGTGCGCAAGCTGGCGCCCACCCTGCTGCTGTGCGCGCGCTCGCTCACGAGCTCGGCGCGCAGCCTCGATTGAGGCCATACGGTTTCGCGCATTGCGCGGCCGCGGGCAGCCTTTATGCTCGCGCGAACGCAACGCCCTACGGCGCCCCCCATGCGCCAGACCCCACCATGACCGACTTCCGCCCCGCCGCCGACCACCTGCGCTTCGACGCCATTCCCGCCGAGCGCCTGCCCGAGCTGCTGCGCGCCATGCCCAAGGCCGAGCTGCACATGCACATCGAGGGCTCGCTCGAGCCCGAGCTGATCTTCGCGCTCGCGCAGCGCAACGGCGTGGCCATTCCCTACGCCAGCGTCGAGGAGCTGCGCCAGGCCTACGCCTTCACCAACCTGCAGAGCTTCCTCGACATCTACTACGCGGGCGCGAGCGTGCTGCTCAAGGAGCAGGACTTCTTCGACATGGCCTGGGCCTACCTCGAGCGCGCCGCGGCCGACCACGTGGTCCACACCGAGATGTTCTTCGACCCGCAGACCCACACCGCGCGCGGCGTGGCGATGCAGACCGTGGTCGACGGCCTGCACCGCGCCTGCGTCGAGGCGAAGGACAAGCTGGGCGTGAGCGCCTCGCTGATCCTGTGCTTCCTGCGCCACCTGAGCGAGGAGGAGGCCTTCGAGACCCTGGAGCAGGCGCTGCCCCATCGCGACAAGTTCATCGGCGTGGGGCTCGACTCGAGCGAGGTCGGCCATCCGCCCGAGAAGTTCGCGCGCGTGTTCGCGCGCTGCCGCGAACTGGGCCTTCACCTCGTGGCCCATGCGGGCGAGGAAGGCCCGCCCGAATACGTGTGGAGCGCACTCGACGTGCTGAAGGTGGAGCGCGTCGACCACGGCGTGCAGAGCGCGAAGGACCCGGCGCTGATGCAGCGGCTGGCGCAGGACCGCATCCCGCTGACCGTGTGCCCGCTGTCGAACCTCAAGCTGTGCGTGTTCCCCGACCTCGCGCAGCACAACCTCGGCACCCTGCTCGACGCGGGACTGGTCGCCACGGTGAACTCCGACGACCCGGCCTACTTCGGCGGCTACATGAACCAGAACTTCACGCAGACCTTCGAGGCCACCGGCCTGGGCGCGCGCCACGCCTGGCAGCTCGCGGCCAACAGCTTCGAGGGCAGCTTCATCGACGAGGCCGCCAAGCGCGCCTACGTGGAGCGGCTCAACGCCGTCTTCGCCGACTTCGGCGCCTGACAGGCACCGGCGGAGGTCGAAGGCGCGCGCGGCGCCAGCAGCGGCACCGCGACCAGCGCGCAGCCGGCCGCCGCCAGCCACACCAGCGGCCAGCCCTGCGCCGCCATCAGGTGCGGGATCGAGAACGGCGTGACGAAGCAGACCAGGAACACGCTGGTGTTCGCCATGCCCAGCGCCGTGCCGGCGCGCGCGGCACCGGCCAGCGTGGCGAGCTCGGTGTAGGCCACGCCGTGCCAGGCCGAGACGCAGATGCCGCTCACGCCCAGCAGCACGACCAGCGCGATGCGCAGCGCCGGAGACTCGGCCGCGACCTGCGCGCCGGTGCAGAACACCAGCAGCGCGAGCAGCGCGAACAGCGCCACGCTGAGGCTGGCGCAGGCGCGCAGGTAGGCCGGCCGGTTGCCGCGCCGGTCGGTCCAGCGCCCGCTCCACACGCGCATCGCCATCGCGCCGGCCTGCAGCGTGACCATGGCGGCGGTGATGGTCGCCAGGCCCGCATGGCCGAAGTCGTGCAGGAACACCGTGCCGAAGGACAGCACCGCGAACTGCGGCGCGCAGAGGATGCCGATGCCCGCGACGATGCGCCACACGCGCGCATCGCGCAGCGGGCCGGTGCGCGGCGCGCTCGATGACGTCGATGCGATGGCGGGCCGCGCGGCGCGCTCGGGCGGCGGCTCGTGCACCCAGGCCCAGGCCATCCAGGCGCTGAGCGCGCACAGCAGCGCGAGCACGCCGTAGAGCGCCGCGAAGCCGAGGTGCAGCGCGAGCCACGGCAGCACCAGCGCGCCGATGGCGCCGCCCAGCGGCACGGCGGTCTGGCGGATGCTCATCGCGAGGCCGCGCTCGCCGGCCGCGAACCAGGTCATCACCGCGCGGCCGCTGGCGCCGTTGACGCTGCCGCCGAGCAGCCCGACCAGCAGCAGCCCGCCGCCGAGCAGGCCCAGGCCCGGGACGTGGCCGGCCGCGGGCGCGGCCCACAGCGCCATCGCCGCCAGGGCCAGCGCGGTGGCGCCCAGGCCCAGCAGCAGTACCGGGCGGTCGCCCCAGCGGTCGGTCAGCAGGCCCCAGGGCAGCTCGCTGACCGCGATGCCCAGGCCCATGAGGCCGAGCACCAGGCCGAGCGTGGCGTTGTCGAGCTGGTAGCCCGAGCGCATCAGCACGGCGGTCATCGGGATGCCGCTGAAGGCGACCGAGAAGGCGGCGTTGGCCGCGACACCAGCGCTCAGCACTTTCCAGCGGTGGCGCGGCGGGAGCGGGGTGGGGGAAGGGGCGGAATGGGTCATAGGCGACGCAGTCTCCGCGCTTGCGAAGGTTTTGAAAATCAGAAAATAATCGTCGCATCGTTCGAAAAAACAGGATGGTTGCGATGTCCCAGGTGATGTTCGATCTCGACGTGCTGCGCAGCTTCTCGACCGGCGTGGCGCTAGGCAGCTATGCGCGCGCGGCCGACCGGCTCGGCCGCTCGACCTCGGCGGTCAGCGCCCAGCTCAAGAAGCTCGAGTCGCAGGCCGGCACGGTGCTGTTCCGCAAGGCCGGCCGCGGCCTGGAGCTGACCGACGCGGGCGAGACCCTGCTGGCCTACGCGCACCGGCTGCTGGCGCTCAACGAGGAAGCGGGCGCCGCAATGCGCGGCGTCGACCTCGAGGGCTGGGTGCGGCTCGGGCTGCAGGAGGATTTCGGCGAGACGCTGCTGCCCGCGGTGCTGGGCCGCTTCGCGCGCGCCCATCCCAAGGTGCGCATCGAGGCCTGCGTGGCGCGCAGCGGCGACCTGCGCGAGCGGCTCGAGCTCGGCAAGCTCGACCTCGCGCTGGCCTGGGACGCGGGCGAGCAGCCGATCTCCGCCCATGCGCAGCGCGTGGCGCGGCTGCCGCTGCAGTGGATCGGCCCGGTCGATCCGGCGATGTGCGATGCCCCCTGGTGGAAGGAGCGCGAGCGCGGCGCGGCCAGCGCGCGCAAGACGCAGGAGCCGCTGCCGCTGGTGCTGCTCGACGCGCCCTGTCCGCTGCGCGCCATCGTCACCGACGCCCTCGACCGCGCGGGCGTGCCCTGGCGCCATGCCTTCGCGAGCAGCAGCCTGGCCGCGCTGTGGGCCGCGAGCTCGGCCGGCCTCGGCCTCTCGGTGCGCACGCCCTTCGGCCTGCCGCGCCAGGTGCGGGCCATCGACCGCACGCTGCTCGGCCTGCCCGCGTTGCCGCAGATGTCGCTGTCGCTCTACCGCGCGCAGGCGCAGGCGGAAGCGCCGGCCGCGCGGCTGGGCACCTTGCTGCTGGAGGCGGTGCGCGAGCATGTGCAGGGCGAGGGGAGCGTGCTGCACTGAGCCCGGGGCCGGGCCGACCGTTCTTCGGCGCAGTGAGGGCAATGCCTCATACCGCCTGCGCGTGGATCGCCCCAGAATGGGGCGCAGAAGACAAGAGACAAGACGAGACAAGCCGGTCCATGGCCACCCCGAAGAACTTCCTGCACCTGTGGGACGACAGGTTCCTCTACATCACGCCGGCGATCCAGTCGGGCCTGACCGCGCGCTCCTCGGCCACGGTGCTGGCCTCGGTGAGCGGGCATCCGTTCATGCTCGAGGCGGCCGACGGCACGCGCACGTACTGCACCGCCGCCGTGGTGGCGCCGCACGTGGCGCGCCGGCTCGCGGTCGAGGGCTGCGGGCTGCTGTCGCTCAACATCGATCCGGCCTCGGTCGCCTACCGCATGCTCTCGCGCCAGCTCGGCGGGCACGGCATCCAGGTGCTCGATGCGCGCCGCTTCGGCCGCCTGCGCGATGGCTTCGAGCCCGCGCAGGCCGGCGCGCTCGACGATGCCGCGCTGCAGGCGCTGAGTCGCGGCCTGGTGGAGACCATCACCGGCAGCCCCGAGCGCCGCATGCCCAACGATCCGCGCATCGAGCGCGTGCTCGACGCGATCCGCCATCGCGCGGGCGCGGTGTCGCTGCGCGAGCTGTCGGCCGTGGCCTGCCTCTCGCCCGACCGGCTCACCCACCTGTTCGCGCAGCAGGTGGGCGTGTCGATCAAGCGCTATGCGCTGTGGACCAAGGTGCGGCGCACGGTCCAGCAGTTCACCGGCCAGCGTCCGCTGACCGACGTCGCGCTGACCAGCGGCTTCACCGACGCGGCCCACATGAGCCGCACCTTCAAGAGCTACTTCGGCCTCGCGCCCTCGTTCCTCGCGGGCAAGGTCGAGGTCAGGGCCGACGAGCAGGCCTCGCAGGCCTGGGGCCACGGCGCGGCCCCGATGCATTCCTGAGCGCCTGCTGAAGCGGCGCCTGCGCGTGGTCGCGCGGCCGCAATACAGCGGCTTCGTTCAAGCCAGCCCCTTGCGCGCTGCCTAAGCTGGCGACGCTCCATCAAGAGAGCATGACCGAGCATTCACAGGAGACATCCGACATGAGACAAGACAATCCGCGCGGCCGGAGGCGGCCGCTCGCCCTCGCATTCACAGCCACCTCGCTGGCCGCGGCGGCCACGCTGCTGGTCGCCTGCGGCGGCGGCGGTGGAGGCGGCGGCGGCTTCTTCCCGATCGGACCGATCAACCCGCCGCCGGCCGAGAACGCCACCTACAAGGCCGAGATCCGCCGCACCGCGATGGGCGTGCCGCACATCAAGGCCGACAACTGGGCCGGCGCGGGCTACGGCTACGGCTATGCGCAGGCGCAGGACGACCTGTGCACCATGGCCAACTCCTTCCTCACCTACCGCGGCGAGCGCTCGCGCTACTTCGGCGCCGACGCGCAGATCCCGTTCAGCAGCACCATCGGCCGGCCGAAGAACATCGACTCCGACTTCTTCCACAAGCACGTGATCTCGGACGACGTGGTGGCGGCGATGCTCAAGCAGCAGCCGGACACGCTGCTCAAGCTGGTGGACGGCTTCGCCGCGGGCTACAACCGCTACGTGCGCGAGATCAAGGCCGGTGGCAGCGCCGGTGCCAACGCGGCCTGCCGCAACGAGCCCTGGGTGCAGAGCGTGACGCGCGAGGACATCTTCCGCCGCATGTACTCGGCCAACCTCGCGGCCGGCCTCAGCAACTTCCTGCCGGCGATCGCGAACGCCACCGCGCCGGCCGCGGCGAAGATGGCGAAGGCCGGCGGGCGCGGTACCGCCACCGGCGGCATCACGCAACTGGCCGCGGCGGAACTGCGCCGGCCCGACTTCCAGGTCGGCGGCCACGAGGGCGTGGGCAGCAACATGATCGGCTTCGGCACCAGCGCCACCGGCGATGCGAGCCCGCTGCTGTTCGGCAACCCGCACTGGTACTGGCGCGGCCCGGACCGCTTCTACCAGGCGCAGCTCACCATCCCGGGCCAGCTCAACATCAGCGGCACCTCGTTCCTCGGCATCCCGGTGATCCTGATCGGCTTCAACGACAACATCGCCTGGAGCCACACGGTGTCGACCGCGAACCGCTTCGGCCTCTACCAGCTCACGCTCGCCTCGGGCGACCCGACCAGCTACATGCGCGACGGCGCGGCGGTGAAGATGCAGGCCGCGAGCATCACGGTGCAGGTCAAGCAGTCGGGCGGCGGCGTGGTGCCGGTGACGCGCACGCTGTACAAGTCGGAGTACGGCCCGATCGCGAACCTGGCGAGCATGAACGCGGCGCTGGGCTGGAGCCAGGCCAGCGCCTTCGCGATCCGCGACGTCAACGCCGACAACTTCCGCCTGTTCCGCAACTGGCAGCGCTGGAACCAGGCCAAGTCGCTCGACGAGTTCATCGCGATCCAGAAGGAGGAGGTCGCGATCCCGTGGGTCAACACCGTGGCCGTGGGCCGCGGTGCCGCGAAGGCCTGGTATGCCGACATCGGCGCCATCCCCAACGTGTCGGCCGAGCAGACGGCGCAGTGCACCACGCCGGTCGGCCTGGCGCTCGCGGACGCGCTGCCGGGCGTGCCCGTGTTCGACGGTTCGCGCAGCGCCTGCGACTGGCAAAGCGACGCCGATTCGCCGCAGAAGGGCATCATCGGCGCCGCGCGCCTGCCCAGCCTGCAGCGCGACGACTACGTGGCCAACATGAACGACAGCTACTGGCTCGCCAACCCGAAGGCGCCGATGACGGGCTACCCGCCCATCATGGGCCCGGCCGGCACGCAGGAGGTGAGCTTCCGCACCCGCATGGGCAACCTGCTGGCGCAGGGGCGCATCGACGGCAGCGACAGCTACGGCGCCAAGGGCGCGACCGCCGACACGGTCAAGCGCATGGTGCTCAACAGCCGCGCGCTGACGGCCGAGCTGTTCAAGGACCAGGCGCTGGCGATGGTGTGCGCGAAGGCGACCATCAACGTCGCGGCCGACCCGCTGGACAACGCGGCCATCGGGCGCGACATCGACGTGAGCGGCGCCTGCGCCACGCTGCGGGCCTGGAACAACGCCGGCACCCGCGATGCGCGCGGCGCCCACGTGTGGGACGAGTTCTGGGATCGCGCCGAGCGCCTGCCCGCGGCCTCGCTCTACGCCGTGCCCTTCGACCCGGCCGACCCGATCCACACGCCGCGCGACCTCAAGCCCGGTGCCGCCGCGGCGCTGTCGACGGCTTTCGGCGCCGCCGTCGCGAAGGTGCAGGCCAGCGGCTTCGCGGTCGACGCGACGCGCGGCGAGGTGCTGTTCGCCACCCGTGGCGGCCAGAAGATCCCGCTGTACGGCGGCTGCGGCGGTCCGGGCTACTTCACGATCTCGTGCTCGGACAACCCGCTCGACAAGGGCGGCTACAGCATGGACAACGACCCGAACGGCAACAGCTACATGCAGATCGTGCGTTTCCCGGCCGGTGGCGTGGAAGCCCATACCTTCCTGACCTTCTCGCTGTCGGACGATCCGGCCTCGGCGCACAACGCCGACTACACCCGCGCCTACAGCGCCGGGCAGTGGCTCAAGGTGCCGTTCTCCGAAGCCGAGATCCAGGGCGATGCGGCGCTGAAGACCAGTTCGATCAGCGAATGAGCGAGTGAGGCGCGGAACACCGTTCGTCGGAACAGCCACGAAAGGTTGAACTTCGGCGAACGGGCCCGCTCCCATCCTTCACTGCGTTGCCGAGGTGCGGGCCCCAAAGCCCCGCCTCGGTTTTTTTATGGGCGCGCGATCGCCGCCCGCTCAGCGCCGCTTGGCGGCCCAGTTCCACGCCGCGCCGGCCGCCATCAGCACGCAGGTGCCGAGGAACACGGCGCGCATGCCGATGTGGCCGCCCACGAAGCCGCCGAGCAGCGGCCCCGCGACCTGGCCGGTGTACTGGGCCGAGGTCGAATAGCCGAGCATGTTGCCGGCCACGCGCTCGGGCACGTTGTGGCGGATCACGCTCGCGATGCAAGGCAGGAGGCCGCCGAGCGACAGCCCCATCAGGAAGCGCAGCACGACGAGCTGCCAGCCCGAGGTCACGAAGGCCTGCGGGATCAGCAGCAGCGCCGACACCGCGAGGCAGCCCACGATCACGTTCCAGTGGCCCACGCGGTCGGCCAGCTTGCCCAGCCGCGAGGCCGACAGGATGCTGCCGAGCGCTGCGGCCGACATCACGAAGCCGGCCATCATGGTCACGCGGTCCGGGTCCTCGACCAGCGTCGCCACGTAGACGGTGATGATCGGCTCGATCGACATGTTGGCGAGCATCAGCAGCATGCCGGTGAACAGCATCGCGACCAGCGGCCCCTTGTCGGGCACGGCGGCCCAGCCGGCGCCGGCATCGCCGCCCTTGGCCGCGGCGGTGCGCGGCTTTTTCTCCTCGCGGATCAGGAAGGCCGTGGCGAGGAAGGCCACGAAGATGATCGCGCCGGCCGCGAAGAAGGTGGCGCGGATGCCGATCAGCGGCGGCAGCGCGCCGCCGACCAGCGGCCCCACGAGGTTGCCGGCCATGATCGCCGAAGACATCGTGCCCAGCGCCCAGCCGGTGCGGTCCTTGGGCGTCTGCGTGGCGACCAGCACCATCGAGCCCGAGGCGTAGCCGCCGAGCAGGCCCGCGAGCAGCCGCAGCCCGACCAGCTGCCAGACGTTGCCGGCCACGCCGATCAGCGCCATCGCCACCGCCATGCCGAGGCTGGCGCGGATCAGCATCGGCTTGCGCCCGTAGCGGTCGGCCAGCCAGCCCCACAGCGGCGCCACCAGCGCCGCACTGAGGAAGGTCGCGCCATAGGCCGCGCCCGACCACTGCACGATCGCCGCATGGTCCTTCACGCCGAGCTGCTCCACGTACAGCGGCAGGAAGGGCAGCAGCAGCGTCATCGCCACGATGGTGGTGAAGGAACCGAACATGCAGACGACCAGGTTGCGTCGCCAGTGGGTGGAATGCGTGAACGCGGCGGTGGAGGAGGGCTGTGCGTCGGTCGTCATGGGGTGGCGGAATTGTCCCGCCGCCCGTGCGCCCTGGCGCCTGCCGATTGGCGGCGGCAGCCATCGCGGCTGTGCACGGGTGGCGGCGCGGCCGCGCGGCTTTCGCTCTAATGGGCGTCCGGCCACAGACCCCCAGGAGAACACCGCATGAAACCCCAGCCCATCGAATACGCGAACGCCCCGGACGAGGTCCGCGCCGTGTTCGACGACATCAAGGCCACGCGCAACGTGCCCGACGTCAACAACTTCTGGAAGTACCTCGCGAACGACCCCGCCACCTTGCGGCGCACCTGGTCCAGCCTCAAGGAGGTGATGGCGCCCGGCGCGCTCGACCCGGTGGTCAAGGAGATGGTCTACCTGGCCGTGAGCGTCAGCAACGGCTGCAACTACTGCATCGCGAGCCACCACGCGGGTGCCGAGAAGGCCGGCATGACGCCGGCGATGTTCGCCGAGCTGATGGCCGTGGTCGGCATGGCCAACGAGACCAACCGGCTGGTCAACGGCTACCGGGTGCCGGTCGACCCGGCCTTCGACAAGTAAAATGCCCGCCCCTGCACCGGGCGTCCCGGCCGGTGCAGGGATTTCTTTTTCCGGGGCCATGTAGAGGAACACCATGTACAAAAACCTCGCGGGCCGCGCCTTGGTGGCGTGGCTGACCGCCTGTTTTCTGTTGTCCGCCCACTCCCGGGCCCACTCCCAACCCCAACCCGCGCCGCCGCTGAAGATCGGCTTCGTCTACGTCACGCCGCTGACCGAGGCCGGCTGGGTGCGCCAGCACGACGAGGGCCGCAAGGCGGTGGAAGCGGCGCTCGGCGCCCGCGTCAAGACCACCTATGTCGAGAACGTCGCCGAGGGCGCCGATGCCGAGCGCGTGATCCGCGACCTCGCGCAGCAGGGCCACCAACTGATCTTCACGCCGAGCTTCGGCTACATGGAGCCGACGCTCAAGGTGGCGCGCGACTTCCCCGAGGTGAAGTTCGAGTCGATCACCGGCTACAAGACCGCGCCCAACGTGGCGACCGCCAACGCGCGCTACTACGAGGGCCGCTACCTGGCCGGTGTGGCGGCCGGGCGCATGACGAAGAGCAACGTCGCGGGCTACGTGGCCGGCTTCCCGATCCCCGAGGTGCTGCAGGGCATCAACGCCTTCACGCTCGGCATGCGCTCGGTGAATCCGAAGGCCACCGTGCGCGTGGTCTGGCTCAACGAGTGGTTCGATCCGCCGAAGGAGCGCGACGCGGCCATGACCCTGTTCAACCAGTCGGTGGACGTGATCGCCTTCCACACCGGCTCGACCGCGGTGATGGCGGCGGCCCAGGAGCGCGGCAAGCTGGCGATCGCCTACCACTCCGACATGCGCAAGATCGCGCCCGACGCCCAGGTGGTCGCGGTCACGCATCAGTGGGGCGGCTATTACACGCAGCGCGCCCGCGCGGTGCTCGACGGCAGCTGGAAGAGCGCCAACCTCTGGGGCGGCGTGAAGGAAGGAATGATCCGGGTCGGCGATTTCGGCACCAAGGTGCCCCAGGCCGTGCAGCAGGAGGTGCTGGCGCGCCAGCAGGACATCGCGGCCGGCCGGCTGCAGCCGTTCCGCGCCGTGGCGGCCGAGGTGCGCGACAACGAGGGCCGCATCGCGATCGCCAAGGGCAGCCAGCTGTCCGACGAGCAGATCCTGCGGATGAACTGGCTGGCCGAGGGCGTGCAGGGGCGGATCGCGCGCTGAGCGGAACGCCTGTCGACGGGTTCGGGAACCGAATGCGGTTTTTCGTGTCGAATCGCTCTATGCCGGTTTTCGGGAAGGCTTCAGTGCTTTTCCGGTGCCAAAAAGGCAGATCTTTCGCCGACAATGGCGGGATCTGCCGGCAGTCGGTCCGCGAGGCCCGATACTCCGGCGTCGAGTTTCTGGAAGAACGTATAACAACAAAGGAAGCTTCGCCACGGGGCCGCAATGGCCTCACGTCTACAAGAAGCACGAAGGAGAGATGAGATGCGTCTCACCACCAAGGGCCGCTTTGCGGTCACCGCCATGATCGACCTGGCCCTGCACCAGACCACCGGTCCGGTCACGCTGGCTGCCATCAGCTTGCGACAGAAGATTTCGATGTCCTATCTGGAGCAGATGTTCAGCAAGCTGCGCCGGCACGAACTGGTCGCCTCCACGCGCGGCCCGGGCGGCGGCTACTCGCTGGGCCGCAAGGCCGCGCGCATCACGGTGGCCGACATCGTGTTCGCGGTCGACGCCGCCGAAGCGGCGCCGTCCTCGGCCTCCGCGAGCGAGGAAGAAGGCGTGCGCTGCACCGCGCACGAACTCTGGGCATCGCTCAACAGCCGCATGGTGGAGTTCCTCGACTCGGTCACGCTGCAGCACCTGATGGACGAGCAGATCGCGCGCAACGCGACCCAGGCCAAGGCGCCGGCGGTGGTCCGCCACGCGACTTCGCGCCAGGCCGCGCCCAGCGTGGCCCGCCCGACGAACGTGCCGAACTCGGTGTTCGCGCTGGGCAAGATGCTCGCGAAGTCCTGAGCTTCCGAGGTCTGGAGCGTCTGAGTTTTCCGCCGGGCCGCGACGGCCCGGCTTTGCCGTTTCCGGCCCTGCCCTCGGGATAACCCGCAGGCCGCGCGCCATATAGCGCTCATACGCGCATGGAAATTGCGGCGGCGCGAGGCTGCATTACGCTCGGCCTCCACGATGAAAAAAGCCTACCGCGCCTCCCTGCTGCGCTTCGACGCCGCCGGTCTCCCCCAGTTCGACGAAGACGGCCTGCTGGTCGTCGGCCCCGATGCCGCCGGCCGCCAGCGCGTGCTCGATGCGGGCAGCCACGCCGCCGTGGCGCCGCGCCATCCCGAGGTCCACACCACGCACCTGCCGGGGCGCATCCTCGCGCCGGGCTTCGTGGACATGCACATCCATTTTCCGCAGACCGACATCATCGGTTCGCCCTCGCCGGGCCTGCTGCCCTGGCTCGAGAACTACACCTTCCCGGCCGAGAGCCGCTTCGTCGACCCGGCCCATTCGAAGGAAGTGGCCGGCTTCTTCCTCGACGAGCTGCTGCGCAACGGCGTCACCACCTCGCTGACCTTCGCGACCTCGCACGTGGCCTCGGTCGATGCCTTCTTCGAGGACGCCCGGCGCCGCGGCCTGCGCATGATCACCGGCAAGGTGCTGCAGGACCGCAACTCGCCCGACGGCGTGCGCGACCGGACCGAGCAGAGCCTGATCGATTCCGAGGCGCTGATCCGCAAGTGGCACGGCGTCGACCGGCTCGGCTACGCCATCACGCCGCGCTTCGCGCCCGCGAGCACCGACGCGCAGATGCGCGGCGCCGGCGAGCTGGCCGCGAAGTACGCCGATACCTGGATCCAGTCGCACGTGGCCGAGAACCGCGACGAGGTGGCCTGGGTGCGCGAGCTGTATCCGCAGGCGCGTTCCTACCTCGACGTCTATGCCGGCTTCGGCCTGATGCGCGAGCGTGCCGTCTACGCGCACTGCATTTACCTCGACGACACCGACCGCGCGCTGCTGCGCGAGACGAAGACCGCCGCGGCCGTGAGCCCGACCAGCAACCTGTTCCTGGGCAGCGGCTTCTTCGACTTCGGCAAGGCCGACCACGTGGGCCACCCCTACGGCCTGGCCAGCGACGTGGGCGGCGGCACCAGCTTCAGCCCCTTCCACACCATGATGGCCGCCTACTACGTGGGCCGCGAGGGCCAGACCAAGGCCGGCCTGAGCATCGCGCCTTCGGAGCTCTGGTGGCGCCACACCGGCGGCGCGGCGCGCGCGCTGGGGCTCGACGGCGTGGTCGGCAACCTGCAGCCGGGCTGCGAGGCCGACTTCCTGGTGCTGAACCCCAAGGCCACGCCGCTGCTGGAGCGCAAGACCGCGCGGGCGAACGGCCTCGAGGAACTGCTGTTCGCGCTGATCGTGCTGGGCGACGACCGGCTGGTCGAGCGCACGGTGATCTCGCAGGCGGGGTAGGGCGGGGCAGGCGGGCCGCGCCGGCGGCCATGCCACAATTCGCGCCCGTTCCCCCCGCAGCAGCGACCGCATATGAGCATCAAGAGCGACAAATGGATCCGGCGCATGGCCGAGCAGCACGGCATGATCGAGCCCTTCGAGCCCGGCCAGGTGCGCGAGTCCGACGGCCACAAGATCATCAGCTACGGCACCTCGAGCTACGGCTACGACATCCGCTGCGCGCCCGAATTCAAGGTCTTCACCAACATCCACAGCACGGTGGTCGACCCGAAGAACTTCGACGAGAAGAGCTTCGTCGACATGCACGGCGACTACTGCATCATCCCGCCCAACAGCTTCGCGCTGGCGCGCACCGTCGAGTACTTCCGCATCCCGCGCAACGTGCTGACCATCTGCCTGGGCAAGAGCACCTATGCGCGCTGCGGCATCATCGTCAACGTCACGCCCTTCGAGCCCGAATGGGAAGGCTACGTGACGCTGGAGTTCAGCAACACCACGCCGCTGCCGGCCAAGATCTACGCGGGCGAGGGCTGCGCCCAGGTGCTGTTCTTCGAGAGCGACGAGGTCTGCGAGACCAGCTACAAGGACCGCGGCGGCAAGTACCAGGGCCAGCGCGGCGTGACGCTGCCCAAGACCTGATCGCGTTGTCGCGCGCGTCTCCCTCGAGCGCGCGCGGCCTGCGCTGACGCCCGGTTACCCCGGCGCCTCCCGGGGCCGCTACCATCCGGCGATCACCGGCCAAAACCCCAGCAAGAGGCCGGCAAGGAGCATGCGATGAGATGGGAAGGCAACGAGCAATCCGACAACGTGGAAGACCGCCGCGGCGAGGGCGGTGGTGGCGGCGGCTTCATCGGCGGCCGCGGGATCGGCATCGGCACCATCGCCGTCGCGCTGATCGCGGGCTGGGTCTTCGGCATCAATCCGCTCACCGTGCTGAGCCTGCTCAGCGGTGGCGGCGGCCCGGCACCGGTGCAGCAGCAGCAACAGGGCCCGGCGCCCAAGCCGCCGGCCAACGACCGCGAGGCCGCCTTCGTCAGCACCGTGCTGCGCAACACCGAGGTGGTCTGGAGCGACATCTTCCAGAAGAACGGCGGCACCTACCATGCGCCGCGCCTCGTGCTGTTCCGCGGCGCCACGCCCACGGCCTGCGGCACCGGCGAATCGGCCATGGGGCCGTTCTACTGCCCGGGCGACAAGAAGGTCTACATCGACCTCGGCTTCTACGACACGCTCAAGAACCAGCTCGGCGCGCCGGGCGAGTTCGCGCAGGCCTACGTGATCGCACACGAGGTCGGTCACCATGTGCAGGACGAGCTCGGCATCACGGCCAAGGTCGACGGCATGCGCCGCCGCCTGAGCCAGAGCCAGAACAACGCGATGAGCGTGCGCGTCGAGCTGCAGGCCGACTGCTTCGCGGGCATCTGGGCGCACCACTCGCAGGAGTCGAAGAAGTGGCTCGACCCGGGCGACATCGAGGCCGCGATGAATGCAGCGCAGAAGATCGGCGACGACGCCTTGCAGCGCTCCGCGGGGCGCGCGGTGGTGCCCGACAGCTTCACCCACGGCACCAGCGCGCAGCGCCAGCGCTGGTTCGGAACCGGCTACCAAACGGGCAGCGTGCAGGCCTGCGACACCTTCAACGCGCGCAACCTCTAAGAGTTGCACACGATTGCCTGACAGCGTGGCGTCTTGGACCGCGCGCCAGTGCTCCATTGTTTGCTATTGAATAAATAGCAATGCCGCGAAAGCGGGCGTTGTCATCGCGCGGTCACTGCCGTTTTTTGCGGCAGTGCGACAATAGCGGGCTCAATGACAAGTTCCTTCTCCAACTTATCGCTGGCGGCTCCGCTGGCGCGTGCCGTGGCCGAAATGGGCTACGAGACCATGACGCCGATCCAGGAGCAGGCCATTCCGGTCGTGCTTTCGGGCCAGGACGTGATGGGCGCAGCGCAGACCGGCACCGGCAAGACCGCGGCGTTCTCGCTGCCCCTGCTGCAGCGCATGCTCAAGCACGAGAACGCCTCCACCTCGCCCGCGCGGCATCCGGTGCGGGCCCTCGTGCTGCTGCCCACGCGCGAACTCGCCGACCAGGTGGCGCAGCAGATCAAGCTCTATGCCAAGTACACCAACCTGCGCAGCACGGTGGTGTTCGGCGGCATCGACATGAAGCCGCAGACGCTGGAGTTGAAGAAGGGCGTCGAGGTGCTGGTGGCCACGCCGGGCCGGCTGCTCGATCACATCGAGGCCAAGAACGCGGTGCTCAACCAGGTCGAGTACGTGGTGCTCGACGAGGCCGACCGCATGCTCGACATCGGCTTCCTGCCCGACCTGCAGCGCATCCTCAGCTACCTGCCCAAGCAGCGCACCACGCTGCTGTTCTCGGCCACCTTCTCGCCCGAGATCAAGCGCCTGGCCGGCAGCTACCTGCAGAACCCGGTGACCATCGAGGTGGCGCGTCCCAACGAGACCGCCTCCACCGTCGAGCAGCACTTCTACAGCGTGTCCGACGACGACAAGCGCCGCGCGCTCAAGCAGATCGTGCGCCAGCGCGGCATCACCCAGGCCTTCGTGTTCGTCAACAGCAAGCTGGGCTGCGCGCGGCTCGCGCGCACGCTCGAGCGCGACGGCCTGCGCACCTCGGCGCTGCATGGCGACAAGAGCCAGGACGAACGCCTGAAGGCGCTCGCCGCCTTCAAGGCCGGCGAGGTCGACCTGCTGGTGTGCACCGACGTCGCGGCCCGCGGCCTCGACATCAAGGACGTGCCCGCCGTCTTCAACTTCGACATCCCGTTCAATGCCGAGGACTACGTGCACCGCATCGGCCGCACGGGCCGTGCCGGCGCCTCGGGCCTGGCCGTGAGCTTCGCGAGCGGCGGCAACGACGCGCGCCTGGTGGCCGACATCGAGAAGCTGATCAAGAAGAAGATCGAGCTCGAGCCGGTCGAGTTCGAGGAAGACCGCCCGCGCGGCCGCATCAACGACGGCCGTCGCCACTGGCGCGAAGAGGGCGAGGCCGGCGACGCGCGCGACGTGCTCGACCAGCCGCGCGAACGCGGCTACGGCAGCGATGCACGGCGCGGCGGCGGACGTCCGCACCGCGCGCCCTCGGCGCCGCGCGATCCCTTCTTCGACCAGCCCTACGAGGCCGGCAACAGCGAGGCCGCACCGGCCTGGGAAGCCGCTGCCAAGGCGCCCGCGCGCACCGGCGTGTCGAGCAACATCAAGAGCAAGCGCAAGATCGCGGCGCTGTTCAAGACGCCCGAGCCGAGCTGATCGGCTCGCCGATCGCTAAGCAACGAGGCCGCGCATGTCGCGGCCTTTTTCATGGGCGCTCGTTCAGTGCGTGCGCCCGCCCGCGGGGCGCCGCTCGCCGCGCGCGGCCGCGAGTTCTTCCACGGCCAGCCCCAGCGCGCGGATGCCGGCCGAGATCTGCGCCGCCGGGATCGACGACAGCCGCAGCCTGAAGAAGGGGCATGGGTAGGGCGGCTTCGCGAAGAACACGTCGCCGGCCTCGATCAGCACGCCGTGGCTGCGCGCCATCAGCGACAGCTCGCCCGCATCGACCCAGGCCGGCGCGCGCACCCACAGCGACGCGCCGCCCTGCGGCAGCCTGAACTCGAAATCGGGCAGGTGGTCGCGCAGCGCCTGCGCCGCCAGCGCGAGCCGTTCCTGCATCGCGTGGTTCACGCGCCGCGCATGCGACTCGTGATGGCCCAGCGAGAGGAACAGCGCATAGGCATGCTGCAGGAAGGCGCTCGGATGCCGCACCATCGCATGGCGGATGGCGCGCAGCTCCTTGATCAGCGCGCGCGGCGCCACGATGAAGCCCAGCCGCAGCGCGGGCGACAGGCTCTTCGACACCGAGCCCACGTAGATCACGCGCCCGGTCTTGTCCAGGCTCTTGAGCGCCGGCATCGGCGTGCCCTCGTAGAGGTTCTCGGCCTCGTAGTCGTCCTCGATGATCACGAAGTCCTGCAGCTCGGCCTTGCGCAGCAGCCACTGGCGGCGCTCCAGGCTCAGCGTGGCGGTGGTCGGGCTCTGGTGCGAGGGCGTGACGAACAGGTAGTCGGCCGCGGGCAGCGCATCGACCACCAGCCCGTCTTCATCCACCGCCACCTCCACCCACTTGGGCTGGCGCAGCGAGAAGCTGTTGCGCGCATGCGGATGGCCGGGCTCCTCGAGGCCCACGCGCGTGTGGGTGTCGAACAGCGTGTCGGCCAGCAGGTAGTAGGCATGCTGCGCGCCGAGCGTGACGATGATCTCCTCCTTGAGCGCGAACACGCCGCGCTTGGGCAGCAGGCGCGTGCGGATCTGCTCGATCAGGTCGGGCACGTCGTCGGTCTCGAAGTCGGGCGTCCAGTGCTGCAGCTGCGAACGCGCCAGGCTGCGCGCGCAGCACTCGCGGAAGTCCTCGGTCGGAAATAGCAGCGGGTCGTGCTGGCCGTAGACGAAGGGATAGGGATAGTCGCGCCAGCGCTCGGGCTTGGACAGCGTGGGCTGGTCCACCAGCGAGCGCAGCACGCGCGCCGACCAGTCGGGCGGCTGGCCCGACTGCCCGCTGCGCCCCACCAGCGGTTCGGCCGGTGCCGCCGCGGGCGGGCGCGCATTGCGCGCCACGAACACGCCACTGCGCGGACGCGCCTCGAGAAAGCCTTCGTCGATCAGCTGCAGGTAGGCCGAGGTCACGGTGTTGCGGCTCAGGCCCAGCAGCACCGCGAGCTCGCGCGAGGAGGGCAGCGAGGCGCCCGCGCTCAGGTGGTCCTCGAGGATGGCCTGCACCACCGCGGCGCGCAGCCGCGCCTGCAGCGGCAGCGCGGGCTGGTCGGGCAGCGCGAAGAGCTGTGCCCACTGGGTGGCTCGGGGATGGCTCGCCATGGTCGCCGCAGTTTAGGGCAGGGCTTGCGCTGGCGCGCAGGGCGGTGCGCTCTGGCTCGGTCGAATCCCCGCATCTGGCCCTATCGCGCACCCCGCCCGCTGCCTACCCTCGGCTCCATTCATTCCCCAAAGACTTTCATCCGAGCGCCATGTCCTCTTCCTTCCCGCCCGTGACCACCGACACCCTCGCCGCCTTCAGCGCGGCCTGGAACCGCCACGACATCGATGCGCTGATGAGCTTCATGAGCGACGACTGCGTGTTCCAGACCGCCGCCGGCCCCGATGCCTGCGGCACCCGCCACACGGGCACCGAGGCCGTGCGCAAGGCCTTCGCGGCGGCCTGGCAGGCCGTGCCCGACGCGCAGTGGATCGACGGCGTGCACTTCGTGCACGGCGACTTCGGCACCTCGCAGTGGACCTTCACCGGCACCGCCGCCGACGGCAGCCGCATCGAGACCGACGGCATCGACGTCTTCACCTTCAAGGACGGGAAGATCCAGCTCAAGAACGTGTTCCGCAAGGCACGCCCGAACCTGCCCGCGGCGAAGTAGTCCGCGCCACGCCTTCTTCGGAGCGCCCATGACGATGACCGGCACCGCCACGTCCTTCACCGCCCCCGAGGCCGTGCCCGCCACGCCCTCGCGGCCCTACGACCCGCGCTACGACCCGCTGCTCGCGCCCGACCCCGGCGCCGGCCGCGCCTATGCGCCCACCTGGTGGGTCGCGAGCGCGGGCACGCCGCCCGAGGACGACGGCCCGCTGGTGCAGGACATCGACGTCGACGTGGCGATCGTGGGCTCGGGCGCCACCGGCATGTCGACCGCGCTCTACCTCGCGCAGGAGCACGGCATCCGCGCCACCGTGCTCGAGGCCAACCAGGCGGCCTGGGGCTGCTCGAGCCGCAGCGGCGGGCAGGGCCAGAACGCCAGCGGCCGCCTCAAGCGCTCGCAGTGGATCGCGCGCTGGGGCTTCGATACCGCGAAGAAGCTCGACGCCGAGATCCGCGCGGGCTTCGAGAACTTCAAGGCGCTCACGCAGCAGATCGACTGCGATGCCTTCGACGGCGGCCACCTCTACCTCGCGCACCGCCGCGAGAAGCTGCCGGTGCTCGCCGCCGAGGCCGCGCTGATGCGCGACACCTTCGGCTATGCCACGCGCATGATGAGCGCCGAGGAAGTGCGCAGCGACTACTGCGACGAGCGCGAGACCGTGGGCGCGATGTTCGAGGCCGAGGGCGTGGGCATCCATCCGCTGAAGTTCACCTTCGGGCTGCTGCGGCGCGCGCGCGCGCTCGGTGTGAAGGTCCACACCTCGAGCCCGGTGCAGGGCTGGCAGACCATCGACGGCGTGCACCACCTGCGCACGCCCGGCGGCACGGTGCGCGCGCGCCGCGTGGCGGTGTGCACCGGCGGCTACACGGGTCAGGCGCTGAGCCCGCTGCTGAAGAACCGCGTGATGCCGATCCTCTCGAACTCGGTGGTCACGCGCGAGCTCACCGAGGCCGAGTTGAAGGCCACCAACTTCCGCTCCAAGACCTTCCTCACCGACACGCGCACGCTGCGCTTCTACTACCGGCTGCTCGAGGGCAACCGGCTGCAGATCGGCAGCCGTAGCTCGGTCAGCGGCGCCGATGCCGAAGCACCGGTGCACCTCAAGCTGCTCACCGACGCGATCGCGCGCAAGTTCCCGCCGCTCGCCAACATCCGCATCGACCACTCGTGGTGGGGCTGGGTCGACATGAGCCACGACATGATGCCGCGCATCACGCAGCCCGATGCGTCGAAGAAGATCTGGTACGCGGTGGGTTATGGCGGCAACGGCGTCTCGTTCTCGACCTGGGCCGGCAAGCGCCTGGCCGAGCGCATCGCGGGCCGCGATGCGGGCCGCGAGGTGTTCGAGCTGCCGATCTACGATTCGCCGCTGCCTTTCCCCAACGTGATGGGCCTGGTCGAGTCGCAGGCCTTCGCGCCGTTCCGCCGCATGGGCCAGCGCATGCTCTACAAGTGGTACTGGCTCAAGGACGAGAAGTAGCGCGCGAGCGCCATCGCGCTCCCGCATCCGGTGCGCCTTCCCGCAAACGGCGCATCGCACGCCGCACAACGGGGCAAACCCGCAGCGTCTGGCCCTGCGGATCGGTGCCACGTGGCTCTTCGTGGCACCTGCTCGCGGGCCTATCGTCGATCTCGTCGGCGCCACACCGCGCGCCGCTTCTTCTTCGAGTAGCCATCCAGAGGTCCCGCATGCCGTTTCCGCTTTCCCGCTTCACGCGCCGTGTCACCCTGTTGTCGGCGGCCTCGCTGGCCGCGCTCGCGCTGTGCTCCCTGCCCGCCGCGGCGCAAGAACCCAAGCGTGGCGGCACGCTGGTGATCGGCAGCACGCAGACGCCGCGCCACCTCAACGGCGCCGTGCAGTCGGGCATCGCGACCGCGCTGCCCTCGGCGCAGATCTTCGCGAGCCCGCTGCGCTTCGACGACAAGTGGAACCCGCAGCCCTATCTGGCCGAATCGTGGAAGCTCGCCGACGACGCGAAGTCGCTCACGCTCAACCTGCGCAAGAACGCGGTGTTCCACGACGGCAAGCCCATCACCTCGGCCGACGTCGCGTTCTCGATCATGGCCATCAAGGCCAACCATCCCTTCACCACCATGCTGGGCCCGGTCGAGAAGGTCGACACGCCCGATCCCTACACCGCCATCATCCGCATGAGCGCGCCGCATCCGGCGATCGTGCTCGCGATGTCGCCCGCGCTGTGCCCGATCCTGCCCAAGCACATCTACGGCGACGGCACCGACCTCAAAAACCATCCGCGCAACAGCACCGACGTGGTCGGCTCGGGCCCGTTCCGCGTCACCGAGTTCAAGCCCTCGCAGCGCATCGTGATGGAGCGCTTCGACAAGTTCTTCCTGCCCAACAAGCCCTACCTCGACAAGGTCATCGTGAGCATCACGCCCGACATGGCGAGCCTGGTGCTGGGCGTGGAGCGCGGCGACATCCAGATGCTGCCCTTCGCGACGCTGCCCACCGACCTCAAGCGCTTCGCCAACGACCCGCACGTGTCGCTCACGCCCAAGGGCTACGACGGCATCGGCCCGCTCAACTGGCTGGCCTTCAACACCGCGAAGAAGCCGCTGTCCGACCTGCAGGTGCGCAAGGCCATCGCGCACTCGATCGACAAGAACTTCATCACCAAGGCGCTGATGGGCGGCTTCGCCACCGTGTCCGACGGCCCGCTGGTGGCCAGCAGCCCGTTCGCGGTCAACGACCTGGTGCGCTATCCGCTCGACCTCAAGAAGGCCGGCGAGATGCTCGATGCCGCGGGCTACAAGGCCGGCGCCAACGGCGAGCGCTTCAAGCTCACCATCGACTACCTGCCCGGCGGCGACGACCAGCAGAAGAACGTGGCCGAGTACGTGCGCGGCCAGCTCAAGAAGGTGGGCATCACGGTGGAGGTGCGCGCCTCGGCCGACTTCCCGGCCTGGGCCAAGCGCCTGGCCACGCACGACTTCGACATGTCGATGGACGCGGTCTTCAACTGGGGCGATCCGATCATCGGCGTGCACCGCACCTACCTGTCGACCAATATCAAGCCCATCGTCTGGACCAACACCCAGTCCTACGCCAACCCGAAGGTCGACGAGCTGCTCAACACCGCCGGCGGCCTGACCGACCCGACGCAGCGCAAGGCCTACTACGCCACCTTCCAGAAGATCGTGACCGACGAGCTGCCGATCGAGTTCATCAACCAGGTGCCCTACCACACGATCACCAGCAAGAAGGTCGGCAACGTGCCCACCACCATCTGGGGGCCGCTGTCGCCGCTCGACGAGGTCTACTTCAAGTAAGGCGGGGCGCACATGGGCATGCTCCGCTACGCCGCCTCGCGCCTGCTGCAGGGCCTCGCCCTGGTGCTCGCGGTGGTGGTGCTGAACTTCGTGCTGGTGCACGCGGCGCCCGGCGACCCGGTCGAGACCATCGCGGGCGCCAGCGGAGGCATGTCGGCCGAGCTCATGGCCGAGCTGCGCACGCAGTACGGCCTCGACCGGCCGCTGCCGGTGCAGCTCGGCGTCTACCTCGGCAAGGTGCTGCGCGGCGACCTCGGCTATTCGTACTTCTTCAACCTGCCGGTCACGCAGATGATCGCCGAGCGCGTGCCCGCCACCTTGCTGCTGGTGCTGAGTTCGGTGCTGCTGGCCTTCGTGGTCGGCACGGCGCTCGGCGTGCTGTCCTCGCGCCGGCCCAACGGGCTGCTGTCGCAGTTCATCACCGTGCTGTCGCTGGTGGGCTTCGCGGCGCCGGTGTTCTGGATCGGCATCATGCTGGTGATCCTGCTGGCCTCGGTGTTCCCGATCCTGCCGGTGGCCGGCATGCGCTCCATCGACGCCACCGGCGGCGGCCTGGCCGACGTGCTCGACGTCGCGCACCACCTGGTGCTGCCCACGATCACGCTGAGCCTGGTCTATCTCGCGCAGTACAGCCGGCTCGCGCGTTCCTCGATGCTCGACGTGCTCGGCTCCGACTTCATCCGCACCGCGCGCGCCAAGGGCCTGGCCGAGCGCGTGGTGCTCTACAAGCATGCGCTGCGCAACGCGCTGCTGCCGGTGGTGACGGTGCTCGGGCTGCAGTTCGGCAACGTGCTCGCGGGCGCGATCCTGGTCGAGACCGTCTTCAACTGGCCGGGGCTCGGCCGCCTGGCCTTCGACTCGGTGCTGCGGCGCGACTACCCGACCATCCTCGGCGTGCTGCTGTTCTCCTCCATCGTGGTGGTGGTGATGAACCAGCTCACGGACCTCTGCTACCGCCTGATCGATCCGCGCATCAAGACCGCGTGACGCCTCCCCCGATGAATGCGACCTCCACGATGACCCTCGACCCAGACCCGGCGCCGGCCGCGAAGCCGGCGGCGCCCGCGCGCACGAGCGCCACCGCCGGCCCGCGCGCCGAACACCCCGGCATCGAGGCCGCGCGCATGTTCCTGCGCAACCCCGCGGCCATCGCCGGCATGGTGCTGCTCTTGATCGTGCTCGCGGTCGCGATCGCCGGCCCCTGGCTCTATCCGGCCGATCCCTTCGAGATCAAGGCCGCGCCGCTCACGCCGCCGTTCAGCGAAGAGGCCTGGCTCGGCAGCGACTACCTCGGGCGCGACGTGCTCACCGCGCTGATCTACGGCGGCCGCGCCACCCTGCTGGTGGGCGCGGTGGCGGCGCTGTTGTCGGTGCTGATCGGCATCACGCTCGGCGCCTTCGCCGGCTACTACGGCGGCAAGGTCGACGCGGTGCTGATGAAGATCACCGAGTTCTTCCAGGTGCTGCCCGCGCTGCTGTTCGCGATGGTGGTGGTGACGCTGTTCTCGCCCACGCTGGTCACGGTCACGCTGGCCATCGGCGTCGTGAGCTGGACCGGCACCGCGCGGCTCACGCGCGCGGAGTTCCTCAAGTACCGCGGGCTGGAGTTCGTGCGCGCCGAGCGCGCCATCGGCGCGCGCGACGCCCGCATCATCTGGAAGGTGATCTTGCCCAATGCGCTGCCGCCGCTGGTGGTGTCGGCCACGCTGGCGATCGGCGCGGCGATCCTGTTCGAGGCCGGGCTGTCCTTCCTCGGCCTGGGCGATCCCAACCAGATGAGCTGGGGCCTGATGATCGGCTCGAGCCGCCAGTACGTGCTGTCGTGCTGGTGGGCCGTGGCCTTTCCGGGCGCCGCGATCTTCGTCACCGTGCTCGCGGTCAGCCTGATCGGCGACGGCCTCAACGATGCCCTCAACCCCAAGCTGAGGGAGCGCTGAGATGAGCGAGGCACTGCTGCGCGTGCAGGACCTGCACGTCGAATTCCGGACCCGGCGCGGCCAGGCGCTGGTGCTCAACGGCGTGGACTTCGAGCTGCGCGCCGGCGAGACGCTGTGCGTGGTCGGCGAGTCGGGCTGCGGCAAGAGCATGACCGCCCTCGCGCTGCTGCGGCTCATTCCCTCGCCGCCGGGGCGCATCCGCGACGGACGCGTGCTGTTCCAGGGCGAGGACCTGGTGCGCGCCACCGACGCACGCATGCGCGAGGTGCGCGGCAACCGCATCTCGATGATCTTCCAGGAGCCGATGACCTCGCTGAACCCGGTGTTCAGCGTGGGCGACCAGATCGGCGAATCGCTGCGGCTGCATGCGGGCCTCGATGCGCGGGCCGCGCGCGAACGCGCCATCGAGATGCTGCGTCAGGTCGGCATCCCCGCGCCCGAGCGGCGCGTGGACGAGTATCCGCACCAGCTCTCGGGCGGCATGCGCCAGCGCGTGATGATCGCGATGGCGCTGGCCTGCCGGCCCGACATCCTGATCGCCGACGAACCCACCACCGCGCTCGACGTGACGGTGCAGGCACAGATCTTCGATCTGCTGCGCGATCTGCAGCGCGAGAAGGGCACGGCGATCCTGCTGATCACGCACGACATGGGCGCGGTGGCCGAGATGGCCGACCGCGTGATGGTGATGTATGCGGGCCGCGTGATCGAGCAGGGCAGCGCCGACCAGGTGCTGTCCGCGCCCGGCCATCCCTACACGCGCGGCCTGATCGACTGCCTGCCCGAGCTCGGCAGCAGCGCGGCCTTCGACGACGACACGCGCGAGGACCTCGCCGAGATCCCTGGCGTCGTGCCTTCGATCTGGGAACTGGGCAGCGGCTGCGCCTTCCGCGAGCGCTGCCGGCATGCCATGCCGCGCTGCGCGCACGCGGTGCCGCCGATGTTCGCGCTGGCCGGCGACGGCGATGGCGGCACGTCGCACGGCTCGGCCTGCTGGCTGCATGCCGAAGCGCTGGCGGAGGAGACGGTATGAGCCTCATCGAACCGGCGGACACGCTGCTCGCGGTCGACGATCTGCAGGTGCACTTCCCGCGCGCCAGGGCCGGCTGGGGCCGCAAGCCCGAGGTGGTGAAGGCGGTGGACGGCGTGTCTTTCGAGATCCGCCGCGGCCGCACGCTCGCGGTGGTCGGCGAATCGGGCTCGGGCAAGACCACCACCGCGCTCGCCGTGATGCGGCTGTCGCCGCTGACCGGTGGCCGCATCCGGCTCGGCGACACCGACCTCGGCGCGCTCGAGGGCGAGGCGCTGCGCCGTTCGCGCACGCGCATGCAGATCATCTTCCAGGATCCGTTCTCCTCGCTCAACCCGCGCGAGCGCGCCGGTGCCGCGGTGCGCGCGCCGCTCGACCTGATGCAGGTGGGCACGCCCGAGCAGCGCACGCGCCGCGTGGCCGAGCTGTTCGAGGCCGTGGGCTTGCGGCCCGAGCAGCAGCAGCTGTTTCCGCACCAGTTCTCGGGTGGCCAGCGACAGCGCATCAACATCGCGCGCGCGCTCGCCACCAACCCCGAGCTCGTGGTCTGCGACGAACCGGTGTCGGCGCTCGACATCGCGATCCGCGCGCAGATCCTCAACCTGCTCGCGCGGCTGCAGCGCGAGCTGGGCCTGACCTACCTGTTCATCTCGCACGACATGGCGGTGGTCGAGCACATCTGCGACGACATCGCCGTGATGTACCTCGGCCAGATCGTGGAGCGCGCGCCGCGGCGCGCCTTCTTCGCGCAGCCGCTGCATCCCTACAGCGTGGCGCTGATGTCGGCCGTGCCCACCGTGGGCGGCGGCCGGCGCCGCGCCGCGGGCCGCATCAAGCTCACGGGCGATCCGCCGAGCCCGATCGATCCGCCGCACGGCTGCCGCTTCGCCGGCCGCTGCCCGGTGGCCGAGCCGGCCTGCGCGGCCGAGCCGCCGCCGCTGCGCGAGGTGGTGCCCGGCCACTGGGTGCGCTGCCGCCGCGTCGGGCTGGCCGACGGCCTGCCGCTGCCGCCCCTGCGCCTGCAGGCCGATTGAATCCGCGCGAACATCGCGTCGCGCCCGTCCATCCTCCTTCCCGAATCCATGACCGCCACCACCGCCACCACCGTCTACAGCGCCCGCAAGATCCTCACGATGAACCCGATGCAGCCCGAGGCCACCCATGTCGCGGTGCGCGACGGGCGCGTGCTCGCGGTCGGCTCGCTCGAAGACATGCGCGCCTGGGGCGACTTCGCGCTCGACGAGCGCTTCGCCGCCAAGGTGCTGATGCCGGGACTCGTCGAGGGCCACTGCCATCTCAAGGAAGGCAGCATGTGGGACTGGGCGTACCTGGGCTGGTTCGACCGGCGCGATCCGCAGGGCAAGGTCTGGAGCGGCCTGCGTTCGATGGAGGCCGTGGTCGCGCGCCTGGCCGAGATCGCCTCGCGCATGCAGGCCGAGGGCAGGCCCGAGTCCGAGCCGCTGGTGGCCTGGGGCTTCGATCCGATCTACTTCGGCGGCGAGCGCATGACGGTGGAGCACGTCGACCGCGCGAGCGCCACGCGGCCGATCGTCATCGGCCATGCCAACGGCCACCTGATGAACGTCAACAGTGCGATGCTGCGCATCGCCGACATCACGCGCGACAACGAGGTCGAGGGCGTGGTCAAGTTCGCCGCCGGGCCGGCCGCGGGCGAGCCCACGGGCGAGCTGCAGGAGCCGGCCGCGATGTTCCTGGTGCTGCGCAAGATCGGCAATGCGGGCCTGCTGGCGCCGATGACCGAGGCCGGCGTGCGCTCCTTCGCGCGGCTGGCCTGCATGCAGGGCGTGACCACCGCCACCGACCTGGTCAACAAGCTCACCGAGGAGGACTGCGGCGTGCTCGAGCGTGCCACCGGCGCCGAGGATTTTGCGGTGCGCATCCTGCCCGCGTTCCAGGCCTTCCATGGCACGCATGGCGCGGCGCAGGGCGCGGAGCACGTGCGCTCGCTGATGCCGCGCAACACCGACCGGCTGCGCTACGGCCTCGTGAAGATGATGCTCGACGGCTCGATCCAGGGCTTCTCGGCACGGCTGCGCTGGCCCGGCCATTTCAACGGCGCGCCCAACGGCATCTGGGTGACCGCGCCCGCGCAGTACGAGGCCGACTTCGAGACCTACCACCGCGCCGGCCTCACCATCCACACCCACACCAACGGCGACGAGGCCAGCGAGGTCGCGATCGACGCCATCGGCCGCGTGCTCGCGCGCGCGCCGCGCCCCGACCACCGCCACACGCTGCAGCACGGCCAGATGATCGACGCGCCGCTGTTCCGCCGCATGGCCGCGCTGGGCCTGTGCGCCAACCTGTTCGCCAACCACATCTGGTACTGGGGCGACCAGCACTACGAGATGACCATGGGCCCCGACCGTGCCAACCGGCTCGATGCCTGCGGCAGCGCGCTCGCCGCTGGCGTGCCGCTGGCGATCCATTCCGACGCGCCGGTCACGCCGCTGGGCCCGCTGTTCACCGCCTGGTGCGCGGTCAACCGCCTCACGCCCAAGGGCCGCGTGCTCGGCGCGGCCGAGCGCATCACGGTCGAGCAGGCACTGCGCGCCATCACGCTGGGCGCGGCCTGGACCCTCAAGCTCGACGGCGAGATCGGCAGCATCGAATGCGGCAAGCGCGCCGACTTCTGCGTGCTCGAGGAGGACCCGCTGGCCATCGACCCGATGCGGCTCAAGGACCTGCGCGTCTGGGGCACGGTGCTGTCGGGCCGCGTGTTCGAGGCATGAGGGCGCGATGACCGCGATGACGGCGCGGCGCCTGCCGCTCACGGTCGTCGGCGGCTTCCTCGGCGCCGGCAAGACCACGCTGCTCAACCGCTGGCTGGCCGAGGCCGAGGGCCTGCGCATGGCGGTGCTGGTCAACGACTTCGGCGCGCTCAACATCGACGCCGGCCTGATCGCCGCGCGCCATGGCGACACCGTCGCGCTCACCAACGGCTGCGTCTGCTGCCAGATCGGCGACGACCTCGGGCGCGCGCTGCAGGGCACGATCGACGCCCAGCCGCCGTTCGACGCCGTGGTGATCGAGGCCAGCGGCGTGTCCGACCCCTGGCGCATCGCGCAGATCGGCATGGCCGCGCCCGAGCTGAGCCTGCAGGCCGTGCTGGTGCTGGTCGATGCGAGCGCGGTCGCCGCGCAGTCGCGCGACCCGCTGCTGGCCGACACGCTGGCGCGGCAGGCGAAGTCGGCCGACCTCGTGGTGCTCAACAAGACCGACATCGCGGGCGATGCCGCGCTGGCGGCCGCCACGGCCTGGCTCGACGCGACCGTGCCGGGCACGCCGCGGGTCGCGACCACGCAGTCGGACCTGCCGCTCGCGCTGGCTTCGGGGCTGCAGGGCCAGGCCAGGCCGCATGCGCATTGCGATGTGGCGGGCTGCGGCCACGATCACGAGCACGCGCACCATGCCGACCACGGCGCGCAGTTCGCGACCTGGAGTGCGCGTCCCGCGGCCGTGTTCGTGCCCGAGGCCTTGCGCGCCTGGATGCGCGCGATGCCGCCCGGCGTGTTGCGGCTCAAGGGCCTGCTGAAGATCGAGGCCGAGGGCGGCGGCGAGGCCTGGTCCGAAGTCCAGTACGCGGGCCGCCACGGCATGCTGCGGCGGGCCACCGCGCCGCTCGATGCCGAAGGTGCCGCGGTGGTCGCGATCGGCCTGCGCGGCCAACTGCCGGCGGAGGCACTCGAGGAATTTTTCCTGGGCGTGACGTTTTCAGCCAATCCTTAGCCGCGCGCCAGCCCGTTCGTGTTGCAATGCCGGCTTTTCGCCCGACGCGCACCCGCGCCATTGCACACGCCATGAACCCGACCCTCGTGATCCGCCCGCCCACGCGCGACGACTACGCCGACTGGAAGCCGCTGTGGGACGGCTACAACGCCTTCTACGAGCGCGAGGGCCCGACGGCCTTGCCCGACGCGATCACGCAGGCCACCTGGCAGCGTTTCTTCGACGCCTACGAGCCCGTGCATGCGCTCGTGGCCGAGCACGAGGGCCGGCTGGTCGGCCTCACGCACTACCTGTTCCACCGCAGCACCACGCGCATCGAGCCGACCTGCTATCTGCAGGACCTGTTCACGTTGCCCTCGCTGCGCGGGCAGGGCGTGGGCCGGCGGCTGATCGAGGGCGTGTACGAACGCGCCGCGCAGGCCGGCGTGAAGCGCGTCTACTGGCAGACCCACGAGACCAATCTCGCGGGGCAGCGGCTCTACGACAAGGTCGCGGACCGCACGGGCTTCATCATCTTCGCGAAGAACGTCTGACGTTTCACTGTTCGTGGCTCCACCGGTCCCAGGCCCGCATCGCCTCGGCCCGGTAGGCATTGATCTGCGACGGAAAGTGCACGAAGCGGCTGTCGCGGGTCGCATAGATCGGCGCCGGCGCGAGCGAGACCGCGTCGACCACGTGCTCGGCGTTTTCCAACCCGAATTGCCGCATGCCCGCGAGCACGCTGGCCTGGTCGCCACCGCCCGCGTAGACGTTCGACTTGTCGGGCACGGCCTCGATCGCCGCGCAGACATGGTCGACGAACTGCCGCATGCGCGGTCCGGGCTTGAAGCCCATCAGCCCCGAGTTCGCGGGCCACGCGCTGTGGTCCATGCCGATCACGAAGTCGCGCGCGCCGAGCACCTCTTCCACGCCCAGGCGCTGGTTGATCGCGAGGATGTCGGCGTCGATCCAGAACAGCTGCTCGTGCTGCGCCAGATGCTCGCGAACCAGGTGCATCTTGGCCCAGTTGGCCTGCACGCCGGCCGGCACGAAGGCCGGCAGCTCGCGGTAGAGGTGATGGCCATAGCCGTGGCGCTCGCAGTAGCGCGCGAGGTTGTCCTCGTGGATGCGGCCGTAGCCCGCCACCTTGGCGTCGTAGAACGAGACGAAGGCGATCGTCGCCTGCGGGTTCAGGTGCCGGGCACCTCCCTGTGCCTCCTGCGCGGCCTGTTCCCACTGCGCCGGCAGGTCGAGCGGCCGTTCCTCCTCGAAGGCGCGCGCCTGCTCGAGCAGCACGCTGACGTAGCGGAAGTCGTAGCCATAGGTCGGCAGCCACACGCCATGCTGGCGTTCCCAGCGCGGCGCCGCATGCGCGACCAGCGGCACCACCTTCGGCAACTGGTCGATGGCGACGCGGCCGCCGCCGTCCCAGACGGCCTGGATACTGCTGTAGAAGCCGTTGGCCAGACGGTTCTCGAGCGGATGCACGGCAAAGGCCTCGCCCAGGTGTTCGCCAGCGGACTTGCCCAGCGTGTCCGGATCGCCGGCCACGCTCACCGACAGATGGAACACCAGCAGCCGCAGCCGCTCGCGGACCTCAGCGGTGTTGCGCAGGATCATCCCGCTCGCTGTGGGCAGGCTCGCGCCGGGTTCCTGCGACACGACCACGAAGTCATGGCCCAGTGCCACGTCCTCGAGCTTCTGCCGGCCGTAGACCACCGAGAACTCGTCGAGCACCAGCAGCAGCCCGCCTTCGGCCAGCGCGAGCAAGGCGCCGTAGATCGCGTGGTACCTGTAGAGCTCGGCCTGCCGGTCGCCGAACACGTGCAGGCTGTCCCTGGCCTCGTGCGCGTAGCCCCAGCGCGCCGCATAGGACGCGTGGTTCTCGAGCAGGCCGTCGATCGGCCGGTGGGCGAAGACGGAGAGGATCGTGGTGGGGGAGGGCATGCGGGGGCGGCGAGTGGGGCGTGCCCCATTGTCGTCCCCGTGCCTCGACGCGGATCGCTAGCGCGACGGATGCTCGCAGGCCGTGGCCCGAACGCAGTCGCCGGTCGTGCAGGTCGCGGCCGGTGCCTCGTCGCTGCCCGCATCGACCGATGCCGCGAAGGCCGCCACCGCGACCGCCGCGAGCAGCATGCGCCAGGCCTGCAGCAGGCCCAGCGCGCCGTGCCGCGCGAGCAGCCCGCGCGCGAACTCAGGAACGCTGCGCATCGCAGGCCTCCTTGCCCATGGGCGCGTTGCGCGCGCGGTTGAGCAGGTGCAACTGGTGCTGGCCGACCTCGCTGCCCTGGCGCGCCGCCTCGCGCGCCCAGTGGCGGGCCTCGCAGCGGTCGGCGGGCACGCCGTTGCCGTACAGCAGCGGTCCGGCCAGCAGCACCACACCGAGCATCTCCTGCGCCTCGCGGTGGCCCGAGGCGCCGGCCTCGCGCAGCAGCGACATCATCGAACGGTAGTCGCGCGCGGACTGGGCCTCGAGCGCGAGCTGGAAGCGCTGCTCGGGCGTGACCGCCACGGCCGTGTCGCGCGCCGAGGCGCCGCCGGTCGCGGCGAACGCGGCCGCGAGGAGCATCGCGCGCAGGGCGCGGTGGGGGAATGGCGGGGAGAGGTGCATCGCGGGCTCCTTCGTGGCGTTCGGTGGCCACGATCTTCCCGCGCGCGTGCCGGCGCGTCGAACTGGAATTTCCGCAGCCGGCCTATGGCGCAGGCTGAGGGCGCTAGCTTAGAACTGGTTCTGGATGTTCTTGTAGCCCTGCACCAGCGCATTGTTGGTGCGCACCACGTCCTCCGAGAACTCGCTCGCATCCACCGAGACGGTCGGCCGTCCGTCCAGGGCGGTCTCGGGGCCGATGCGCTCGGTGGAGCGCACGTAGAAGTTCGGCGGCAGCTCGCAGCCGTCGACCACCGCGTTGTAGCGCACCACGCTGCCGTCGCCGACGACGCAGTTGAACAGCACGCTGTTGAAGCCGATGAACACGCCCTGGCCCACCCGGCACGGTCCGTGGACGATGGCGCGGTGCGCGATCGAGGTGCGCTCGCCGATCGTGACCGGCGCGCCCGACTTGGAATGGATCACCACGCCGTCCTGGATGTTCGAGTGCGCGCCGATGACGATCGGGGCTATGTGGCCGTTCGCGTCGGTCTCGTCGGCGCGGATCACGGCATAGGGACCGATGAACACGTTCTCCTCCACCACGACCAGGCCGCAGAGGATCGCGGTCGGGTCGACGAAGGCGCTCGGGTGGATCTGCGGCAGGTCGCCGCGCGGGTTCTTGCGGATCATGGGGAGTCTCGTCGCTGGTCGATGAACTGGGGTCGACCCGATAATGCCACAGGGATGCGTTAGTGGCGGCCGACGCTCAGGGCGCCTCGCCCGCCTTCGCGTTCGCCCTGGCCTGCGCCTTCAGCGCCCGCGCCGCGGTGCGCTTGCCGCGCGCGCGGATGTTCAGCGCCTCCACCGCGAGCGAGAAGGCCATCGCCGCGTAGATGTAGCCCTTGGGCACGTGCTTGTCGAAGGCCTCGGCCGTGAGCACCATGCCGACCATCACGAGGAAGGCCAGCGCCAGCACCTTGACCGAGGGGTGCTTGTCGACGAAGTCGCCGATCGGCTTGGCGGCCACCAGCATCACGCCGACCGAGGCGATCACCGCGGCCATCATCACGGCGATCTGGTCGACCATGCCGACGGCGGTGATGACCGAGTCGAGCGAGAACACGATGTCGATGATGCCGATCTGGCCGATCACGCTCCAGAACGCGGCCTTGCGTGCGCCGCCGTCCTCGTCGGCATCGGGGCCGTGCTCCTCGCCGGCCTCGACCTCGAGGAAGATCTCGTGCGAGGCCTTGTAGAGCAGGAACAGGCCGCCCAGCAGCAGCACGATGTCGCGCCCGCTGATGCCCTGGCCGAAGACGTGGAACAGGTCGGCCGTGAGGCCCATCACCCAGCTCAGCGAGAGCAGCAGCAGCAGCCGCGAGATCATCGCGAAGCCCAGCCCGAGGCGTCGCGCCTTGTCGCGCTGCTCGGGCGGCAGCCGGCCGACCAGGATCGAGATGAAGATGATGTTGTCGATGCCCAGGACGATCTCGAGGGCGGTCAGCATCGCGAAGGCGATCCAGACATTCGGGTCCAGGAGGAATTCCACGGTGTGCTCCCGGCAATGCGGTCAGGGCGCATGCCGCTCGCCAGTGTGCAGCAGCGCGGCCGGTTCGCCAACAGGAAACGAACGATCAGTTCGCGAGCGCCTGCAGCTTCGCCCAGTCGCCGGGCCGCGCGCCGAGCTGCTCGGGCGTGGAACGCCGCGCGATGCGCTCGAGGAAGGGCTGCCGGTTGACCTGCGACACCGTCATGCCCTTGCCGCGCAGGAACTGCTCGTCTTCCAGTTCGCCCGCGATCACGCCCACATTGGTCCACTTCGCGCCGTCGACCAGCACCTTCTCGACCATCGCCTGCTGCGGCGCCGAGAGCTTGGCCCAGGCCGCCTTGCCGATCACGATGCCCAGCGTGTCGTAGACATGGGCCGTGAGCTGCACGTACTTCTGCACCTCGTAGAGCTTCTTGGCCTTCACCGTGCTCAGCGGATATTCCTGCGCCTCGACCTCGTTTTTCTTCAACGCGTCATAGAGGCCGACGTAGGGCAGGGTCACCGGCTTGGCATCGAGCGCGGTGGCAAACAGCTGGTAGGCCGAGGCATCGGGCACGTGCAGCCGCAGGTCGCGGAAGTCCTCGGGCCGCGCGAGCGGCCGGTTCGAGGTGACCTGGCGCGCGCCGTAGTAGACCGAAGCGACCAGGTGGTTGCCGCTGCGCTCGTCGTAACCCTTCATGAGCTGGCCCAGCAGCGGGCTCGCGAGGTACTTGCGCACGTGGTCGAGGTCCTTGAACGCGAAGGGATAGCTGCCCAGGCGCAGCGGCGCATAGCCCTCGGCCAGCGTGGCGGCCGTGACATAGGCGATCTGCACCGAGTCGTTGGCCAGCATCAGCGGGTAGTCGCCCTCCTGCCCGAGCTTCGAGGCGGGCACCACCTCGATCCTGATCTTTCCTTCGGACTGCTCGGCGATCTTGCGCGCCGCGAGCTCGGCCTGCTGGTGGAAGATGCTCGAGGCCTCATAGACATGGCCCCACTTGAGCTGCAGCACCTGCGCATGGGCGGGCGCCACGCCCGCGCCGAGCGCGGCGCAAGCGAGTGCCAACAGCCAGCCACGGGCGCGCTGCCGCGGCGTCGAAATCGTCATGGTGTCTCCCAGCGGTGCGGGGCATCGGCCCGGTGCCGCATGGTAGGCATCGCGCGCGCGGGCGCGATAGGGATTTGTCCGGCCTCGTGCGCGCGCCGCCGTGGCCGAGGGGCTAGCTCGCGTAGTCCGCGACGTCCCGGCGCGTGGGGCCATGGGAGCCCCATTGCACGCGCAGGCCGCTCGCGGCCTCCACGCGTTCGAGCCAGTCGCGCGTGTTCGCGACGCCGGCCTCCGAGTAGATCGGCCGCACGCGTTCGAGCAGGCGCGTCAGGCGCTGCTGATGGTCGAGGTCCGCCTTGGGCCCCAGCGCCAGCTGCGCGACGGTCTCGCCATCCGTATCGCGGTAGCCCTCGCACCAGCGCAGGCCCGCGTGCCCGATCGCATCGAGATGGCTCGCGACCAGTCCGTCGAGCGGTCCGGCCGCGGCGATCGCATAGCGCAGCAGCACGGCATCGGGATGCCCGCGGCGGAAGGCGCCCTGCCAACCGGCGTCGGCGTTGTGCGGCTCGGGCAGCCGCGCGGCCAGCGCGGGATCGTGCGTGGGCAGCGGCCCGGCGCCATGGCGCGTGAGGTAGCTGCGCAGCACGCCCAGGTGCCGCACGGGCGGTGTGCCCAGGCCGGCGTCGCGCAGCACGGTCTCGACCGCGGCGGTCGAGACCGTGCTCCAGCTCGTGTGCGGATGGAAGCCGCGCCATTCGTCGAGCAGCACGCCCTGCGCGCCCTCGAACACCACGGCGCCGGGCCGCGCCAGTTGCTCGGCGATGGCTTCGATGCCCGTGGGCGGCGCGGCGCGCAAACAGGGTTCGATGGCCGCGAGCCAGCGCTGCGACAGGCTGGCATCGGCCAGCAGCGCCTGTTCACGCTGCCAATCGGGATCGGGCCGCGATTCGAACTCACGCAGCAAGGCGAGGCGCAGCGCCTCGAGCTTCTCGAACGCGAGCGCCGGCCGCTGCAGGTCGGCATAGCGCAGCGCGAGATCGGGCGCGGCCAGCGCCTGGCGCACGGTCTCGCCCACGCCCACGCCGCAGCTGCCATGGGCCGCGTCGCCGCGCGCCCATTCGCGCAGCCGGCCCGCGGCCTGGTGGAAGGGCGTGGTGACGCGGCAGCGCGCATCGATGCGCAGGCGCGCGAGCGCGTCGGGCACGCCCTTGTCGCGCAGCACGGCGGCCTCGACGAGCAGTGCCGTGGGATGCACCACCACCGCGCTCGCGAGCAGCGTGGCGACGCCGGGCTCGAAGCTGCCGGCGCCGAACTGCGAGAAGGTGTGATGGCGCCCGTCGGCCCGCACCACGTTGTGGCCGGCCTGCGCGCCGCCGTTGAAGCGCACCACGGTGTGGGCGCGCAGCGCGGCGCAGAAGTGATCGGTGTAGAGACCCTTGCCGCAGTCGCCGAAGCCCAGGCCCAGCAGCGAGAGATAGCGCGTGGCGCCGGTGCTCACGACGCGCGCGGCGGGGTCAGCCGAACAGGCGCTTCCACCACGACGAGCGCGGTGCCGACGCGGCGGCGCTCGGCGGCGCATGGCGCGGCTTGTTCGGATCGAGCAGCGCCGCATAGCCGTCGAGCGCATGCAGCACGCCGTTGATGCGCGCCTTGTCGACGCTGCCGGTCGCGGCCATCACGCGGCCGAGCTCGTCGAGGCTGGGCACGGCCTTCTCGGTCAGCGCGACGATGCCCGCGGCCACCGCGCAGGCGTCGTCGGGCGAGTCCATGCAGATCACGTGGTCGCCGAGCAGCTCGCGCCAGCGCGGTTCGCAGCGACGGCGGCGCTGCGCGTCGGGAATCAGGAAGAACAGGTGGCAGGTCTCGGCCGCGGCCGCGATGGCCTCCTCGATCGGGATGTCCTCGTCGAGCTTCTCGCCGACCAGGCCCTCGATCTGGTGACGCGAGACGGCGGGGTAGGGCAACTCGTCGCCGGTCACGAACAGGTAGCCGCGCTTCTTGCGCTTGACCCAGCAGTCCATGTCGGTGTGCTGGGCGATCACGTAGAAGGCCAGCTCGTAGCTCTCCTCGCCGGTGCCGCCGCCGCCGCCCTCGAGGTAGCTCCAGGTGAGCCACTGGTCCATCAGGTTGGCGGTCGATTCGAACTGGCCCACCTGCAGCGGCGCGCGGTCGGAGGTGGCGTCGCCGATCGCCATGAACATCAGCTGCGGATCGGCCACGCCGCAGTCGGTCAAGAGCTTCATGAAGGTCGGCAGCTCGCGGCGCGCCAGCGTCTGCGGGATGTCGCCCATGGAGCCCGTGACGTCGAGCGCGAACACGATGCCCAGCGAGTTCGGGTGATCGGCGTTGTCGCGCGCCTCGCGCACCTTGAGGCCGCGCGGGTCCATCAGCGGATGGGTGGCGGTCTGGGTGAAGACCTCGGCGCCCGACTTGGCGGCGCGGTCCGCGACCAGGGCCGCGTGCGCGGCGTGCGAATAGTTTCCGTAACCCATGGATGTTCCTCGTCGTGAAGAGAGAAGAAGAAAAAGCCGTCAGCCGCCGTGCGGCGCAGGATCGAAAGCAATGAACAGGGGCGCGCCGAAGGCTTCGCGCGAGGCCGCCGACAGCGCCTGCTCGATGCCGCGCGCGCCGAGGCGGCGGCATTCGCCGGGGTCCTCGCTGCAGCGGCGCAGCAGCGCGGCCAGCGGCGCGGGCGTGGCGGTGCCGGTGCCCGGTTCGCCGAGTCCCTCGTGGCCATGCAGCACGGCACGCACCGCCCAGGCGCTCTGCGCGAGATCGTCCGCGGCCCGCGCCACGTCGTGCCGCGCGCGCGACCAGCCGATCAGCAGCACGCCATGGTCGCGCGGATGCACCAGCGCATGGGCGGGCGAGAGGTCGCCATGCGTCCAGCCCGCGTCGTGCACGAAGGCCAGCACCTCGAGCATGCGGCGCCAGAGCCAGACCGCGTGGCGCGCATCGATGCCCTGCGGGTTGGCGCGCTGCACGTCGAGCAGGCTGCCCCAGTAGCCGGTCGGATGGCGCAGCACCAGCGCCTGGCGGCCGTCTTCCGATCCGTCGTCGGCACCGGTCGCGCCCAGGCCCACGGGCTGCGGCAGCCGGCGCGTGAAATAGGCGGCGCCCGGCATCGAGAGCGACTGCAGGGCCTGCAGCGCGGCATGCTCGCGCGCCAGTGCCTCGGCCCCGTCCTTGTCGCGCGCGAGCTTGAAGGTGACGCGCTCGGGCAGGGCGCCGAGCCGTTCGGCCAGCAGCACCTCGCCGTGCTCGCCGGTGGCCAGCGGCGCCAGCACGCGGTAGCGCGCGCCGCGCCAGCGCAGCACGCGCGCACCCTCGGCGCCCTGTGCATTGGCGCGTTGCAACGCGGCGCGGAAGCTCGCGCGCTCGACCGTTTCCTCGCCGCGCGAGATGGTCGCGCCGCAGTAGCTGCAATTGACGGTGCGCCAGCGCGCGGCGCGCGGCAGTGGCGCCGAGCACTGGGGACAACTGAGCGCGAGCAGCGACAGCATCGGCGCGCCCTCGCGGCCTCAGTCGTCGCTGCCGTTCGGCAGCGAGGGATCGCGCGAGGCGCGCACGCGGTCGATGCGCCGGCCCTCGAGCGCGGTCACCTCGAAGCACCAGCCGGCGCAATCGATGTGTTCGCCCACCGAGGGCAGGTGGCCCGACACCGACATCAGCAGGCCGGCCACCGTGTTGTAGCGGCCGCGCTCCTCGTCGGGCAGCTCGCGGATGCCCAGGCGGGCGCGCAGCTCCGACACCGGCATCAGGCCGTCGAGCTCCCAGGTGCCGTCGGGCTGCTCGTGGGCCCAGGCGTCGGTCTGCATGCCGGGCTGCAGTTCGCCGGTGATGGCCTCGAGCAGGTCGCGCGGGGTCATCAGGCCCTGCACCACGCCGTACTCGTCGACCACGAACACCAGCCGGCCGGCGCGCGCGCGGAACTGCTCGAGCAGCTCCATGCCGGTCAGCGTCTCGGGCACGAACACCGCGGCCGTGGCTTCCTGGCCCAGCGCGCCCACGTGGGCCGGGCCCAGGCGCAGCAGGTGCGCCACGCTGATCACGCCGACCACGTCGTCGAGCGAGTTGCGGCACACCGGATACCAGGAATGCACCAGGTTGAGCGCGCCCGCGGCCGCCACCTTCTGCAGTGCCTCGGCCACGCTGAACGAGGCCTCGAGCCATTCGATGTCGGCGCGCGGGATCATCAGCGAGGACAGGCGCCGGTCGTCGAGATGGAACACGTTGCGCACCATCTGGTGCTCGTGCTGCTCGATCACGCCGGCGTCCACGCCTTCCTCGAGGCTGGCCGAGATCTCTTCCTCGGTCACTGAGCGGGCCGCGTTGGCGTCGATGCGCAGCAGCTTCAGCATGGTGGCGGTGGCGCCCGCGAGCAGCCAGACGAAGGGCTTGGCGGCCTTGGCCAGGCCGTGCATCGGGCGCGAGACCCAGCGCGCCACCGGCTCGGGGTAGAGCTGGCCGATGCGCTTGGGCACCAGCTCGCCGAAGATGATCGTGAAGAAGGTGATGCAGGTGACGACCACCGCGGTCGACACCACGCTGGCGGTGCCCGCGCCCATGCCCGCGTTCTCCATCCATACCGCCAGCGGCGCCGCGAAGGCGGCCTCGCCCACGATGCCGCTCAGCATGCCGATCGAGGTGATGCCGATCTGCACCGTCGAGAGGAACTGGGTCGGCGACTCCATCAGCTTGAGCGCCGCGGCGGCGCCCGTATCCCCGGTTTCGACCAATGCCGCGAGGCGTGCGCGGCGGCTGGTGGAAAGGGCCATTTCGGACATTGCGAACAACGCGTTGAGCGTGGTCAGCAAGGCCAGCAGGAAGACATCCATGTACGGGGGGAGAGAATGAGGAGATGGCACTTTACTTGATTGGCGACATCCAGGGCTGCGACAGCGCCCTCGGCCGGCTCCTCGACGAGCTCGCTTTTTCCCCCAGCCGCGATACCGTGGTGCTGCTCGGCGACCTGGTCAACCGCGGTCCCGAATCGGCCCAGGTGCTGCGGCGCGCGCAGCGCCTGGGCGGCGCGGCGCTCAGCGTGCTGGGCAACCACGACCTGCATCTGCTGGGCGTGGCGCACGGCGTGCGCAAGTCCGGCCGCAAGGACACGGTGGCCGAGCTGCTGGCCGCGCCCGACCGCGAGGCGATGCTCGACTGGCTGCGCCACCAGCACATGGCGCTGCACCGGCGCATCGGTTCGGGCGAGGCCGCGCGCGACCTGCTGATGGTGCATGCGGGTGTGTTGCCCCAGTGGAGCGTGGCCGACGTGCGCGCCCATGCGGGCGAGCTCGAGGCGGTGCTGCGCGGCCCCAACCTCGGCGCCTTCCTCGCCACCATGTACGGCAACCAGCCCGATCGCTGGAGCGACACGCTCGAAGGCAGCGACCGGCTGCGCGTGATCGTCAATGCGCTGACGCGGCTGCGGCTGTGCACCGCCGACGGCACGATGGAGTTCGAGACCACCGACGGCGCGGCCGACGCGCCCGCCGGCTACATGCCCTGGTTCGACGTGCCGGGCCGCCGCACGGCCGAAGCCACGGTCGCCTTCGGCCACTGGTCCACGCTGGGCTGGGTGTCGCGGCCCGACCTGCTGTCGACCGACACCGGCTGCGTCTGGGGCGGCTGCCTCAGCGCGGTGCGCATCGGCGCCACGCTCGACGAGCGCGAGCGCATCCAGGTGAAGTGCGAGCAGGCGCAGAAGCCCGGCAAGGGAGGCTGAGCCCGCCCTTCGTTCAGAACGGGTGCGTCATCAGGCTGTAGATGGTGCGCACGCCGCTCACGTAGTTGCCCAGCCGCAGGTTCTCGTTGGCCGCGTGCTGGTTGTTGTCGGCATTCACCAGCGGGATGATCGCGAACGGCACCTGCAGCACCTTGACGATCTCCGCGGTCGGCACCGTGCCGCCCATCATGCGGATGCGCACCGGCGCCGGCGTGGCGCCGAAGCTGTCGGTCAGCGACTTGTAGGCCCAGCGCCCGATCGCCGAATCGATCGGCGCGCCGGCCGCGTCGGCGCCCTCGCTCTGGTAGCTGAAGGTCGCGAGCTTGTCGTAGCGCGCGCGGTCCTCGTCGCTGGGCGCGCCCTTCACGAGGTGGTAGCCCTGCTTAAGGATGTGCTTCTCGATCTGCGCGCCCAGGTAGGCGGCGTCGGAATCGGGCGTGGTGCGCAGGTCGAGCTCGGCCACCGCGCGGTCGGGCACGATGTTCGCGACCTTGTCGCCGACCGCGGCCGAGGCCATGCCGCGCACGTTGAGCGAGGGGTACTGCATCGCCTCCTGGTAGTTGGCGCCCACCTTGTCGGTGCGCGCGATGCCCAGGCGGCGGCGCAGCGCGGTCTCGTCGTCGGGCACCGCCGCCATCACCTGGCGGTCGGCCGCGCTGATGCGCACCCGGTCGTAGTAGCCGGCCACGGTCACGCGGCCCTGCTCGTTCTTCATCGAGGCCAGCAGGCTCGCGAGCCGCTGCGCCGGGTTGGGCGCGTAGTTGCCGTAGTGGCCGCTGTGCAGCGGCACCTTGGCGCCGTAGACCGTGAGCCGGGCCTCGGCCGCGCCGCGGTTGCCGAACACCAGCGTGGGCCGGTTGGTGGCGTGCATCGGGCCGTCGTGGATCACGATGGCGTCGCAGGCCAGCAGTTCGCGGTGCGCCTGCATCACCTTGGCGATCGAGGGCGAGCCCTTCTCTTCCTCGCTGTCGAGGATCACCTTGACGTTGACCGCGGGCGTGCCGCCGGCCGCCTTCAGCGCGTCGATCGCGGCCAGCATCATCATGATCGGGCCCTTGTCGTCGGCCGAGGCACGGCCGAACACGCGCCACTCGGGATCGACCGGGCCGTCGAACAGCGGCGCGGCATCGATCTCCTCCCAGCCGCCGTCGGCCGCGCGGCGCTTGAGCACCGGCGTCCACGGGCTCTTCTGGGCCCACTGCGCGGGGATCACGGGCTGGCCGTCGAGGTGCATGTAGAACAGCACGGTCTTGCGCGCCGCGTCGTGCCCCGGCAGCTCGGCGTAGAGCATCGGCTTGCCGTCGTTGTCGAGCTGGCGCGTCGAGAAGCCGCGCTTCTCGAAGGCCTTGGCGAGCCAGTCCACGTTCTTGCGGATGTCCTCGGGAACGATCGCGTCGTTGGGCAGCGAGAGCAGCTCGAAGTACTCGCGGTAGCTGGCCTGCGCGTGGCGTTCGGCCTCGGCCTGCGGCAGGTCGGCCGCCTGGGCCAAGCCGGTGCCGGCGATCAGGGCGGCGGCCAGCAGGGCGAGCAGGGTCCGTGGGCGGGGCGCGGGGCGGTGGAGGAGCGGGAGGTGCATGCGCGGATCGTTCGGTGGGGGGAGGGAAGGGGGAAGGGGCTGGCCGGGGCCGCCACCGTGCAGCTTAGGCAGCCGCCCGCTTTTGAACAATTGCCGTTTTTTGGCGATATCTTTGCGTTTTTCTCAAAGCGAAAGCCCGCCATGACCGCCCACCGCCTGCAGGACACCGCCCTGCGCTACTTCCTCGAGGTGGCCCGCAGCGGCTCGCTCACGGTGGCGGCCGAGCGGCTCAGCGTCAGCCCCTCGGCCATCAGCCGCCAGGTGGCGATGCTCGAGGACCTGCTCGGCGTGCCGCTGTTCGAGCGCCATCCGCGCGGCATGGTCGCGAGTCCCGCGGGCGAGCTGCTGGCCGCGCATGCGCTGCACGGCGCGCTCGAGGCCGAGCGCGTGGTGTCCGACATCCGCGGGCTGCAGGGGCTCAAGCGCGGCCGGGTGCGCCTCGCCTGTTCCTCGGGTTTCGCCAACGAGTTCCTGCCGCGCGCCATCGCGGACTTTCGCGCCGAACACCCGGGCATCCAGTTCCAGCTGCGCGCCGCGCGGCCGGCCGAGGTGACGGAGGCGGTGCTGCTCGGCGAGGCCGACATCGGCCTGACCTACAGCCGTGCCGCGGTCGACGGCATCCGCGTCGAGCGGCGCCAGCCGGCCTCGGTGTTCGCCGTGATGCGGCCCGACCATCCGCTCGCGAAGCTGCGCACCGTGACCCTGGCGCAGATGCATCCGTACCCGATCGCGCTCTCGGGCGCCGACAACACGGTGCGCCAGCTGTTCGACGTGGGCTGCAGCCAGCGCGGGCTGGTGTTCGAGCCGGTGCTGACCAGCAACCGCTTCGAGTCGCTGGCCAGCTTCGTGCTGCACGGCGGCGGCCTCACGATCGCGGGCGAGATCACGGTGCGCGACCGCGTGCGGCGCGGCGAGCTGCACGCGGCGGAGATCCGCGAGCGCGGCATGCGCGGCCGCGCGGTCGAGTTGCAGACCCTGGCGGGCCGCACCTTGCCCGAGGTGGTGAAGACCTTCCTGGCCTTCCTCGGCGAGCAGCTGCCCGCGCCCGCCGCCGCCTGACGCGACTCAGGCCGCGGCCGCGCGCAGCTGTTCCAGCGACTGCCGCTGCTTGCCGTCGGCATCGAAGTTGGCGGGCGAGAGCCACTGCTCGAAGCCCGCGCGCAGCGCCGGCCATTCGCTGTCGATGACCGAGAACCAGGCCGTGTCGCGCGTGCGGCCCTTGTAGACCAGCGGCTGGCGGAACACGCCCTCGAACTGGAAGCCCAGGCGCTGCGCCGCCTTCTTCGAGGGCGCGTTGAAGTTGTCGCACTTCCATTCGTAGCGCCGGTAGCCGAGCTCGTCGAAGGCCAGCTGCATCAGCAGGTACTGGGCCTCGGTCGACAGCGGCGTGCGCTTGAGCAGCGGCGAGAAGGTGACGTGGCCGACCTCCATCACGCCATGGTTGGGCTCGATGCGCATCAGCGCGAGGCTGCCCACGGCGCGGCCCGTGGCCTTGTCGATCACCGCGAAGTGCATCGGGTCCAGGCTCTGCGCGATCAGTTCCACGTAGGCGCGCGCGCTCGCGGCATCGGGCGCGCGCTCCACCGAGAGGTAGGTCCAGTCGCGGCCGTCGGGTGCCAGCGCATGGGCGGCATGCAGGTCGGCCGCGTGGCGTTCGGCCGACAAGGGTTCGAGCCGGCACAGGCGGCCTTCGATCGGCGTGCGCGGCGGCTTCGGGCGCGGCGACCAGCCGGGCAGGGCGGCGCCGATGGTCTGGCCGAACTGGTTGGTGCGCGGCGTGAGCGGGGGGTGGGAGGCGGGCATGGGGGACTCTCTTTCGATGACGACAGGCGCTACAGTACGCCGGTCGTGGCGCCACGAAAAGCGCCACGCCATGCGAATTTCATGGTGCCACGAGAAACCCCGATGACCGATGCCGCCGACCCCTCCGCCACCCTGTCCGACCCCGTGCGCCGCGCGCTGCTCGAGGCACCGCTCGCGCGCGAGCGCGAGGCCGGCTCGATGCAGCGCCAGCTCCACGAGCGCCTGAAGCGCGCCATCCTCGACGGCCGCCTCGCGCCCGGCACGCGGCTGCCCGGTTCGCGCGCGCTGGCCGAGGCGCTCGCGGTGTCGCGCAACACCGTCACGGCCACCTACGAGCACCTCGCGGCCGAGGGCTACCTGCGGCCCGACCGCCAGGGCACGCGCGTGATGGAGCTGGCCGCGCCCGCGCCGCCGCGGCGCGGCCCGCGCACGCCGGCCGTGCCGGCCACCGCGGGGCGGCTCGCGCGCATCCATCCCATGGGAAGCCGCGCCGAGCCCGAGCTCGCGCTGCGCCCCGGCGTGCCCGCGCTGTCGCACTTCCCGATCGCGGCCTGGCGCGGCGCGCTCGACCGCGCGCTGCGCGGTGCCGGCCATGCCGCGCTCGGCTATGGCAACCCCTTCGGCGAGCCCGCGCTGCGCGCCGCCATCGCGCAGCACCTGGGCCTGGCGCGCGGCGTGCGCTGCACGGCCGAGCAGGTGGTGATCGCCGAAGGCGCGCAGGAAGCCATCGCGCTGTGCGTGCGCCTGCTCACCGACCCGGGCGACACCGCCTGGGTCGAGGACCCCGGCTACCGCGGCGCCAAGTCCGCGATGCACGCGGGCGACCTGCGCATCGTGCCGATGCCGGTCGATGCCGGCGGCCTGCGCGCGAGCGAGGAGGACTGGCGGCTGCAAACGCCGCGGCTGGTCTATGCCACGCCCTCGCACCAGTACCCCTCGGGCGTGGTGCTCGGCATCGCGCGGCGGCTCGCGCTGATCGCGCAGGCGCGCGCGCACGGCGCCTGGATCATCGAGGACGACTACGACAGCGAGTTCCGCCACACCGGCGATCCCATCGCCGCCATGCAGGGGCTGGTGCCGCAGGCGCCGGTGCTCTACGTGGGCACCTTCAGCAAGACCATGTTCCCCTCGCTGCGGCTGGGCTTCCTGGTGCTGCCCGAGGACCTGCTGGCCACCGTGCGCGCCCCGCTCGAGGAGATGCTGCGCGGCGGCCATCGCCACGAGCAGCTCGCGCTGGCCGACTTCATCGAGAGCGGCCAGTTCAGCCGCCACCTGGGCCGCATGCGGCGCCTGTACCGCGAGCGCCAGCAGGCCCTGCGCGCCGCGCTCGAACGCCACTTCAGGCTGCCGCACACCATCGACGGCGGCCACTGCGGCATGCATCTCACCGTGCGCCTGCCCGCGCGCTTCGACGACCGCCGCATCGCCGCCGAGGCGCGGCGCCACCGCATGGCGCCGATGCCGCTGTCGGCCGCCGCGCTCCGGCCCGGGCCGGACTGCAACGGGCTGGTGCTGGGCTACGGCAACACCTCGGCCGAGCTGTTCGAGCCGATGGCGAAGCGGCTGGCGCAGCTGGCGCGCGCGGTCGGCCGCTGAGGCCCTCGCGCCTGTCGCGCAGGCGTCAAGGTGGGGCGTTCGCGCCCGCGGCGATAGCAACTCGGTACAAGGCGCGCCCGCCCTGCCTCGATAGCCTCGCCGCACCCACAACGACGACGGAGACAGAGCGCATGAGCATGAAGAAGAAGACATTCCCGCTGCGGCGGTTCGGGATCGTGGGCGCGGTGGCGGCGGTGGCCGTCCTCGCTGCTTGCGGCGGCGGGGACGGCGGGGCGGTCGTCGCCTTCCCGCCGGTGTCGGTGGCACCGCCGCCGCCGCCGCCCGCCGCGCCGCCGCCCGCGGCCCACCCGCTCCAGGTCGCCACCACCTACGGCGAGGTCGAGGGCGCCGCGCAGGCGGATGGCGCGGCCTACGCCTGGCTCGGCATTCCCTACGCGCAGCCGCCGGTCGGCGAGCGGCGCTGGAAGCCGCCGGTCTCGCCGAACGCCTGGAGCGGCGTGCGCAGCGCCAAGGACTTCGGTCGCTCGTGCGCGCAGGCCGGCAGCTTCTATGCGCCGCCGCTGGCCGACGACGGCTTCACGCGCGAGATCGGCACCTCGTTCGGCCAACTCGTCGGCGCCGAGGACTGCCTCACGCTCAACGTCTGGCGGCCCGCCACGCAGGAGAAGAACCTGCCCGTGGTGGTGTGGGTGCACGGCGGCGCCAACACCGTGGGCTACACCCACAACCCGACCTACGACGGCGTCAACTTCGCGCGCAGCAACAACGCCGTCGTCGTCACCGTCAACTACCGGCTCGGCGTGTTCGGCTGGTTCCGCCATCCGGCGCTCAGGAGCGGCGATGCGCTCACCGACTCGGGCAACTACGGCACGCTCGACCTGGCCAAGGCCCTCGAGTTCGTGCATGCCAATGTCGCGGCCTTCGGCGGCGATCCGCGCAACGTCACGCTGATGGGCCAGTCGGCCGGCGCCTGGAACACCTACGCGATGATCCTGACGCCGCTGAGCAAGGGCAAGGACTGGTTCCAGAAGGCCGTGCCGATGAGCATGGGCGTGAAGATCTCGAGCACCGCGCAGGCCGACACCTATGCCAAGGGCGTGGTGCGCAAGCTGCTCGTGATGACCGGCGCGGCCACCGAAGCCACCGTGGACGCCACCATCGCGGGCATGAGCGAGGCGCAGGTCGCGAGCCTGCTGCGCAATGCACCGGCCTCGCAGCTCGCGCTGCTGTCCTCGGGCCAGGCCGACAACATCGGCGATGGCACCGTGCTGCCCGCCGTCGCCCGCACCGCGGTCGAGGCGGGCGAGTACCGCAAGGTGCCGCTGCTCGCGGGCACCACGCGCGACGAGGGCAAGATGTTCCTGCAGTCCTACTACCAGGTCGACGACGCCACGCGCTTCCTGATGATGTACGACTTCGATCCGAACCGGCCCACGGCGCCGGGTTCGGCCACGCTCGCGAGCGTGCTCAAGCCCGGTGTCACGGTCGATGCCTACAACGCGGCCGGCAAGGCGGTCACGGCCGCGAGCTTCGCGGCCAGCATCACCTCGGCGCTCACCCTGTTCCAGGCGCACCAGCCCGAGGTCTATGCCTACCGCTTCGACTGGTCGCAGGGCCCCGAGCCGTGGAACACGCTGTACGGCGCGGGCCATTCCACCGACATCCCGTTCATGTTCGGCAACTTCGGCAAGGGCATGTTCTCGATGAACTACACCGATGCCAACCGGCCGGGCCGCGAGGCGCTGTCGGCCGCGATGATGGGCAGCGTGGGCGCGTTCATGAAGACCGGCAATCCCAACCACGCCGGCCTGGGCGTCGAGTGGGTGCGCTGGACGCCCGCGGGCACGCCGCGGCGCCTGCTGTTCGACGCGACGGCCAGCGAGAAGCGGATCGTGCTGGAGTGAGCAGAAGCGAGCGCGGCCTGAGTGAGCCGGCCGCGCCCGCTCATTCCAGGGAGTCGCCGGCCTGTTCGATGTCGGGCGCCTTGCGATCCACCAGCGAGACCTGGAAGACCACGCCGAAGATGGCCTTGCTGTCGGGATCTTGGCGCGCTTCGCCGATTCGCATGAAGTCGTGCTTGACGACCACATGCTGGTGATCCGGCAACTGCGCGTTCTTCGTCGCGCGCAGCGCTCCGATCGCCGAGACGAGTTGTGCGACCTTGTCGAGCATGTCGGACTCGGTGCGTCGGATGATGGTCACCAGGTAGCCATGGCGCCACCGTCGTCGCCCTGAATCGAGGGCCGCGATGGAGATGATGCGTTCGGCATCGCCGATGATCTTGATGCCGCGCTTGACTTCGATGATGTAGCGGGGAACGCCAGTTTGTCTGTTCAGCAGCACGACATCGAATCGGGCTGCGTCCTTGCCGACCGCGGCGCGAGCATCCACGGTCTGCCTGGCAGAGTGCTCGTAGGTCGATGCCGGATGCTCCAGGCGAAATCGCAAGGTCGGGAACGCGGCGGCAAGACCTTGTGCGAGGTTGACGTTGATCAGGTATTCCGGCGCATCCCGAAGGTCGGTGTTGGGATCGCCGTGCAGGGCGTATGAATCGGCCGTCTGTTTCAGCACCTCGAGAATGCTCTTGCGGATGGCCGACCGGTCCGCCCGAAGGGTTGCGATATCAGGCATCTTTTCCCTCGGCGGCATGCGGTCCATGGTGTCGAATGCTGGCATTGAGGCATGCGTTGCCTGGAATGTTTTCGGGCGCGCCGAGCAGATCGCGCCGGGGAGCGGGAATGGAAGTGGACATCAAGGCAGCCAAGAACGTTGATCGCTTCATTCTGGATGAAGGATGAAGCCGATGGAGCAGATGCCTTCCGTCATCGGCCTGCCTGATGTGCGGAACTTCCGAACCCATGGGGCGAAGTCCCGAAGTCAGAGCGGCTATGCCGCGCCAGCGATCCCGAAGCCGGTGTCGAAGGTGGTCTTCACATCGAGCCCCTGCTTGATCAGCCCCACCTGCCGATAGAAGTCCGCCGTCCCCTGCTGGTCGGCGACCACCTGCGCATCGATCGGCACCCACTTCTGCTGCCGCCGCTCGAACTGCAGCCTGGCGGCCTCGGGCGGGATGCCGATGATGCGCGCGAGCGTGGCCGAGAAGGCATCGACGTTGCGATAGGACCATTGCTGCGCGCGCACCACGCGTTGCAGGAAGTCCTGCAGCACCGGCCGTTTGGCGGCGATCGCCGCGTCGGTGGCCGCGAGGTAGCTCAGGCCCGGCAGCAGGCCGCGGCCGCTGGCGAGCACGCGCGCATGGCCGCTGGTCTCGGCCAGCGCGGTGTAGGGCTCCCAGGTGGCCCAGGCATCGACCGAGCCCTGCGTGAGCGCGAGCTTGGCGTCGGCCGGCGCGAGGAAGCGCAGGTGGATGTCCTCGGGCTTCAGCCCCGCCGCGACGATGGCCTTGAGCGTCACGTAGTGGCCGATGGAGCCGCGGTTGGTGGCCACGCTCTTGCCCTTGAGCTCGGCCGCGCCCTTGAGCGGCGAATCGGGTCGCACCAGCACGGCCGTGCCGTAGGAGTCGGAGCGGTTGGCGCCGATCGCCTTCACGCGCGTGCCGGCCGCGAGCGCGAAGATCAGCGGCGCATCGCCGATCGGACCCGAATCGACGGCGCCCGCGTTCAGTGCCTCGGCCAGCGGCGCGGCGGCCGGGAATTCCGACCACTGGATGTCGTACGAGAGGCCCTCGAGCCCGCCCGCGGCCTCGAGCAGCGCGCGCAGGCCGCCCTTCTGGTCGCCGGCCTTGAGCAACGGGCGCGCCTGGGCACGGGCCTGCAGCGCGAAGGCGGGCAGGGCGGCAATGGTCGCGGCGGCGCCGCCCTGGGCGATGAAGCGGCGGCGGCTGGCGGATGGCATGCGGTTCGTCATCTGCGGCATGGCCTCAGGCCAGCGGGTCGTACGACACGTGGTCCGCGAAGCGCGCCGGGTCGGTGCCCTTCTTGAGCACGCCCACGTTGCGGAAGTCGGCCGCGTAGAACGCGACCTCGTCGCGCAGGCTGCGGCCCAGCGGATGGTGCGCATGCGTAAGCGTGCCCAGCAGCGCGCGCAGGTCCTCCACCGGCACCTTGGGCGAGTACTTGGCGAACAGCTTGGCCGATTCGTTCGGGTTCTCGGCCACGTAGTCCGAGGCCTGCGCGATGGCGCGCACCAGCCCGGCCACGGTGGCCTTGTCCTTGCGCACCAGCTCGCCGCGCGCGCCGACGATGCAGCAGACCTTGTCCTTGTACTCGCCCGTGAGGTTGCTCGCGATCTCGACGAACGCACCCTTGTTGCGCTTCTCGATCAGGTAGACGTTCGGGTCGCCGTCGGCGATGGCGTGGATCTCGCCCTTCTGCACCGCGAGGTCGAGCAGGTCGGCCGGGTACTGGCGCCAGGTCACGTCGCGCTCGGCGTCGATGCCGTTCTTGGCGAGCAGGATCGAGAAGAAGTTCTTGCCCGGGCTCGTGATGTCCGACACGCCGATGATCTTGCCCTTGAGGCTCGCGAGGCTGGTGGCGCCCGCGGCCTTCGCGCCCACCAGGCGCACGCAGCCACCGTGCGAGCTGCCGACGATCTTCACGTCGAAGCCCGACTCCAGCGGCTTGAGCCAGCGGTGGATCATGCCCACCGCCGCGTCGGCCTTGGCCGTGGCCAGCGATTCGAGCAACTGGTCGGTCGAGCCGGTGTAGTTGATCAGCTCGACCTGCAGGCCGTTGCGCTCGAAGTACCCGCGCTCCTGCGCCACCACCACCGGCGAGAGGCAGAAGGCCGCGGCGTTCCAGGCGAAGGTCAGCTTGCGCGTCGACTGCGAGAAGGCCTGCGAGGCGATCAGGCCGCCCGAGGCGACCACGGCGGCGGCGCCGCCGGCACGCAGGAGGCGGCGGCGGGAGAGGGATGCGTTCATCGGCGGTTCCAGGAGAAAGAAGGAGTCAGTCCAGCAGCTCGGGCTCGGCCTCGACCAGCCCCTGGTAGAGGCTGTCGAAGGAATGGATCGCGCCCTCGGGCCCGCCGATCTGGCCGTGCGTGTGGCGCGCCGTGGCTTCGTCGATCGGTTGCGGCGTGCCGGCGGCCTCGGCCAGCAGCTGCGTGTGGCAGGCGTTGTCGAGCGCGATGTACCACCAGGCCGCGGCCTCCACCGTCGGGCCGGCGGTCAGGATGCCGTGGTTCTTGAGGATCGCGCCCTTCTTGTCGCCCAGCGCCTGCGCGATGCGGTCGCCCTCGCTGGTGTCGACCACCATGCCGGTGAAGTCGTCGAACAGCGCCACGTCGTCGTGGAACACGCAACTGTCCTGCGTCAGCGTGTCGAGCTTGCGGCCCAAGGTCGACCAGGCCTTGCCGTAGGTCGAGTGGGTGTGGGCGGCCGCGACGATCCTGGGGTTGTGCTCGTGGATCGCCGCGTGGATCGCGAAGGCCGCCTTGTTGAGCGGGCGGTCGCCGATCACGGTCTCGCCCCTGGCATTGACCAGCAGCAGGTCGGAGACCTTGATGCGCGAGAAGTGGATACCCAGCGGATTGACCCAGAAGTGGTCGCTCAGCTCGGGATCGCGCGCGGTGATGTGGCCGGCCAGGCCCTGCGCGAAGCCGAAGCGCGCGAACAGGCGGAAGGCGCCCGCCAGGCGCTCCTGGCGGTGGCGGCGCTCGGCCTGCACGCTGGTGCGCGGCGGGATCGGGTCGAACCAGTACTTCTGCGTCGGCACCGGGTTGAGCTTCAGGGCCGAGGCGTTGCGGTCGATGGAAAGAACGGCGCTCATGGGGATGTCCTTGTCGTGATGCGGTTCAGGCCGCCTTGCGGATCGAGGCCGCGCGCTGCGCCACCAGTTCGCGCGTGCGCGGGATCAGTTCGCGTCCGTAGTCGGCCGCGTCCTCCAGCGGATCGAAGCCGCGGATCAGGAAGGTGGTCACGCCGAGGTCGTAGTAGTCGAGCAGCGCGTCGGCGACCTGCTCGGGCGTGCCGACCAGCGCGGTGCTGTTGGAGCGCCCGCCGATCTCCTGCGCGACCGCGGTCCACAGCCGCTTGTCGAGCCGCGTGCCCTGCCCGGCCGCGGCCAGCAGGCGCTTGGCGCCCTCGCTCTGCTGCGGGCCGCCGCGGTTGTAGCCCTGCACCACGCGCAGCCGCTTCGTCTCGGCCAGGATGTGGTCGGCGCGGGCCCAGGCCTGCTCTTCGGTCTCGGCCAGGATCGGGCGGAACGAGACCGAGAAGCGCACGCTACGGCCATGCTTGGCGGCCTCGGCGCGCACGCGGGTCGTGAGCTCGCGCGCCTGCTCGAGCGACTCGCCCCACAGCGCGTAGACGTCGGCGTACTTGCCGGCCACGGGGATCGCGGCTTCCGAGGCGCCGCCGAAATACACCGGCACGTGCGGGCGGCCGTTGCGCGTCTGCAGCGGCTTGACCTCCGAGAAGGCATTGAGCGCGCGGTAGTGCGCGCCCTCGTGGTCGAAGGGCTTGTCGGCCTGCCAGACCTTGTGCAGCAGCTCGAGGTATTCGTCGGTGCGCGCATAGCGCTGGTCGTGGTCGAGCCAGTCGCCGTCGCGCTTCTGCTCGTCGTCGGAGCCGCCCGAGATGTAGTGCACCGCGAGCCGCCCGCCGCTGAACTGGTCGAGCGAGGCGAACTGGCGCGCCGCCAGCGTGGGCGCCACGAAGCCCGGGCGGTGCGCGAGCATGAAGTGGATGCGCTCGGTGACCGAGGCCGCGTAGGCCACGGTCAGCGTGGCGTCGGGGCCGGTCGAGTGATGCGGCACCAGCACGCGGTCGAAGCCGGCCTGCTCGTGCGCCTGGGCGAAGGCGCGCACGTAGTCGCGGTCGATCGCCGGGCCCTGGGCGGCATGGATCTCCGAGACCTTCTGGCCCTGGATCATGCCGATGAATTCGACGCCGCTGTTGTCGTTGCTGTTCTGGCTCATGGTGTGTCCTCTCGGTGGGTGCGGTCCACGGTTCGCGGATGCGGGATTCCCGTCGGCGGGAACCGGCGAAACGGCGAACGTAACCAGCCGCGCCGCCGATGCGAACGCAGAAAAACGAGTTTGGATATGCGCGATGCGTCGTTTTCGCGCGCACGGCGGCTCGCTAACGTGCCGGGACCATGAGCGCCATCCCCCTGCGCCGGCCCGCGGCCGGCCCGAATTCCCGCGATTCCTCCGGCCTGCCCGACGCCGCGCTGCTGGCCAGCCTCACGGCACGCTTCGCGAGCACCGCCGCCGACCACGACCGCAGCGGCGCCTTTCCCGCGCAGAACTTCGAGGCGCTGCAATCGCACGGCCTGATCGGGCTGGTCGCGCCGAGCGCCTTCGGTGGCGGCGGCGCCACGCTGGCGTCGGCGCGGCAGGTGATCGCCGCGGTGGCGCGCGGCGAGCCCGCCACGGCGCTGATCCTCACCATGACCTACCTGCAGCACCATGGGCTGGCGCGCGGCGACAGCCGCTGGCCGCCGCACCTGCGCGAGCGCGTGGTGCGCGACGCGGTCGAGCACGGCGCGCTGATCAATGCGCTGCGCGTCGAGCCCGCGCTCGGTTCGCCCGCGCGCGGCGGCCTGCCCGCCACCGTGGCGCGCCGCGACGGCACGGGCTGGCGCATCGACGGCCACAAGCTCTACACCACCGGCATCGAGGGCCTGGGCTGGCTCGCCGTGTGGGCCCGCACCGACGAGCCCGCGCCGCGCACCGGCGTGTTCCTGGTGCCGCGCCATGCCGAGGGCGTGCGCGTGATCGCGAGCTGGGACCACCTGGGCCTGCGCGCCTCGGGCAGCCACGAGGTGGTGTTCGAGAACGTCGCGATCCCGCTCGACCATGCGGTGGACCTGCGCGCGCCGGCCGACTGGGCACCCGATGCCGGCAGCCAGACCGACATCGACGCCCAGGCCTCGCAGCAGGCCTGGATGGTGGTGCTGCTCGGCAGCCTCTACGACGCGGTCGCGCGGTCGGCGCGCGACTGGCTCGTGGGCTTCCTCAACCAGCGCGCGCCCGGCAGCCTGGGCGCGCCGCTCTCGAGCCTGCCGCGCGTGCAGGAGACGGTGGGCGAGATCGAGGCGCTGCTGCGCACCAACCGCGTGCTGCTCGACGCCGCCAGCGAGGCCGTCGACGGCGGCCGCACGCCGTCGGCGGTCGACAGCGGGCTGCTCAAGCACACCGTCACCGGCAACGCGGTGCGCGCCGTCGAGCTCGCGCTGCAGCTCACGGGCAACCATGGCCTCGCGCGCCAGAACCCGCTCGAGCGCCACTACCGCGACGTGCTCTGCAGCCGCATCCACACGCCGCAGAACGACGCGATCCTGGTCGGCGCGGGCAAGCGCGCGCTGCTGTCGACGGGAGCCGTCGCATGACCGACCTGCTGTTTTCCAGGGCATCGCGCCGCCGCTGGCTCCAGCAGGGCGCGGCGCTCTCCATCGCGGCCACGGCCTCGTTGCGCGGCTGGGCCCAGCCGCAGACCTCGCTGGTGCTCGGCGACCAGGCCGGTGGCCTGCGCTCGCTGTTCGAGGCCTCGAAGGCGCTCGAGGGCGCACCCTTCGCCTACCGCTGGGCCAATTTCCAGGGCGCCGCGCCGCTGTTCGAGGCGCAGCGCAGCGCGGCGGTCGACACCGCGATGGCCGGCGACCTGCCGGTGCTCGCCGCGGCCGTCGGCAGGACGCCGCTGAAGATCGTCGCCACGCGCGTCGGCAAGGCCGACTCGCTCGGCATCGTGGTGCAGCCCGATTCGAAGCTGCGCAGCGTGGCCGACCTGCGCGGCCAGACCGTGGTCGTCTCGTCGGCGCGCGGCAGCATCTCGCAGTACCAGCTCTACGGCGCGCTCGAGGAGGCCGGCGTGCGGCGCGACGAGGTCACGGTGAAGTTCGTGCTGCCGACCGATGCGGCCGCTGCCTTCGCCTCGCGCCAGATCGACGCCTGGGCCATCTTCGATCCCTACTACACGATCGCGCTGCAGCAGGGCGGGCGCATCCTGCGCGACGGCCGCGGCATCAACACCGCGCTGGGCTTCATCACCGCCAGCGAACCCTCGCTGGCCGACCCCGCCAAGCGCGCCGCCATCGTGCAGTTCCTCGACCGGCTGGGCCGCGCGGGCGACTGGGCACTGGCCAATCCCGAGGCCTATGCGCAGGCCTACAGCCAGCTCACGCGGCTGCCGATCGAGTCGGCCCGGCTCATCACCGCGCGCGCCTCGGTGGCCGCGCGGCCGGTGAGCGAGGCCGACATCGTGGCGCTGCAGGCCGTGGCCGACCGCTCCGCGCGCGACGGCATCCTGCCGGTGCGCGTCGACGTGCGCGCGATCTCCGACACCCAGCTCTGGAAGCGCGCGGCGTGAGCGGCACCGTTCCCGCATCGATCGCGCCGCTGCGCGAGTTCGTGGTCGATTTCGGCCGCCTGCTCGACGGCCGGCCCGACGAGCGCGCCATCCTCGCCGAGGGCGGCGCGCTGCTGCGCCGGCTGGTGGCGCGCGACGACTGGCTGCCCGAGGCCTTCGCGCAGCCCGACCCCGCGCGCTACCAGCAGTTCCTGCTGCATGCCGACAGCACCCAGCGCTTCTCGGTCGTGAGCTTCGTCTGGGGGCCGGGCCAGGCCACGCCGGTGCACGACCACACCGTGTGGGGCCTGATCGGCATGCTGCGCGGTTCCGAGTACAGCCAGCCCCATGCCTTCGGCGACGACGGCCAGGCGCGGCCCGTGGGCGAAGCGGTGCGGCTCGACGAAGGCGACGTCGAGGCCGTCTCGCCCACCGTCGGCGATCTGCACCGCGTGCACAACGCGCACGCGGACCGCGTGTCGATCAGCATCCATGTCTATGGCGCCAACATCGGCGCGGTGCGGCGGCATACTTACCCGGCCGAGGGCGGGCGCAAGCCCTTCGTCTCGGGCTACACCAACACGCTGCTGCCCAATCTCTGGGACCGGTCCGCCGAACGCCGGGCGGTCCCGCCCGACACCACGCCATGACCGACGCCACGCTCCAAGCCATCTCCGCATTCCCCGTCCTCTCGTTCGCCGCCGTGCGCGAACGCCTGCTCACGCCCGGCGCCGAGATCGCGCTGCTCGACGTGCGCGAGGAAGATCCTTTCGCCCAGGCCCATCCGCTGTGGGCCGCGAACCTGCCGCTGTCGCGCATCGAGATCGAGGCTTGGCGCCGCATCCCGCGCCGCGACACCTTGATCGTGCTGTTCGGCGAGCACCGCGGCACCGATCTCGCACCGCTGGCCGCGCGGCGGCTCGTCGGCCTCGGCTACACACAGGTGCACCTGCTCGAGGGCGGCCTGGAGGGCTGGCGCGCGGCCGGCGGCGAGCTGTTCCGCGACGTCAACGTGCCGAGCAAATCGTTTGGCGAACTGGTCGAGCACGAGCGCCACACGCCCTCGCTCTCGGCCCCCGAGGTGAAGGCGCTGATCGACGAGCGCGCCAACGTGGTCGTGCTCGACGCGCGCCGCTTCGACGAATACCAGACCATGAGCATCCCCGGCGCCACCAGCGTGCCGGGCGCCGAACTGGTGCTGCGCGTGCGCGAGCTCGCGCCCGATCCGGCCACGCGCGTGATCGTCAATTGCGCGGGGCGCACGCGCAGCATCATCGGCACGCAATCGCTGGTGAACGCCGGCATTCCCAATCCCGTGGCTGCATTGCGCAACGGCACGATCGGTTGGAAGCTGGCGGGGCAGGTGCTCGACCATGGGGCGGTGCGGCGTGCGCCGGAGGCGGTGAGCGATGCGCATCGTTCGCAGGCGCGTGCCGATGCGCGGCGTGTGGCGCAGAAGGCCGGGGTGCAGTGGGTGGCGGCCGATGCCGTGGACTCGCTCGAGGAGGCAGGGCGGACGGTCTATCGCTTCGATGTGCGCACGCCCGAGGAATACGCGGCAGGTCATCTTCCCGGCTTTGCGGGAGCGCCCGGTGGGCAATTGGTGCAGGAGACGGATCACCAGGTGCCGGTGCGGCATGCGCGGATCGTGCTGGCGGATGACGATGGGGTGCGGGCTTCGATGTCCGGCTCCTGGCTGGCGCAGATGGGGTGGGAGGTTTATGTGGTGGAGCCTGTGGCTGCTGCCGATGCGTTGAGCGAACGCAGTGCTCTGGCCGCTGTGTATCCGGAGGTGGCTCGGGCCGTTGGAGAGATCGAGGCGCTGGACTTGGCTCGGTTGCTCGATGGCGATGCCTCATCGACTGTGGTGATCGATGTGACGGCCAGTGCGAATTACGTGAAGCGGCATGTGCCGGGGGCGTGGTTTGCGATTCGGGCGCAGCTCTTGGAGGCGGTTGATGGGGTCATTCCTTCGGCTCGGCGGTATGTGTTGACTTGTGGGAGCAGTTTGTTGGCTCGGTATGCGGCTTCGGATCTGCGGGAGTGGCTCGATTCGCGTGGTCAGTCGGATGTGGAAGTGCTCGTGCTGCTTGGGGGGAATGCTGCTTGGTTTTCTGCCGGGTTGCCTTCTGAGTCTGGTGAGACTCGGCTGGCTACCGAGAGGACGGATCGGTATCGGAGGCCTTATGAAGGGACTTCGGCTTCTGTGGAGGCTATGCAGGGGTATCTGGATTGGGAGTTTGGGCTTGTGGAGCAGTTGGGGCGGGATGGGACGCATCGGTTTGTCGTGGCCTGAATTTGGGTTTGTTTTTTTGCAAAGGCTGTCGGCCGGGAATTCCGCCCGGCGGCGGACCTACTTTCTTTTGCTTCGCCAAAAGAAAGTAGGCAAAGAAAAGGCGACCCCACTGTCTGCGACCCTCCGCTTCGCTACGGGCAACCTGCGGTGCTCGCGTTTCGCGGGGTCTCGCAGAACTCGCTTCGCTCAAACAGCTGCGAGCCCTTATCCGCGAAACGCTGCGCTCCTCGGCGCAGCCAGAGGGGGTGGTTCGGGCCATCGCGATGCTCGGCCCGGCAGACCCTTCGGGCCTTTGCTTCGCTCGGCCTCAGTGAAAGATCCAAGGCCTACGCATGCGCACACCCCACACAAGGACGCGCCACGGCGCGTTGACCCTAGTCCCCTCTGGCTGTGCCGAGGAGCGCAGGGAAAAGCGGGATAAGGGCCGCAGCTGTCTGAGCGGAGCGCAGCGCAGCGAGTTCTGCGGACCCCCGCTTTTCCCGAGCACCGCAGGTTGCCCGCAGCGAAGCGGAGGGACACAGACAGCGGGGTCGCCTTTCTTTGCTTACTTTCTTTGGCGAGACAAAGAAAGTAAGTCGCCCGCCGGGGCGAGACCCGGCCTACGCCCTCCGCAAGGAGAACACCCTCCAACTAACCCCAGCCCAAGACAACAAAACAAAAAACGCACCTCCCCCGTGCCCCCAAGCACCAAACAAGGGTAAGTCCCAGTCCACTGGCACCTCCCCCCTCCCACCCCTGGCACTTTGCACCCCACCCCCAACCATGCACAGTACCCCTCGCACCGAAGCCTCGGCCAGCGCCGCCCGCAACAGACAAGGAGAACCCGGATGAACACGCGTCGATCCCTGCACCGTGCAATCGCAGCCACAGCGCTGCTCGTGCTGGCCACCACCGGCACCGCCTTCGCCCAGAAGGCCAAGGAACTCACCTTCGCCCACCAGGACATGCTCGTCCCGCTGCGCCTGGTCATGGAGTCGGGCGAGGTTGAAAAAGCCACCGGCTACAAGATCAACTGGCGCATGTTCTCGGGCGGCGGCGACGTGATCCGCGCCATGGCCTCGGGCGACGTGCAGATGGGCGAGACCGGCTCCAGCCCGCTGACGGCCGCGGCCAGCCAGGGGCAGGACATCAAGCTGTTCTGGATCTCGGCCGACATCGCCGACGCCGAGGCGCTGGTGGCGCGCAATGCCTCGGGCATCGCGAGCCTCAAGGACCTCGCGGGCAAGAAGGTGGCGACGCCCTTCGTCTCCACCGCCCACTACCAGCTCATGGCCGCGATGAAGATGGAAGGCGTGGACGCGAAGAAGGTCAACGTGATGAACATGCGTCCGCCCGAGATCGCGGCGGCCTGGGAGCGCGGCGACATCGACGCCACCTTCATCTGGGACCCAGTGCTCTCCAAGATCCGCTCCAGCGGCAAGGTGATCGCGACCTCGGGCAGCATCGGCAAGCGCGGCGCGCCGACCTTCGAGGGCATCGTGGTCAACGCCAAGTGGGCGGCCGAGAACGAAGCCTTCATGGTCGCTTTCGTGAAGGCGCTCAACCGCGCCAACGACGAGTACAAGGCCTCGGGCAAGAGCTGGACGCCCGACTCGCCGCAGACCAAGGCGATGGCCAAGTGGACCAAGGCCGATCCGAAGGACGTGGGCGCGGCGATGGCGCTCTACAGCTTCCCGACCCTGTCCGAGCAGCTCTCGCCGACCTGGCTCGGCGGCGGCGCGGCCAAGGCGATGGCGAACACGGCGGCCTTCCTCAAGGAACAGGGCCGGGTGCAGGAAGTCAAGCCCGATTACTCGGCCTACGTGACCACCACGTACGTCGAGAAGGCCCTGGCGGCCAAGTGAGCGCGGCGCAGTAAGTAAAAAAAGCCCATGCCCACGCTCGACATCCGCGACCTCACGGTCAACTACGCCGTCAAGGGCGGCACCCTGCAGGCGCTGGCGCCGGTCAACCTGCGCATGCACGACGGCGACTTCGTGGTCGCGCTCGGCGCCTCGGGCTGCGGCAAGACCACGCTCTTGAACTGCATCGCGGGCTTCCTGCCGCCATCCACCGGCGAGATCCTGCTCGACGGCAAGCCCGTGGCCGGCCCCGGTGCCGACCGCGGCGTGGTGTTCCAGAAGCATGCGCTCATGCCCTGGCTCAACGTGCGCGACAACGTGGCGCTGGGCTTGCGGCTCGCGGGCGTCGACCGCGCCACGCGCGACCGCGTGGCGGAAGAAAAGCTCGCGCTGGTCGGGCTGCAGAAATACGCCGACCGCGCGGTGTACGAGCTCTCGGGCGGCATGCAGCAGCGCGTGGGCATCGCGCGCGCGCTGGCCAGCGATCCGGCCGTGCTGCTGATGGACGAGCCGATGGGCGCGCTCGACGCCTTCACGCGCGAGCAGGTGCAGGAGATCCTGCTGCAGGCCTGGTCGACCTCGAACAAGATGGTGTTCTTCATCACCCACTCGGTGGAGGAGGCGCTGTTCCTCGCCACCCGGCTGATCGTGATGAGCCCAAGCCCGGGGCGCATCTCGCACGTCTACGACGAGGTGCCGTTCTCGCGCCAGTACCTCTCGCACGGCGATTCGCGCAAGGTGAAGTCCGAACCCGAATTCATCCGCATGCGCGAGGAAGTGCTCTCCATCATCCACCATCGTGAGGCGGCCCATGCCTGAGGCCAGCATCGCATCGCCGGTCGCCATGACGCCTCCCACCAAGCCCACCGCCGTCCCGCCGCCCGCGCCCGGCGCCAAGCTCAAGACCAGCGCCTTCAAGGTGCCGGGCGAGGGCTCGAGCTTCACGATCAGCGTGGTCACGGTGCTGACGCTGATCGCGCTGTGGTTCCTGGTCACCAACATGGGCTGGGTCAAGCCGCTGTTCCTGCCGACGCCGCAGGCGGTGTTCCAGCAGTTCTACGAATACCTGACCGGCCAGGCCAACGACAAGCCGCTGTGGCAGCACTTCCTCGCGAGCATGTTCCGCGTGTTCTCGGCCTTCCTGCTGGCCTGCGTCACGGCCATCCCGGTGGGCATCGCGATGGGCATGAGCCGCTTCTGGCGCGGCATCTTCGATCCGCCGCTGGAGTTCTACCGGCCGCTGCCGCCGCTGGCCTACCTGCCGCTGATCATCATCTGGTTCGGCATCGACGAGCTGCCCAAGGTGCTGCTGATCTTCCTGAGCTGCTTCGCGCCGCTGGCGCTGGCCGCGCGCTCGGGCATGCGCAGCGCCTCGCAGGAGCAGATCAACGCGGCCTACTCGATGGGCGCGAGCTACCTGCAGGTGATCCGCCACGTGATCCTGCCCTCGGCGCTGCCCGACATCCTGGTCGGCATGCGCATCGCGATCGGCTTCGGCTGGACCACGCTGGTGGCCGCCGAGATGGTGGCGGCCAACATGGGGCTGGGTCAGATGGTGCTCAACGCGTCGAACTTCCTGCGCACCGACATCGTGATCATGGGGATCGTGGTCATCGGGGTGGTGGCGTATCTGTTCGACCTGCTGATGCGCTGGCTCGAGCGGCGTCTGGTTCCCTGGAAAGGGCGCATGTAGCGGAAGGCGCGGCGGGCGGCGAGACAGGCACCGCCGGCGGCATGGTCGAGGGCAGGGCGCCGCCCGGCCCCATCGACTGCTCGAGGAAATCGAGCATCGCGCGCATCGCCGCGCTGTTGTGGCGCCGCTGCGAATAGGCGGCATAGAGCCAGTGGTCGTGCGGCATGTGCTCGCGCAGCACCGGCACCAGCGCGCCGCGCTCCAGGTGCGACTGGGCCAGCGGCTCGGGCACGTAGGCCACGCCCACGCTGCGCAGCGCCAGCTCGATCAGCGCGACCGCGTCGTTGGCCTCCATGCGGCTGTGCACCGGCACCTCGTAGGCCTCGCCTTCGGTCTCGAAGGGCAGGTGGGTGGTCGAGGCGGCCGAATAGCTGAGCACGTCGTGCCGGCTCAGGTCGGCCGGCACGCGCGGCATGCCGCGCAGCGCCCAGTAGGCCGGGGTGGCGCAGACCACCATGTCGAACTGCACCAGCCGCCGCACGATCAGGTTCATGTCGTCGATGCGCCCGCCGGTCAGGTGGATGTCGATGCCCTCGCCGATCAGGTCGACCGCGCTGTTGGTGAAGACCAGGCTCACGTAGACGTCGGGATAGCGCTTGATGAACTCGGCGATCACGTCCGAGAGCCAGCCGGCGATCAGCCCGTGCGGCGCGCTCATGCGCAGCCGGCCGCGCGGGTGGGCGCCGTGGGCCTGCAGGTCGTTGAGGGTGTTCTCGGCCATGTCGACCAGCTGGGTGCTGCGCTCGAGCAGCACCTCGCCGGCGTCGGTCAGGCTCAGCGAGCGGGTGGAGCGGTTGAGCAGCCGCACGCCGCTGCGCTCCTCGAGCTCGGCCACGTAGCGGCTGACGGTGGCCTTCGACATGCCCAGCGACAGGGCCGCGCGCGAGAAGCTGCGCCGGAACGCGACTTCGCGAAATGTCTTGATGAGATCGAGTCCGTCCATGAGAGTGGGCGCATTGTTCCAGTTCGGCCAGAGGCCCGCGCCGGCGCAGGGGCATGGTGCAACCTTGGTTTGCGCCCGCCGGACGCATCCGGTTGCATCCGGATCGCCGCCGGCTGCGTACAGGGGGTGATCGGTCCCGGACGGCGGGACCCGCCAACATGCACGAGAAGGAAGAAGAAGCCATGCCGCAGGACATCGCGTTCGCCATCCGCTGGGTCGAGAAGGGCCTGGTGCCCGATACCGTGGTGCGCCGCGGCATCCGGCGCCTGCTCAAGGACCGGCTGTCGGAGTTGTATGCCGGCAACACCCCGGCCGTGGCCGAGCTGACGCAGGAGTTCGTCGGGCGCATGCGCTCGGCCAGCCTGGCGCCGCTGCCCGAGAAGGCCAACGCCCAGCACTACGAGGTGCCGGCCGCCTTCTTCGGCCAGGTGCTCGGCAACCACCGCAAGTACAGCAGCTGCTACTGGCCCGAGGGCACGCGCACGCTCGAGGAGGCCGAATCGGCCGCGTTGGCCAGCACCTGCGAGCGCGCCGGGCTGGACAACGGCCAGGACATCCTCGAGCTCGGCTGCGGCTGGGGCTCGCTCACGCTGTGGATGGCCGCCCACTACCCGGGCAGCCGGATCACGGCGCTGTCGAACTCGGCCTCGCAGCGCGAATACATCGAGGCCGAGGCCGCGCGGCGCGGGCTGGCCAATGTGCGGGTGCTCACGCGCGACATCAACGTGTTCGACACCGAGGAGCGCTTCGACCGCGTGGTCTCGGTCGAGATGTTCGAGCACCTGCGCAACTGGCCGCAGGCCTTCGCCAACGTGGCGCGCTGGCTGCGGCCCGGCGGGCGCTTCTTCATGCACGTGTTCGTGCACCGCGAGGCGCCCTATCCCTTCGAGGTGCGCGACGCCAGCGACTGGATGAGCGAGCACTTCTTCTCGGGCGGCATGATGCCCAGCGACGACCTCGCGCTGCACTGCCAGGACGACCTGCGGCTGCTGCGCCGCTGGCGCTGGGAAGGCCGCCACTACCAGCGCACCGCCGAGGCCTGGCTGCGCAACATGGACCAGCGCCGCGAGGCGCTGCGCCCGCTGTTCCAGGCCACCTACGGCGACCAGGCCCATGTCTGGTGGACGCGCTGGCGCCTGTTCTTCATGTCGGTGGCCGAGCTGTTCGGCTACGAGCACGGGCAGCGCTGGTGGGTCAGCCACTACCTGTTCGAGCGGCGCGCCTGAAGCCGGACCGATGAGATTCAGCCCGCTCGAAGCCGCCTTCGCCGGCCTCGCCTTCACCGCCGCGGTCGCGCTGGTGGTCTGGCTCGAGAGCCTGGCGCGGCGCGACGCGAGCCTGATCGACCGCTTCTGGCCGCTGCTGATCGCGGGCGCGGGCCTGGTCTACCTGGTGCTGCTGCCGAACGCGCCGCTGCACGAACCGCGCGGCCTGGCCATGGCCGTGCTCGCGCTGCTGTGGGGGCTGCGGCTGGCGCTCTATGTGGCCGCGCGCAACTGGGGCCACGGCGAGGACCGGCGCTACGAGGCGATCCGCGCGCGCAACCAGCCGGGCTTCGGCCTCAAGAGCCTGTACCTCGTGTTCGGGCTGCAGGCGGTGCTGGCCTGGATCGTCTCGGCGCCGCTGTTCGTCGGCATGGCGGGCGCGCGGCCGCTGGGCTGGCTCGACATCGCGGGCGGCGCACTGGCGGCTTTCGGCATCGGCTTCGAGGCCATCGCCGATGCCCAGATGTCGCGCTTCAAGGCCGACCCCTCGCAGCGCGGCCAGGTGATGGACCGCGGCCTGTGGCGCTACAGCCGCCATCCCAACTACTTCGGCGAGGCCTGCGTCTGGTGGGGGCTGTGGCTGATGGCGCTGGGCGCGGCCGGCCTCGGCGGCGCCTGGAGCGTGGTCTCGCCGCTGCTCATGACCTGGCTCCTGCTGCGCGTGTCGGGCGTGCGCCTGCTCGAGGCCGACATCGGCCACCGGCGGCCGGCCTACCGCGACTACATCGCGCGCACCAACGCCTTCGTGCCGGGGCCGGTGCGCCGGCCGCCGAAATGAGGGTGCGCCATGCCGGCCTGGCGCTGGCGTGTTCGCTTGCCCTGGCGGCGGGCGCGCAGCCGGCGGCCTCGCCCGCCACGGGCGAATGGAATTTCCGCGTGCTGCTCGACGACGCGCCGATCGGCGAGCACCGCTTCGTGCTCACGGCCGCGGGCGACGAGCGCCGGCTGAGCAGCGAGGCCGCGTTCGCGGTCAAGCTGCTGGGCGTCACGGTCTACCGCTACCGGCATTCGGCGGTCGAGCACTGGCGCGGCGACTGCCTGCGCCGGCTCGATGCCGACACCAACGACGGCGGCGACCGCTCCGAGGTGCGCGCCGAGCGCGAGTCGGAGGGCGACGGCCCCGCGCTGATGGTCGTCACGCCGCGCGGGCGCAGCGCGATGCCGGGCTGCGTGATGAGCTTCGCCTACTGGAACCCCGCGATGCGCGCGCAGCAGCAGCTGCTCAATGCGCAGACCGGCAAGCTCGAGCCGGTGCGCATCGCCGCGCTCGACGAAGGCCGCGTCGAGGTGCGCGGCCGTGGCGTGGCGGCCCGGCGCTGGCGCGTCAGCGGGCCCGAGCAGCCGATCGACCTCTGGTACGCCGTGGCCGACGGCGAATGGCTGGGCCTCGATGCCCAGGTGCGCGGCGGCAAGAAGCTCAGCTACCGGCTGAAGTAGGCTTCGCGGCCAGCGCGCTCAGCACGGCGGCCGTCATCGCCTGCACGCCGGTCGTGATCGAGGGTTCGGGCACCGGCGCGAAGAAGGGCGAATGGTTGAAGGGCAGCGGCTTGCCGCCTTCCTTCTGCGAATCGGCGACCTCCTTCGGATCGTTCACGCCGATGAAGAAGAAGAAGGTGGGCACGCCCTCCACCGCGAACTCGGAAAAGTCCTCGCTGGCGGTGATCGGCGGCACCTGCACCACCTTCGCGTCGCCGAGCTGTGCCTTGAGCGCGGCCACGGTGCGCTGCGCCAGCGCCTGGTCGTTGATCACCGCGCCGTTGCCGCGCGCCGGGTCGAGGCCGATCGTGGGTTCGGGCGCGCCCGCCATCGCGGCCGAGGCCAGCGCGGTGCGCCGCACGCCGTCGATCAGCTGCTTGCGCACCTGCGGCTTGTAGCTGCGGATGGTGCCGCGCAGCAGCGCCGAGTCGGGAATGATGTTGCCGGCGGTGCCGGCCTGGATCGCGCCCACCGTCACCACGCCGAATTCGGCCGGGTCCTTCTCGCGGCTCACCACGGTCTGCACGTCGGTCACGAAATGGGCCGCCTGCACGATCGGGTCGATCGCGCGGTGCGGCGCCGAGCCATGGCCGCCGCGGCCCTTGAAGTCGATCTCGAAGCCATCGGAGGCCGAGGTGATCGGCCCCGCGCGGTAGCCGACGTAGCCGTAGGGCGAGGCCGAGGTGTGCAGCGCGAAGGCGGCATCGGGCTTGGGGAAGCGCTTGTAGAGCCCGTCGGCCAGCATGCCCTTGGCGCCGCCACTGGCCTCCTCGGCCGGCTGCGCGACGAACACCAGCGTGCCCTGCCACTGGTCCTTGAGCGCGAGCAGCGTGCGCGCGGTGCCGACCCAGCTCGCCATGTGCACGTCGTGGCCGCAGCTGTGGGCGACGAAGGTCTCGCGGCCCTGCCAGGTGGCCTTGGCCTGGCTCGCGTAGGGCAGGCCGGTCTTCTCCTGCATCGGCAGCGCGTCGAGCTCGGTGCGCACCAGCACCGTGGGACCGGCGCCGTTGCGCAGGACCGCGACCACGCCGGTGCGGCCCACGTGCTCGGTCACCTCGAAGCCGAGGGCGCGCATCTGCTCGGCCAGTTTGGCGGCCGTGCGCACCTCCTGGAAGCCGAGTTCGGGATGGGCGTGGATGTCCTTGTAGAGCGTGTCGAGCTGCGGATAGGCCTCGCGCGCGAGCGACTCGATGCGCTGGGCGTTGGGGGCGGCGCCTTGCGCCATGGCGGCGGGCACGGCGGCGCAGGCGAGGCAGGCGGCGAGGGAAAGCTGGCGAAGTGAATGCATGAAGGGACCTGTCTCCTGGGTGAGGTGTCTTTGCTTGTTCTTGAAAGGGACCGGCCGCGAATCTAGGCAATGGTTTGCCAGGCGTCCAATGCATTGTTCTATCCACAGCCATAATTCCAATGCATGAACAGGCCCCTCCATGCCATGACCTTCGTGCAACTGCGCCACTTCCTCTCGGTGGCCGAGACGGGTTCCTTCACACGCTCGGCCAAGGCGCTGTCGATCACGCAGCCGGCGCTGAGCCGCAGCATCCATGCGCTCGAGGAGGTGCTCGGCCGCGCGCTGTTCGACCGCGTGGGCCGGCGCAGCGAGCTCTCGCATTTCGGGCGCGAGATGCTCGAGCGCGCGCGCCACCTGGTCGGCGATGCGCAGGAACTGGTGGCCAGCGCGCGCGGCGGTGGCGGCGCCCACCTGCGCGTGGGGCTCGGCGCCGGGCCCGGCGCATTGCTGGCCACGCCGCTCTTGCAGCGCATGGCCTACCGTGGCGCGCCGGTGCGCATCGACATCCTGCGCGGCGACACCGACCGGCTGGTGCAGGCGCTGCGCCAGCGCACGCTCGATGCGGCGGTGGTGGAGTTCCGCACCGTCACGCCGAGCATCGACCTGCGCGTCGAGCCGCTGGTGGAGATGGGCGGCGCCTTCATGTGCCGGCGCGGCCATCCGCTCGCGCGCAAGCGCGGGCCGATGACGTTCCAGAGCCTCAAGGACTACCCGCTCGCGTCCACCGGTCTCGGGCGCGACGTGGTGCGCGCAATGGTCGATGCCTACGGCCCCGAGGCGCATCCCGACCAGTGCGTGACCCTGCGCTGCTCGGAGCTGTCGAACCTGGTCGAGCTCGCGCGCGACAGCGACGCAATCCTGCTCGCGGTGCGCGCGGTGGCGCCCGACCTGGTCGCACTGCCGGTGCACCCGCCGTTGGGCCGCGCGCGCTTCGGCCTGGTGACGCTGGCCGGCCGCAGCGAGGCACCGGCGCTGCCGCTGCTGCGCGAGGTGATCGCGGAGCGCATGCCGGCCGAGCCCGGCTGAAGTCGCTTCAGGCAGGCAGCGCATCGGCGCCGATGCGCTCCCACAGCCGCGCGACCGCGGGCCGCGCATTGAGCCGCGCGCGCCAGGCCACGATCGCGACCTCCACGTCCCAGGCGCCGTCGCCCACCGGCACCAGCTCGCCGAGCCGGCCCGCAACGAAGGAGCTGTCGGGCAGCCAGGCCATGCCCATGCCCTGCTGCGCGAGGTCGCCGAGCACGTCGGTCATCTCGGACTCGAAGGCCCGGTAACCGGCCAGCGGTTGCGCCGACTGCTCGATCGCGGTCGCGACCACGCGCGCGAAGTAGCCGCTGGGCGAATACATCAACAGCGGCACCGGATGGGCCGCGCTGCCCGGCAGCGCGAAGCGCTCCGAGGCGGCAAGCGCGCGCGACACGTAGGGCCGCACGCGCTCGAGGCCGAGCTCGCGGCGCTCGAAGCGCGCCGCATCGAGCTGCAGCGGATGCGCGGCCTGGTGGAAGCCGATCAACACGTCGGCCGAGCCCGCGCTGAAGGCCGTCAGCGTGTCGTGCACGTTGCCGACCTCGAGGCTGCAGCTGAGGTCGCCCGCGCCCGACCAGCGCGCCCACCAGGCCGGCAGCCGCGTGCTGGCCAGCGCATAGGTCGAGGCGATGCGCACGTGGTTGCGCGCGGGCGCGTCGCCGATCTCGGCGCGCGCGTCGGCGATCTGGTCGAGCAGGCCCGCGGCCACCTTGCGGAAGCGCTCGCCCGCGGGCGTGAGCCGCGTGGGATAGGCCGCGCGGTCGATCAGCTTGGCGCCCAGCCATTGCTCGAGCGCCTGGATGCGGCGGCTGAACGCGGCCTGCGAGACGTTGCGCATCTCGGCCGCGCGCGTGAAGTTCTGCACCTCGGCCAAGGTGACGAAATCCTGAAACCAGCGTGTGTCCATCGCGACCTCTGTTTCCTTTGCGTGCGGCGCATTCTGCAAGCCGCGTGCCCATCGCTTGCGTGCATGGGCGATGCGTGCGGCGCATCGCGCCCGGATGCAAACTCGACATTGGACCGCGTGCGCGGGCCTCGCGACCATTGGCGAATCCACTCACCACTTCAGCAAAGGATTCGGACATGAGCGAACAACTGCGCGCGGCCGCCAAGGAATACATGGTGCGCTACGGCGGCGACACCTTCCCCAACCTGTTCCGCAGCGCCCGCGGCGCGGTGGTGGTCGACGACACGGGCCGCGAGATCCTCGACTTCACCTCGGGCCAGATGTGCGCCACCATCGGCCACAACCATCCGGCGATCGTGCGTGCCGTGCACGAGGCCGGCGAGAAGGCCTTCCACCTGTTCAGCGGCATGATCCCCGAGGTGGTGGCCGAGCTGGCGCAGAAGATGGCCACCGACTGGATGCCCGCGCCGCTGAGCAAGTCGCTGTTCGTGAACACCGGCTCCGAGAGCAACGAGGTCGCGCTGCGCATGGCGAAGATGTACACCGGCGGCTTCGAGATCCTGGCCGTGGGCGGCTCCTGGCACGGCGTGACGGGCGGCACCAGCGCGGTGTCGTTCGCGAGCGACCGCAAGGGCTACGGCGTGCACGTGCCCGGCGTCTACCTGATGCCCGAGCCCAACGCCTACCGGCCCTACATCCGCGGCATGTCGGGCGAGGAATCGGCGCTGGCCTGCCTCGAGCTCGGCCTCAAGATGTACGACATGGCCTCGACCGGCCGGCGCGCCGCGATCATCATCGAGCCGATCATCAGCGCGGGTGGCGTGCTGGTGCCGCCCAGGTCGTACATGCAGGCGCTGCGCCGCGCCGCCGACGAGCGCGGCATGCTCTTGATCTTCGACGAGGCCCAGACCGCGTTCGGCCGCATCGGCCACCGCACCGCTTCCGACTTCTACGGCGTGGTGCCCGACATCATGTCGGTGTCGAAGACCATGGGCGGCGGCCTGCCGCTGGCCGCCGTGGCGACCAGCCCGCGCATCGAACAGGACGTGCACGAGAAGGGCTTCACCTTCTACACCAGCCATGTCTCCGACCCGCTGCCCGCCACCGTCGGCCTGGCGGTGCTCGACACCATCCGCAGTGAAGGCCTGATCGAGCGCGCGCGCACCACCGGCGCCTACCTGCGCGGGCAACTGCTCGAGCTGCAGCGGCGCTACGAGGCGATCGGCGACGTGCGCGGCGAGGGCCTGCTGCTGGGCGTGGAGCTGGTGCAGGACCGCGACTCGCGGCTGCCCCATCACGAGCTCGGCGCGCGCACCACGAAGAAGTGCTTCGAGCTCGGCCTGAGCATGAACATCCGGCGCCGGCCCGAGCGCGGGTCGGTGTGGCGCATCGCGCCGCCGCTCAACGTGGCGCACGAGCAGATCGACCGCGCCATCGAGATCCTCGACCGCGCGCTGCGCGAGAGCCTGGACGAGATCGCCCATCCCGCGCCGGTGGCGCTCGCGGCCTGACGCGCCGGAGAACGCCATGAAGACCCCGAATCGGATGCTCGCGGGCGCCGTGCTCGCGGCCGCCGCGCTGGCCGCGCTCGCGCAGGAACCTGGCGGCACGCTCGCCAAGGCGAAGGCCGCCGGCACCCTCGTGATGGGCGTGCGCGAGGCCTCGCCGCCGCTGTCGTACGCGGTGGGCGGCGGCTACGTCGGCTACCACGTCGAGCTCTGCGAGCAGATGCTCGCCAAGCTGCTGCCCGGCGTCGCGGTGCGGCCGATGGTCGTGACCTCGCAGAACCGCGTGCCGCTGCTGCAGAACGGCACCGTCGACATCGAGTGCGGCTCGACTACCAACAATGCCGCGCGCCAGCAGCAGGTGGCCTTCGGCAGCACCACCTACATCACCGAGGCACGCTTCGCGGTGCGCGCGGCCAGCGGCATCGAGTCGGCGGAGCAGCTCAAGGGCAAGACGGTGGTCACGACCGTGGGCACCACGCTCGTGCAGCGGCTGCGCAAGCTCGAGCAGGACAACAAGGGCATGGCGCTGAACATCGTGCTGGCCAAGGACCATGCCGAGAGCTTCCTGCTGCTCGAGAGCGGCCGCGCCGATGCCTTCGCGATGGACGACAACACGCTCGCGGGCAACATCTCGAACGCGCGCAACCCGGCGGACTTCCGCATCGTCGGCAAGCCGCTGGGCATCGAGCCGATCGCGATCATGATCCGCAAGGACGACCCTGCCTTCAAGCGCGCGGTCGACGGCTACCTCGCGAACGCGATGGCCTCGGGCGCGCTCGAGAAGCTCTATGCGCGCTGGTTCATGGCGCCGATCCCGCCGCGCAACGCCGTCATCAACATCCCGCTGAGCGATTCGCTCAAGGCGGCCTTCCAGTCGCCCAACGACCGGCCGGCCGAGGCCTACGAGGAGCGGCTGCCCTGAGCCTGCGCCCGCAGGCCGCGCCGCAGCCGCGCGGGCGACTGGCCGTAGCGCGCGCGGAACATGCGCGCGAAGTGGGCATCGCTGTTGAAGCCGTTCTCGAAGGCGATCGACGAGACGGAACGCGCGTGGTTGCGCGCATCGCGCAGCGCCTCGTGGCAGCGCTCGAGCCGGGTCTGCCAGATCAGTCGCTCGGGGCTCGCCTCGCTGCCGTCGAAGGCCTTATAGAGGTAGCGCCGCGAGCAGCGCAGCGCATGGGCGATCGCGTCGACCGAGAGCGTGGCCTCGCTCGCATGCAGCCGCACGTACTGCACCGCGCGCAGGCGCACGGCGGCCAGCGCGTCGACCGGCGCGCGCGCATGCGGCCGGCCGCTCGACAGGGTGGTCGCGAGCAGGCCGATCGAGGCTTCGGCCAGCAGATGGGCGGCATCCTCGGTGACATGCGCGAGCTGCGTGTTCAGCGTGCGCAGGTGGCCGCCGAGGATCGGCGCCATGCCGCTGTCGGCCAGCGCCTCGTCGCGCGAACACACCAATGAAGGCAGGCCCAGTGCCGCGAGGCGCTCGCGCGGGATCTGCAGCCCGAACAGCGAGGCCGGCGCGGCCGATTCCCAGGTGTAGGGCAGGCGCTGGTCGAGCATGATCCAGTCGCCCGGGCCCAGGTGCACCGTGCGGTTGGCCGCGTGCACGTCGGCGGCGCCGGCGATCTGCATCGAGAGCTTGAAATAGCCGCCGCCGCTGTCGAGCGCGTCGCGGGCCTCGCGCGTCACGCGCGAGAGCGGCACCTGCATGCGCACCGCGCCGAGGCCGCCGACGTCGTAGATGTCGCAGCGGGCCTCGAAGTCCGGGCTGCCCGCATCGTCGTCGCCGCGCAGCCGGCCGAAGTAGGGCGCGATCGCGCTTTCCCAGTAGCGCATCCGCTGGGCGGCGGGAACGTCGAGCGTGGAACAGGACTGGGCGTGCATGGTCCGGGCATTACAGCCGGTCTGGCGGCGCGCCACAAGCAAGGCGGGGCCGTGCGGGCCCACGCCGTGCACGCTGGTGCAAGACACGGTGCACCGGCAGTCGTGCCGCGCGCGCTGCGCTGGCTATCGTCGGCCGGCCCCTTCATCCAACCCGAGGAATCCCATGAGCAGCAAGCATCTCTTCATCGAACAATGGACACCCAGGCCGGCCTGGATCGCCCGCACGCCCGCCGAACGCCGGGCCTTCGCCGACGCCGTGCTCGGCGCCATCGAGGCCATGAAGGCCGGCGGCATCCGCACGCTGGGCTGGGGCGCGGCCGACCGCGGCGTCGACCATGCCGATCCCGCCGTCTCGTTCTGGGCCGTGTGGGAGATGGACAGCGCCGAGGCGGTCGCGGGCTTCCGCCAGGGCGTCGAAGCCTCGGGCTGGTACACCCTCTTCGAGCAGCACAACACCACCGGCGTGGCGCAGACCCCGGCCCAGGTGCTCGAACTGCTGGCGACGCACGCGTAGCGCGGCGCGAACGAAGCCCCGCGGCTTCGTTCGCGGTTCAGCGCTGCAGCCCGTGCAGCGCCGCCAGTTCCTCGATCAGCCCGAGCTGGAAGGCATCGAAGCGCGCCGAGGGCTGCATCAGGCCGAAGAAGGGCGTGAGCGGATCCTCGATCTCGGTGCGGTGGCCCGACAGCTCCTCGAGGATCGCGAGGCCGCAGAAGGGCACCGCCACCTCCGAGTAGCCGCCCTCGTGCACCATCACCAGCCGGCCGCCCGCATGCCGCTCGGCGAGCGCCATCGCATGCCGGGTCATGAGGCGGAACGACTCGGGATGCAGCAGCATGCGCGCGAGCGGATCGACGCCGCTGGCATCGAGGCCGCTCGCCACCACGACCAGTTGCGGCGCGAAGCGGTCCACCGCGGGAATCACGATGCGCTCGAAGGCCTGCATGTAGGCGTTGTGGCCGCCGCCCGGCTGCAGCGGGATGTTGATGTTGAAGCCCAGCCCCACGCCCTCGCCGCGGTCGTGCGCGCCGCTGTAGCCCGGCGGAAAGCAGTGCTCCTGGTGCAGCGAGATGGTCAGCACGTCGTCGCGGCCGTAGAAGAGCTGCTGCGTGCCGTTGCCGCAGTGCACGTCCCAGTCGATCACCGCGATGCGATCGATGCCGTGGCGCGCCTTGACGGCCTCGATGGCGATCGCGATGTTGTTGAGGATGCAGAAGCCCATGCCGCGATCGGCACTGGCATGGTGGCCCGGCGGGCGGCAGAAGGCATAGGCGTTCGGATGCCGGCCCGCGACCACGCCGTCCATGGCCGCGATCGCGAGGCCCGCCGACAGCGCGGCGATCTCGTAGCTGCCCGGGCCGTAGGGCGCGAGATCGCCCATGTCGCCGCCCGCGGCATCGCTGCCGGCCTTGAAGCGCGCGAGGTAGTCGCGCGTGTGCACGCGCAGCAGCTCGTCCTGCGAGGCCGGCGGCGCCGACCGCACCTCGAGCCGGTCGCTGAGCCCCGAGACGTCCATCAGCGACTTCAGCCTTCGCTTGGTGTCGGGCGCCTCGGCGATGCCGACGCCCGCCATCGGCTGCACCCAGCGGCCCACGGGCAGCATCAGGGCATGGGGTGCCCCGGCGATGTGCCAGAGCGTTCTCTCGTCGTGGAAAAAGGCGGTGCGCTTCATGCGTCGTGGCTCCAGGGTGAAAGCCACGAAGGTAGCGGCCGCCGCGCGCCGGTGTCTGATCCACCGTGCACGGCGGCTTGCCCGAGCGCGTCAGCGCGCGGGTGCCACCACCGGCGCGTCGGCCGGCGAGGGACTGCGCCCGATCAGCCAGGCGCACAGCGCCGACACCACGCCCGCGAACAGCACGTACAGGCAGATCTGCCACGGCTCGCCGCCGCCCGACTTGAGCAGCGCAGTGGCGATGATCGGCGTGATGCCCGAGGCGAAGATGCCCGAGAACTGGTAGACGAAGGAGATGCCGGTGTAGCGCACCTTGGCGTCGAACAGGTCGCAGAACAGCGCGGCCTCGGGGCCGTAGACCGAGGCATAGAGGATGCCGAACGGGATCACGATCGACAGCCACACCAGCAGCACGCTGCCGCCGCTGTGCGTCATCAGCCAGAAGCCCGGGAAGGCCGACACCGCGGTGATCAGCGACCCCCACATGTAGACCCGGGGTCGGCCGAGCCGGTCCGACAGCCGGCCGAAGAAGGGGATGGCGAAGCACATCACGATGGCCGCGGCCATCACGCCCAGCAGCGCATCGGTGCGGCTGAGCTTGAGCGTGCCCGTGAGGTAGGCGATGGAGAACACGCCGAAGATGTTGAAGAACACGCCGTCGATGTAGCGCGCGCCCATGCCCTTCAGCACATTGCCCGGATAGCGGCGCAGCATGTCCATGAACGGGATGCGCAGCTCGGCGTTGCGCGCCTTGACCGCGGCGAACTCGGGCGTTTCCTTCACGTGCAGCCGGATGTACATGCCCACCCCGACCATCAGCCCCGAGATCAGGAAGGCGATGCGCCAGCCCCAGGCCATGAACTGCTCGTCGGTCAGCAGCCACGACAGCAGCGCCACCACGCCCGAGGCCAGGCACAGGCCGATCGCCAGCCCGATCTGCGGCAGCGAGGCATAGAAGCCGCGCTTCTCCTTCGGCGCGTACTCGTAGGCCATGAGCACCGCGCCGCCCCATTCGCCGCCCAGGCCGATGCCCTGCGCCACGCGCAGCACCAGCAGCAGCAGCGGTGCCGCGATGCCGATCTGCGCGTAGGTCGGCACCAGGCCGATCAGGAAGGTGGCCACGCCCATGATCATCAGCGTGATGATCAGCATGCTCTTGCGCCCGATCTTGTCGCCGAAGTGGCCGAAGATCACGCCGCCCAGCGGCCGCGTGACGAAGCCCACGGCGAAGGTGGTGTAGGCCAGCAAGGTCGCCACCACCGGGTCGCTGCCCGGGAAGTAGAGCTTGTTGAACACGATGCCGGCCACCACCCCGTAGAGGAAGAAGTCGTACCACTCGATGGTGGCGCCCACCAGCGCCGAAATCACCACCCTGCGAATCGTTTTCTCGTCGTCGCGTGCACTGCTCATGTGTTGTCTCCGATGAGTGTTGTCGTGGCGGCCTCTTGGTTTTCAGTCTCGGCGGGCCGTGCGGGATGCATTGCTGCTAGTGCGCGGCCGAAGCCGCCCTGTGGTCCTCTCTGATCATGTCGACGGCCTTCTCGGCCATCATCACCGCGGGTGCGTTGGTGTTGCCCGACACCAGCGTGGGCATGGCCGAGCAGTCGACCACGCGCAGGCCGCCGATGCCGTGCACGCGCAGCCGCGCATCGACCACCGCGAGCGGGTCGTGCCCCATGCGGCAGGTGCCGGTGGGATGGAAGATGGTGGCGCCGTTGTTGCGGCAGAACTCGAGCAGCTCGGCATCGCTCGCGGCCTGCGCGCCGGGCTTCACCTCGCGCTTGACGTAGGGCCGCATCGCGGGCGCCTCGGCGATGGCGCGCGCGGCCTTCACGCCGGCCACGGCGGTGGCGCGGTCGAGCTCGGTTGACAGGTAGTTGGGCTGCATCTCGGGCGGCTCGGCCGCGTCGGTCGAACGGATGCGGATGTGGCCGCGCGACTCGGGCCGCAGCTGGCACACCGAGAAGGTGAAGCCCGAGTAGGGATGCACCTTGCCGCCGGCCATGTCGGCCGACAGCGTGGCCACGTGGAACTGGATGTCGGGCGTGGCGGCCACGGGGCGGCCCGCCTCGTCCTTGAGCGCGCGCATGAAGCAGCCGCCCTGGTTGATGCCGATCGCGAGCGCGCCGCTGCGGTGCAGCAGCCATTCGAGGCCCAGGCCGAGCTGGCCGGCCCAGGAGTTGAGCTGGTCGTTGGTGGTGATGGGCTTGGTGCACTCGTAGCCGAGGCGGATCTGCAGGTGGTCCTGCAGGTTCTCGCCCACGCCCGGCAGTTCGTGCACCGGCGCGATGCCGAAGCGATCGAGCAGCGCGCGCGGGCCCACGCCCGAGAGCTGCAGCAACTGCGGCGACTGGATCGAACCCGCGGAAAGCAGCACCTCGGCGCGGCAGCGCGCGGTCTTCTCGACGCCGCCCTTGCGATAGCGCACGCCGGCCGCGCGCCGGCCCTCGAACACGAGGCTGGTGGCCAGCGCCTCGGTCTCGATGCGCAGGTTGGGGCGGTGGCGTGCTGGCGCGAGGTAGGCCTTGGCGGTGCTGCAGCGCAGGCCGCGGTGCGTGGTGAGCTGGTAGTAGCCCGCGCCTTCCTGCGCGGCGCCGTTGAAGTCCTCGGTGCGCGGCACGCCGGTCTGCCGGGCGCCTTCGATGAAGGCCTCGATCAGCTCGTGCCGCGCGCCGATGTCCGACACCTTGAGCGGCCCGTCGCCGCCGTGGAACTGGCTCGCGCCGCGCTGGTTGCCCTCGGAGCGCACGAAGTAGGGCAGCACCTCGTCGTAGCCCCAGCCCGGGTTGCCGAGCGCGGCCCAGTGGTCGTAGTCCTCGCGCTGGCCGCGGATGTAGATCAGGCCGTTGATCGAGCTCGAGCCGCCCAGCGTCTTGCCGCGCGGCCAGTAGATGCGGCGGCCGTTCATGTTCGGGTCGGGATCGGTCTCGAAGCGCCAGTTGTAGACCGGGCTCCACATGGTCTTGCCGTAGCCGATCGGCAGGTGGATCCACGGCGAGCTGTCGCGCGGCCCGGCCTCGAGCAGCAGCACGCGCGTGGCCGGGTCCTCGCTCAGGCGCGCCGCCAGCACGCAGCCGGCCGAGCCGGCGCCCACCACGATGTAGTCGAAGGCTTCTTCACTGCGAGAGTCAGGCATGCGTGCGGTCCGGCGATGGAACAATGGCCTCGGTCCGTCGCATCCTAGGTTATTGATTTTCGGAACGCAATGTTCCACTTTAGAGGTTTACCCGCATGCCCCGTCCCGCGCGTTCCGCCGCCGCCCCTGTTGCCGCGCCCGTGGTTGCCGCCGTCGAGGAGCCCGTTTCCGGTTCCTCGGCCGAGCGCAGCCTGCGCCTGCTCGCGCTGCTGGCCCACGAGGGCCGCGCGCTGTCGCTGGCCGATCTCGCGGCGCAGCTGGGCCTGCCCAAGGGCACCGCGCACCGCATCTGCACCCAGCTGCTGGCCACCGGTTTTCTCGCGCGCGACCTCGACGAGCGTTCCTTCGTCGTCGGCCCCGCGCTGCGCCAGCTGGCCTTCGACACGCTGAACCACGGCAGCGTGCGTGGCCTGCGCCACGAGGTGCTGGCGGCGCTGGTGCAGGAGGTCGGCGAGACCTGCAACCTCACCACGCTCGACGGCGCGCGCGTGCTCTACCTCGACCGCGTCGAGGCCCAGTGGCCGCTGCGGCTCACGCTCGACGTGGGCTCGCACGTGCCGCTGCACTGCACCGCGAGCGGCAAGCTCTTTCTCGCGCAAATGCCGAAGAAGGCGCGCGACGCGATGATCGACGGCCTGCCGCTGCCGCGCATGACAGCGAGCACCCTCACCGACCCCGCCGCGCTGCGCGCCGAGTGCGACGCGATCGCGCAGGACGGCTTCTCGCGCGACCGCGAGGAGTTCATGGCCGGCCTGGTGGCCGTGGCGGTGCCGGTGCGCGACGCGGCCGGCGAGGTGCGTGCCGCGCTCGCGGTGCATGCGCCGACCGCGCGCATGTCGATGGCCGATGCCGAGCGTCGCATCGATGCGCTGAAGGCCGCGGCGCTGCGCATGGGTGGCTTGCTGTGAGCGACGGGGCCCGTGGCGCTTGGCGGGCCGCGACAAAGCGCACAGAATGAACCTGCCCGTGCGTCGTTCCGGCACGGCCTTCTTCATGCGAACCCCTCTCTTCGCCACCCCGTCGTTGCGCACGCTGATCGTCTCGGCGGTCTTCGTGCTGGGCGCATCGGCGAGCTCGGCCGAGGTGGTGCGCTGCCTCGATGCCAATGGCGCCACCGTCTACACCGACGGCGCCTGCCCGAGCGGCACGCGTTCGTCGCGCCCCGTGCAGATCGCCGAGCCGCCGCCGCCTTCGGCCCTGCAGCCGGCACCGCCCGCGCGCGCGCCCGACCACGCGCCGCCGCCGAGCGCCGCCGCGCCGGCACCGCCCTCGAACCCGGGGCTGTCGATCATTCCGCGCTATCCCGACGAAGGGCGCGCGGCGCAGGCCGATCCCGAGCCGGTCTATCTCTGGGGCCCCGACCCCTATCCCTACCCGCCGCCACGGCGTCGCGTGCAGCCTCCGCCGCCGCATGTGCACGACCCCGGTCCGGGTCGCCGGCCCTGCGCGCACATGGCGGGGCTGCGGCGCAACAACTGCTGAGGCGCCCGCTTCAGCGCCACTGCAGCAGCAGCGACCACGGCTGCCGGCTCATGTGCCGATCGATGCATCCCGCCGCGTCCGCCGCGCAGCCTTCGGGCAGGTAACTCGGATCGAGCGTCCGCGTGCCCGGCGCGAAGTCCAGCCGGCGCAAGCTGACCGACTGCAGCACGTTGCCGCCGACCGCGTCGAAGCCACGTGCGTCGACGGCCGTCACCACGTCGCAATGCATCGGCAGCGCCGCGCCGCCCGTGGGCCGCGTCGCGAGCACCGTGCCGATCTTGGCGAAGCTGTCGAGCGCCGAACGCGCGCCGCGCGTCTGGCACACCAGGTCGCCCACGCGCGGCGGCGTGCGTGCGAGATCGCAGGCCCGCAGCGCGAAGCGCGTGGCACGGCCCGCCGCTTCGTCGGCGCCGGCCTTCCAGGCCGCGCCCGCGTAGTCCACGTGCGCCTCGGAGAACACGAACTCGTCAGCGCCCAGGCCCGCCTGCCGCGCGAGCCAGCTGATGAAGGCGGCCGACCACGGCGTGTCGATCACAGCGACCCGGTTCACCGCCGTCGCCATCGCATGCAGCTCGGCCGCGTCGAGGCCCTGGTCGGGCCCGACGCCCAGCCCCATCAGGCGCGAAGCACTGGCCTGGTTCAGCGCCTCCAGCAGCAGCGTGCGATCGGCCGGCCGCAAGGCACCGAAGCGCACCAGCGAGGGCAACTTCACGCGCGGCTGGTCGACCGCGTCCCAGTAGCCGAGCACGCGCTGCCACGGCGCGGGCGCGAAGCGCGAGACGCGTCCGTCCTCGGCCTCGGAACTGCCCGCGTCGACCATGCGGCCTTCGGCATCGAGGGTCTGCGCGCCGAAGGCCTCGTGCTCGCGTTGCGCGGCGGCGGCCATCGCGAGGGCGCGTGGCGGCGGCGGGGCCTCGGCCGTGGCCAGGCAGGACGTCGCGGCGAAGGCGGGCGTGCCGGTGAACAGGCACGCGGCCAGCAGCCAGGAGCGCATCGAAGGAGAAGGGCGGCGAAGCAGCGGCATGCCGGGCAAGCATAGCCCGGCATGCGGGTGGGCGAAGCATCGGGGCGCCATGCGGGCGCGTTACCCTTCGCTCCGAGGCCACCCCCCGGCGGCCCTGCGAAACGGAGCGACGATGGCAGACAAGATCCTGGTGTTCTACGGTTCCTACCGCGCCGACCGCATGGGCGTGCGGCTCGCGGACTATCTGGTCGAGCGGCTGGCCGCGCGTGGCGCCGAGGTGGAGCTGATCGATGCCAAGGCCGTCGACCTGCCGATGCTCGACCGCATGTACAAGGAGTACCCGGCGGGCACGGCGCCCGAGGCGATGGAGACGCTGGCGCGCAAGATCCGCGCGGCCGATGCCTTCGTCTTCGTGACCGGCGAATACAACTGGGGCCCGCAGCCCGGCCTCAAGAACCTCACCGACCACTTCCTCGAGGAGTGGTTCTGGCGGCCCGCGGCGATCGCGAGCTATTCGGCCGGCCGCTTCTCGGGCGTGCGCTCGGGCACGGTGTGGCATTCGATCCTCTCCGAGATGGGCATGATCGTGGTGTCGAGCACGCTGTCGGTCGGCCCGATCTCGCAGACGCTCGACGCGCAGGGCCAGCCCACCGGCGCGCCCGGTGCCTCGCTCGACCGGGCCTTCGGCCGCTTCGCCGACGACCTCGCGTGGTGGACCGAAGCGGCGCGCGAACAGCGCGCGCGCAAGGCGCCGCCCTATTGACCTTCAAGGAGATCGGCCATGCGGCTCACGCCCTTCCTGATGTTCACCGGCCAGGCGCAGGCCGCGATGGACTTCTACCTCTCGCTGTTTCCCGAGGCGCGCATCACCGAGATCGAGCGCTACGGTCCCGCGGGCCCGGGCGCCGAGGGCACGGTGCTCAAGGCGCGCTTCGAGCTCGGCGGCCACAGCCTGCTGTGCATCGACAGCCCGCCCGTGCATGCCTTCGGCTTCACGCCCTCGATCTCGCTGTTCATCGACTGCGACGACGAGGCGCAACTGCGGCGGCTGTTCGACGGGCTGGCCGACGGCGGCCAGGTGCTGATGCCGGTCGATGCCTATCCGTTCAGCCGGCTCTACGGCTGGGTGCAGGACCGCTTCGGCGTCTCGTGGCAGCTCAACCTGCCCTGACAAGGTGTGAAGAAACCGTAGCGAGCGCCCCGAGGTCGCGCCGAGGACCGGAGCCGTACTCTGTACGGTGAGGACCG